>NZ_JBWYJB010000001.1:0-790801 GCF_056784015.1 Acinetobacter sp. ANC_7655 | reverse complement strand
CCTGAATTAACCATCGATGAGCTTAAGCCAACAAACGATACCACTCCTGAAATTACTGGTAAAACAGAACCGGGAGCGATAGTTGATGTTGTGATCAAAGACAAAGACGGTGAAATTGTCTCTGAAGGTAAAGCAGAAGTTGATCCAGAAGGTAACTGGACGTATACACCGACTGAAGAATTACCAGAAGGTCATTACGATATTGAAGTAACTCCGACTGATAAAGCGGGTAACAAAGGTGATACTTCTAAAGAACAGTTAGAAGTTGATACAACACCTCCTTCTGACATTACTATTGATCCAATTGGTGGTAATGATTTCGAATCGAATGATCCTCAACCTGAAATTACAGGAACAGGTGAGAAAGGTTCGCTAGTGGATATCGTGATCACCGGTCCAGATGGCTTCGAAGAGAAGGCCACTGTTGAAGTTGGAGAAGATGGTAAATGGTCGTATAAACCAGAAGCTGAGTTGGAAGAAGGTGACTACAAAATCGAAGCTACTCCTAAAGATGAAGCTGGAAACGTAGGTAATCCAACTGAACAAGATTTTGTAATCGACTTGACACCACCAGATATCGATATTGATCCGTGGGAAGATGATAATGATCCTTGGTTAGATATCGATCCTTGGGATGATGAAGAAGCTGCATGGGATGTGAGTGAAGCTGCATCTGTACAGGCAGTATCATTAGCTGCTGAGCCTCAAATTGCTGCATTCTCTGCTTTCGCTGCACGCTCATTATTTGTAGCTGAACCAGTAGTCACAGCAGCTCAAGTAACGGCGGTTGATCCAAGTATTAACTATACTAATGATCCACAACGTACGATTAGTGGTAATACAGTAAATAATCCTAAAGAGGTTGCTGTAGAGATTAAAGATGCTAACGGTGCTGTGGTATCTAGTGGTTTAGCAGTGTTGTCTACAGGCCGTTGGAGTTATAAACCAGCAGAACCTTTAGCAGATGGTATATATACACTTGTAGCCACTGCACGTGATGCTGCAGGTAATACTAGCCGTACAGTTTCTTTAAAATTTGGTGTAGATACGCTTTCACCTGATTTGTCAGTTGAAGAGTTATATCCTACAAACGATACTACTCCAGCAATTTCTGGTTCAACTGAACAATATTCTAAAGTTCAAGTCGTGATCAAAGATAAGAATGGAAATACTGTTGTAGATGCACCAGCTTCTGTAGATAGCTCAGGCAATTGGACATTTACACCGCCAAGAGATTTAGCGGATGGAAATTACACAGTTGAAGTAACATCTACTGATTTAGCTAAGAACAAAAAAACTGAAACTCAGCAATTAACAGTTGATACTCAAGCTCCTGATGCTGTGATTATTAATCCAATTACAGATCCAAGTGACTTGAAACCAGTATTAACAGGTAAAGCTGAAGCGAATACTACTGTCGAATTAGTGATTAAGGACTCTACCGGTCGAATTATTGATTCTGCACTTGTTCCTGCTGATCAAAATGGTAATTGGACATATCCAATCAACAATAATTTACCAGAAGGTACAATTATCGTTGAAGCTAAAGCGATTGATGAAGCTGGAAATGTCGGTCCTTCATCAAGCATCGGCTTCGATTTGGATGTGACTCCTCCAGATGCGCCAACGGCAACATTTAATGCAGATGGTTCATTAGTAACAGGTACTGCACAAGCTTTATCAACTGTTAAAGTAAAAGATGCAAACAACAACGTGATTGGTACAACCACTGCGGATAGCAATGGAAACTACTCAATTAAGTTGATACCAAGTTTAAACGATGGACAAAATGTATATGTGACCGCTTCGGATGTAGCGGGTGAATCTGCACCACGTCAAGTGACTGCTCCAAACATTCCGTTGGATGCCATTGATAATGTTGCTAAAGCTGGTATTGAATACGAGTATCCTGTTACAGAGAAATTCATTAAAGATGCAATTTCTTATAATTGGTTGATTGGCTTCGCCGGTTTTGCGATTGGTAAAACAAGTGGTGCTACAGAGTTTACAATTGGTGCAAACAAAACTGCAGATGTGCAGCTTCAAGTAAAATCAGCATCATGGGGAACATTATTAGACTCAGTATCAATTGTTCTTTACCAGCAAAATAGTTCTGGTAAGTGGGTACCAATTGCCAATAATAAATCTGCAGGATTATTTGATTTCATCGGCTTATTTGGAGAAGTTGCTCATATCAATTTAGAAGATTTACCTGCAGGTAAATATTGCATAGAAATGAGTAATGGTAACCTTGCTTCTTTACCAGGTTATGTACAGACTAATTTAGTAATTAAAGAAACTAATACAAGTACAACGCCTGTTGTGAAGTCAATCACTGAAGCGAAAGGTAATGTGATTACTGATCTTGATGCTGTACATGGTAAAGATCTTGTAGTTGCCGGTGCTGTTGTGAAAGCTGTAAATGGTGTTGCGATTAATGGTGCAACAACAATTAAAGGCGAGTTTGGTACATTAACTATCGATGCAAACGGTACATACGCTTATAAGCCAAATGCAAACTTAAACGCGATTGGTAAAACGGATGTCTTTAAATACACGATTACTGATCCTGTAACTGGTAAGTCTGATACAGCTCAATTAGTACTTCAAATTGATTCTAAATCAGGTTCACCATTGGCTTGGAGCAAATTCACACCAGAAGCAAATGCGAATGATGCTGATGCATTGGCGAATGAAACAGCAGGTAAGTTTAATTCTACTTACTTGAATGAAACAGTTTCTGCTAAAGGTTTGGATAAGTTGATCTTTAATGTGTTAAATGACAACAGCCATAACGGTGGTAACGGTGTTGACACAATCAATGACTTCCAATTAGGCAGCAATGTGAAGATTGATGTTTCTGAGTTGTTATCTGATAGTGCAACTGCTCAAAACATTGATAAATTCATCTTTGTCGAGAAAGATGGAAACAATACGAAGTTAAGTATTGATCGTGATGGTGCAGGTACAACTTATAACAAGGTTGACCTCATTACTTTCAACAATACTGATGTTTCACTTCAAGACTTGTTGAACAAAAACCACTTGTTGTTCTAATAGACTAATGTGAAAAAGAGGAACTTCGGTTCCTCTTTTTTTATTCTTGAAAAAAATAGGACATTTAAAATGTCCCATTCATTGTCTATAACTTATTTGAGTAGATTAAGAAAATTTAAATAATGTTGTACGAGGATTTGTTCTTGTTCCAATATTGGTGTATGACCTACACCTTTTAAGATGATAGGCTCTTGAGCATTTTTCAGTAATCCTTTCAGTTCAGCTGCAGCTTCTACATTAATAATTTGATCACGATCTCCCCATATGATGAGTGATGGTTGATCGATTGAACGAGCCGCTAGCGCAAATGTTTCAGGTGTAAATGATTTGGACATGAGAATAAGTTGCTCGACGAGTTTTGTGTTATTCGTAACATTGGATATCATGAGCTTTTCTTGTTCGACTTTCAGTTCGTTCGGTATAAATGGAGGTTGCTGCGTAGCAATTTTAAATAACCGATCAAAATCTCCAGGTCTAGAAACGATAAAATTTTTGAGTAAGTTTGGGTCTTTTAAGTAAGGCGTATTGGCTGATTTAAATACACCTGCACTGTTAATGAGTAGTAATGATTTAGTATCGATTGGATACTGAGCTGCATAGAGTAATGCTACAGCACCGCCCATGGAGTGACCGGCAACATTTAGATTTTGATCAACATGAATGGCTTCCGCAAAGCGACGTAATTTTTCGGTTAGATTTGGAATTGAATAATCAAAATCTGCAGCTACTTTACTATCACCTTGTCCAGGTAAATCAGGAATAATGACGTGATAATGTGGTGTCAGATAGCGAGCGACTCGATTCCAATTATCCCGACTGCCTGCAAGACCATGCACAAGCATAAGTACTGGTTTGCCTTTAGTTCCACCTTCACTGTAAGCCCAATCGATGTCGGAGACTTTAATGCGCTTGGTATTAAGTCCAGCCCAAGCACGTTCTTGTTGTAAAATATTTTGTATATTTATACTGCTTGGCGCGGCTTGAGTTGTCGATGTAATAGAGATTGTACCAACTGCAATTGAAGCAGCAAGTAAGTGTGAAAATATCCTTTTCATTGTATTTCTCTGTGTATTGTTATTGTGCAAATTTAGATTAAGTGAGTCTGTTATGAAATGCATTTGCTCAAATCAATCATCCGATAAACTATAGGTCAATTATTGATGAATCGATCAGTATCAGCGGAAATGGCACAGTTGATCTTGGCCACAGTGTCACAAATTCCTTATGGGAAAGTAGCCAGTTATGGCCAAATTGCTGCGATGTCAGGACTGCCTAAACATGCCCGGTTAGTTGGTCGTGTTTTGAATCAATTAGATGTGAGTAGCGACTTGCCTTGGCATCGTGTCATTAATGCGCAAGGTAAAATTAGTCATCAGCGTTTGGATGATCAAGGTTTTAATTGCCAGCAAGCTAGATTACTTGAAGAGGGAGTTGTGTTTAACAATGGCAAAATAGATTTCAAGATTTTTGGATGGTTCGAGTAGCTCCGTATGACGGTATACGGAGCTATCCGTTATTATTGCTTTACGACAAAAACAGGTACATTGACTTCGGTAATGAGGCTTTGTGCGACACTGCCCATAATTAATTTCTTGAATCCTGTGCGACCGTGCGAGCTGATAACAATCAAATCAATATTAAGCTCATCAATCGCTTTCATTATTGTACGGTGAATACTTTCTCCTTCGAGTATTTTAGTCTCTACATCTATTCCATATTCATTAAACTTTGCTTTAGCTTGAGCTAGGTTATCTTCAATAAATTTTCGTGCTCGTTCAATTAAAAGATTTGACTGCCCATCTGAGAGATATTCGGCTGCGATATAGGGATCGAGTGTCATCACTTGAACAACGGTAATTTTGCTATTAAATGCTTTAGCCAATTCAACAGCATGCTGAACGACGTTGAGTGCTACTTCTGAACCATCCACTGGAACGAGGATATTTTGATAATTCATGTTGTTCTCCTTTTTTAACCGTTCTATTTAAAAGTGTATAAGTTCATCATAGACCTAAATTGTTCAAAATAAAACCAAGTGTAAAGCTATGGTTTTTTATATTAAGTTATTGTTTTTGATTTATTATCTTAAAATTTTAGAGATATAAGATGGTAACGAACTATGAAGAATGAAATTTGATTAACTGAATCATAAAAAGATCAATTTGAAAATATTGTGATGGGTAGAGATGTAATTAAGGATGCGTCAGATATCTTTATAAAGTATGGAGTCTATAATTAGAATTAAAAAGTATAAGCCTTACTTTAGCGACTATATTTTGAAAACCCACTCCGTTTGAGTGGGTTTTTTATGTCTTTAAGAGTGATAATGATAAGATATTTGGAAAATAAGCAACTGAATTTTAACAACAATGAAAGATTATCCAGTAAATATCATTCATGATGATTTTGAGAATATTGAAATCGCTTGGGAAGGCGATTTATGGGATCGTCGTCGTCTAGGTGAGCAATTAGAACGTTATGTAGATCGCTTAAATTGTGGTGCTGTTCTAGCTTTAGATGCTCGTTGGGGTGAAGGTAAGACCTGGTTTGTAAGGCATTGGAAAAAGCATTTAGAAGATCAAAGTCACCAAGTTGTTTATTTAGATGCTTTTGCCAATGATTATTTAGATGATCCATTTTTGACGATTGCAGCAGAGATTAGCCATGCTTTGAACGATGCAAATGAGATCGATGATGCTGATATTAAAGATTTTAACTCTAAGACTGCTTCGGTATTAATTTCTTTGGCGGCTGTCATGCCATTAATTGCTGCAAAAGCAGGTTTGCATTTGGTAGGACTAGGCGGTGCAGGTGAAGCTTTACAAGAGGTCTATAAAGAGGGCAAAGATGTATATGACACAGCAAGTGAAGAAATAGCCAATAAAGTTAAAGAGCACATTGAGAAGAAGATTGAAAATCATCATATCGAAAAGCAAACCATTCAAGATTTTAAGCAAGAGCTCGCTGAACTTGCTGCAAAATTAGAAAAGCCATTGGTATTTATTATTGATGAGCTAGATCGTTGCCGACCTGATTTTGCTATTCGTTTAATTGAAAGGATTAAACATTTTTTTGACATTCCAAAAATTGTTTTTGTTTTGGTAATGGATAAAACCCAATTTTCAAAAGTGGTTTGTCATAACTATGGTTATGATGAAAGTCTTGGTGAAGAATATTTAACAAAGTTTATTGATTTTACTGTTGAATTTCCTAACTTAGGAAAGACGCAGTTGTATGAAGAGGTAATAGCACAGCAGTTATATCGTATCGGCGAATTAACATCTGTAGATACTAAAAATGAATTGTTTTTTGGGATTTTAAGTTTGCAATCTAGCAAAGAATACAATTCTAGAGAGTTGGTGAAAAAAATTAATCAATATGCACTCTTGAGAACAAATGATTTCAAGCTTAATCTAATTTTAATTGCTTTCATCTTTGATGAAAATTTTAATATTTCAGCTAATTATTTGCATAAGATAATTGATTATTTATTCAACTATTTAAACGGCGATGAAAATGGATATACGACAAAATCTTATTTTATCCGACAGCAATTATTGAACGAAAAAAATATCGATGACATTATTATTTGCAATTTGTATGAAACACTTTTAGATATAGAAGAAAGATTTAAGACTGTAGGGCAAAAGGATCATAAAAATCAAACTCTTCAAAGGTTCTTGAGCCCTTATTGTATTAGTAAATTAAAAGATATTAAGGATTTTAATTCGATTTGGATGCAATATATAAAAACAGGACTATTTGAAAAATATTGATAATTTTTCAATATCATCGGTCTGCAACTGTTCACGCATTTTTAAAAACTGCTTTTCATCTAAGTCATATAGCTTAAGAGAAAGCAATTTTTTAATATCTTGTTCAGGGAAACGGTATTTAATAATTTTAGCAGGTACACCACCGACGACAGCATAAGGCGGTACATCTTTGGTCACGACTGCACCTGTAGCAACGACTGCACCTTCACCAAGTTTTACCCCTTGCATAATCATGGCACGACTACCAATCCAACAACCATCACCAATGACAGTATCGCCAGCAGGCACAAAACTACGCGTATCAAAAGGAAATGCTGAAATCCAGTCGGTACGGTGTAACTGATTTCCACCCATCATGATGACACACTCAGCGCCAAAACAGACAAAATTGCCAATATAAAGCTGATCGATGGGTTTTTCTGGTGTCGAAGGTTTGTCATGTAGATAACGCACTACACAACGCTCAAAACCTTGATCCCAATAGGCTGAGTAATAACTGTAATTGCCTTTAATATGAATATTCGGATTTTTGACTGTTTTAGAGATAAATTCGAATTCGCACCAGTGATTGACAGGGGAGTTGATCAGCTTTTCAGACATGGTGAAATAAAAGGAGAATATTTCAGGGCATTATATACCAATTAAAACTTACATCCTGAATAAAAACTTTTATATTCATTGAGCATTAGAAGAATGGAAAAGCTATGTTTGTTGAAACAGAATTTAGAGAAGATAGACCTGAAGAAATATATAGAATAATAAAGGAGTATCCTCTTGCATCTTTGGTCGCACAGACTCAAACAGGGTTAATTGCTGAACATATCCCGCTCATATTAGTAGATGAACAAACATTGAGAGGACATGTTTCATTGCAGAATACACTATTCAATCATTCGATTTTGAATAATCAAATACTATGCATCTTTAAAGCAGAGGATGCTTATATTTCACCGAATTATTATCCTTCAAAATTTGAAGATCACAAAAAAGTACCTACTTGGAATTATCAAGTCGTACACATTAATGGTGAAATTCAGTTTTATCATGATCAGAAAACTAAACTTGCAGTATTAGGTCAACTCACCCAACAACATGAACGTATCACGAATGGTAAAAATGCTTGGAAAATGGCAGATGCACCAAAAGATTTCTTGATGGAAATGCTCAACCATTTTGTTGTATTTGAAATTAAAATTGAAAGAATCATTGCTAAATCAAAACTAAGTCAAAATAGAGAGGAAAAAGATTTTCGTAATGTTATTACGAAGCTTCATGAAGCTGGAAAAGTGCATCTAGCAAAAACAATGAATCAATTAAAATGAAAATAAAAAACCCCTCATCAGAGGGGTTTATAGCCTAAAATATCAAGAATTAAAGATATTCTACGCTCACAATTTCGTATTCAACTTCACCTTGAGGTGTCGTAATTTTAACTTCATCGCCTTCATTTTTACCCAAAAGACCACGCGCGATAGGGGAATTCACAGATATTTTGTTAATTTTAAAATCTGCTTCGTCGTCACCAACAATTTGATACGTTTTACGTTCTTCAGTATCCAAATTTTCAATTGTGACAGTCACGCCAAAAACAACGCGTCCATTTTGCTCAAGTTCTTTAACGTCAATCACTTGTGCAGCACCCAATTTTCCTTCGATATCTTGGATACGGCCTTCACAGAAACCTTGTTGCTCACGTGCAGCGTGGTATTCCGCGTTTTCTTTAAGATCTCCGTGTTCACGCGCTTCAGCAATCGCTGCTGTAATACGAGGACGATCTACAGTTTTAAGTTGGTGTAATTCTTTCTCAAGCGCTTCTTTGCCTTGAGGTGTCATAGGATAACGTTGCATAGTTGTCCCTCAAAAAAGTAAGTATGAAAAAATACTAAGTCTATAAATGAAAAAAAGCCCGCCACCAAGAGGTGACGGGACTTCTTGGTAGTGTATTAACCTACTGTTTGTAAGTCTTGCAAACGATATACATCCATTGGCAATTTGATTGCTAAAGCTTGGCAAACTGCATCTGCACCATTAAGGGTAGTCGTATGATAGACCTTACCTTGAAGTGCAGAACGGCGGATTGAGAACGAATCCTGCTGAGCTTGTTTACCTTCTGTTGTATTGATAATGAGGTGTATTTCGCCATTTTTCAAGCGGTCCACAATATTTGGACGACCTTCAGTCACTTTATTTACACGTTCACATTCAATACCAGCCGCTTTGATGACATCGTATGTGCCACCAGTAGCAAGTATTTTGAAGCCAAAGTCAGCAAGTTGTTTTGCAATACCAGCTGCACGTGGTTTATCAGAATCACGTACAGAGATGAACGCATGTTTAACTTCACCTTCCGTTGGAAGACCTGGTAAACGCTCATTTGCACCTAATACAGCTTTATAGAACGCCTCACCAAATGTTTTACCAACACCCATTACTTCACCTGTAGATTTCATCTCAGGCCCAAGGATTGGATCAACACCAGGGAACTTGTTGAATGGAAACACTGCTTCTTTAACAGAGAAGTGCTCAGGGATAATCTCTGTAGTGAATCCTTGAGATTCTAAAGATTGACCCGCCATACAACGTGCAGCGACTTTCGCTAAAGACTCACCGATACACTTAGATACAAATGGAACTGTACGTGATGCACGTGGGTTCACTTCTAAGATGTAAACGTCTTCGCCTTTAACAGCAAACTGTACGTTCATTAAACCAACAACACCAAGCTCTTTCGCCATCGCGATAGTTTGACGGCGCATTTCGTCCTGAATCTCTTTAGAAAGAGAGTAAGGAGGGATCGAACATGCAGAGTCACCTGAGTGGATACCTGCTTGTTCGATGTGCTGCATGATACCGCCGATCACCACGTCTTTACCGTCAGATACGCAGTCTACGTCAACTTCGATCGCGTCGTCTAGGAAGCGGT
Source organism: Acinetobacter sp. ANC_7655 (assembly GCF_056784015.1). Lineage (NCBI taxonomy): Bacteria > Pseudomonadati > Pseudomonadota > Gammaproteobacteria > Moraxellales > Moraxellaceae > Acinetobacter > Acinetobacter sp. ANC_7655. Next base: position 781,045 of record NZ_JBWYJB010000001.1, on the reverse strand, counting down.
CAAGAAGAACAGGGGCATCGTTAGAAGCTTGAACAGCATCACGTAAATAGCGACGTAACTCTTCATCGTTGTATACGATTTCCATCGCGCGACCACCAAGTACATATGATGGACGTACTACAAGTGGATAGCCAACTTTCGCTGCTTCAGCCATACCTTCTTCAGCAGATTTTACAATGCTGTTGTTTGGTTGACGAAGTTGCAGACGTTGAATCATTTGTTGGAAACGTTCACGGTCTTCTGCACGGTCAATCGCATCAGGAGATGTACCAATAATTGGTGCACCAGCTTCTTCTAAAGCACGAGCCAATTTAAGTGGTGTTTGACCACCGTACTGTACGATGATGCCTTTTGGCTTCTCAATACGTACGATTTCTAACACATCTTCAAGCGTAATTGGTTCAAAGTACAAACGATCTGAAGTGTCATAGTCAGTTGAAACTGTTTCAGGGTTACAGTTCACCATGATAGTTTCATAACCGTCTTCACGCATTGCAAGAGCCGCGTGTACACAGCAGTAATCGAATTCGATACCTTGACCAATACGGTTAGGACCACCACCGATCACCATGATCTTGTCTTTGCTAGACGGGTTTGATTCACATTCGTCATCGTAAGTTGAATACATATACGCTGTGTCTGATTCAAACTCAGCAGCACAAGTATCTACACGTTTGTAAACTGGGGTTACGCCCAAGTTCCAACGATGTTTACGGAATTGTTTTTGTGAAATACCCATCAAGTTCGCAATACGAAGGTCAGATAAACCTTTACGTTTAAATGAACGGATGTTGTCCGCATTTAAATCGCCAAAACCTAAAGTTTTGATTTGGTTTTCTGTTTTGATGATGTCTTCGATTTGGATCAAGAACCATTTGTCGATCTTAGTCGCTTGGAATACATCTTCTAATGTAAAGCCGTGACGGAATGCATCAGCAACATACCAAATACGCTCAGGACCCGGAACACGAAGTTCTTGTAAGATTTTCTCACGGGCGCCTTCAGCACCCACTTCGATTTTTTCATCAAAGCCAGTTGCACCTACTTCAAGACCACGAAGTGCTTTGTTCATAGACTCTTGGAAGTTACGACCAATCGCCATCACTTCACCAACAGATTTCATCTGTGTAGTTAAAGTTGCGTCAGCTTGTGGGAATTTCTCAAAGTTGAAACGTGGAACTTTAGTTACAACGTAGTCAATCGCAGGTTCGAAAGATGCTGGAGTTGTACCGCCAGTGATGTCGTTTTTAAGCTCATCAAGGGTATAACCAACCGCTAATTTTGCAGCGATTTTTGCAATAGGGAAACCAGTTGCTTTTGAAGCCAATGCAGAAGAACGAGATACACGTGGGTTCATCTCGATCACAACCATACGGCCAGTATTTGGACAAATACCAAACTGTACGTTAGAACCACCTGTTTCTACACCAATCTCACGCAACACTGCTAAAGATGCATTACGCATTAACTGATATTCTTTATCTGTTAATGTTTGTGCAGGTGCAACAGTGATTGAGTCACCTGTGTGTACGCCCATTGGGTCAAAGTTTTCAATCGAACATACGATGATACAGTTGTCGTTTTTGTCACGAACAACTTCCATCTCATATTCTTTCCAACCAATTAAAGATTCATCGATCAATAATTGTTTAGTTGGAGAAAGATCGAAACCGCGTTCACAGATTTCAAGGAATTCTTCTTTGTTGTATGCGATACCACCGCCTGAACCACCCATGGTGAATGATGGACGGATAATCACTGGGAAGCCGAAACGTGCTTGAATCTCTAGAGCTTCTTCCATCGATTCAGCGATTGCTGCTTTTGGACATTCAAGACCAATTTTACGCATTGCTTGGTCGAAAAGTTTACGGTCTTCCGCTTTTTCGATCGCTTCTTTCGTTGCACCAATCAATTCAACATTGAATTTTTCTAAAATGCCATGCTCATCAAGGGCAAGGGCACAGTTCAATGCAGTCTGACCACCCATTGTTGGAAGAACTGCGTCTGGACGTTCTTTCTCAATGATCGCTGCAACAGTTTGCCAAGTGATTGGCTCGATATACGTTGCATCTGCCATTGCAGGGTCAGTCATGATCGTTGCAGGGTTAGAGTTTACCAAAATTACACGGTAACCTTCTTCACGTAATGCTTTACATGCTTGTGCACCTGAGTAGTCAAACTCACACGCCTGACCGATAACAATTGGACCAGCACCAATAATTAAGATGCTTTTAATATCCGTACGCTTTGGCATTATTTGCTCCTCAATTACTTCTTAGATGCTTCAATAAGTTCGATGAAATGATCGAACAATGGTGCGCAGTCATGTGGACCTGGGCTTGCTTCTGGGTGACCTTGGAAACTAAACGCAGGCTTATCTGTACGATGAATCCCTTGAAGAGTTTGATCGAACAATGATTTGTGCGTCGCTTTAAGGTTTGCAGGTAATGTTTCTGCATCCACTGCGAAGCCATGGTTTTGAGAAGTAATCATCACTGTACCATCTTCGATGTTTTGTACAGGATGGTTCGCACCATGGTGACCATGAGGCATTTTCACCGTTTTAGCGCCAGAAGCGAGAGCAAGAATTTGGTGACCCAAGCAAATACCAAATACAGGTACGTTACGAGCATCTTCAACAATTGTTTTTACAGCTTCAATTGCATAGTCACATGCTGCAGGATCGCCAGGACCATTCGATAAGAATACGCCATCTGGATTTAGAGCAAGAACTTTTTCAGCAGGAGTTTGTGCAGGTACAACAGTTAATTTACAACCGCGGTCTGCGAGCATACGTAAGATGTTGGTTTTGACACCGTAATCATATGCGACAACATGAAATTTTGCTTCTGGTTGGGAGAAACCTTGACCTAATTTCCAAGAACCTTCAGTCCATTCGAAACCGTTTGGATCACAGCATTCTTTCGCAAGGTCTAAACCATTCAGACCGCCGAATGCACGAGCTTTTTCTAAAGCTTCTTCTTCTGTAATATTTTCACCAGCTAAGATACAACCGTTTTGTGCACCTTTAGCACGTAAAATACGTGTCAGTTTACGTGTATCAATGTCAGCGATAGCGACAACATTGTGAGATTTTAAGTATTCGCCTAAAGATTGCGTAGATCGGAAGTTGCTGTGCAATAAAGGTAGGTCACGAATGATCAATCCGTTTGCCCATACTTTATGAATTCGACCTGACTCAGCGTCTTCATCATTACAACCTGTGTTACCAATGTGTGGATAGGTAAGCGTAACAAGCTGTTGTGCATAACTTGGGTCAGTCAAAATTTCTTGATAGCCAGTCATGGCAGTGTTGAAAACGACTTCACCAGTCGTACTACCCGATGCACCGATTGACGTTCCTTTAAAGATCGTACCATCGGCAAGGGCTAAAATTGCTGGGGTGCTCAAACCAAAGCTCCTGAAATTTAGGCTGTAAAAAAGCGAGTAGACGAAAAAAAAGGAAGGCTACTTTAAAACCCACCCTCCTTACATCTGCTCGCTTGAACTTAACACGGCATTATACGCAAACACCTTGATAAAGTCCACGTAAATAAACCTGAATTCGTCAGATATATACCTTGTAATTTGTTTAAAAGTCTGCTTTTTAAACTTTGGACAAAAGTCTAAGAATGTAAGAATTGTTTAATAATTCAAAAGTTAAGTTTTATCACGATTTATCAAAATTTATGTAGACTTACAATTAATAAGCTAAGTTTCTGAAACAGAATAACAAAGCTTCTGAAAAGCTGATTTGTTAAATAGAACAAATGTTGAAGTTGCTCCAAATGCTTCCTAAAAGTCCGAAAAAAGTACTAATTAGGTCAATTTACAAGTATTTTAGAAAGGACTGATTAAATATGGAAAATAGAGGTAAATATTGAATTGCTTGTTAAAAGCGTAGGTTCAATTATTTAAAGATGAAATTGGTAGTTAGCATGCTGGGTTTTAAAAATTAAACCGAGATCGAATTTAAAGAGATTTGACGCTACTTCGGTGTTTGTGAAAAAATATTTAAGAGCAGATTTGGCTGTTCAAGTGATTAAGGACAATTTTGAAATTAGAAATGAATAACAGGAATTACAAATATAACTAGATATAACACGTTGAGATCAGCTGTATAAAACTTAACTCTAAAAGAGGTGGGAAGAGTCTACAACTATAGAACTGAAATATTGGGGTAAAAAAAATAGTGAGATTAAATCTCACTATTTTTTTTTAAAACTGATGCAACCAATCGCGCTTGTTATGGAAGTCAGCCTCAGGACTACTATGCTGCATCGCATAATAATGTTTAGCTTGCGATGTGTTTAATACAGCGGATAAGCCAATAAAAATATCCTGCCATTTCAATTTATGTTTTAACATAAACTCCGTTAGATCAAGGCTCACATTTAAACCATAGTGCGTCTTTTTGAGTGAATTCAGTTCTATGTCATAAGCTGCTTGAGGTGGCATATCTTCAGGGTAACGATACTCTTCAAATTGATACGCTTGCCAAGCTTGAGAAGGGGAGAGATTGACTTCACGATAAAAGTCCTGATCTTTCACCCCAATGAAAATTTCAAAGCAGGTTTCTTCCCAAAGAAAATCTCGTCGTGGATGACCAGCTACAATTTCCGGATAAACTAAGTATTGATTTGGGTCACGTAACCAATAGCCCACATTTAGTGTGTATGGACTCGCTTGTTCAATTGCACCAACCAAGGAGATATCAAAGTAACGGTCAAAAGAATTTAGTTCGTAACTTGCCATTCAATGCAACTCAAATTAATTAGAAAGATGTGCGTGGCGAACAAGATTCGAAAGTTTAGGATTTTGTTTTGCCGCTTTCTTATATAAAAGTGCAATCTTTCCAATGGTTTGAACAACCTCTGCACCAGTGACTTCGGCGATTTCAGTAATGACTGCTGCACGAGCATCACGATCTTCACCGCCAATTTTTACTTTAATTAACTCATGATCATTTAAAGCACGTTGAGTTTCTTCAATGACATTTTCAGTTAAACCTTGACCACCTAACATTACCACTGGGTTAAGTGCATGTCCGATTTGACGCAAACGTTTGCGTTCCTGAATTGATAAAGCCGCCATAAAGATAACCTAATTTTAAAAACGACTTAGTATAGCAAATCAAGAGATCAAACGCTTATGTTTCTCAGAAATAATCGATCAACTTAAATCAAAAAAACATAAACGATAATCTTGAATTAGATACAGATGAATACTGCAAGGGGGATAAAATTCACGTACAATAAAAAGTTAGAAGATTACGTGTATTTAAAGAGTTATGGCAACACGCATTACCAATCAGAAGTTATCCAAAAGTAGTCGTGCGTGGATGAGAGAGCATTTAGATGACCCGTTTGTGAAAAAAGCACAAAAGGAAGGTTATCGTGCGCGTGCTGCATATAAATTGCTTGAAATCCAAGAGAAATACAAAATCATTAAACCTGGTATGACTGTCGTGGACCTTGGTGCTGCACCTGGTAGTTGGTCCCAAATCGCCGGAAAATTAGTGGGTGATAAAGGTTTAGTGATTGCATCAGATATTTTGGAAATGGATGCACTTCCAGATGTGACGTTCCTGCAAGGAGACTTTCGAGAAGAGGAAGTTTTCGAAAAATTGTTAAATATTTTAAATGGACGAACTGTAGACGTTGTAATTTCAGATATGGCCCCCAATACATCAGGTAATAAGGCCGTTGATCAACCTCGACAAATTTATTTGTGTGAACTTGCATTAGACTTTGCCAATAAAGTTTTAGGTCCGAAAGGACAGTTTGTTGTCAAAGTTTTCCAAGGAACTGGTTTTGACGAATTCCGTAAGGAAGTTGTAGACAGTTTTGAAGTATTAAAAACTGCAAAGCCTGCTGCTTCGCGTGCTCGTTCGAAGGAAGTTTTTTTAATTGGACAGGGCCGTAAAAAGAAATCGCAATAAAGTGACTTGCCAAGTCGCTAAAAAATGTGCATTTTGTACCTTTTGAATATTTTATTGCGAAATTGATTTACTCGCTTTTTGTTAAAGGTCACCCAATTTTGGGCATGATCAAATTAGATTGATATGGGAATAAAGCTTTGAGCGATCTCTTTAAGAATGCCGTTTTATGGCTTGTTATACTTGGTGTGCTGATATTAATTTTCAGCAACATTAGTGACCGTGATAAGCCTGCTGCATTGAACTATTCAGAATTTGTTGCAGCGGTTAATGCTGGTCAAATTAAACAAGTTACCATTGACGGTGAACGAATTAGTGGCGAAAAAGTAAATGGTTCTCCATTTGAGAGTATTCGTCCTGCGGTTCAAGATCCTGAGTTAATGCCGAATCTCATCAAAAATAATGTCGTTGTTGAGGGCACTGCTCCGCAACGTCAAGGTTTATTGATGCAGCTTTTGATCGCAAGCTTTCCAGTACTTTTAATCATTTTGTTATTCATGTTCTTTATGCGCAACATGGGTGGCGGTGCTGGTGGTAAAAACGGCCCGATGAGTTTTGGTAAGTCAAAAGCAAAAATGCTTTCAGAAGACCAAATCAAAGTCACTTTCACAGATGTTGCGGGTTGTGACGAAGCGAAACAAGAAGTCGTTGAAATTGTTGATTTCTTGAAAGATCCAACAAAGTTTAAGCGTCTTGGTGCGAGCATTCCTCGCGGTGTCCTGATGGTAGGTCCACCGGGTACAGGTAAAACTTTACTTGCGAAAGCGATTGCTGGAGAGGCTAAGGTTCCATTCTTTAGTATCTCAGGTTCAGACTTCGTAGAAATGTTCGTTGGTGTTGGTGCATCACGTGTACGTGATATGTTTGAGCAAGCGAAACGCCATGCGCCGTGTATCATTTTCATTGATGAAATTGATGCGGTGGGTCGTCATCGTGGTTCAGGTACTGGCGGTGGTCATGATGAGCGTGAACAAACCTTGAACCAGATGTTGGTAGAAATGGATGGTTTCGAAGGTAATGAAGGTATCATCGTTATTGCTGCGACTAACCGTGCTGACGTTCTAGATAAAGCTTTGCTTCGTCCGGGACGTTTCGACCGTCAAGTGATGGTTGGACTTCCAGATATTAAAGGTCGTGAGCAAATCCTGAATGTGCATTTGAAAAAATTACCTTCAGTGACTGGTGTGGATGTCAAAGTATTGGCACGTGGTACTCCAGGGTTCTCTGGTGCGCAATTGGCAAACTTAGTCAATGAAGCTGCGTTATTTGCTGCACGTCGTAATAAAAATACGGTCGATATGCATGACTTTGAAGATGCAAAAGATAAGCTTTATATGGGGCCAGAGCGTAAATCAATGGTTCTTCGTGAAGAAGAGCGTCGCGCAACGGCTTATCATGAAGCAGGTCATGCGATTGTAGCTGAAATGCTTCCAGGCACAGACCCAGTACATAAAGTCACGATCATGCCACGTGGTTGGGCATTAGGTGTAACTTGGCAGCTTCCAGAGTTTGATCAAACCAGTCATTACAAAGACAAAATGTTGAATGAGCTTTCTATTCTGTTTGGTGGTCGTATTGCAGAAGAAATTTTCATTAATCAGATGTCGACTGGGGCTTCTAATGACTTTGAACGTGCAACAAAAATGGCGCGTGCAATGGTGACTAAGTACGGTATGTCTGACAAGATGGGTGTCATGGTTTATGAAGAAGATGCTCAACAGTCATTTATGGGTAGTCTAGGTGGTCGTACTATTTCTGAAACGACTCAACTTGAAGTTGATCGTGAAATTCGCCGTATCCTAGATGAGCAGTACAAAGTTGCACGTGATATCTTAGAAAATAATAAAGATATTGCCCATGCGATGGTAAAAGCTTTGCTTGAGTGGGAAACGATTGATCGTGATCAAATCCGTGACATTATGGAAGGTCGTGAACCTCAACCACCTAAGGTATATGTGGCTGAGAATCCAATTGTAGATGTAACCCCTACAGATGGTCCTTCAACGCCTCCACCTTTACCAGCAAGCTAAAATGAAGGAGCCTCTTATGAGGCTCTTTTTTTTGTGTTGAAATTATCCCTCATGTTTAAATTTTACTTGATATCATGTGAATAGATTTTCTAGGAACATCAATATGCAACTTATCTCTTTACCTAATCAGATTCTTAAATGTGGTGCATTGGAACTTGATTTGTCAAAGCCTCATGTAATGGGTGTGTTAAATGTAACGCCAGATTCGTTTAGTGATGGTGGTAAACACAATAGTGTAGAGGCGGCACTAGAGAGAGCAAAGCAAATGATTGCTGAAGGGGCGAGTGTTATTGATGTAGGTGGTGAGTCAACTCGCCCTGGCGCATCTGCTGTTGATGTTCAAGATGAAGTAGATCGTGTAGTTCCGGTCGTTGAAGCGTTGTCAAAATTGAATGTAGTGATCTCAATCGACACTTCTCAACCAGAAGTGATTAAAAAGGCGGTTAAAGCTGGAGCGCATATTTGGAATGATGTCAGAGCATTAACAAAGCCACATGCTTTAGAAACAGCTGCGGAATTAGATATTCCAGTCATTATCATGCATATGCGTGGTGAGCCAACCACAATGAACCAGTTGGATCAATATGATGATATTACTTTAGATGTGATTTCAGAATTGCAAACTCGATTAGATGCAGCATTAAATGCAGGAATTAAACCTGAAAATATCATGATTGATCCGGGTTTCGGATTTGCAAAAAATGCACATCAAAATCTGAAATTATTAAAAGAGTTGTATAAATTAAATGAGTTGGGCTATCCAATGCTTTCTGCATTATCTCGTAAGCGATTTATTGGTGAAGCTTTAGGTGGTGTACCTGCCCATGAACGTGCAGTGGGTTCGGTGACGGGGCATCTGTTAAGCATACAGCAAGGAGCATGTATGGTCAGAGCACATGATGTAAAAGAAATGGTGCAAGCTATTCAAATTTGGGCAGCAATGAATAGTGTTAGTTAAATTAAAGGCAGATTTAAGACGGTTAAAATCATCAATGAAAATATTAGCTTAGTTATACTTTGATTAAAAGTGAGATTTACTCCTCGTTTTTATTGTTGGTTTAATGTCTAGCTTGTGTTATATAAGCTCGGTTTTTGTTAATGCTATTACTTGAGCTTTAATATGTTGAATGATGTACTTCTCCCGATGTTCGACGATGAATATTATCCTGATATTCTCGTGGCTGAAATTCAGCAACTCATTGAAAAATTCTCAAAGAAGGTATCTAAGGTGAATTCCGATGCTGAGATTTATCAAATCGCCAATGATATTGTGGCGGAAATTAATGAGATGAAACCTCAGTTCGAAGATCTTGATTCTTCTCTTGATGATGCAGCAGCAGACTATATTGCTGAGGCAATGATGATGGTCGTTCAGGAAGAGGGATTCTTAGATATCGAAATGGAAGAACTTGTTTCAAATAGAGAGTGGTAAATCGCTCTCTATTTTTTTGTGTTGTTATTGTTGTGGCTAAACGCTAGGCATAAAAAAACCAGCTTACGCTGGGTTCTTTATTTACACCATTATTCTCTATCAGAAGAATGGTGCCCGAGGCCAGACTCGAACTGGCACGCTTTGAGGGCGGGGGATTTTAAATCCCCTGTGTCTACCGATTTCACCACTCGGGCATGTGCGCAATAATAGAGGACACTTTTAAGCTTGGCAAGAGAAAATCGTATTATTTGCTTTCTTTTCAATCAACTTGCATTTATTAGATTAAAAAATATAAATTTTGGGGCGATGGTTTATGATATTTGTACATTAAATTGTCATCTGATTGCAATTTTAGCTTCATAAATACGGTTTAAGTTCGAAGTTAAAATAACTCGCCAATTCGTAAATAAAATGAAAAATAAAATCTCAAGACGCGCATTAATTAAAAATTCATTGGCTGGATTAGGTGCGATTTCACTGCCTGTTCTGATTACAGCATGTAATGGCGATGGTCAAACCAGCAATGAGCATAAAGTTGATTTTTTGCATGGAGTGGCGAGTGGAGATCCATTACAGGATCGAATAATTCTTTGGTCGCGAATAACACCTACAGATGTGGCGGCAACATATGAATTAGATTGGGAAATTGCACTTGATGAGAATTTTTCAAATATTGTTCAGATGGGGAAAATCAAGACTTCTGCTGCTAAAGACTTTTGCTTGAAAGTCGATGTACTTAATTTGAGTGCCGATACTCGTTATTATTACCGATTTAAATATGGGCAGATACATTCTCCAATTGGTCGTACGAAGACCTTAGCAACCAAGTCCAATGCGGTTAACTTTGCGGTATGCTCATGCTCAAATTATCCTGCTGGTTATTTTTATGTGTACCGTGAAATTGCGAAGCAGGACGTGGATGCTGTGCTGCATCTGGGTGACTATATTTACGAATATGGCAAAGATGGGTATGCAGCTGAACAAGCCGAAAAGCTTGGTAGAACACTCGATGTGGATAATCAAAACGAGATTTACCGTCTAGAAGATTATCGAAAACGTTATGCAAAATATCGAACAGATCCTGATTTACAAGCGGTTCATCAACGTCATCCATTTATTCTGATTTGGGATGATCATGAGCTGACAAATGATGCATGGAGAGCTGGTGCGCAGAATCATCAACCTGATTTAGAGGGAGATTTCGTAGCACGAAGAACAGCAGCCCTAACCGCTTATTTTGAGTGGATGCCAATCCGCGAAAAAAGCAATAACGATATTCTTCATATTTATCGTCAGTTTAATTTTGGTGATTTAGTTCAACTTAATATGCTAGATACACGTATGTTGGCACGAGATGAGCAACTGGCTTTTGCTTCATTTATGGATGGTGAAAATCTAAATGTTGAGCAATTTAGAGCGGCATTATTGAATGAGCAGCGACAGCTAATAGGGATAGATCAGTTAAATTGGTTGGCGAATAGTCTTCAGAGTTCTCGTGCAATATGGAATGTATTGGGTCAGCAAGTATTGATGGCGAAAATGTTGGTACCTGCTGAAGTATTGCAAATATTAAATGTTGCCAAAAGTGGAATGGTAGATGACAACTTTTTAATAGAAGCTCAAAAACGTCTGATGGAGTTGGTCGCGATTAAATTGCGTTATAAAAATAGTGACCCGAGCTTAACTGACGCTGAATTATTAAGAATCCTAACCGTGATTCCTTATAATTTAGACGCTTGGGATGGTTATTATGCTGAGCGTGAGCGTGTTTATGCTTTGTATGAGCAGTATCAGAAGAAAGTTGTTGTGTTGGCTGGAGATACCCATAATGCGTGGGAGTCTGCATTACATCAACAAAATGGTGAGAAGGTGGGGATTGAATTAGCAACAAGTTCAGTTTCTTCACCAGGTATGGAGAAATATCTCAATTTACCTGAGAACTTAATGCAACAATTTGAACAAGTGTTTATCCAATTGATTGATGAATTAAGCTTTTGTAATTTGAATCAACGAGGCTATTTAAAATTGAGCTTTGATTCTACGCAATTGAGTGCAGATTGGTTGTTTTTAACAGATATTCATTCACAGAAGTATCAAGTTGATCAACTCAGATTGCACTCAACAACGTATGATACCAATTTGAATATAATTAAAGTAATGCAGCAAGCAAGTTGATCGTAGCGCTACATGATGCTATCGATATATTTTTCTATATCGGTATGCTTGTAGCGCATACACAATTTGTTTTCATAGTTCATCAAATGAACATAAAGTTGCGCATTTTTTTGTTTTTGTTCAATCAATAATTGATGCTGCTTTGAGTTTTTGGATGAAAAGATTAGTTTTAAGTAAAGCTTAAAATTTTGTTTATAACTCCAGAAAGCCACTCTACGAATTTCTTGAATGTAGTAATAGTTTTCTTTAGAAGTATTTTCTCGGAATAAATTCTCTTTATAAAATTTAACGAAACCAAAATTCATAGCGAAATAAAACAAAATTCCCTGTAAGAACCAACTTTCCATAAAAGCGATATTTAAACTTTGTAAAAGAATGAGGGTGGTCAGTTTGAATGGGGTATTTTTAAGTTGCTGGTAAGTTGAGATGCTACTATGCTTGATCTGTTTGAGGATGATTGGCGTAATCAGCATAAAAAATAACATGATACACAACACAGCACTCCCGCCAGATTGAAAGCCTTCTAAAAAAACAATGTGTTGTTTAAGCAAAAGGGTTAACAAATATGAGCAAGGGAGGAAAATCATTAATGCAAGTGCAAGCGGGATCAGTTCTTTACGCTCATCTAGAATCCCTTTGGTCTTTAACTGACTATAGAGCAAGAAGTTTTTTTTAAACGCTTGAGGATATTGTTGTTTTAGTTCTTGAAGATATTGAGCAACTTGCTGATTTTGATTCATTTGAATATGAAATTCTGAAGATGAGTGATTATAGCAGATGAGTTTAAAGAAAATGCAGACATAAAAAAACCAGCTTACGCTGGGTTCTTTATTTACACCATTATTCTCTATTAGAAGAATGGTGCCCGAGGCCAGACTCGAACTGGCACGCTTTGTGGGCGGGGGATTTTAAATCCCCTGTGTCTACCGATTTCACCACTCGGGCTTAACAAGATGGAGGCGGAGGTCGGAATCGAACCGGCGTACACGGAGTTGCAGTCCGCTGCATGACCACTCTGCCACCCCGCCATGTCTTGTTGATGCGTATATTAACAAGCTCTGAAAAAAAAACAATAGTGCTTTTATTCGTATGTGCAGAAAAACAGCATATAACGGAAATTATTTAAAATATTCATGTAGAATGTGCGAAATTGATTCATATCAACACTTGGGAGATGTGCCGTGGCATTAGTTTTAGATGGTCGTGCATTGGCAAAACAAATTGAGGCTGATTTGTTAACTCGCGTAGAAGCGTTAAAAGCAAAATCAGGACGTACTCCAATTCTTGCGACGATTTTAGTAGGTGACGATGGTGCATCTGCAACTTATGTGCGTATGAAGGGTAATGCATGCCGCCGTGTTGGTATGGATTCACTTAAAGTTGAACTACCAAAAGAAACGACGACAGAACAATTGCTTGCTGAAATTGAAAAACTCAATGCAAATCCTGATGTTCACGGTATTCTTTTACAACATCCAGTACCTGCGCAAATTGATGAGCGAGCGTGTTTTGATGCGATCTCACTTGAAAAAGATGTGGATGGTGTTACTTGCCTTGGTTATGGTCGTATGGCAATGGGTGAAGCGGCTTACGGTTCTGCGACACCTGCTGGTATTATGACGATTCTGAAAGAAAACAACATCGAAATCGAAGGTAAGCATGCGGTTGTTGTAGGTCGATCTGCAATTTTAGGTAAACCAATGGCAGCTATGCTTCTCGAGGCGAATGCTACTGTAACGATTTGTCACTCTCGTACACAAGACCTTGCTAGCTTTGTGAAGCAAGCGGATATCATTGTGGGTGCAGTGGGTAAAGCTGAATTGATTCAAAAAGATTGGATTAAACCTGGTGCAGTAGTTGTTGATGCTGGTTTCCATCCACGTGATGGCGGTGGTGTGGGCGATATTCAACTTGTTGGTATTGAAGAAATTGCTTCAGCTTACACACCAGTACCGGGTGGTGTAGGTCCAATGACAATCACAACGTTGATTCGTCAAACAGTTGAAGCAGCTGAAAAAGCTTTAGGTTAATATTATCTCCCTCTCTTGCGCCGTATACGGCTCAGGGAGAGGGTTGGGGTGAGGGTATTGAGTTAGATAAATCCTCTCGCTAACCCTCTCCTTTAAAAGGAGAGGGAATTCTCTTTATTAATTTAGGTTTCGTTTTTGAAACTCAAATTTTGTATATTTAAAAATAAAATCCAATGAGCTGTACTTTCCAATTTCCTAAAGCGCCTGAACATTTACTAAAAGCCTTACATGATGTGATTCCAGGTTGTGAACTTCATGCACAGCAATTGCCTGATACACCAATTTCACTTTGGCTCATTCCACCTGTTTTTCCAACCGATAAGCTAGATGATGAAGTTATTCGTCGTATATGGAATGATACGCCATATTGGATTTTCTGTTGGGCATCAGGTTTAGCAATGGCACAATGGTTATTGGCTGAACCGCATCATGTGAAAGACAAAGTGGTTTTAGACTTTGGCGCAGGTTCAGGCGTAGTTGCGATTGCGGCGAAAATGGCTGGGGCAAAACGTGTCATTTGTTGTGACATTGATCAAATTAGTTTGGATGCGTGTCGTGCCAATGCTGAATTGAATGATGTTGAGCTTGAATATTTGGATGACTTATATAAAGCTGAGCAAGTTGATATCTTGTTGGCGGCTGATGTGTTATATGACCAGTGCAACCGTTTCTTCTTAGATGAGTTTTTAAAATTTGCACCCGAGGTATGGGTGGCGGATAGTCGTGTGAAAAACTTTAGTCATCCGAAATATGAAAAGCTTGATGAGCGCAGTGCAACGACATGGCCAGACTTAGATGAATCACCTGAATTTAGAAATGTCAGTTTTTATAAGACACTCAATGAAGTACATTGAGTGTCTTAAGTTTAGAGTGTGCAGTTAAAGCGAACGACTTGTAAGAGACTAGGCTTAGTTTCTAAAGAAAGACGTGTATTGTAGTCTTCATTGCTGTATAGACTTTGAGTGTTTGAGAGTCCGAATGATGTTCGTGATTGGCCAATTTGAACCTGTTGAGTTTCTTGAGTTTTGTAATTGGGATTAGCAATTTCATTTACACTCAAAATGGTGGTTTTATACTGTTGAGTATGTCCTAAAACTTGTTGGCAAGTGCGTTGCAATTTGTGTTCATCAATATTTTGGTTGGCACGTGCAGAGAGGGTATACGAAATAGTGGCAGAATTTTCTGATTTGTTTTCAATTTGATATCCTGTAGCTCCATTGTGCTGTCGCGGAACAGATTGACAGGCTGTAAGCATAAGGGCGATTAAACAAGAGCCAATCATTTCTATTTTTTTCATTATCTGATCCTAATAAGCTGTTTAAATTAGTATGCCATAAGTGTGACAACTTATTGGTACTAATAAACGTTACTAAATACACTTTATTCAGTTTGTTTGAAGTAAAAAAAAGGTCACCGAAGTGACCTTTTTTCTCATCATGCTTAAGCAGATTTAACCGCTTCTAAAAGCTCAGCTTGACGTTTTTTCAACGCTTCTGGTAAACGATCACCAAGTTTGTTAAATAATTCAGTATGGCTTTCAAGTTCTTTGATCCATTGCTCTTTGTCTTGAGAAGTCACAAGGTCAAATTGCTCTTTCGTAAAGTCTGAACCAGTCCAGTTCAACTGTTCGTAAGTTGGAACACGACCAATTGGAGTTTCAACAGCGTCAGCACGACCTTCACAGCGATCGATAATCCACTCAAGAACACGCATGTTTTGACCGAAACCAGGCCATACAAAGTTGCCTTCAGCATCACGACGGAACCAGTTCACGTTGTAAATACCAGGAAGCTTGTTACCAGCAGCTGCAGCTTTCTCGCCAACTTTCTCACCCATTTCTAACCAATGTGTGAAGTAGTCAGCCATGTTGTAGCCAGCAAATGGAAGCATCGCAAATGGATCGCGACGAACAATACCTTGTTGACCAACAGCAGCAGCAGTTGTTTCAGAACCCATTGTTGCAGCTTTATAAACACCGTCAACCCAGTCAAATGCTTCTGAAATTAGAGGCACTGTGTCTGCACGGCGACCACCAAAGATGAACGCAGAGATTGGAACACCTGCTGGATTTTCCCAGTCAGCATCAATAGAAGGGCATTGACCAGCTGAAACTGTGAAACGCGCATTTGGATGAGCTGCTTTTTCTTCACCAGTATGTGGTTGACCTTTCCAGTTCGTTAGGTTGGCAGGTGCTTCTTTAGAAAGACCTTCCCACCATACTTCACCGTTGTCAGTCACGGCAACGTTTGTATAGATCACGTCTTTATGAAGCGTAGCCATACAGTTCGGGTTAGTCTTCGTATTTGTACCAGGAGCTACACCGAAGAAACCTGCTTCAGGATTGATTGCATATAAGCGACCATCTTCACCTGGTTTGATCCAAGCAATATCGTCACCTACAGTTTCAATCTTCCAACCTTCATAACCTGCTGGTGGAATTAACATTGCAAAGTTTGTTTTACCACAAGCAGATGGGAATGCAGCTGCGATGTAATGTTTTTCACCTTGTGGATTTGTCACACCAAGGATGAGCATGTGTTCAGCTAACCAGCCTTGTTGACGACCCATGAATGATGCGATACGTAATGCTAAGCATTTTTTACCAAGCAATGCGTTACCACCATAACCAGAACCAAATGACCAAATTTCACGAGTTTCTGGATAATGAACGATGTATTTTTCTTTGTTGCAAGGCCAAGCAACGTCTTTTTGACCTTCTTCCAATGGTGCACCTACAGTGTGTACACATGGAACAAATTCGCCATCAGTGCCTAGAACGTCATAAACAGCTTTACCCATGCGAGCCATTTTAGACATGCTGACTGCAACATAAGGAGAGTCAGTAAGTTCGATACCAATGTGAGCAATATGAGAACCTAAAGGTCCCATAGAGAAAGGTACAACGTACAAAGTACGACCTTTCATAGAACCGTCAAATAAACCGTTTAATTTTTCACGCATAACCGCTGGAGCTTCCCAGTTGTTAGTTGCGCCAGCATCTTCTTTGTTTTCAGAGCAGATAAAAGTACGGTCTTCAACACGAGCAACGTCAGAAGGATCAGAGTTTGCAAGATATGAACCAGGGTGCTTTTCTTGGTTAAGCGCTTGCATTGTGCCGTTAGCGATCATCAAGTCGATATAACGTTGATATTCTTCTGCGCTACCGTCACACCATTCAATTTTTGCTGGTTTTGTTAGTTTAGCAATCTCTTCCACCCAAGCAATAAGCTTAGGGTGACGAACGAATTCTGGTGCGTTCACTTGGGTCATGGTGAGGCCTATATCAAAAGTGTACAATGTGGTGTACAAATAATATCTAGATGCTGGTTTGCAGACTCTAGATTCAGTATGAAAAAAAGTGGCTGTATTAAAGCATATTTTCTTAAAAAAAATAAGACCAAAGGCTTAAATAGTGCTTAAGACTTGTTTGGTGTTAAGTTTATGTAATTATTTGATATTTTTTTAAAAAATGAGTAATTTCTTTTTCATTTTTAAATTTTATGTTTGGTATTTATAGTTAAAATATTCATTTAAAATAAAAACTTAATTAAAATATGAGATCAATTCTCATCATCGAAAAATCAAATGAACATCATTTAAAAATTACATAAATTGGCTTTTAATTGAGTAGTAAATAGACGAAATTTTAAAGTAATTCAATTTTTAAACTCATAAAATGAATTCAATGCTAAAGCCTTTGTCTATGATTTTTAATGAAAAATCTGGATTTCATGCCACCAATAATGATCAAATTTATGAACAACTTATGCATTATTGGACAGATCTAGGTTTTGAAATACAAGTTTTTGATATTGCTTCAGAAATGAGTGTTCAAGCACTCATCGAAAAAGTTCATCTTCGACATTTAAATCATGATAATCAGGGGGTGATTGTGGTTGCTGGCGGGGATGGAACGTTAAATTCTGTGGCTAATTATTTATTACATCAAACCATCCCTTTGGCAATTTTACCTTTAGGGACGTTCAATTATGTTGCACGGGTTTTGAATATTCCTTTAGATATTCTCGAAGCTGCAAAACTGGTGGTTGAAGGTAAGCCTAAAGCGGTACATGTGGCAAAAATTAATGATGCCATTTATCTAAATAATGCGAGTTTGGGTCTTTATCCATTGTTTATTAAAAAAAGAGAGTTATATAACCAAAAACTAGGGCGTCTACCATTACATGCCTATACTTCTGGCTTAGACGTGTTGATTCGTGATCGTAAAGAATTAAAGTTAGAAATTGAGGTGGATGGTGTAAATTATGCAGTTAAAACCCCTTTATTATTTTTAGGTAATAACCAACTTCAATTAAAAGAAATGAACCTCAATATCGCTAAAACGGCAGAAGAGGGTCGGGTTGCGGGAGTTGTACTTGCTCGCACGGATAAGCTGAGTATTTTTAAAACACTCATCCAACTCGTTCGTGGAAAATTAGATCAGGCAGCAGACGTATATAGTTTTAGTGCGGATCATGTGCGCATACGTTCTCATCAAAAAAAGATGACTGTAGCAATCGATGGAGAAATTATTCAACTGGATTCACCATTAGATATTCATGTTGAAAGAAATGCACTGACCTTAATGGTGCCACAATGATTTTACATTTGTCTGATTTGCATTTTGGGACTGAGCAACAAGATTGCTTAGATGCAATTACTCACTTTGTTGCAGAACATTTGATCGAAGCTGTTGTGGTCAGTGGTGATCTCACTCAAAGGGCAAGATTTTCACAGTTTTATCACTGCAAAAAATTTCTAGAAGAACTTAATGTTCCTTATATTGTGATTCCGGGTAATCACGATATTCCTTTGTTTCATTTATGGCGCAGATTTTTAAGTCCGTTTCATCGGTATAAGTTGTTTTTTGGTGACATGGAACAGACCTTAGAAACTGAGCATTTTTATATTATAGGAATCAATACAATTCACCCTAAGTACCATACCAAAGGTCGTATTACTGAGTTTCAAATTCAGGATGTTGATCAAAAAATTAAGGAAGCTCCTCAAGATAAATTAAAAATTCTGCTTACGCATCAACCTTTCTATAGTGGTGATCACGGTATAAATATGTCTAAAGATCGTCCTAAAAATACTGAAAAAGCCCTAAAGACATGGGCAAGCTCAGGGTTGAATGCAATTCTACATGGTCATTTACATGTATCTGCTGTTTATGATCTGAATAAGATTTTCCAACTTAATGCTCAACATCCAATATTGGATATTCATGCAGGTACCGCTACGTCACATCGTTTACATCATGACTTTTCTAATAGTTTTAATCTAATTGATGAAAAACTGAAGGTGCGTGAATATCGCTTTGATTCGAGATTCAAGAAATTTTATTTAGTTGCAAATCGGAATGAAGGCTAAATTATCGGAATGCCTAAAAAAAATACAAAAAAATAAATTTTTTTTCATTTTCCCCTTGAAGCAATTTTTTCCATCCCCACAAAAGTGACATCAAATAATTTTGGTGGTGATCTAAGGAAATTAAGATCACGACTATTAATCAAAAGACTTAGTCTGATGGAGTATTTTTATGAGCAACATTCGTCCATTACATGACCGTGTAGTAATTCGTCGTGTTGAAGAAGAAACAAAAACAGCTGGCGGCATTTTATTGCCAGGTTCTGCTGCAGAAAAGCCTGCTCAAGGTGAAATTATTGCAGTTGGTAATGGTCAGATCACTGACAATGGCGTTCGCGCTTTAGATGTAAAAGTAGGTGACAAGGTATTGTTTGGTACTTATGCAGGAACAACTGTGAAAGTAGATGGCGAAGAACTATTAATCATGAAAGAGTCAGATATTTTAGCTGTTTTAGAAGGCTAATTGATTCTTTTTAATACTACTCATTTAATCAATCAGATTTAGTAATTTTAATAATATTCGGAGTCAAATATGTCAGCTAAAGACGTTAAGTTTGGTGATTCAGCTCGCACAAAAATGATCGCAGGTGTGAATATCCTTGCAGATGCGGTTAAAGTTACACTTGGTCCTAAAGGCCGTAACGTAGTTATCGATCGTTCATTCGGTGCGCCACACATCACTAAAGATGGTGTTTCTGTAGCGAAAGAAATCACATTAAAAGACAAGTTTGAAAACATGGGTGCTCAACTTGTTCGTGAAGTTTCTTCTAAAACAAATGACATCGCAGGTGACGGTACTACAACGGCAACTGTTTTGGCTCAAGCAATTTTGAACGAAGGGATCAAGTCAGTAACTGCGGGTATGAACCCAATGGACTTGAAACGCGGTATTGATATTGCAGTTAAAGCTGTTGTTGCAGATATTAAAGCAACGGCTAAACCAGCATCTGATTCGAAAGCGATTGAACAAGTTGGTTCGATTTCTGCGAACTCTGATACGACTGTTGGTTCACTGATCGCTCAAGCGATGGAAAAAGTGGGTAAAGAAGGTGTAATCACTGTTGAAGAAGGTTCAGGCTTTGAAGATTCTCTAGATGTTGTAGAGGGTATGCAGTTTGACCGTGGTTATATTTCTCCATACTTCGCAAACAAACAAGATACATTAACTGCTGAATTGGAAAACCCATTTATCCTTCTTGTTGATAAGAAAGTAAGCAACATCCGTGAGTTGATTACTGTTCTTGAGGCAGTTGCGAAAACAGGTAAACCACTTCTAATCATCGCTGAAGATGTTGAAGGTGAAGCACTTGCAACGCTTGTTGTAAACAACATGCGTGGCATCATCAAAGTATGTGCTGTTAAAGCACCAGGCTTCGGTGATCGTCGTAAAGCAATGCTTCAAGATATCGCGATCTTAACTGGTGGTACTGTGATTTCTGAAGAAATCGGTATGCAGTTAGATCAAACAACACTTGAACATTTAGGTACTGCACACAAAGTAACTGTATCTAAAGAAAACACAGTGATTGTTGATGGTGCAGGCGATGCGAATCAAATTGCTGAGCGTGTTCAACAAATTCGTGCGCAAATCGAAGAATCAACTTCAGAATACGACAAAGAAAAACTTCAAGAGCGTGTTGCTAAATTAGCAGGCGGTGTAGCAGTGATCAAAATCGGTGCTGCAACTGAAGTTGAAATGAAAGAGAAGAAAGATCGTGTAGACGATGCTCTTCATGCAACTCGTGCTGCTGTTGAAGAAGGTGTTGTTGCGGGTGGTGGTGTTGCATTAGTACGTGCAGCTAAAGCACTTGACGGTGTAACGGGTATTAACGATGATCAAAACGTAGGTATCAACATCCTTCGTCGTGCGATTGAAGCGCCACTTCGTCAAATCGTATCTAACGCAGGTGACGAACCATCTGTAGTGATTAATGCAGTTAAAAATGGCGAAGGCAACTTTGGTTATAACGCTGCGACTGGTGAATACGGCGATATGCTAGAGATGGGTATTCTTGATCCAGCGAAAGTTACTCGTTCTGCACTTGAGCATGCTGCGTCTGTTGCGGGCTTAATGTTAACAACTGAGTGCATGATTACAGAGATCCCAGAAGATAAACCAGCTATGCCTGACATGGGCGGTATGGGTGGTATGGGCGGTATGATGTAATTCATCCCACAGCCTAAAAAATCCCCGCTTTAAGCGGGGATTTTTTTTGTCATCTGTCTGATAAATATTTGAATACTATTGTAAATATTGAATAAAATCCTAGTAGAGCGCTAATCTAAAGGAACATTAACACCATGATTGGGGGTGATGATGTTAACTGTTCAAGAAAATCAAATCATAGAAGAAATTTATGAGGCTGCCTTAAAGCCACATCACTGGGAAAATGTTTTAAAACAGGTCGTGGAATTTACACAGAGTTCAACGGCGATCTTTACTTACTTTGATCAGCTTCGGCCCGAACAAAATTTTATTTACACCATTAATATCCCGATTGATGGAATTCAAAATTATCAAACGTATAACTTAGATGTCGTAGACATGCGTATTCATGGTGAGTTAATGAATACCTATGGATTAGAGCATGCCTATCAAATTGATTGTCGATCATATGCTGAAACAGATAATGAGGATTTGAAAAGCTTTTATGAATATTGTTTAGTTCCTTCAAACATCTGTTATCTCAGTGGGGTATTGCTAGAGTATGGAAAATATAAATGGGGCGTGCTTGCGGTACATAGACCCTCAGATGCAGTTGCTTATGAGGCTGCTGAATTACAAAGTTTAGAAAGACTCGCAAAACACTTTAGAAGAGCGATTCAAATTCATAGACAAATTAAGTTTCTTCAAAATGATAGAAGTAATTACACCGAAATTTTAGATAAGTTGAATGTGGGTGTACTCATCGTTCAATCTAATCTAGAAGTGAGATTTGTGAATCAGTATGCGAAGGATTGTTTGAATGATACGAGTATGATTGAAATAGATTTGCATAATAGATTAAAAATAATCGAGCCTTATAATGCTCAATTAAAAAAATTGGTGCAGAGCACATTCAAAAAGAATGAGCGTTATTCATTAGAGAGGCATGATCAAGAAGAAGTTGGGGGTGCAATGCAGTTATATAGCGATCGACATCAATCAGCTTACTTAATCACAGTCTCACCACTTAAGGTGCTGTCAGATTCAATGATCTTAGACAATAATCAAGTTGCATTATTCTTATCAAAAATGCAGGATCGAAAACGCTTGTCTAAAATGTTACTGAAGTCAACATTCCAACTGACAGCTCGAGAAATTGAAATTTGTCAGCATTTTATGGACGATCAGCATCTTGATAATATTGCTTTGAAATGTGGGATTACGCTGAGTTCACTGCGGACATATCTGAAAACGATTTATCAGAAGCTAGGATGCTCCTCACAAGCTGAAATGATGCGGATTTTGATCGAATTTATTGATGCTTTTCAGCATATTGAATAATCCCCCTTTAACGAAGATGTTGAAGGGGGATAAAATTAATTCATTCTGGTCAGTGTAAATGTGCCTTCATCTGCTACGGTAAAGCTTAAACTTTGAGTAGAAATTTGTAATGGTAAGCCTAAATGCGCGTCTGTATCGGATAATCCAGCACAACCATTTGTATCAATGCTGAGGGGCGTGGTAACAAAGAGCTTGTTGTCGCGTAATTGATAACGACCATACTCAATACCAGGGCCACCACAAGGTCCATCATATGGATCTGGTTGATCATCGCCAATAGCATCTACCATAATGAAAGTGTTATTAGAATTAAATACGAAAATTTGTTTACCACTTGAGGACTGCCATGCGCCTACAATTCCACTATTATTTCGAGGAACTCGCGTAAATTCTGCACTTTCATCAAGATTATCATCATCAAAAATTTTGAGTTTAGAACCATTAAAAGATAGCCTTAATGAACGTGATTCCCCATCATCGAGAAGTCCCCAATCTTCATTTGTGTCAATCACAGGCGTAGTACTATTTATGGAAGAAGTATAAAAGCTACCACTCAAAGCATCTAGATTAATCTTGGCGTATTCCATGCCATTTGAAGAACTATTGGGCTCACTTGGGATTGGTTCACCAAGCATATATTCGCCATTCTCTCCAATAAATAACACAATTTCAGACTCATTGTTTTTTGCATACCATACGCCTTGAATGTCTTTGAGCAGTGAGCTGCTAAAATGTTCTTTAGCTTGCTCTTCACTGACTACTGTATTGGAGGCAATTTCAGGAATATTGATAATTTGAGCTTGAAGTCGCTCTCTAAAATCACTTGTCGTGTTGCTGAAATCAATCGCTGAAGGCGAGAGAGTTGAAACATCATCAGGGATTTGTATGGTCTCTTTATCCTCATCGATATCCAGTGATTGTAAAAAAATCAGTAGATTGATAATTCTCTTGTTACGTTCATCTGCATTTAAATCTTCATCCACGAGTTCATTTGGTGTCACACGAGCTAAACCTTGTACAGTACCAATTTCGATATCACCAATTTTAAATGTAATGACATCTCCATCTTGATATTCAAATTCCCCATTTGCATTGGTTTTCTTCGCATTGTCATTATTGCCATTCACGATATACGTCGCACCTGCTACTGGGCTGTCAGTCAGTATTCCTATTTTAATCTGATCATCATTTTTTGCGGATTTATCCGAACCACCACAATCTGCTAAACAGGTACTGAGCGCCAGTGTTAGAAGAGCTTTTTTCATCATTTCCCCCAAATCATTCGTATTTTTGTACCTCGAATATAGTTTTAAAAAATTGAATATGACTATCCTCAAATTGGGAGGGGGGTGATGGCATTAATGCTGCGTAATTTTAGAAGTTTTTTACTTTTGAGAAATTGCGCATATTTTTTTTGAAGGATCAGATAAGCGGTTCATAGGTGAGGGCTTCATATTCTCTTCTTAATTCAATCAATGTTGATCGTTTCTGTTATTAGTTCTTGTTTTTTTATTCATAGTCACTGAATATCAATTAAATTTTTATATATTTTAATGAAAACACTTTCTAGAATTCTTTTGACGGCTTTACGACTATGTTATCTAAGTTCTTTATTGAACGACCTATTTTTGCTGGCGTACTTGCGATCATTGTCATGGCAATTGGTATATTTGCGGTGATGAGCTTACCGGTAGAACGCTATCCTGATATTGCTCCGCCAAGAATTACTGTATCAGCAACTTACACAGGAGCTGATGCCGAAACAGTTGAGGAAAGTGTCACACAGGTCATAGAACAACAAATTAAAGGAATTGATAACTTACTTTATTTTAGCTCTACCAGTAATGCATCTGGGAATAGTAGAATTAGTTTAAGTTTTGAAAACGGAACTGATCCAGACACAGCACAAGTCCAAGTTCAAAATAGCATTAATGGGGTGATCAATCGTTTGCCTGAAGACGTGCAGCGTCAAGGGGTCAATGTCTATAAATCCTTAGGTGACACCTTTATGGTGGTGGGGTTATATGACACTACGAACCAAAGTAATAATATTGCGTTGTCAGATTATTTGGCTGATCACATTGAACCAGAAATTGCGCGTGTAGAAGGTGTTGGTGAGGTTGATGTCTTTGGTTCTCAATATGCCATGCGTATTTGGCTAGATCCGAACTTATTGAAACAATATCAGTTGATGCCTAGTGATATTCGTGCCGCAATTGAAGCACAAAATACACAAGTTGCTGCAGGTGGAATCGGAGATTTACCGACAGTAGCAGACCAGTATCTTAATGCAAAAGTTACCGCTGGATCACGACTAAGAACAGTCGATGAATTTAAAAATATCATTGTCAAAGCGACCCCTGATGGAAGTTTTATTTATTTAAAAGATGTAGCACGCATTGAGTTAGGTGCTGAAAATTATCAAGCTTTTAATACCATTAATGGATCACCTTCAGCAGGCTTGGCTGTTTCAATGTCATCTGGTGCGAATGCTTTGGCAACCTCTGCAAAAATTAAAGAAGTCCTTGAAGACATCAAGAAAAAACTTCCTGAAGGCTACCAAATTGTATACCCACGAGATAACACGCCGTTTGTTCAAGAGTCCATTAAAGAAGTTGTAAAGACCTTAGTTGAAGCCATTATCTTGGTTGTGTTGGTCATGTTTATCTTTTTACAAAGCTGGCGCGCAACACTTATTCCAACGGTCACGGTTCCAATTGTTATTTTGGGCACTTTCGCCGTCTTATTTGCGCTCGGAATGACCATCAATACATTGACACTTTTTGCATTAGTTCTTGCGATTGGATTACTTGTAGATGATGCAATTGTGGTGGTCGAAAATGTCGAACGTTTAATGCATGAAAAGGGGCTATCTGCAAAGCAAGCGTCCATCTTATCTATGCAAGAGATGACGGGGGCTTTAATTGGAATTACAG
Source organism: Acinetobacter sp. ANC_7655 (assembly GCF_056784015.1). Taxonomy (NCBI): domain Bacteria; kingdom Pseudomonadati; phylum Pseudomonadota; class Gammaproteobacteria; order Moraxellales; family Moraxellaceae; genus Acinetobacter; species Acinetobacter sp. ANC_7655. The sequence continues at coordinate 755,647 of NZ_JBWYJB010000001.1, read as the reverse complement.
TGGTGCTAACTGCAGTATTTATTCCGATGGCTTTTTTTACAGGATCGACAGGAGTTATATACCGTCAGTTTTCAATTACCTTGATTGCAGCCATGGCACTGTCATTATTGGTCGCGTTAATTCTCACACCAGCATTGTGTGCGATTATTCTTAAACCTAAACAACAAGAAGCAAAATGGGCGACATGGTTTAATACAAAAATGGAATCATTACGATTGCATTATCTAAAGTGGGTTGAGAAAAGCCTGTCACTAAAATGGATCGTTTTAACCAGTTTTGCTGGGTTAATTGTGATTTTTGCTTTGTTTTATAAGTCGCTTCCAACCAGCTTTATTCCAAGTGAAGATCAAGGTTTTATCAGTATCCAATTCAGTTTACCTGAAGGCGCACCTATGACAGAAAGTCAGCTTGTTGGTGAAAGTATTCGAGAGTATTTTCTTGAACAAGAAAAACAGAATGTTAGGTTGGTTCAAATTCGTTATGGACGAAATTTTTCAGGAACGGGTCAAAATTTAGGAACAGGATTTGTAGCATTACATCATTGGGATGATCGTCCAGGTGAGGCAAACTCTGCACAATCCATTCGTGAACGAGCGATGGAGTTCTTTAGAAAAGACAGTCGCGCTCGGATTATGGTGAGTTTGCCAGGTTCTGTAAGTGGTCTTGGCGATACCAACGGCATCGAGTTTTGGCTGCAAGATTTAAATGGAGAAGGACGACAGTATTTAGAAGATCAATTTCAAGCGCTAGAACGACAGGCAATCAACTTCACGACTTTTGAAAATTTGGGCAAACGCTCTAATCCAGATAAAGCCAAATTGAAAGTGAATATCAATCAAAAGTTAGTGATGGCGAATGGTCTTTCACAATCTGCGATTAACAGCACTTTGGCTGCAGCTTGGGGTGGTTCCTATGTGAACGACTTTATTGATCGCGGACGTATTAAACGCGTCATGATGCAGGGTGATGCCGAGTATCGTTCAAAGCCTGAAGATCTCAATTTATGGTCTGTACGAAACAATCAAAATCAAATGATTTCATTTGGTAATTTTGCCACTGTGGATTGGGATGGAGGCCCTGATGTGGTGACTCGTTTCCAAGGTTATTCCGCGCTACAAATGGAAGCAGACACTGCAAAAAATGTGAGCAGTGGTGCTGCAATGCGTGATATCAAGTCTATGGTTGATCAATTAGATGGGGTTGGGCTAGCATGGAGTGGATTATCGTTTCAAGAGCAACAATCGAGTACACAAGCCATTTGGCTTTATCTCATCTCTGTTGGCTTTATCTTTCTATGTTTGGCTGCCTTATATGAAAGTTGGTCGATACCTTCTGTTGTGATTGCTGCTATTCCATTGGGTATTGGCGGTAATATTATTTTTAGTTGGTTGGTCGGATTTCCAAATGATATTTACTTCCAAATTGCGTTACTTACGACGATTGGGTTGTCATGTAAAAATGCCATCTTAATTGTTGAATTTGCGGCAATGGCTCAGGAGCGTGGAGCTAACGCGATTGCTGCTGCTTTACAAGGTGCAAGTTTGCGCTTACGTCCAATTTTAATGACCTCGCTTGCTTTTGGTGCAGGGGTTATACCTTTGGTATTTGCTTCAGGTGCGGGTGCTGCCAGTCGTCAAGAAATTGGTGTCAGTGTCCTTGGTGGGGTAATTTTCGGCACAATTTTAGTTCTAGCCTTTATTCCCTTTATGTTTGTTATCGTTCGGAATATTTTCAAATATAAATCAAAATCAGCATCTGAAACTTAATGTGGTATCCGCAGTATAAAGAGTATGGTACTGCGGTTGATTTAATCCACTTTTAAATATCAGTTTTTGACAAGATCAATACGCACTAACATTTTCAATTAGTGTTAGCATGCCTTGCGTAATTCTAAACGATAATAAATGAAGCGATTATGGATCAAATTAAACAAGATCATAAAATTGAAGCATTACAACAAGCATTGATCAATTCTGATGTCGCTCAGATTGATCATATTGCGGATACGATTAATCCTGCAGATTTGGCTTTGTATTTACAGCAATTAGAAATTGATCAACAAATACAACTTATCCACCATTTAGAAAACGCAGCATATGTATTTGAGTTTTTGCCACTCAATCATCAAGTACAGTTGGTTAAAAAAATGGACGGTAAAAGTACAGTCCAGTTAATTGGTTCAATGCATTCAGACGCTCGAACAGATTTGTACAAAGCCTTACCGGATCAAATTAAAACATTTATTTTTGCGAATTTAGATCGAGAAACGAAGCAGCAAGTTCAATCTTTGGCATTGTATGCTGAGGAAACAGCTGGTGCGATCATGACATCTGATTATGTCACTTTGCCATCAGACATCTCAATGCAACAAGCTTTAGAGATTTTGCGCCATTCCGCCAAAGATACTGAAACCTTATATCTGATCTATATTACCAATCAATTTCAGAAACTTGAGGGTGTAATTTCTCTTCGAGAAATTGTGCAAGCACCTTTGGATAAAACAGTCCAAGAAGTCATGACCACTGAGGTCATTTACGGACGGGTAGATGAGGATCAGGAATCAGTGGCAAAAAAATTAAGCCACTATGATTTTATCGCCTTACCCATTTTAGATCATGATGATCATCTACTCGGTATCGTCACTTATGATGATGCTATGGATGTATTCCAAGAAGAATTTACCGAGGACTTTTTGAAAAGTGGGGCGGTAGAGCTTAAAGAAAATATCAGTATTCGTTCAGCACCAATATTATTTTTATTTAGACAACGTGTTTTTTGGCTAGTGTTTCTGGTCTTTGGCAGCCTACTTTCGAGTATTGGGATCGCCCATTATGAAGACATCATTGCTGCGCATATTGTTTTGGTCTTCTTTTTACCGCTATTGGTTGGGAGTGGTGGTAACGCAGGCTCCCAATCTGCAACCTTGATGGTTCGAGCAATCGCAACTGGCGATGTAAAAGCCAAGGATTGGTTTGTGTTGCTTGGTCGTGAAGCGATGGTTGCTCTATGTTTGGGTGCAACGATGGCTGCAGCTGTTTCAATTCTTGGCTATATCCGTGGAGATATGATGGTCGCTTTAGTGCTTGCGATCAGTATGATGGGTATTGTCATGATGGGCTGTATGATCGGGATGAGTTTACCATTTGTACTCAATAAGTTAGGACTCGATCCTGCAAGCGCATCTGCGCCCTTGGTCACTTCAATATGTGATGCAACTGGTGTATTGGTCTATTTATTTATTGCTTCACAACTCTTATTCTAAGGCTATGACTGATGGAGTATCTTTGCAGGATGTTGCTTAAATGACAAATAAAAATAAATTAACCCAAGCTGAAGTCATCAAAATGGAACGCGATCTTGCCAAGTTCGCAAACATGATGGATTCCGTCGTAAGAATTCCATTCACTAAACAAGGGGTAGGGGCTGATGCAGCATTGAGTACGATTCCTGTGGCGGGTGACGTAGCTGGATTTGTACTTACGTGTTATGCAATATTACAAGCTCGAAAAATCGGTGTGCCCCAATCTAAATTGAATGGCGTGCTTAAACTTGCTGTGATGGATGGTGTAGTAGGTTTAATCCCTGTTGCAGGTACACTCTTTGATGTGTTTATTCGACCGAGTCGCAAGGCTTTAGATGTGGTTCATGATCATATTCGTGAAGAGTATCAGATTCATTCAGACCATCATGTGGTACACCCATTTTTACATGAAAACTTAGAGCGTAAACAGCAGAACTCTGCCTTCTGGCGAAATCCTGTCGTGGCATGGATTTGGATTCATATTCCTGATTTACTGGGTCTTCTGTTTTTAATTATTTTTGGTGTTGCCTTATGGTTTGGTGTAACGTTCTTATGGCAATGGTTTCAATCTATTTAAAGTCTTATAGATTGAGTCCATTAAAAAAGCCTCCCTATGGAGGCTTTTTTTAGAAGCAGATTAAGGACAATCAAGTTGTTGTAATGCTGCTACACGTTGCTCAATTGTTGGGTGTGTTTGGAAGAGTGCAGCAAGGCTGAATCCTTCTTCACGACCTGATGAAATTGAGAAAGCTTTCATTTCTTTAGGCATTTGATCTGGCATTTCAGTTTCTGCTTGTAAGCGAAGTAATGCACTGATCATCGCTTGTTTACCCGCTAAACGCGCGCCAGCCTCATCAGCACGATATTCACGATAGCGAGAGAACCACATGACAATTGCCGAAGCAAGAATACCGAATACGATATCTAACACGATTGTAATGAGGAAATAGCTCCAGCCCGGTGCTTCACCTTCTTCACGACCAAATACGTTGCGATCTACAAAGTCGCCGACGATACGCGCGAAGAACATCACAAACGCGTTGACTACACCTTGGACTAAAGCAAGGGTGACCATGTCACCATTAGCAACGTGACCAATTTCATGCGCCAACACTGCACGTAATTCATCTTTATTCATGCGTTCCAATAAGCCTGTTGAAACAGCGACTAAAGCATCGTTTTTGTTCCAACCAGTTGCGAAAGCATTTGATTGATAAGATGGGAAAATACCAACTTCTGGCATTTTAATACCAGCACGTTGAGAAAGTTGTGCCACTTCATTGAGTAACCATGCTTCCGCTTGGTTGCGTGGAGCATTGGGATCAATTAACTCTGTACCTGTGGTTTTCTTTGCAATCCACTTTGACATGAATAGGGAGATTAAAGAACCCACCATACCAAAGACAAAACAGATCACAAGTAAATTGCCAAGATTCAAGCCACCCGCGCCATGGTAACTACCGACACCGAAGAGTGACAAGATTATGCCAGCTACCACCAGTACCGCGAGGTTGGTCAGCAAAAACAAACCAATCCGCATCATCGAGAAAATCCTCTTATAAATAAAATTTAATAAGCTTTTTGAATTAAAAAACCTACGTCAAATATGCTTTCGAATAGGGAAAATTTCAAGAAAAAAATAAAAAATATAACGAAAAAAATTGAGATTAATTCGAAATATAGATCTTCGCTGATGCTGTGGCATTATTTGTAGAATATGAACCAGCTGGTGCGTCAGTAAAACTGCCATCAGCGGCCACAATAATTTGGCGAGGAGGTGACTTTGGTTTAGATGGTGCAGTCACTTGAGCTGATAAATTCTGATTGTTATAGCTCGGTGAACTTAACTTAGAAGATACCGATGCTGAATAACTATTGATTGGATTTGAGCCTACACCATTGGCGTATAAATTATTGTAACGACTGAGTACACGTCTGACATAGTCTTGAGTTTCACGAAAGGGCGGTATTCCACCATATTTAGCAACATTTCCTTCGCCAGCATTATAACCCGCTAATGCCAATTGCGTATTGCCATTAAAGCGTTTCAATAGCCAAGCCAAATATTTTGCACCAGCGAAAATATTTTGTTCAGGATCATATGCATTATTGACATTAAATCGTTGTGCAGTCGCAGGCATCAATTGCATAAGACCCTGAGCACCAACAGGGGAGCGTGCATGTATATTAAAACCAGACTCTGTGTGCATCACCGCTTTAATGAGTCCTTCAGAAATGCCGTGTCGTTGAGCTGCTTGGCGAATATAGCCATCAAAGGCATTTCGATTTTTACTATGGCTTGGGAGAACAGATGCTTCGTTGCTTCCCCAATTGCTGTAACTATGAATATTGCTATCTGGATAGTAGGTTTTCTTTTCAACTTTAAGATGGTTGTATTTGTTTTTGCGGTTGGTCAGTACGGTAGTGCCGTTTGAATCTTTCAGCTGATAGATTGTTTGACCTGCAGAAGCCTGTGGCGAGAATATTAGAAAATTCACACACCCAAATAACGCTATGACTTTTATTTTATTTGTAGTTTTCATCATTCGAACACTATTTTTGTCCCTAAATGATATGTGGGTGATTTTCTGCAATGGAGATGTCTCTCGACTATGTAATGTTTTTTAACAATTCGTTGTAAAAAAATCAAGTCTTAATTGTTGGCTTAATATCCAAAAAAATTATTTATTTTTATTTATAAACAACTGCTTGACACGTATAAGTTATTGAATTTTAAGGATATAGAATAGTGGTTAAAAAATGATCAATCTAAGGGAAAGCACCATCTTATCTTGCCAAAACTTTGTCAACCCCTAAAAAGTCCACAATTTTATCCACAGGTTTTGTGGAAAACTGTGGAAAAGTCCAAAAGATAAGCAATTCGACTAAAAAATGAACCCAAGCGTCCATTTTAGATGTGTGAATAAGACAGTGTTATGAAAAAATAAAAATTAGATGTAAAAAACAGATTCTTTAGATGCGATTAAGCACTGAATCGGCTAAAATTGCGCAGTATTTTTTTTATGGTTAATGTCGTCTATGTACTCGCCAGTTGAATCCAACCAAGGATTTAATTTTAAGCCAGAGCCACCTACAAGTTCTGCATATTATCGTTTATTAAAAAAACTTCGTCGTCAAGTAGGTCATGCAATCCGTGACTACAAAATGATTGAGGATGGCGATAAGGTCATGGTATGTATTTCAGGTGGTAAAGATAGCTATACCATGCTGGACATTCTCCTGCAGTTTAAACGCATAGCACCAATCAATTTTGATGTTGTGGCTGTGAATCTTGATCAGAAACAACCAGGGTTCCCTGAGGATGTATTACCCCGTTATTTAGAAGAAAATAACATTCCGTACTACATCTTAGAAAAAGATACATATAGCATTACCAAAAAGCTTACACCTGAAGGTAAAACCTATTGTGCAGTGTGCTCACGCTTGCGCCGTGGTTCTTTATATGGTTTTGCTCAAGAAATTGGCGCGACCAAAGTTGCTTTAGGTCATCATCGTGATGATATTATGGCAACGTTCTTCTTGAACCTATTCCATGGCGGTAGTTTAAAGGCGATGCCACCAAAACTACTTTCATCGGATAAAAAGAATATTTTGATTCGTCCTTTGGCGTATGTTGAAGAGAAAGACATCATCAAATATGCTGAAATGCGCAAATTCCCAATTATTCCATGTAACTTGTGTGGTTCGCAGGAAAACTTACAGCGCGCAATCATCAATGATATGTTGCGTGAATGGGATAAAGCTCATCCAAAACGTTTACACAGCATTTTTGGCGCGTTACAGAATGTCTCGCCATCGCAATTGGCCGACCGAGATCTTTTCGATTTTGAAGCCTTAGATGGACAACGTGAAGTTGATTTTGATGTAACTTGTTCAACAGCCGAAGGGGACACACCAAATAAGCGTATTAGCATGGTCAATCTCGGTTTTGCTGCTGAGTAATTCGTCTTAATAAAAAAAAGCACTTTTCGAAGTGCTTTTTTTATTTCTTAGATTTTTACATTTTAATGAAGGTGTTGAGTCGATTTACAAAATGATGTTTTTTGTCACTTTAGGTCGTAGTACCGATACAAAAAATCATTGACAAACTTGTGAAAAAATAAAGATTTGATGATATTTAGGCGATTAGTTTTATTTACAAAAAAAATCGAACGCAGAGTACAAAAAAACGTATCGCATTTGGAAAATATCATGCTATAACTCTCTCAAGCGTAAAGCTTCTACATGTTGTTATCTTGGATAGGTAACGCAATAAATTGAATAAATACATCGAGGAAAGAACATGCCTGCATTTTTAACTGATGATTGGTTTGCAAACGTTGAGAAACTTACAGCTGAAGCTGGTGATTTGAACTTACCACCATCATTAGCAAATCTAGCATTGAATCTTGTAGTAACAGGTAGCGAAGGAACGACTGAATTAGCGCTTGATAGCGGTAAGATCCAAAAAGGCGCTTCTGCGAATGCTAAAACAACTTTAAACTTAGATGCGGATACTTTACGCAAAGTATTCTTAGAGTTTGACATGGCTGCTGCTATGCAAGCATTTATGACTGGTAAAATCAAAGTTCAAGGCGATATGTCTCAATTGATGGCTTTACAAACAGCGAAGCCAAGCCAAGAACAAAAAGATTTGTTCAAAAAAGTTTTAGAGCAAACTACTTAAGACTTTTTAAACAAAAAAAGCTTACCTTTAGGTAAGCTTTTTTTTGTTAAATACTCACCAAACTTGGTGTCGTTTTAATATGTTCTAAATAAGCACGAATACGAGTGACGTATTGGATCGCTTGCTTATAACGCGTATTGTGCGATTGATTACGGTAAAGAAAATCATATACCTGTATCCAATCATTCGGATTTTTTCCTTGGGCTTTTAGGCGCTTCATAATCGCATCTGTGGCACCTGGCCCCATATTGTAAGCCACGAGGGCATACCAATAACGATCATGTTTAGGAATATAATCATATTTCGACATCATCAGATCAAAATACTTCGCACCACCTGCAATACTTTGAGCAGGATCAACACGATTCGACACACCCATTGCTTTTGCTGTGTTGTTGGTGAGCATCATGATGCCACGCACACCTGTAGGAGACACAGAATTCGGTTTTAAGAACGACTCTTGATAGCCTATCGCAGCGAGGAAGTGCCAATCTAAGTCGTATGTTTGGGCTGACTTTTTAAAGCTAGCTTTATAAATTGGCATACGTGTTTTAAGATTGCGCTGAATAGTATCCCAATCATCTTGTTTAACCACGTTGCGGTTGTAGAAAGATGCCATTTGACGGATAGCACCATTTTGCTTGCTTTGACAAACAAAACCGCTGGCAGTATCTGTTAAAGGATCAGCAGCATTTTTAAAAACCCAATTGATTTCTGGATTAAGCCCATTTTTGCGTAAGCTTTCAAGGTCACCACATGATGCGGAAAAACCTGAAAGATTCTTTTGCTCAATGGTCATGATCGATGCTGTGGTCACCGCGAAATGAGCTTTACCTTGCTGCACCATTTTCAAAGCGGCTTCATTACTTTGAACCGTTTTAAAATCGAGTTTTACATTTAAGTTTTGAGCGTAACTGCTCACCAAGTCATAGCCAAAGCCATGTTTGAAGTTACCGTCTTTAAAAACCACGGTGGGATTTGACACGGCCACCACTGTAAGTTTGTTCGAATTTACAATGGAGTTGTATTGGTTGTCGGTCTTTGTTGCATTTAATGCATGAAATGGGATAAATGCTGTAGCGAGGACCATCGCTTTAAACGAGAGAGAAGAAGTTAGTGAATTAAGGCAAAGCCTCGATCCAGTGTTTGAACTACTGCGCATGTTGTCTCCGCTACAAGTAATTTATGCCCAAAAAAAGCAAAAGCAGTACCGCCTTAAACTTTTATTTAAAGTTGATAAATTCAATTAGGGTGGGCGTCATGAACGTCATTCAAAATGACATGTGTGGGTGGATAAAATATTGAAGAAAAGATCTTCGTACAAAAAGTAATCAAGATAAAACATGGGCGCATATTAATGGTCAATTTTACTCATGTCAAATTTTGTACAAAAAAAAATAAAAAACATGGTTTTAAGGTATTGATAAATAAAAAGAAAAAACTTTATAAAATTTTTCCATGTAGAAATGCGGTATAAAATGTTGCAATGTGTCGCTATAACGTAAGCAAAATACTCATTTTATCGCCTATGAAATCGAATTTAATTACCCGAAGTGGGCATGACAAATTGGTCGCAGAACTACAGTATTTATGGCATGAGGAACGACCTGAAATCACCAAAAAAGTGAATTGGGCTGCCAGTTTAGGTGATCGTTCTGAAAACGCAGATTATCAATACAATAAACAAATTTTACGAAAAATAGACCGTCGTGTTCGTTACCTCGGTAAACGACTTGAAGAGTTGCGAATTATCGATTTTTCTCCTGAACAAGAGGGCAAAGTATATTTTGGCGCTTGGGTAGACATCGAGAACGAGGAAGGACAATTAAAGACGATTCGGATTGTCGGTGTAGATGAAATTTATGATCATCATCCTCAACATATTTCAATAGATTCACCTATGGCACGTGCAATGTTAGGTAAGCAAGTAGATGATGAATTTGAGGTACATACACCCTTGGGAAAAAAAACATGGGTTATTAATTCAATTCGCTATGAAAAGCTCGAAAATTCATCAAAATAGTAATTTCTGATTTAAAAATAGGCAGGCGAGCAAAATTTCTTAGAAAAGTGTTTGCCAATTTTAAAAAATATTTATATGATAGCCGCCATTGGAAGCGTGGCAGAGCGGTTTAATGCACCGGTCTTGAAAACCGACGAGGGTGTGAGTCCTCCGTGAGTTCGAATCTCACCGCTTCCGCCAAATTTTTAAAAAGCCACTAATTATTAGTGGCTTTTTTATTTTCTTCATGTTGGTGCGATACTAAGATAGATATTTACTTTTTTTATTTAACTTTTGAGCATGGCATAAAAAACCACCCTAAGGTGGTTTTTCTACAGCGTTTAAACCACTTTTTCTGGAAGATCGAACCAAATCACACGAGCATCTTCTGATGCTTCAATCTGCGCTGGATCAATAAATGCAATAGCATCTCCAGCATTCACAGTGTGCTCTGCGACTTGAATTGAACCACTAATCACATGTAGATAGCTGACATGTTGTGTTGCAACAACTTCAAGTGAATGACCTTTCTCCAAAACAGCTGTTTTAACCTCCGCATTTTGGCGAATATGCATGGGTGCTTGTTCTGTCGGTCCACAAATCAGATGCCATTTGTTCGGTTGTTCAGCAGGATCGAGTTGAATTTGTTGGTAATTCGGCTCTGCATTGCGCTGATTTGGAATAATCCAGATTTGCAGTAAATGAACTGTTTCATCACCTTGGTTGATTTCACTGTGTTGAATGCCTGTACCAGCACTCATCAGTTGCCATTCACCAGCTTTGATATCACCGTGGTTACCCATACTATCTTTATGTGTAATCGCTCCCTGTAATACACAGGTGAGAATTTCCATATTGTCGTGTGGATGTGTACCGAAACCTTGATGACCAGCAATGAGATCATCATTAATGACACGGAGAGCACTGATGCCCATGTGGTTAGGGTCATACCAGTTCCCAAATGAGAAGCTGTGTTTGGATTCTAACCAACCCATTTTTACATGACCACGTGATTCACTGCGATGTAAATAAGCATTCATGATGATGCTCCTTTCATTATTCTTAAACATGATTTTATTTTAATAGTTTAAAATGAATAAGATAGTGGATTAGGACAACGTATCGTTCTAATTTTGAAACATAAAAAGGATAAAAAAGCCTGCTTGAAGCAGGCTTTTTAAAATTAGACTATTCTAAGAATTTTACTGTAACGCCAGAACGAACTTTATTACCCAAATCATTCGCATCCCAGTTGGTTAAGCGGATACAACCGTGTGAAGCTGTCTTTGAAATACTTGATGGATTAGGTGTGCCGTGAATACCGAACGATTTTTTGCTTAAACCGATCCAGATATTACCTACAGGGCCATTAGGACCAGGTGGTAATGAAAGTGGCTTCAAGTTTTTACCTTGTACAAAGTTACTTGGTGAATAGCTATACCAAGGGTTTTTCGCTACGCCAGTAATTTTGTATGTTCCTGTCGGTGATGGAGTGTCAGCACTACCGATAGTTGCTGGGAATGAACCAACCATTTGGTTTTGTTGGTTAAACAAATAAAGTTGTTTAGCGCCTTTATGTGCCACGATTAAATGAATATTTTCTGGAAGTTCATTGCGAATGTTGGTCACAATAAGCTTTTCACCCGCTTTCTTAAATGTCGCTTTAGGATTTAGTTTCTTGAGAAACTCTTCATCCATATGGAATTTTTCAGCCAGCATTTCACTTACACGAGTGTAATAAAGACCTTTCATTTTCGCTTGTAAAGCATAGTCATGAGGAATTGAGGCTGCATAAGGACCTTTTAGGTCTGCTTCGGTAATCGTATATTCAACATAAGCAGGTTTACCAGCTTGGCGTGCAACTAGAGCATCCCAAGTTTCTTTCGTCAAAACACCTGTAGCCTTTAAACCATTCATTTGCTGGAATGAAGCAATTGCTTTAAGTGTATTTTTTCCACTTGTACCGTCAATAGCACCTGGTGAAGCATGTGAATTATTTAACATTACATGTGCACGGGCATATACAGGGAATTGACCTTTGCCAATATTTTCATACCATTCAGCATTATTCAGACTGTCTAGCGTCCATGAGTTTGCTGTAGCAGGTGCTGATGTAGATGAAGCTGGATTTGTCACTGCTGAAGATGCAGGTGCACTGCCAATGTCCGCAGTGCTATCCTCAGTTCTTTCTAGGTTTTGAAGCGTATCTGCAGCTTGATTTAGATCATTTTGCTCTTGCTGGCTAATTTGGGCTTCAGAGCTAGATTCTACCGCGAGAGGATCAATTGGATCTTGAATAGTATCTAAACTCGTTTTTGTAATTGGAGAAAGCGGTTGTTCAGCAGTACCAGAAGCAGCCAATGCAGTTCCAGACATAATACAACTTAAACTCAAAGCAAGAATTGAGCGAACGAACATGTAATTCAACCTTAAGAATTATTCATATTGATTTATAAAAACACGGATAAAGTATTGCAGAAAAAACACGGATATGCAGTATTTGTTTTGTTTAAATCAAATAAATTGCGATAGTCTCAATCTTTATTTTCATTCTAACTAAATACTTTAAAGTGCAGCTTTTTGGTATGATGAATGGAATTTCAATTTTGCATCGAGAAAGTAAATGACGACCTTAAAAAATGATCGTTTTCTGCGTGCCTTATTACGTGAACCTGTGGACTGCACGCCAGTTTGGATGATGCGTCAGGCTGGTCGATATTTACCTGAATATCGTGCGACACGCGCAACTGCGGGTGATTTTCTTTCTTTGTGCAAAAATAATGACTTTGCTTGTGAAGTGACTTTACAGCCGCTTCGTCGCTATGACTTAGATGCAGCCATTCTATTTTCAGATATTTTGACTGTTCCTGATGCTTTGGGCTTAGGACTATATTTTGAAGCAGGGGAAGGACCAAAATTTAAGAAAACAGTCCGTACTGAGCAGGATGTAGCCCAATTACCAAAAATTGATGCTAAATCGGACTTAGATTATGTCATGAATGCAGTGTCGACAATCCGATCAGCATTATGTGGCCAGGTACCGCTAATCGGGTTTTCTGGGAGTCCATGGACACTCGCGACGTATATGATCGAGGGTGGGTCTAGTAAAGATTTCCGTTACACCAAGCAAATGATGTATGCACAACCTGAAGTTTTACATGCCTTGTTAGATCATTTGGCTTATTCAGTCATAGATTATTTGAACGCACAGATTGAGGCAGGTGCGCAGGCGATTCAAATTTTTGACAGTTGGGGTGGTGCACTTGCACATCGAGAATATCAAGAATTTTCCCTCAATTATATGCACAAAATCGTGAAGGGTTTAAATCGTGAAAATGAAGGCCGCAAAGTACCAGTAATTTTATTTACCAAAGGTGGTGGTCAATGGTTAGAACCTATGATCGCAACTGGCGCAGATGCGTTTGGACTAGATTGGACAACCCCTTTAAATGTTGCACGTCAAACTGTTGCTGGTCGCGCTGCCCTACAAGGTAATTTAGACCCTGCAACATTATATGGCTCTCCTGCGAGTATCGAAAAGTCAGTAAAATTAATGCTCGATGATGCATATGCTGCTGGTGAAAAAACGGGTTATGTTGCAAACCTTGGACACGGTATCACCCAATGGGTAGATCCTGCGAATCCTAAAGTTTTCATTGATACGGTACATGAGTACAGCGCAAAATATTTAGGCTAAACATTTAGGATGAATGTGTGAGCTTTTTAAAATCATTATTTGAGTTTCATTATAAGGCAGCATCCGCTGCCTTATTTGGTATTTTATTACTGCTAGCCTTTGCTTTGACGGCTTCGATAGGGCATCAAGAATATTATGGATTGTACCGATACGACTACCTCTTGATTTATGCAGTGGTTATTCAGGTCTGTTTACTGCTTTTAAAGTTAGAGTCTTGGGCTGAAGCCAAAGTTATTGCAATATTTCATATGTTGGCAATGGTCATGGAGATTTTCCTGACACATCCACAGATTGCATCATGGCAATATCCGCAACCTGCGGCATTTAAGATTATGACCGTACCACTTTTTGCGGGATTTATGTATTCTGCCGTAGGCAGTTTTTTTGCTCGTTCACTCAGGCTCTATCGCGTAGAAATTGAGAACTTACCTAGTTTTTTCAATATGATGAGTTTAGCGATCTTGTCCTATTTAAACTTTATGACGAAGTTCTTTATCCCAGATATACGATACTTATTGTTTGCATCGAGCGTGTTGATATTTTGGAAAACTAAAATAACGTTCAAGCTTAAATATCATGAGATGACCTTGCCAATGCTTCCTGTGCTTTTGTTGTTGGCATTTATTATTTGGATTGCTGAAAATATCAGTACTTTTTATCAAATTTGGTTGTATCCAACGCAAGTGGAACAGTGGCATATGGTGGGATGGGGGAAACTTGGTTCTTGGTATCTCCTACTAATGCTGAGTTTAGTATTGGTGTTAAAAATCTTAGGTGAACGGAATTCACAGGGTTTGTGGCGATTGAAGGGCGAATAAGTTAATTCATCAAAAAAACTCAATACTTGATGGCATTGGTAAGATTTGTTTTGCGTTCTTGGCTTGATATCGCTATGTTAAAGAAGTTCGTAAAAGAACAAAATTGGAACAATAAAGAACACTTGAGCACATCAAGTTTGGAGTGATGTTATGTATAAAAAATTAGCTTTAGCTGCGGTATTGGCAGTAGGATCAACAGCTGCATTTGCTGACCGTGATGTTGGTTGTGGTATCGGTTCACAAGTTTGGGCAGGTCAGTCTGGTAAAGTTGCAAAAATCTTAGCAGGTACGACCAACGGTTTATTTGCTAACCAATTATTCGGTATTACTTTCGGGACGTTAGGCTGTAGTGGTACAGGTACAGTAACAGCACAAGCAGTAACATTTACAAATGAAAATGCCGAAGCTCTTGCACGTGATATGGCGGTAGGTGAGGGGGAAAGTCTTAACGTCCTTGCAGAGCTTCTGAATATTAAATCTGAAGATAAAGCACGTTTCTTTGCAGTATCAAAAGAAAATTTCTCTGAAATTTATTCAGCGGACAATCAAGATGCATTCCAAGTCCTTGCATCTCTTCAAACTGTTATGTCTCAAGACGAAGTATTAAAAGCTTACGTTTAATTGCGAAAATCCTGTCTTATGGCAGGGTTTTTTTGTTTCATCATTATTAAGTTCATTTTATGAAATTTGCTTTTTTTTCTGCCTTGATTGTCAGTAGCTTTCTGACACATGCATATACTTCTCCAGTTGAACAATATATTGCACAAGCACAACACCATCAGCTTGATAAAAATAAAACTTGGCAAAGATTAATGTATGCACATCAAGCGAAGAGTGAAGTCAGCTATTCAGGATTTTTTTTTAGTGCAAATGGTGCAGATAATTTACAAGATGAGCTGAATGCAAATATTCGTGAATTATTTATAGATCGAGGACAAGATCAATCCATTATATGTCGTTTCCCAGCTCGCTCTGCATGGTTAATAGAACAACTGAAAATAAAACAAGAGGAGCTTCCTAAAGCAGATTGTCCTGCTCTAGAGGAATGGATTGGACAGATTAAACCGTATCAAGCAACATTGATTTATGCGACAGATTTCATGGGAAATCCAAGTTCGATGTTTGGTCATACCTTGCTACGTCTTGACCCTAAAGATCAAAAAGAGCTTAATCTTATTTCTTATGCAGTCAACTACGCTGCGACGGTCGAAAATAGTGATAGTTTTTCTTTTGCTTGGAAAGGCTTAACGGGTCAATATCTAGGTGAATATTCGTTAATGCCCTACTATCGAAAAGTAAAAGAGTATGGTGATTTCGAAAGCCGTGATTTGTGGGAATACGAATTAGCATTAAACCCAGAAGAAACCACACGTTTAGTACAACATATCTGGGAGTTAAAGCATGTCCAATTTCCCTATTATTTTATAAGTGATAATTGTGCCTACCGCTTATTGGGACTCATTGATTTGGTAAAACCCGATGCCAATCTACAAGCACAGTTTAGTCATATTGCAATTCCAGTCGAAACCATCAAAGCGGTGCAGCAGCAAGGCCTCATTAAAGATACTGTTTATCGCCCAGCACTTGAAACGCAGTTACTTCATCAAGCAAAACAACATGGTAATGACTTAGCACATTCGGCACATCAATTAACGCTGGTGCAACCAGCACAAATGCGTGAATTTTTAGCTCAATTTACGGCCAAGGATCAGGCGCGTATTCTTGAGATGGCATATGATCATTTGTATCTACAGCTCATTTCTCAAAAAATCGAAGCGAGTATTGCGCAACCTAAAATACGACAAATTTTGAGTTTAAGAAGCCAACTCCCTGTTGAAAAACAACGTACTGAAGTGGCAAGACCACGAATTGACCCTGTGGATGGGCATCATGCTCGAAAAACATCGATTGAATTTGGACGAGTGCAGGACGATACGTTTGTGCAGATCAACCATCGACAAGCCTATCACGATTTATCTGATCCTCAGGGTGGATACCGACTTGGAACACAGTTGAAATTTTTTGAGGGAAGTCTCGAGTTACGGAATGATCAATTCAAGTTGGCTGATTTAGATCTTTTAGAAGTGAATTCTTATAATCCAATTACGCCTTTTAAGACGCCGTTGAGCTGGGGATTTGGATTCGGTTGGAAGCAAATCTCAATTGATGATTCTGGAAATTTCAGTGATACCGAGCAACATGGTGTTTTGAATCTATCAACACAGTTTGGATATAGTTGGGCAGATGCAGATCGTGAACAACTGTGTTATGCGCAGATGCAAAATCATATTCAAGCTGGAAAAAGTTTAGAAAAGGGTTGGAGATTGGGGCTAGGGCCAACTGTAGGTTGCCAAAGTTTATGGTCAGATCGAGTGAATAGTTTAGTGCAAGTTGAAATCCCTTTTTGGGAGGATCAGCAGGCTTGGCAGCTCGGACTAAGATCCTCACTTCAGTATGCACCTAACTCGCAAAGTGCTATCTCTATTCACTGGAATTATCAATTACAAAAACAGCATGATTGGCATCAAACTAGTTTGGGATTTACGCGCTATTGGTAAATATACAGTACTAGGAAGTACTGTGCTGAAAGGTGAAGCTTGTTTTTAAACGATTACATTCACATAGTACTTTTTTACTTGCTCAACGACTTCAAATGTGCCAATGAATCCTGGTGGGATTACACCTGCTTGACCTGCCGAAACTTCGATAAAGTGATTTTTGTTTTGAGTGTGGATGCGAACTTTTCCTTCTATAATTTGAAAGAATTCTTGTTTATTGTCGGCAAATTGAATATTCCAAGCACCAACTTCACATTCCCAAATCCCACATTCCATATGCTCGTGTTCATAAAGACTGTAGGTGTGACGTTCGGGATTGCCTTGGACGAGACGATCAGGACGCGGGAAGTCGACTGATTTTTCTGCGTGTTGTTGACCTTGACCTGCAACATGAAGAGATGTCATATATTCACCTTAAGAAATTGAGCCTTGGAATACGGTCTAAAAAAAACCTCAACAGGGTTGAGGTTTTTATGAATTAATAACTTTCTGGAACAGCGCTCAGAAACTCGCGACGTTCATCTTTGTTAGTTTTAAAGTCCCCAACAAATGATACTGTACGAGTAGTTGACTCTTGTTTGCCTACACCACGCATCATCATACACATATGTGCTGAATCAATGACAACAGCTACGCCTCTAGCACCAGTCACTTGAGCCACAGCTTCAGCAATCTGTTGAGTTAGATTTTCTTGAATCTGTAGACGACGGGCAAACATTTCAGTAATACGTGCAAATTTAGATAAACCTAAAACTTGACCTTCTGGTAAGTAGGCAATATGCACACGTCCATAGAACGGCAGTAAATGATGTTCACAAAGCGAATAGAATTCGATGTTCTTGACCAAAACCATTTCACGGTTGTCTGAAGGGAAGACCGCATTGTTGGTCACTTCTTCAAGCGTTTGGCTATAACCTGACGTCAAATACGAAAAAGCTTTAGCAGCACGCATTGGTGTATCTTTAAGACCAGGACGAGTAAGATCTTCGCCAACGGCAGTTAAAATGTTGGCGTAGGATTGCTGCATAGACATAAGACGTGTTCACTTACACAGATGTTGAACAAGGACGGCATTGTATCAGAAAACGATTACAATGCCGTATATTCAGAAAAAATTCCGATTATTGAGTAAATTTTGGATTCTTTTCTGCACGTTTAAGCAGAACTAAGACCGCGCCAGTGCCACCTTGTTTTTCAGGCGCACTGACAAAAGCCAAAACATCACGATGTTGTCTGAGCCAACTATTAACATAGGTTTTTAAAACAGCTTCAGGGCCTTTACCATGAACAATTTTAATGACGTTTTGATTTTGCTCTTTCGCCATCTGAATAATTTGCAATACAGCTGAACGTGCTTCTTCTACGGTACAGCCATGCAAATCAACTGCTTCAAACCAACGTAAATTTCCAGCTTTCAGATCTTCAAATACTTTATGTTGTAAGGTCGCAATTCGATAACTCAGACTAGCCTGACTGCCAACTGGATTGAGCATGGCTTGAGTATCAGACATCACTGTTTCATCAGTATGCATTGGACCTTCAGCAGCAGCACGTTTAGCTAAGGTTTGAGCATCCAATTTCTTTTTTACTGGTTTCTCAATTTTTGCAATATTGCCATGATCAATTTTTTGAACGCCTTGCATCTGCTGACGAAAGAGTTCTAAATCTTCCTCATGCTCTTGTTCAACCGTCTTTTCAATAGGTTTAGGAGCTTCAACACGAGGAGCAGGATTACTGATTTGTTTCTTAAACTGTTTCAGTAAATTAAATTGATCTTTTGATAAAGAAGAATCATGTTTACTCATAACGTGCTTGTAACTTTAAAGTGGAAGAGGAATGAATGTGATTATAATCCGAAAATCCCTTAACTTTGTAGTGAGAAGTATTTAAGTTGATTTTAAGGTGTTGAATTAAGTGGAGATAACTTAAGGGATAAAGCAAAAAAAGAGATTGATTATTAATCTAATTTATTTTGAATTTGTTCTAGCTATTGTTGTTGGCATTAATGGAGGCAAGAATGGATTCGGAAATCCATTCTTATGAGATTGAATTATTTTTAGTCGAACAATTTACCGCAGAATATTAGAGTTAAATATTCTGAGGTTCGCCAAACAATGCGGTAAAGGCATGATCAGGACGAGGCTGTTTCATAAAACTTTCACCCACAAGGAAAGTGTGAATGTCATTTTCTTGCATCATGGTGACATCCGCTGAGGTTGCAATGCCGCTTTCCGTCACTAATAAACGAGATGGTGCAAGTTGTTTTTTTAGACGAATTGATGTGTTCAAATCAACATCGAAAGTTTTTAAATTACGATTATTAACGCCTAATAAACAACGATCTGATAATTTGAGAGCACGTTCTAGTTCATATTCATCATGCACTTCAACCAGTACATCTAAATGATGTTCAAATGCAGTTTTCGACATTTCCTCAAGTTGTTGATCTGAAAGACATGCAACAATGAGAAGGATACAGTCTGCATGCAATGCGCGAGCTTCAATCACACCATAAGGATCGATTAAGAAATCTTTTCTTAGTGCAGGCAAATCACAGTGAGAACGAGCAATATGAATGTTCTCATCGGCACCTTGGAAGAAATCAATATCTGTAAGTACTGATAAACATGCCGCACCTGCTGATTGATACTGTTCAGCTATTTCAGCAGGATGGAAGTTTTCTCGAATAATGCCTTTAGATGGAGATGCTTTTTTGATTTCAGCAATGACAGCAGGACGTTTGTGCTGTAGTGCTTGAGCAAAACCGCGAACAGGGCTAGCGGCTTGAGCGAGTTCTTCGACGTCCTTATAACTACGTTGTTTTAATCGTGCAGCAAACTCTTCTTGTTTACGGTCAACAATTTTGCCAAGAATAGTATTCGCGATATCTAACATAAGAATGTCCTGACTTAATTAAGCTTCATAATGTTTTATTGTTTTTGTGAATTCAGAAAGCACATCCATCTTTTCAAGTGCCTGACCACCATAAATGATGTCATGTGCTAATGCCACACCTTGTTTATAACTCGAAGTTAAACCTGAGACATAAATACCAGCACCAGCATTTAATGCAATCATACTGGCCGCTTTTTCACCTTTCGGTGATTTTTTCTTACCTAGTGCATCTTTGATCAGTGCCAAACTTTCAGCAGAGCTATCAACAGATAAATGCGTCAATGTTTGAGACTCAATCTCTACATCCTCAGGGAGGATTTCCCATTCAGTAATTTCACCATTTTTTAACTCAGCAACATAGGTGGATGAAGCAAGACTGATTTCATCTAGCCCATCTTTAGAGTGAACAACCATGACGTGCTCAGCACCAAGTTGCTTAAGAACTTCAGCAATAGGTCGACATAATTCTGTTGAGAACACGCCAATTACAAAGCGCTTTACACCAGCCGGATTCGTAAGCGGGCCAAGTAAGTTGAAAATGCTTCTGAAGCCCAATTCTTTACGAGGACCTGCTGCATACTTCATTGCTTTATGATGGTTTGGAGCAAAGAGAAAACCCACACCCAAATCGCGGATACAGCGTTCAGTCTGTGCCATATTTAGGTCGAGATTAATACCAGCTTGTTCTAATAGATCTGACGAGCCTGATTTTGATGACACACCTCGGCCACCGTGTTTGGCAATCGTTGCACCTGCAGCTGCAATTACAAAACTTGATGCAGTTGATACATTAAACAGGTTTTGTCCATCACCACCCGTGCCAACAATATCGACTAAGTATGGAAGATCACTGACATCAATCTTGATCGCATATTCACGCATCACGCGTGCAGCAGCAGTAATTTCGTCAATACTTTCGCCTTTTAAACGTAAACCCATCATTAATGCACCGATTTGTGCATCAGTCGCTTCACCATCCATAATGGTGCGCATAACAGCTTCCATTTGAGGCTGTGTTAATTCAATATTTTTCGTAATGTTGTTTAATGCTTGTTGAATATTCATGTCTTGCTCTTACGCATAAATTTCTAAGAAGTTTTGGAAAATTTTGTGGCCATGTTGGCTGAGTATCGATTCTGGATGGAACTGAACACCTTCAACGGGAAGGGTTTTATGTTTCACACCCATAATTTCTTCCATAGAACCATCTTCTTCATTGGTCCAACACGTCACCTCTAAACATTCAGGTAAAGTCGCTTGATCAATGACTAAAGAGTGATAGCGAGTCGCTGAGAATGGAGAGGGTAGATTGCTAAAGATCCCTTGATCAGAGTGGTACATGTCAGATAAACGCCCGTGCATTACTTTTTTTGCACGAACAATATCTCCACCAAATGCTTGCCCGATACTTTGGTGACCTAAGCACACCCCAAGCAGTGGAATCTTGCCTGAAAAGTGTTGAATCGCTGGGATTGATATACCTGCCTCAGAGGGAGAGCAGGGACCAGGTCCAATGACGAGATATTTTGGTTGCCATCGCTCAATATCCTCCAAAGTCACGGCATCATTACGGACCACTTTTACTTCCTGATTTAACTCGCCAAAATATTGGACGATGTTGTAGGTAAAAGAGTCATAGTTGTCGATCATCAGAAGCATTTTAAGCTTAACCTCTTGAAATTTATAATTTAACTTAATTTAGCTTTGTTATTCACATTGATAAGATGCATCACAGGGTGTTGACTGCATCCTTGTCTAGTAACTCAAAGCGATTAAGTGGCAGTTATCATAGCAGATTCTTTTATCAGCGCAGGTTAAATTTTGGGGTTCAAAACATCAGCAATATTGATCACTTAAATCAAATTAATGTGTGAATGAATGGTTCTAGGTGAATAGCGCTAATAAATGAAATATTGATCTGAATCTAAAAGCTCATACGTGTTATTCATAAGTTTTTTTAATCATTGTGTTTGATGAGTGAGATTTGTGTTAAAAACAAACAAACAAAATGCACTCAGTAAATTTATAATTTATAAGATTTAGTCTCGCGGTCGTTCACTTTTACATCATTTATCTAAGATATTTAATTTTACTGAACTAATATGATGCACAAAATTTAGATTTATCATGGCTCGATGTGTATTAATAAAGTTATGATTGAGTTGGATTATTTGTCTTCCAAATAAAAATAAAATATTAAAATTTTTTATTTAATGATATATAAAACAATGTGTTAAACGCATGTGTCTGAAAATTTGATCCATTTTTCTAATTTATAAAAATTTATAAAATATATCGTTTGGTAAATTAGGTAATTAAATCCCTGAATAAACTTGACTTTAAGTTTAATAATTAAACGATCATGCTCTGAGATGCACCATTTTGATACAGGTTGTAAATAAATATTTTTTATTGCGATGAACTGTGCCTGAATATGGTGCATTTAGTTTTAAGCACAGTATAATAGTCGCAAAGCAAAGTGAATAAAGCTGTTAATCTGATAAGGATTTCAAGATTTTAGCTTTGCTTTTAAAAGTTGGTACGGTAATTGCTTTAAAACTACCAACTACTAACACGCACTAAATGTGCAACAAAAAATCATCGGAGCAAAATGAGCATGGCGAACAAGGTCCTACAACTCATCCAAGAAAGTGGCGCAAAATGGGTAGACTTCCGTTTTACGGACACTAAGGGTAAAGAACAACATGTTACTTACCCAGCAGATACTATCGATGAAGATACTTTTGAAGATGGTAAAATGTTCGACGGTTCTTCAATTGCTGGTTGGAAAGGTATCGAAGCGTCTGACATGATCTTACGTCCAGATGCTGAAACAGGTTTTATCGACCCGTTTTTTGCAGAGCCAACTGTAGTGGTGACTTGTGATGTTATTGAGCCATCTACTGGTCAAGGTTATGACCGTGACCCACGTTCAATTGCTCGCCGTGCAGAAGAATATTTAAAATCTACTGGTATTGGTGATACTGCTTTCTTTGGTCCAGAACCAGAATTCTTCGTATTTGACGAAGTTAAATGGGACATCGATATGTCTGGTGCTCGCCATACATTAATCGCTGAAGAAGCTGCTTGGTCTACAGGTAATTCTTACGAATCAGGTAACTCAGGCCACCGTCCACGCGTTAAAGGTGGTTACTTCCCAGTGCCTCCAGTTGATTCTCACCACGATATGCGTGCAGAAATGTGTGCGAAAATTGAAGACATCATGGGGCCAGGTCGTGTAGAAGTACATCACCATGAAGTTGCATCTTGCCAATTAGAAATTGGTGTGAGCTTCAACACAATGGTTCGTAAAGCTGATGAAGTACAACAGTTTAAATATGCTGTTTGGAACGTTGCTCATCAATATGCTAAAACTGCAACGTTTATGCCTAAACCAATGGTTGGTGATAACGGTTCTGGTATGCACGTTCATATGTCAATTTCTAAAGACGGCAAGAACTTGTTTGCTGGTGATGAATATGCAGGCCTTTCAGAAATGGCATTGTATTTCATTGGCGGTATCATCAAGCACGCACGCTCATTAAATGCGATTACTAACCCTTCTACAAACTCGTATAAGCGTTTAGTGCCACATTATGAAGCGCCAATTATGCTTGCTTACTCAGCGCGTAACCGTTCAGCTTCTATCCGTATTCCATACGTTTCTAGCCCGAAAGGTAAACGTATTGAAGCACGTTTCCCAGATCCAATGATGAACCCGTACTTAGGTTTTGCTGCATTGTTAATGGCGGGTATCGACGGTATTCAAAACAAGATTCATCCAGGTGAAGCTTCAGACAAGAACTTGTATGATCTACCTCCTGAAGAAGAAGCAAAAATTCCTACAGTTGCACACAGCTTGGATATGGCTTTAGAAGCTCTTCAAGCGGATCACGATTACCTTCTTAAAGGTGGCGTATTCACTAAAGAAATGCTTGATGCTTACATTGAGCTTAAAACTGAAGAAGTTCGTCGTCTTAATACAACAACTCACCCAGTTGAATTTGATATGTACTACAGCCTCTAATTCGTTCACGAATTTCACTGTAAAAAACCCGCGCAATGCGCGGGTTTTTTTGTGTTTTGAGTTAAAATAAATGTAGTCAAATATGAGAAATATTTCATGGCAAAGCCACGTAAAAAGCACACGGGATTTTTTCCTTGGAATGATCCAAGTGACCACGAAAAAGGATTTAAGCTCAATTTTTCTGAAGTGACCTATTTGGAAGTTGGCAGAACCATGGAAGGCTATAAACAGGCACAATTTCTTGAACTGAGAAATCCTGATTTGGCTTTACAATTTGATTATCCAAATGAATTTTATATCAGTGCCGAAGGTTTTATTTTAGTAAAAACAGCACAAGGTAAATTTGAAGTGATTGCAAAATCAGACAATGCTTGAATGTGTTAGTCTGCGCCTAAAAAATAAGATTTATTCCTTGTGATCATCCAAGTCATATTTGAGTAAGTTTTCACGCTCATAAGGTGCATCCTCAGCAGGATATCTTAAACTTTCAATATTTTGGCTTTTGGCGATAGACCATATAACACTCTCCCCAGCGGGGATATTAGGGCTGAAATTCTGATATAGCGGATCAACATAAGCATCTGTTGCATTGATTATTGTCCACCCTTTGCTTTCTAAGGCTAAAATAATCTCGCCTAGAAACTGTCCATTAATCGCATTCGTGTGGAGTAACAATACATGCTGAGGAGAGCGTTGAAGGGTTTGCAATGCGAGTGAATCATAATATTCAGCTCGATCAAGAAGATGATCAATATAAGCACGCTTCAATCTTTTAATGTGTGACGTTTTTCCTGCTTTTAGATATGCTAGATATTTTTAATTATAAAACCAGTCACTTGCATCAATACTGACACCACCATGCTGGTAATGATTTTGTTTTAACCAGTTTTGGACTTGATCTCTTTTCGCAATATTATTACCTTCTTTTAGATAGGGATATCTAAAAATTTTCCTAAAGTTTTGTAAATCATGAAAAACCAATTCATTAATTTTAATGCTTTTGATGTAGTCTTTCGCCAAAACTTCAGGTTTATTTAAATTTTCGTGAAAAGCACTGTGATTGCCAACAATGTGTCCGTGTTTATCCCATTGACGTATTAAGTCTTTACCCGCATTGTCACCGATTTTGATGTAACTTGGGAAAATGATAGATTGAATATTTTTGTTTTTTAAATGCGCTAGTATTTGTTGATTAATGTGTGGAGCAGTAGGATCAATAGTTGGATTTAATCCATCATCAAAACTCAGTGCTAATTGACGAGCATGAGCTTGGGAAAGAAATAACAGTGATATAAATAAGTACAAGCTAAATTTAAGCATGTTTAATGAAGTTGTTTACGAATGAATGTTTATAGCATTTTTTTTGGGGGGTGCAGTATGAAATGTGTGAGTGTGATGCCTTAAACTAAACCATAGGTTTGGTGCATTCGTTCTAAAGCTTGGGTACACTTGAGAGTATAAAATAATGGTAGTCTGAAATATGCTTGAAAGCCGTCAATTTAATCATCAGGAAAAATTAATGTGTCCTGAGTTAAAAAAATGGTTGTACGCCTCAGGCTCACTTACCCAACAACTGACAGATTTAGCTGATGGAACATTCAAAGTTCAACGAATCCAAGAACGATTTCAACGTTTAAATTTTCATAATGCCAGCTGGATGGGTGTATCACATCAGCATACTTCTTGGGTTAGAGAGACTCATTTATTTGGTTCTGAGTGTGAACCGTGGGTAAAAGCGAAATCTATTTTCCCAATTACCAGCCTTCAAAAAAAAGCACGTCTCTTTCAACATATTGGAAATCAGCCTATAGGTCGATTCCTGTTCCAACGCACAGAACCGCAATGCCAACGTCGCGTGATCTTACTTGAGGATGGATGGACCAGACAGAGCTGTTATACTTGGCATGGCTGTAAATTTATTGTCCAAGAAACATTTTTACCAGCATTTGAACGTTTTATAAAAACTCATTGAGCTAGACTTTATGGCAACCGCACAAGCAATCACCTGGCGCGAGCGTTTAAGCGCTTATTACTATTTATGTCGTTTCGATAAGCCAATTGGTACTGAGTTAGTCCTGTGGCCCACCTTATGGGCGCTGTGGATTGCAGCTGGTGGAATACCTGATGTAGTGACACTGCTTGCCATCGTATGTGGCACTATATTTATGCGTGCAGCGGGATGTGCCATTAATGATTTTGCTGATCGTAAAGTGGATGCACACGTAGAAAGAACTAAAAATCGTCCATTAGCCACAGGTGTGATTTCGGCAAAAGAAGCAGTTTGGGTGTTTATCGCACTGGTTGCTGCAAGTGCTTGTACATTGTTCTTCCTGCCTATTGAAACTTTTTATTGTGCTTTAATTGGGCTGGTACTTGCTTTCATCTATCCATTTATGAAGCGCTATACGCATTTACCTCAAGTGGTACTGGGGATGGCATTCTCATGGGGTATACCGATGTCATTTACTGCAATGGGTAAGCCTTTGGATTGGACGTGTTGGCTACTTTATTTCGGTAATTTGGCTTGGACTGTGGCTTATGATACTCAATATGCAATTACGGATCGCGAATATGATTTAAAGATTGGGGTTAAGTCGACGGCTATTTTGTTTGGAAAAAATGATATTAAAATTATCAGTTTATTGCAGGCGATGAGTGTTATTTTAATTGGTACTGCACTATGGCTTGAACACATACTTGTCCCTTTTGGATTAATCGCATTAGTGCTCGTGGTAGGTGATTTCATCTATCAATGGACCAAAACACGTGATAAAGATCCGCAATGGTGCTTCTGGGCATTTAGACATAACCGATGGGTAGGGGTGATGATCTTTATGGGGATTTTTATTGCATTAATTTAATCTTAACATTAAATAAAAATAAACTAATTAAGCATCCTAGTCGGATGCTTTTTTTTATGTTTAATTAAAAGTACTCATGGAGAGTGATAATAATGAATGGAAAGAATTATGAAGAGTACAATTAAAAAAACGGTTATCGCAATGTGCTGTACGGCAGCATTACTCTTAACGGCTTGTAATAGTGATGATGATAAAAATATTTTTCAAGAAAAAGTGTTTGTTGCTGAGAAAGCTTATCAAAAAGATAGTCTAGAGCAAGCTTCCAAAATCCAAATTATGACTTATTTAATGCCGAATGTTCTGGGTCAGAAAACTAAGGCTACAGCAATGGTCATGTTTCCTAAGACTGCTCAGCCAGCAGCAGGATGGCCAGTAGTGGTATGGGCACATGGAACAACTGGTGTTGGAGACGAATGTGCACCAAGCAATAATGTACTCAATTCGAATTTTGAAATTTTAGCGAACAATCTTCTTAAAGAAGGTTATGTCATTGTAGCCCCTGATTATGAAGGTTTGGGGGTTAAAGGGATTCATCCTTATCTTCATCTATCTAGTGCTGCACAATCTGCGATTCATGCAATAAAGTCAGTTCACCAAGCATATCCATCACGATTAAATAAATCTTGGATGTCTGTCGGCCAATCCCAAGGTGGTCATGCATCATTAGGAATTGCACAATATGCCAATAATGATCCGTATTACAAAGGGGCTGTAGCGACTGCTCCAGCATCCAGTTTGGGTTACATTATTACCCAAGTCGCACCAAATGCCATTTCAGCGATAGAAAGTCAAAATAGAGATTTGGCAATCGCTATTTATTCAGAGCTATTAGCTTATGCTGCTTATACAGGTGTAGGGATTAAAGCATATGAACCTAGATTTTCATTAGCAACGATATTCCAATCTAGGTCTCAAGCTGTGGCAGAGAAAGCTGAGGGGTCGACTGGTGAAAATGGCCTATGCTTGATGCCATTAATTGATGAGTTTAGAAAAGACATTAAGACTTATTTGGAATCAAATTCAACACAAAAAGTAATGGACTATCCTGGGTTAAAGGTTGGCTTTGAAAATGATCCAGTGGTGAGTAGTTTTTTAAGTAATAATCAGCCTGGAACTCAAAAACTCATGAAACCGGTTTATGTGGTTCAAGGTGAAAATGACACCGCTGTCCCATATCAAGTAACACAACAATTAGTAAATCAGTTAAATGGATTGGGGACTCAACCTCCAATTGTATTAGATATTGTGGCAGGAGCATCGCATACACAAGCGATTGTTGAGAAAAATGATGAGGTTGTTGATTTTATTAAATCGTATTTACCGGTGCGCTAAACGTGACTATGTCAGCTAGGGTGTTGCATCCTAGTTGACACTTAAAGCTAAAGTTTTTTCTATGACTTTATTCTGTTATATTGCCTCGGACTCAATAACACAGGTTTTGTTGATGACTTCATCAAAAAAGAAATTCACCACTAAATTTATTTTATTGGCAAGTCTTGGTCCCCTTATCCCGTTGCTTATCATTGCGATCGCTTTTTTTGCAGTAAAGAGTGATGCAAAGAACAAAGCAGAGTACGATCGGTTACGTGCAGAACAAGCCGCGCGAATTGAAGCTAGAGAAAAACAAGAGCAGCTTGAGCAGAATGCTTCGTCTGTAGCAGAGCCTTTAAACTAATTATTTTTAGCAAGAATATCTTTTTTGAGGCTTTGAACACTTGGGATATCGTTATAGCGAAATACTCGATATCCTGCTTCATAAAACATTTGATCGCGTTCAGCATCTTCTTGTTCCTTACCAAGATGACTTGGATCATCGAGTTCGATAATGGCAATAACTTTAAGCTGATCATCCAGTAAGACAAAGTCAGTCACTTTTCGATTAAATTTAGCTCGAATCTTTAGACTGGGGTTTGTGATTAAAGCGCTAAAAGCGACTTGAGCAAGCACATGGTATTGCGGAAAACTCTCTTTTAATCTAAAAAACATTTTACTTTCAAATGCGGTAATAATGCGTTTGGGGTAAAAGCGTTGTGGCTTTTTAAATAATTGTTGAAAGATAATGGTGAGCAGGGCAAGGGTTGCAATAACACCAATAATTAAGAAAGTAATTTGACTGGATTGAAGCACAGGAATTCGTAAATAAAAGCACATATAAGAAAAAACCCACTCGATTGAGTGGGTTTTTAGAATCTTGGCTCTCCAACCTGGGCTCGAACCAGGGACCTGCGGATTAACAGTCCGTCGCTCTACCGACTGAGCTATTGGAGAATCTGGTACGCATTCTATGAGTCAAATGAAGAGAGGTCAAGCCTTAACATTGAAAAATATTAGAAATATGAATCAACTGATTTAAATTTAATCTAAGTGAAACGATCTATAGCTTTTTTAATAAATGGACATACTCTGCTTTGCTTTTCAGTGGATTCGCTTTACGACATAAACTCATAAGTTCCATCATGGTTTGTTGTGATGATTCCACATTTACCTCGTTTTGAATTTTTTTGATCAGGAGTGCGTGTTCAGGGGATAGTTCTGAAGTGCAGTGATACAAACGTTCATACATAAGTGCAGGGGCTACTTTATTATGTTCAGATTTCTGAGTGCATTGAAATATAAAGATGAGACTGCCAACAAGTAGAGACCAGAAAATCAGTGATTTAAGCCAAGGTGTATTCATTTTTAGACTTTTTTAGAAAATTAGAATAATTCTATAGCAAATCAAAAATTTAGGCATAAAAAAACCCAAGTCATTATGCTTGGGTTTTTAGAATCTTGGCTCTCCCACCTGGGCTCGAACCAGGGACCTGCGGATTAACAGTCCGTCGCTCTACCGACTGAGCTATGGGAGATTAGATTGGCTCTCCAACCTGGGCTCGAACCAGGGACCTGCGGATTAACAGTCCGTCGCTCTACCGACTGAGCTATTGGAGAATCTGATGCGCATTTTAGGGTTGAAATTACTAGTCGTCAACCAATTATTGTAAAGAAATGAATAGTTTGATTTATTAATACTCAAATTGATGTAAATAACAAAAAAACCATCCTAAAAGGATGGTTTTTTAAACGTAATAAGACGGTTAAATCTTATTTTTCTACGCCAGCTTCTTGACCAGCATATTTCGCGTTAGCGTAATCCCAGTTCACTAAGCTTTCTAAGAAAGTAGAAATATACTTAGGACGAGCGTTACGGAAGTCGATGTAGTAAGCATGTTCCCAAACATCGATCGTTAATACAGCTACTTTACCATGAGCAAGTGGAGTATCAGCATTTGAAGTTTTCATGATAGAAAGTTTACCATTTACTTCATCAGCAACTAACCAAGCCCAACCTGAACCGAATTGAGTTGTAGCAGCAGCAGCAAATTCTTCAGCAAATTTTTCGTAAGAACCGAAAGCTTCGTCAATTTTAGCAGCTAAAGCACCAGTCGCTTTACCACCACCGTTTTTAGCCATACAGTTCCAGTAGAATGTGTGGTTCCAAACTTGTGCTGCGTTGTTGAAGATACCCGCTTTAGAAGCATCACCAGCAGAAGCTTTGATGATTTCTTCAAGCGTTTTACCTTCAAGATCAGTACCTGCAATTAGGTTGTTTAAATTAACAACATAAGTATTGTGGTGTTTGTCGTGGTGGTATTCTAAAGTTTCTTTGCTGATGTGTGGAGCAAGATCTTCGTAACCGTACGGAAGAGCTGGTAAAGTAATCGTTGTCATGTTTTAAGTTCCTTGCATTGTGCTGGGTTTTACATCGAAGTGCACTTATTGTAATAGATTCTCACCATATTTTGCGCATTACTTATAAATAAGAATACAGAATAAAGCGTGAATTAATACGTATAAGCTCACTCCAATTTAAAACGCGTGGTTAAATCAATTTAAATAGGATTATTGAGTTCAACGTAATGATATTCAAGACCAAATTGTTCACAAATTGCTTGACCTAGTCGTTGAACACCATAACGTTCAGTCGCATGATGTCCACATGCGTAATAATGCACATCTAATTCTAAAGCTTGATAAAAGGTACGCTCACTAACTTCACCTGAAATATAAGCATCGCAATTTTGTTCGGCAGCTTTAGTGATAAAGTCTTGAGCACCGCCAGTACAAAATCCAACTTTTTGAATACTTGGTTTATCAGCCATCAAATGTATCGCATCATAATTAAGTTGTTGTGACACAAAAGCTTTGAACTCATCTGGTGTCATTGCATTTTTTAAATAGCCGATATTTCCAATGGGATGACGTTCACTCGGATCAAGTGCTTCAATTTGATCAAGATGAAGTAAATCTGCTATCGCAGCATTATTTCCCAAGCTAGGGTGGCTATCGAGAGGTAAATGATAAGCTAATAGTGAAATATCATGTTGAATGAGTGATTTAATTCGCTTGCCACGCATTCCTGTAATCGGAGATGGCTCACCTTTCCAAAAATAGCCATGGTGAACCAATAAAACATCAGCTTGCAGCTCGATTGCAGCATCAATGGCTGATAGAGAAGCCGATACAGCACAAACAATTCGCTTTACTTCTGTTTTGCCTTCGATTTGCAGACCATTAGGAGCGTAATCTTTAAATTCATTGGCTTTTAGGGTCTGATCACACCATTGGATAATGTCGTTTAGCTTTACCATAATGTTCTTAAGTCTGTGAAAATATAAAGATCAAAGCATATTTTTAATATTAACTAAAGCCGAACAAAACTATTTTCACAATTTTAGGTATATAAATTTTTTTTGATTACAATATGCTGTCATAAATACTTTTCTCATCAATAAATTAAAATTCTCAGAGGATATTAAAGTGCGCCGGTCCTTTACATGGTTACCATGGGTGTTACTCATCATTGTAATTATTAGTTTTGTCACGTGGCAAAAGCTAAATCAACCAAAGCCTCAAATAGCAGCTGATGGTTATAAAATGCCGGCTGAAAAAGTAGAACCTTTAGTGGATACGACACGTTCTGGGGGAGTGGTTTCATACAATGCTGCGGTAAAAGTTGCAGCACCTGCAGTCGTCAATATTTTTACAACACAAACTGTTAAAAAAATTGATCATCCGATTCTAAATGATCCTGTTTTTAGAGAATTTTTTGGTGGTCAATTACCAGAACGTTTTGGACAAGGACCAAATGAAAATAGTTTGGGTTCAGGGGTGATTGTTCGACCTGATGGTTATATTCTGACTAATAATCATGTGATTGCACAGGCTGATCAGATTATTGTGGCGTTGTATGATGGTCGTCGAGCAGAAGCCAAAGTGATTGGAACAGATCCTGACACTGATTTAGCAGTCATTAAAATCGAAATGGACAAACTACCAGTGCTTCCTTTCAAACTGAGTGGAAACGAGGTTGGAGATGTTGTACTCGCAATTGGTAATCCATTTGGCGTGGGGCAAACAGTCACGCAAGGGATCATATCTGCGACAGAGCGTTCGGGATTGGGTATAAATTTCTATGAAGATTTCATTCAAACCGATGCTGCTATTAATCCAGGAAACTCTGGGGGAGCACTCATTGATGTTGCTGGTAATTTGATTGGGATTAATACCGCAATATTCTCGCAATCGGGTGGTTCTTTGGGAATTGGTTTTGCTATTCCTGCTAAAGTCTGTCAGCAAGTTTTGAATTCAATATTAAAAGAAGGTAGAGTGATTCGTGGGTGGCTAGGTATTGGTTTGGCGAATCCGACGCAACTCGATGTATTACAGCCTCGTGAGAAGGGGGTAATTGTGAGCAGCGTCTATGAGTCTGGTCCTGCAGATAAAGCTAAGATTAAAGTTGGTGATCGGATCATGAAAGTAAATGATCAGGAGATCAATAATCCATCACAATTGATTAATTATGTTGCAATGCAATCACCGAATACCTCTGCGAAAATTGAGATTTTACGTGAAGGTAAGAGCATCAATACTGAAGTGATTATTGGTGAACGACCAGCTGAAACCAGCGATCGTAATAGCCAGTATATTCCATTACCTCGTCGTTAAATTAACAAGCCCCAGTAATGGGGCTTTTTTATAATTCTGAGATTCTATATTGTTTCAAACCTTTGAATAGATCTGAATAAATCTGCTACTTAGTGATTTAAATACGGTCATGCATTCCTAAGTGACGGTGAGATAGGGTTTTAATACATGCAGAATTGAATTCATTCAACAATGATTAAACAGTGTACGAAACAAAAAAAGCCAGTGGTTCACTGGCTTTTTAAAAGAATAAAATTAGCTTTCCTGTTGAATACCCGCAACCAACCAATCTTGACTAGAACCCGCTGGTTTAACGAAATGCCAGACTTCAGCAAACGGTTGTGGAAGGCTGTTTAAGTCTTCACTTACCGTACCCGTGAAACGAACGCTAACAACGTATTGACCATTTTCAGTTGCAGAATCAACAACCATAGCATTCAGATTTGAAAACTCAGCTACGTCTTGATCTTGGTTAGCCATGATATCGTTATACATCGATTGATAAAGATCAGGCGTCAAATAACGTTGAATCTCAGCAATATTACTTGCCGTATTCATTGATTGAATATGGTTGAAGCGTTGGCGTGCAATGCGTAAGAAAGCAGCTGGTTCAGTTCCGTCAGGTAGCTGACTTCCACTAGACATTGTTGCTGCATCAAAAGGAGCTTGTGGTGCTTGACCAAATGGCGCTTGAGATGCAGCTGTGCCACCGCCCACAGATTGACCAAAAATATTGGTATTGTCATTAGACACTGAAGGGCGAGGTGCAGCAGTTTGACCAAACGGTGCAGATTGTGGACCTGAACTGTTTGGTGCATAAGGGTTGTTAGCCGCTAATTTTTTTTTTGCTCCGAATTTACGGAAGATGAAGAACGCAGCAGCAGCAATAATCAACAACCATACCCAACTTGGGATACCACCATCTTCCTCAGGTTGTGCAGCAACTTCTGCTTGACTTGCTGGAACAGTATCATCATCTGCTAAAGCATTTGCTGCGACTGCACCAATTGCAGCACCAGCAACACCAGCAGCGACCATACCACCCACACCAGGACCAGACTTTTGAGGCGCAGTCGCTGGAGCAGCAGGTTGTTGGGCAGGAGTAGCTTGACGTGGTTGCTGATATGATTGGGTTGGAGCAGCAGAACGGCTCATACCATGGCTTTTACCACCACCAGCACGTTTTGCTTCTGCAAAAGGCGCTACCATGAGTGTCGCCATTAAAATACCCGCAACTAAACTACGCTGTCGAACTTCCATCTAAAATTCCTATTTTAAAAAGTTAATTTCACACTGTATTTATGCAGTCTTTTGGCTTAAATTTCAACTTAAACCTCAATTTTTTTCAGTATTCATACACAGTGTATAGTTAAATAAATTGATCAGCTGAATTAATGTTCATCCGCTAAGCTCATCGCTTCAGTTAAAGCTTCATGTAGACGGGCAACGGCGATAATGCGAACACCAGGAATATCCTTTTGTGGTGCATTCGCTCTAGGGACTATAATATATTTAAACCCGTGCTTAATTGCTTCCTTCAACCGTTCCTGCCCGTTAGGTACGGGACGAATCTCTCCCGATAATCCCACTTCGCCAAATACAGCCAATTGCTGAGGGAGTGCTTTTGCTCTCAAACTTGAAGCACAGGCCAATAAGACGGCGAGATCTGAACCTGTTTCAGTAATTTTTAAGCCACCAACAACATTCACATATACGTCTTGACCAGAAGTTTGAACACCACCATGACGGTGCATGACGGCGAGTAGCATATTCAAACGGTTTTGCTCAAGACCCAATGCAACACGGCGAGGTTGACCATGCGCGTCATCTACTAGGGCTTGCACTTCAACTAAGAGTGGACGTGTGCCTTCTCGACTAATCATGACGATAGAACCAGGAATCGCTTCATCATATCGGCTAAGAAAGATGGCTGAGGGATTGGCAACCTCTCTAAGCCCTTTATCAGTCATCCCAAAAACACCGAGTTCATTGACTGCACCAAAACGATTTTTAACAGCTCGAATCATTCGATAACGTGAATCAGATTGACCTTCAAAATAAAGTACGCAATCGACCATGTGTTCTAAAACACGAGGGCCAGCTAAAGCACCTTCTTTGGTCACATGACCCACAATAAATAAAGCTGTTCCGCTGTTCTTCGCAAAACGTGTCAGAAGGGCTGCAGATTCTCGAATTTGAGAAACGCCGCCTGGCGCAGACTGTAAAGTTTCAGTGTATAAAGTTTGAATCGAGTCTAAGATCGCGACAGCAGGTCGTTCATGCGCTAATACTTCGCAAATACGCTCTACGCACGTCTCAGCCATCACTTTTAATTGATCAGTTGGAAGATCCAAACGATTGGCACGTAATGCAACTTGAGATAAAGATTCCTCACCAGTGACATATAGGGCGGAACTTTTCGCAGCAGCCATATGGGTTGCCGTCTGCAAAAGAATTGTTGATTTACCAATACCAGGGTCACCACCGATCAGTACAACTGAACCAGTAACAAGCCCTCCGCCTAAAACGCGATCAAATTCTCCAATCCCTGTTGCTAAACGTGTTTCGTGAGAAACTGAAACTTGATTCAAAGTAGTGATTGATGCTGCTTGACCAGCATAACCGCCTGCAATTTTTGGATTTGCGCGATGCGTAATCGCTGGGGCAATGGTGACTTCAACTAAACTGTTCCATTCTCCGCATTCTGAGCATTGACCTGCCCATTTAGGATGATCTGCGCCACATTGTTCACAGCGATATACACTTTTTGCTTTAGCCATAACTTGATATAGGTTTTGTGATTTTCTATATGCTGAGCATACTGAGTAAAGGTCGCGAAAACAAAAAAATATTGATCAAATTTAAAAACAATAAGACAAGTCATGACGTGTGCTTTAACGAGATATTGAATTAAAGCGATCATGAATTAATTTATACTCATATCAAGAATCGACTGAGTTATTTGATATGCGCTTGTACGCCCAACATATTGATGCCATCGCACGTGAAATACAGCGTGATGTGCTGTTTATTCATTTTGAGAATTACACGGATGATCAGAATGAGGAAGAAAATATTCGAGATCTTGTGATTACATGGCTTGAACAACATGAAATTGAATTTGAGCCATGTCTAGGTTTGTCAGGTGAGGATGAAATTGATAGCTATCTGGGTGACCTATATCTAGATATTCCTTTTGATGAGCAAAATAAGCAGTATCAGCTGGTTAAAAATTATCTTGAAGATGAACAAGGCAATATGAAAATTGAACATGTTCTATTTTTTGTATTGAGCTTAGAGGTTGCGGAAGAAATTGCAAAGGATCAAGAGGAAAAACAAAATTTGAATGATCAGAAATTTTCGTGAAAAGATAAAAAAGCCTCATCAATGAGGCTTTTTTATTGGTTTAATTCTATTAATTTGTTTAATAAAGCTCACCAGATTTTCGACGTTCAATAAAGTCTTTAGATTCTTTTGCAATGACTCCAGAAAGTAATAATAAGGCAATTAAGTTTGGTGCTGCCATTAAACCATTGAAGGTGTCTGCGAAAAGCCAAACTAAATCAAGTGTGACGAGACAGCCTACAAATACCGAAGCAATATAAATGAGACGATAGATAAATACTGACTTTTCACCCAGTAAATAGGTGCAACATTTTTCACCGTAATAACTCCAACCTAAAATAGTTGAATAAGCAAAAAAGATGATTCCGAACGTAACAACCCAGCCCCCAAATCCTGGTAGTAATTTGTCAAAAACACTAATGGTCAAAACAGCCCCAGTTTGATCACCAAATGTTTGTCCTGCCATGATGAAACCCATAACAAGAACAATACCCGTAATTGAGCACACAATAATCGTATCAATGAATGTACCTGTCATTGAAACTAGGCCTTGACGGGCAGGGTGATCAGTTTTAGCTGCTGCCGCTGCAATTGGAGCAGAGCCCATACCAGCTTCGTTTGAAAATACACCACGGGCAACACCGTAACGAATCGCTGCACCGATGGCTCCACCTGCTGCTGCCTCGCCTGTAAAAGCATAGGTGATAATCATTTTAAGAGCTGGTAATACCAATTCTAAATTATTCAAAATAATAATTAAGCCGCCGATGATATAACCCAGGGCCATGACAGGAACAATAATTGAGGATGCTTTCGAAATAGATTTGATGCCACCTAAAATCACCAAAGCAGATAAAATCGTAATAATGATGGCAGTGGTGAGCGTGCTTATACCCAAACTATTTTCTACTGCTAATGCCACTGTGTTTGATTGAACTGAGCTACCAATACCAAAGGATGCCAATGTACCAAATAATGCGAAGAGGACAGCGAGCCACTTCCATTTTGCACCAAGTCCTCGTTCAATGTAGTACATTGGACCACCAGACATTTCACCTTTTTCATTTTTTACACGATATTTGACTGCCAGAACACCTTCACCGTATTTGGTTGCCATACCGAAAAATGCAGTCATCCACATCCAGAAGACAGCACCTGGACCACCCAGCACACAAGCTGTCGCTACCCCTGCGATGTTACCTGTACCAATCGTGGCTGAAAGTGCAGTCATGAGTGAGGCAAACTGTGAGATATCTCCCGAGTCTTTTTTATCGGGGTGTTTCCCAAACACTTGTTTGAATGCTAATGGAAGCATCCTGAATTGCCAAAAAAGTAGACGGAATGTTAAGAAAACACCTGTCCCAACAATCAGCACCAGCATATAAGGTCCCCAGACTAAGCCGCTGAGTGTTTCCATGATTGATTGTATTTCTTGCATAAATTACCTTCTTATTTTCCTGATTGTTTTTTACATGCATGATCAAGCAAGGGATATGCCATACTTTTGTGCGATCAAACACATCATTCCTTTTGATTATTTTTTGCACTTATATTTTTTACATATAACAACAAGATTTTCAATATTTTACTCAAAATAAGATAAATAAATATGATGAATAATTGATCATTCTGGTGATATATAAGAAAAATGAATTAATACTTTAAACTAATTAGAAAATATTGATCGTGCTAATTTTCTTTTTGAAATCTGATTTTTTTCAGTTAAGTTGTGCCGATTAATATATTTGGTGAATTTGAAAATGTCAGATCAAAATATAAATTCGCCTCAGCAAAATGGTGAATTACAACGAAGTCTATCCAATCGACATTTGCAGTTAATTGCAATTGGAGGCGCAATTGGAACAGGTTTGTTCATGGGCTCTGGGAAAACAATTAGCCTAGCTGGTCCTTCAATTCTTGTAATTTACATGATCATCGGTTTCATGGTTTTTTTAGTGATGCGAGCACTAGGCGAATTGTTGCTTTCAAATTTGCAATATAAGTCGTTTATAGATTTCGCCACGGATTTAATTGGACCATGGGCAGGTTACTTTGTGGGCTGGACCTACTGGCTGTGTTGGATCACCATCGGTATTGCAGATTTATCGGCGATCATTTATTACCTTCAGTTCTTCAATAATGGGATGCCTTTTAGCCCTGAAGAAGGGGTAATGATTAGCATCGCTGCAATCGTATTTATTATGGGATTGAATCTTGTTACAGTGAAACTGTTTGGTGAATTAGAATTCTGGTTTGCTTTAATCAAGATTATCGCAATTGTGGTTTTAATTGGCGTTGGCTTTTGGATGATATTTACAGGTTTCACTTCTACATCAGGTGAAATCGCAGCATTTAGCAATATTTGGTCAAACGGCGGGATCTTCCCAACAGGTGCAATCGGTTTCTTGGCAGGCTTCCAAATCGCAATTTTTGCTTTTGTGGGTGTAGAACTGGTGGGTACAACCGCAGCTGAAACTAAAGATCCTGAAACGAACTTGCCGAAAGCTGTCAACTCGATTCCTATTCGAATCATTATTTTCTATGTTTTGTCGTTGCTGGTGGTGATGTCGGTTACACCATGGAATAAGATTGATCCGAATATTTCCCCATTTGTAAACTTGTTTAGTCAAGCAGGTATTGCAGCCGCTGCTATTATTATGA
The DNA here is from genome assembly GCF_056784015.1 of Acinetobacter sp. ANC_7655. Classification (NCBI taxonomy): domain Bacteria; kingdom Pseudomonadati; phylum Pseudomonadota; class Gammaproteobacteria; order Moraxellales; family Moraxellaceae; genus Acinetobacter; species Acinetobacter sp. ANC_7655. The sequence goes on along the minus strand of NZ_JBWYJB010000001.1, from coordinate 716,828 downwards.
ATTTGGTTGTATTGTCTTCAGTGATGTCATCGATGAACAGTGGCGTATTCTCAACCAGCCGCATGCTGTTTGGCTTGTCGCGCGAGACTCAAGCTCCTGAAGCTTTTGGAAGACTGAATAAGCGAGCTGTGCCAGCGAATGCCTTGTATTTCTCAGCAGTATGTTTGTTACTAGGGGCAGCACTGCAATACTTCGTACCGAATACGGTGGAAGCATTTACTTTAGCGACAACACTTTCCACCATTTTATTTATTTGTGTATGGTTGATGATTATTTGGAGTTATGTGGTGTATTACAAAACACGCCCAGAACTTCATGCCAAATCGAAATTTAAACTACCAGGTGGATTGGTGACATGTGCGATTGTTGCTATATTCTTTATTGGCATGATTGGAGTATTGGCTTTAGAAGATGATACTCGCCGTGCATTGATGGTGAGCCCGATTTGGTTTGTTATTCTGATCATTGGTTATTTTGGTTTTTATAAGAAAAAATAAAAACTTATAAATGATTTGCAATTTAGGTCAAAAGAAACGTCAGTAATTACTGGCGTTTTTTTATTTCTGTTATTAATCTGTTGCGTTAAATACTTTGGTGAATTAGATGATCAAGGTATACTTCTATAAATTTTACTGATAGGTGTAGGTATGCGTATTTTGATCGGAGTTATCAGTGCAGCCGTTGTTTCAATCTTGGCTGGATGTGGTCAGACTGGTGCATTACAACTACCCAGTGATCCAAACTATGACAAGCGAGCACAATATTTAATTTATAAAAACAATGATCGCCCAAGTCAGGATCAAGCTGAACCTAAAGCAGATGCTGCACCTACTCAAGATTAATATTCATTTATTTTTTTTCTCCAGCGCAATTTAGAAAGGATACATCCATGAGTTTCCCTCGCATTCAAGGGGTTTTGCACGCAGAACAATGTTCATTGGATCAACTTGCTCAGCAATTTGGTACACCACTTTATGTTTATTCAAAAGCAACTTTTGAAAAACATTATTTGGATATGGATCGTGCTTTTAACTTTATCGATCACCAAATTTGTTTTGCAGTGAAGTCAAACTCAAATATCGCAGTTCTTAATGTGTTGGCGAAACTTGGTTGCGGTTTTGATATCGTGACTGGAGGTGAATTAGCACGTGTTTTACGCGCAGGTGGTGACGCTTCTAAAATTGTCTTCTCTGGTTTGGGCAAGTCTGAAGCTGACATTCGTCAAGCATTAGAAGTGGGTATTGCTTGTTTTAATGTGGAATCATATGCAGAGCTTGACCGTATTCAAAAAGTTGCAGCAGAACTTAATGTAAAAGCTCCAATTTCACTTCGGGTAAATCCAGATGTTGATGCCAAAACACATCCATATATCTCGACTGGTCTTAAAGAAAATAAATTTGGTATTCCTTCTGATTCGGTATATGAAACTTATCAGTATGCAGCAAGTTTAAGTCACTTAGATATCGTAGGAATTGATTGTCATATTGGTTCACAATTGACTGAAACTCAACCTTTTGTTGATGCACTTGATCGTGTCATGAACATGATTGAAGCATTGAAAAAATTAGGGATCAACCTCAAACATATTGATATTGGTGGTGGTCTTGGTGTGACTTATAAAGATGAAGTTCCACCGACAGTTGAAGAATATGCAAATGCTTTACGTCCTGCATTAGAAAAACTTGGCCTTAAAGTGTATATGGAGCCAGGGCGTAGTATTTCGGCGAATGCTGGCGTATTGGTGACGAAAGTTGATCTTTTAAAACCAACCAATCATCGCAATTTTGCAATTGTTGATGCAGCAATGAATGACTTGATTCGTCCTTCTTTGTACGAAGCTTGGATGGATATCCAAGAGGTTAATCAAAATTCGAAAACTGAGAAAAAAGTTTGGGATGTGGTTGGTGCGATCTGTGAAACAGGTGACTTCCTCGGTAAAGAGCGTGAACTTGCGATTCAAGCGAACGATCATTTGGCCGTTTTAGGTGCAGGTGCCTATGGTTTTGTGATGAGTTCAAATTACAACAGCCGAGGTCGTGCAGCAGAGGTGATGGTTGACGGTGATCAAGCACACTTAATACGTCAACGTGAAACGATTGAGTCTCTGTGGGAACGTGAGTCCTTATTGCCTTAAGGAGACAATAGATGTTGCTAGAATTTACTAAAATGCATGGTCTGGGTAATGACTTCATGGTGGTTGATTTAATCAGCCAACGTGCTTATCTAGATCCTGTCATGATTCGCCGTTTGGCTGACCGTAATTTTGGCATCGGTTTTGATCAGTTATTAATAGTTGAAACACCAGATCATCCGAATGTGGATTTCAAATATCGCATTTTTAATGCGGATGGTTCTGAAGTTGAGCAATGTGGTAATGGGGTTCGTTGTTTTGCCAAATTTGTTCATGATCGTCATTTAACCAATAAAACTAAATTCAAAGTGCAAACAAAGGCGGGGATTGTCGAGCCTGAGTTGGGTGCGAATGGATGGGTTCGTGTGAACATGGGGTATCCGAAGTTCTTACCGAACCAAATCCCATTTTTAGCAGAAGCGCCTGCTGCTTTATATGATTTAGCTTTAGCGGATAATGAGACGATCAGCATCGATGTGGTCAATATGGGAAATCCGCATGCAGTGACCATTGTGCCAGACGTGTTAACTGCTGATGTTGCTAAAATAGGCCCTCAAGTGGAATCTCACGAACGTTTTCCTGAGCGTGTAAATGCTGGATTTATGCAGATCGTTGATGAAAAACATGCTCGATTACGAGTTTTTGAACGTGGTGTGGGAGAAACATTAGCTTGTGGTACAGGTGCATGTGCTGCTGCTGTCTCAGGTATGCGCCGTGGTTTATTGTCTAGCAATGTGGAAATCGAACTTGCCGGCGGTAAATTGCTGATTGAATGGAAAGAGGGAGATGTGGTTTGGATGACTGGTCCAACTGCAACGGTTTATGAAGGTCGTTTGGATCTACGTTATTTTCAATAAAACTTATTTCCTGACTAAAAAGCCCTGAAATTCAGGGCTTTTTACTTTATGATTTGTTGGAATGCCCACGAGTATTGATGATTAGACATCGATTCAATAGAGAGAAAGCCAAATGCAATATGGCGCAATGCAATTGCTGTCAATGTGGTTGAAAGAGAGAAAGATTCAAAATCAATCTGAGCATACGCTTGAGGCGTATTTCCGTGATGTGTCTGGTTTTATTGACTTTTGTTATGAAAAGAAAATTGAATTAAATCAGGTTGAAGCATCTGATTTACGAGAATATATGGCTTATAAGGTTGAACAACATCAACTCAATAGTGCAAGCTTACAACGTCATTTAACAGCCATTCGTCAATTCATGAAATGGGCTGTGGAAGGGAAATATCTATCGAATAATCCCATTCATGATTTTAAGTTAAAAAGACAGCCAAGGCCTTTGCCGGGTATGGTTGATGTCGAAACGATTCAGCAAATTTTGGATCAACCTGCACCTGAATCCTCTCAAGATCATCTCTTGTGGTTAAGAGATAAAGCTATTTTGGAGCTGCTTTATTCAAGTGGTTTACGATTAGCCGAAGTACAAGGATTGAATATTCGAGATATCGATTTTACACGACAATTACTTCGAATTACGGGTAAGGGAAATAAAACTCGGGTTGTTCCTTTTGGTTTGAAAGCGAAAACAGGTTTAATTGAATGGCTCAAAGTCCATCGTATCTGGTGTGGGGAAATTGAGTTAGATTCCCCAGTTTTTATTACTAAAAAAGGGAATCGATTGACCAATCGACAGATTGAAAATCGAGTCAAATTGCAAGCACAGAGAGCGGGCGTAAATGTGGATTTACATCCTCACTTATTGCGACACTGTTTTGCTAGTCATCTGCTTTCAAACAGTGGTGATTTACGAGCAGTTCAAGAAATGCTAGGTCATAGTAATCTATCTACGACACAAATTTATACTCAGTTAGACTTTGATCGTTTGGCTCAAGTCTACGATAAAGCTCACCCTAGAGCCCAAAAATCTTAATCCTCAGTATTAAGTATATTGAATATACTTAATACTGTACTGAATGATAAAGTTATCTGTTTAAAGTGCTGGTGTGTGTATAGGTATCATACGTGCGGGATTCACTTTTTGGAATGCGACTGCGATTTCAAATAAAGTCGGCTCATCAAATTCACGAGCAATAAACTCGATGTTAACATTCATAGGATAACTACTGCGACTTGAGTTCACTGATTTAGCAGGCATAGATAATGCAGGAAAACCACTAAACGGACTTAGGCGATTATTGGTACCTGTGGTCGGGCTACTTCCTAAATTGCCAGCAAACCCAGTAATAGAAGGGTAGGCTAAAGCGTCGTATTGTACGCCTTTACGAGTACCATCTAGTTCAACATTATTTAAAGCACTATTCATGCGTAAGCGCACGAATGGACTTCTTTCAGTGGTGTTGCGCTCATAATTCTCTATATATGAAGCACTTGTTGGATCAGAATTATAGCCGCTGAAGTTACGGATCATTAGTCCACTAGCGAGTAAATCTTCATACGATTGGTAAATACTTCTTGTGGTCTTTAAATACTCTGTAAGTGATATTTTAAATTCAGCACTTGAAAGACTCGAATAACGTGTCAAAATTGTATTTAGATCGCTTATTGTAACTATTTCTACAGTTGCTCCAGCCTCTTCAAGTTTAGTAATTGCGTTATCCATTGCTTCTTTAACGAGATTGTAGTCTTCTTTCTGTTGAGTGGTTGAACCTTCGGAAGGGTAAAGTGCTTGTAATATACCAATACGCTTTCCTACAAGACTTACAGTGTCATGAGGAACGTAGCTATTCGGTTGATTAATCAATTCGCGGTAAGCAGACTCTGATTTTAGAAGGGGAGAAGTACGCGCAAATTCACTGCGTTGATTTGAACTTAATGAGCTATCGAATCCGATCATTGCATCCATTAATTTTGCACAGTCAATAGCTTGTCTACACATTGGTCCAGCAGTATCTTGAGTTGGTGCCAGTGGAATAATTCCATCTTGGCTCAAAAGACGTAAAGATGGTCGTAAACCGACAAGACCCTGTACTGATGAAGGCACACGAATTGACCCTCCCGTATCAGTTCCTATTCCCACCATTGCAAAACTTGCAGATATGGCAGCGCCAGTTCCTGATGATGAACCACCTGAGCCTTTACTTAAGTCATACACATTTTTAGTTTGATCACCTAGAGTTGATTTTCCGCCAAAGCCGAAAGCGAACTCATCAAGATTGGCTTTTCCTAAAATGATTCCGCCATTTTCTTTGATATTTTTTATGATATAGGCATCATCATTTGGAAAATTATCTTTTAATGCTACAGAACCTGCTGTGTTCGCCATATCTACAGCATCAATATTGTCTTTAGCGAGTACAGTGACACAGTGAAGAGGTCCTGAAAGTTTTGAATTTTTTGCAAATTGTTGGTCGAGCATTTCTGCTTCTTTAAGTGCATTTGGATTTAAAGAAATAATGCTATTGAGCTCAGGACCTTGTCGATCGTAAGCTGATATACGATTTAAATAACCTTGCACAACATCAACACAAGATGAACCTTTGCTTAAAATCGAGTTATGCAAATCACTAATGGTTGCTTCTACAGGATTAAACGGGACAGGAGGCGGCGTGTTAGAATTATTTGTGCTACTTTCATTGTCACCACAGGCTGTTAAGAAAGTTGCTATCGTGACAACAAGCAAAGTTTTTTTAAATGTGATCATGTGCATTCCCCAGATTAAGTTCAAACTGGTTAAGCAATGAATGTGCCACTCTAGAATGAATGAAATTTACAGTTTTATGCTCCAGAAAATAGCTAATAACCATTGATATAAATAAAATGCGTTAATTTAATGCGAATAAAATTATTTGAAAAATAATGTATTGTTGGGATTGAGCTTTTGAAAGCTGCGCTTTTAAAAATAATTTTCCCTTAAACTTTAGCTTAAATTTTTCGAATTGATTTTTTTTAATACGATTTTTAAGGTATAACTTTAATAGATGGATTTAAGTTGTATACAAATTAAAAAATATTTTGCAGGAATGATTAGGTCAAGCCATGATTGACAATATTGATCAAAAGTATCAGCAACTCTCTTCAGCACAAAAAGACATTTTTGCAGGTTATGGTTTACGTCAGGTGAAACATTTTGTGGAAATCAATTTACCGATGATTGAGGCCGCTCTACCTAACAATGCCTATGTGCAGGGTATTAATACTGAAGGAAAAATCCAAGCGATTGATCCAATAGCATCTAAGACTTATTTGTGGATTTCTGATCAGCAATGGCAAGAAAGACCTATTGCAGATCAAGGAGTTGATTTGAAAGAAGACTTTATTGAAGTTTGGAAAATTTTTGAACTAGAACAATATCCTATTATTGAATTGAGTCACGTCCATCGTGATTACTTGGCGGCGCTCAATCAAGTTTGAAAAAAATCATTTAAAAAACAGGGCTAATAATTTTAGCTCTGTTACTTTATAGAAAATTATATTTACCCGTTTCCAACAACTCAATACATAAAGATAAAATTATTGATTAAATAACGTTCAATTTTGTTTCATATATTTATTCTGCTCATTCGATTCAGTCAAATTCTTTACACTTGTCTAGTAATTTTGATTTTTTTTGGAGAGGGGTAAATGATTAAATTTCATGAAAATAATATCCATGCCGCCATTTTTGATATGGATGGCACAATGTTTGATACGGAGCGACTTCGTTTTCAAACTTTGAAGCAAGCATCATTAGAACTCATTGGTGTCGAATTTACAGACGCATATTTATTATCTTGTTTGGGTTTAAGTGCTCGTAGTGCCGAAAAACTGGCAAATCAGCAATATGGTCAAGAAGTACCGTATGCGGAAATTAGAAAGCGAGCAGATCAGCTAGAACTTGAGCATGTAAGAAAATACGGAGTGCCGATTAAATTTGGACTCATGCAAGTTCTTGAACGTTTAAGAAAGTCCAATCTGAAAATGGCAGTAGCAACTTCGAGTCGACGTGAAATAGCTGAAGAGTATTTAATCAATGCCAATGTATATAAGTTTTTCGACATTATCGTATGCGGCGATGAGGTTGCTAATGGAAAACCACACCCAGAAATTTTCTTAAAAGCTGCTGAGCAACTGAACATTGATCCAACTTTATGTTTAATGTTTGAAGACTCAGAAAATGGAGTGATGTCGGCGTTTGAAGCGGGTGGATTAACGGTATTACTTCAAGATATCAAAGAACCTAATTCAACCATGCTCGAAAAAGCGAATTTCTTTTACGAAAGCATGCATGATTTTCTGGAAGATTTGAATCAATTTACACCAAAATTAAAAATGCCTGCTCTATTTGACTCTTTTCCTCAGACTTTAAATCAGCATGTCGTGGGGATACATGGTTTTGGGGCAATAGGTGGTGGCTACATTGCCCAAGTATTGTCTCATTGGGATGGATATACTCGACCAAAACAAATCTATGCTTCAACGCGGAATTCACTCTATAGAAATAGTGTGAATACTTTTGGTGGTTACAGTATTCGTTATGGGCAACACTCTCATGACGAGCGAATAGACAATATAACCGTCATAGATGCATCAAATATTGAAATGATGCAGCACATGTATATTGAATCAAGTTTAATTGCACTGTGTTTACCTGAAAAGGCAATCGAGCAAGAGGCTAAAACCATTGCTCAAGGGTTGTATGCGCGTTATATCCATTTTGAAGAACAGTTGAATCCTCTAACAGTTTTAATTGTTTTAAACAAAGTAGGCGCAAAATCATTAATTGAACAACAGATTTGTAGTGCTTTGCATGAAATTACGGATGCGAAGACAGTCAATATCATCATGTCGCAGCACTATTTTTGCGATACAGTAGTCAATCGAATGGTAGCGAAAATTACAGATCAAAAACTATTTAGACAGTTAAAAATCAAATACAATATTTTTAGACATGTGCAGGATGAGCATGATTTAGACGTGACGGATGTGGATGAAGGGACGCGTTTAAATGCTGAACAAGAACAATTGGCTACTCAGTATATTGACGATCTATACGAAAAATTCAAATCGGCGCATATTCTACAAAATCTAGAATTGATCTTATTTCATGCCGAAACAGATATGCCACTTTATGTGGAAAATAACAGTCCTTTATTGGCAAAAATGCGCCAAATGATTCTGGTTGAAGAGATTGAAGAGATACAGTTAATCAAAAATCGCATGTGGAATGGTGTGCATGCAATGACAGCATGGGCTGCAAGTTTTCGACAATATGAAACGATCGGGATTGCACTGTCTGATGAGCAAATTTCTAAATTTATGTTGGCAGTACTCCATGAGGTTAAAGTTGGATTAAAGGATCTACTACCACATCGAAAAGAAAATTTAGAATTGTTGGCGAAGAGTTTTATCGACTCTTGTGAGACGGCTTATAAAGACCCATGTGATCGAGTGGCACGAGACCCATATCGTAAGTTAGGTTTTGGTGAGCGGGTACTATCTTCATTGGCATACAATTTTCAACGTGGCAAGCCTTATCAGGAAATTTTCAAAGGGCTTGTATTGGGTTATGCATACGTTATATTGAAGCAAAATCAACGATTTGAAGATGTGATTCGGCATTTTGCTCAGCAACTTAGTCAAACTGAATTGGAACTTGAGGATCAATTGTATTTGCAGGAAGAGCTGAAACGGAGACTCAAAATTTGTGATCCTAAATTGAGTGAATCAGTGGATCAGCATGTACTTCTAGAAAAAATTTTGAATGAAAAAATCGAGGTTGAAAAAACTTAAAGCATTGAACATTTAACTTTTTAACTTGATCAAAATGGATAATCGGTCCGATCTGAAAAGTCAGTCGGATCGATTGCTTAATGGTATTAAATTGATTGCAGGGGCAGTTGATAGCTTTGTTTAATGATTTGACTGGGTAAATCCGTTTTCACACTGGTAATCCCATTTTTTTTGGTTAAGTGTTCTGACTGAAATTTACGATAGTTCTCCAAATCAGGTACGACAACTTTTAACATCGCATCACATTCGCCCAAAATAATATAGCACTCCATGACTTGAGGGAGTTCTTTCATCGCTTCAATAAAAGTATCGATGGTTTCAGCGTCTTGTCCCACCAACCAAATACGCGAAAATAGAATAAGTTGTAATCCGATTTTTTGAGGATCAACAATGGTTGTGTATTGCTGGATGACTCCAGCATCTTCGAGAATTTTTACGCGTCTTAAACAAGAGGATGGTGATAAGCCAATCTCTTTGGCTAAATCATTATTTTGAATTCGACCGTTGGTTTGAAGTTCATGAATGATACTTTTATCGATACGATCTAATTTAACTGAAATTGATTTAGATATTATTTTCATATATTAGAATTAAATTCTAAAAATTAAAGAATAAATAGAATATTTGAAATCCTATTTTATGTAAATTCGAAGATACTTTTTTTTCATTTTCATTAATGATGGAAGAAAGAAAATGTCTACCTATTGGTTATTTGCTTTGACAGTTATCCCTCTTATTTTTACGCCTGGTCCGGATATGTTATTTATTCTGTCACAGGTAATGGGTAAAAATGCGAAAGCAGGCGTTATGGCGACTTTAGGGGTGTGTTTGGGTTATTTCGTCCATTCTTTTTTAGTCGTTGTGGGTATTGCGGCTATCATTATTTCTTTCCCTATTATTTTTGAAACGATCAAATGGTTAGGAATCTGTTATTTGCTTTATTTGGCATTTAATTTGATTCGATCTGCGCTTAATCACAAAAATATTGAAATTAAACAAAGCCAGGTCATTAGTCCGATTCGACGCGGTTTTATAACATCCTTACTTAATCCTAAAGGTATGCTTATTTATTTTGCGATTTTGCCTCAATTTATTAACCAGCATACCTCTTCGATTATGGGACAGGGGATTGTCTTATCCCTAATCTTCATTGGATTATGCTTAATTATTTATTCATCATTGAGTTTTGTATTTGCATTTTTGACACAGAAAACAGGGATAAATGAAAAACGTCAAAAATGGATTGATGGTGGTTCGGGAGTGATGCTTTCATTGGCAGCAACATGGCTCATTGTGAATTAACATTAAAAAAGCGCAAACTGATGTTTGCGCTTTCTATTCAAATAGATTTAACTTTGGTTAAATTATACTCAAAAAGAATAGCTGTTATTGTAATTTTTGCTGTCTGTTATGACATTTTTTACCTCAAATTTGGTGACTCACGCCAACGCTTTTCAACGTAAAATAAGAGTCTACAGCATCAATTCAACTGATGTAGTTAATAAATTAAAAAAATATTAAAAATCAAAGTTTAATTTTTTACAAAAAATATTGAAAAGCTGACAAATTTATTAACAAAATAATTTCGTGAACGCTCCGTTCAACGAAAATTACGCTTTTTTACAGCAGTTTTGTGAATTGTGACTTGACCGAAATGCCAAACACATTGCAAGATAGGACACCTAAAAATTTTAAATGAAGAGTTATTATAACTTTTCTGAATATTTACTTCTGTTAAAACAGCCGAGGATTACATGAAGGCTCTTGTTGCTGTAAAACGTGTGGTTGATGCCAACGTTAAAGTTCGCGTAAAGCCGGACAATAGTGGGGTTGACCTTACTAACGTTAAAATGTCAATTAACCCATTCTGTGAAATCGCAGTGGAAGAAGCGGTTCGCTTAAAAGAAAAAGGAACTGTTTCAGAAATCGTTGTTGTTTCTATTGGTCCTAAAGAAGCGCAAGAACAAATCCGTTCTGCAATGGCGCTTGGTGCAGACCGCGGTATCCTAGTTGAAGCTGATGATAGCCAACTTGGTGCTTTAGAAGTTGCGAAGATTCTTAAAGGCGTTGTAGACGCTGAACAGCCACAACTTATCCTTCTTGGTAAACAAGCAATTGATGACGACTCTAACCAAGTTGGTCAGATGCTTGGTGCATTACTTGGTGCTGGTCAAGGTACATTTGCTTCAGAAGTTAAAGTTGAAGGCGATAAAGTACAAGTGACTCGTGAAATCGACGGTGGTTTACAAACTGTTGAACTTGCACTTCCAGCGATCATTACGACTGACTTACGTTTGAATGAGCCACGTTATGCGGCGCTTCCAAACATCATGAAAGCACGTAAGAAACCGCTTGATACTAAATCTCCTGCAGATTTTGGTGTTAATCCTGCAACTAAGCTTAAGACTGTTAAAGTTGAAGCGCCTGCTGAACGTAAAGCTGGTGTTCAAGTGAAGTCTGTTGATGAGCTTGTTGAAAAACTAAAAAATGAAGCGAAAGTGATCTAATACAGAAGGATAAAAATCATGAGTATTTTAGTAATCGCTGAGCACGACAACAAAGCACTTAACGGTGCAACTTTAAACGTTGTAGCTGCGGCTCAAAAAATCGGTGGTGATATCACTGTATTAGTTGCTGGTTCAGGCGCTCAAGCAGTTGCTGATGAAGCTGCTAAAGTTGCTGGTGTAAGCAAAGTTCTTTTAGCTGACGATGCTGCATATGCAAACCAATTGGCTGAAAATGTAGCGAAGCTTGTTGCTTCAATTGGTACAGGCTATTCACACATTCTTGCGGCGTCTACAACGACGGGCAAAAACGTACTTCCACGTGCTGCAGCACTTCTTGATGTAAGTATGATTACTGACATTATTGCAGTTGATGGTCCTAAAACTTTCAAGCGTCCAATCTATGCTGGTAACGCGATTGCAACTGTAGAGTCTGGTGAATCAGTTGTTGTTGGTACAGTTCGTGGTACAGCGTTTGATGCAGTTGCTGCTGAAGGTGGATCTGCTGCGGTTGAAGCTGCAACTTCTACTGGTGATGCGGGTATTTCTAAGTTCGTATCTGAAGAAATCGTAAAATCAGAACGTCCAGAATTAACAGCAGCTCGCATTGTTGTATCTGGTGGACGTGGTGTAGGTTCTGGTGAGAACTACCATAAAGTACTTGATCCATTAGCTGATAAGCTTGGTGCAGCTCAAGGTGCATCTCGTGCAGCAGTAGATGCTGGTTTCGTTCCAAACGATATGCAAGTTGGTCAAACGGGTAAAATCGTTGCGCCAGACCTTTATATTGCTGTAGGTATCTCTGGTGCGATTCAGCACTTGGCAGGTATGAAAGATTCTAAGGTGATCGTTGCGATCAACAAAGATGAAGAAGCTCCAATTAATGCAGTAGCTGACTACTGGTTAGTAGGTGACTTAAATACAGTGGTTCCAGAATTAGTTTCTAAAATCTAATTCCTGAACACAGTTTAAAAATGCTCTTGTGCAAGCAGTGAAAGCAATGTTTTACTGCTTTGTGTAAGGGCGTTTTTTTATGCAAAAATTTTAAAAGTACTCGACAATCGAAACTAGAGTATTTCATTTGTATGAAAAGTGATAAAATCCCAGTTTGCTTTTTCTTCTGTTTTTAATCATGCCCTTTTCCAAAGCCGCCCATATCCTGTTCATTAGTTTTCTGCTGATTGCGCTTTATCTTGGTATTTGTATTCATACTGCCTTGAATGCACCGCCTGAGGTGACTCAGTATTTATTTAGTGAGTCAGGCGCTTTTGAAGTCATGAGTCCATGGTTATGGTACTTGCTGGCAGTGCTGTGTTTGCTTAATGTTGAAATCAAACCCCATACCCGAGTATTTACGGCTATAGCAGCGACATTGTTGGGATTACGGGAAATGGATTTTCATAAGCAGGTGTTTGAAATGAGTTTTATCAAAACTAATTTCTATCGTAGTGCTGAAATTCCGCTCATGGATAAGCTACTCGGATTTATTTTATTGCTCGGCATTATCTTTGTCTTTCTGGTATTGGCGAAAAAATTGGTTCAAACCATACTAAGCATGAAAGATTCATTGAATATTGCACATTTTTTTATTTTCCTCACCATTGCCTGTGGCGGACTAAGCAAAGTGCTGGATCGCACGACCTCAACCCTGAAAGATGAATTCGGCATCCAGTTGGTGCTGCATACTCAAATCATGATTATGACCATTGAGGAAGGGGTGGAGATGTTATTGCCAGTTCTATTGATTGTGGCTGTGCTGAGCTATCGTAAAGTACTGAACCAGGCACAATAAAAATATAGAAAAAATTATGAAGATGCGCCAGTTGATTGGCGCATTTTTTTTGTACTAATGTATTTCTCAAAATTTTGGATATTGAAAAATCCTGTCTGGATGCGCTAATTTTTGGTTTTGAAATAACAAGAAAATGATCGCTAAAATGAAGATAATTAACAAGGTTAGGCTGAATATTTCGACACAAAAATACGGATTTGTGCTATAATTTTCGGCTGAGTTTTAGAATTTAGCTCCATAGATTTTGGGCTAATTTTTTGCAAGATTGATTATATAAATCGAGCAGTTTCTTCAAGCTGTTTGTAATAAGGAGTATGCATGAGCGTATCGGAAATTCGACCGATTGCCATTGAGGATGAACTGAAGAGCTCATATCTCGACTATGCTATGAGTGTCATTGTCTCTCGTGCACTACCAGACGTTAGAGATGGTTTAAAGCCAGTTCATCGCCGTGTTCTTTATGCGATGCATGAGCTTGGAAATGATTATAACAAAGCTTACAAAAAATCAGCGCGTGTCGTTGGTGATGTAATCGGTAAATACCACCCTCATGGTGACTCTGCTGTATACGAAACAATCGTTCGTATGGCACAAGATTTCAGTTTACGTTATCAGTTGGTTGATGGTCAGGGTAACTTCGGCTCTGTTGATGGTGACAGTGCAGCAGCGATGCGTTATACCGAAGTGCGTATGCGTAAATTAACGCATGAACTGTTAGCTGATTTAGAAAAAGATACAGTAGAGTGGGAAGATAACTACGACGGTTCTGAGCGTATCCCACAAGTTATGCCAACTCGTGTGCCAAATTTACTCATTAATGGTGTCACGGGTATTGCTGTAGGTATGGCAACCAATATGGCGCCGCATAATATGACTGAAGTGGTCAATGCGTGCTTAGCCTATGCCAATAATCCGAATATCAGTATTGAAGGATTGATGGAACATATTTCGGGTCCAGACTTTCCTACAGGCGGTATCATTTACGGTAAATCAGGTATTGTTGATGCTTACCGTACTGGTAAAGGTCGTTTATTTATTCGTGGTAAGTACCATTTAGAAGAAGACCAAAAAACAGGTCGTACGACGATTGTATTCACTGAAATTCCATATCAAGTGAACAAAGCAAAAACGATTGAACGTATTGCTGAACTTGTGAAAGAGAAGAAGCTCGAAGGTATTTCAGAGTTACGCGACGAATCTGATAAAGAAGGGATGCGTATTGCAATTGACTTAAAGCGTGGCGAAAACGCTGAAGTAATTGTTAATAATTTGTTCCAAAATACTCAGCTTCAAAATTCATTCAGTATTAATATGGTTTGCTTGGATAATGGCCAGCCAAAGCTGATGAATTTAAAAGACATCATTGCTGCTTTCATTCGCCATCGTCAAGAAGTTGTAACACGTCGTACGATGTTCGAATTACGTAAAGCGCGTGAACGTGGTCATATCTTGGAAGGTTTAACGGTTGCTTTAGCAAATATTGATGCCATCATCGAAACCATTAAAACCTCTGCGAATCCGCAAGAAGCACGTGAACGTTTGCAAGCAGGGGAATGGTCTGCAGGTGGTGTAGTTGCTTTATTAGAAAAAGCAGGTTCAGTTTCTGTTCGCCCAGATGAGATTGAGGGTGAAGATCCTAATAAACCGTTTGGATTATCTGGCAATATTTATCGTCTCTCGCCGACTCAAGTGGGTGCAATTTTAGAATTACGTTTGCATCGTTTAACTGGTTTAGAACAAGATAAGCTGCATGCAGAATATTCTGAAATTTTGGCACAAATTGCAGAGTTGACAGCAATTCTTAATGATTTTGAATTGTTGATGAACGTGATTCGTGAAGAGCTTTCACTTATTCTTCAGCAATACGGTGATGAGCGTCGTACTGCGATTGTAGAATCTCGTGTAGATTTCTCTCGTGAGGATTTAATTCCAGAAGAACAAGTTGTTTTAACCGTTTCTCAATCAGGCTATGCGAAAACACAGCCACTTTCTGATTATGCTGCGCAACGTCGTGGTGGGCGTGGTAAATCAGCAACGTCTATGAAAGAAGATGATTACATTCAACATTTGATTGTGACATCTAACCATGCAACAGTTTTATGCTTTACCAATGTCGGCAAAGTCTATCGCTTAAAAGTTTTTGAAGTGCCTCAAGCTTCTCGTGGTGCAAAAGGTCGTCCTATGGTGAACTTATTGCCATTAGATGAAAATGAGACAATTACTGCTATTCTGCCAGTGATTGATGCACCGAAGAAATTTAAAGAACGTCTAGCCGATTTCCGTCAGTTTGTTAAATCTCATCAAGCTCAATTACAGCAAAACGAAATCATTGCTGCACACTATGATGCATTAGAAAAATCATTTGCTGATCTAGCAGATGGTGACGATCTATCGGACGAATTGCGTACACATCTGAAAGAGTTAGGAGTTGAATTATCAACTACAGATCTTGATGATGAAGTAGTAGTTGAATTTGCTGAGCTTGCAGAAAACTTACGTAAAAACTTCTATGTCTTTATGGCAACTGAATACGGTACGATCAAGCGAGTTGAACTTGAGCAGTTCTCTAATGTACGTTCAAATGGTTTACGTGCAATCGAGTTAGCTGGAGATGACCGTTTAATTGGTGTTGCGATTACTGACGGAGAACAACAAATTATGTTGTTCTCGAATGAAGGTAAAGCGATTCGATTTGCAGAAACTGATGTACGTGCAATGGGTCGATCTGCGAAAGGTGTACGTGGTATGCGTGTCACCATTGGATTGGCTCAAGCGGAAGAAATTGAAGATAATGATGTAGATTCAGAAGATGAAGATACGGATTCTAATTTCCTAAGCCGTATTGTTTCATTAGTCGTTGTTCCGGAAACAGGTGAAGTGCTTTGTGCTTCAGCAAATGGTTACGGTAAGCGTACGCCAGTGGATGACTTCCCGACCAAGAAACGTGGTGGTAAAGGCGTCATTGCGATCAAGACATCTGATCGTAATGGTGAGCTAGTTGGTGCGGTAGCGATCGATGTCAGCAAAGAAGTCATGCTGATTTCTGATGGTGGTACGCTAGTACGTACTCGTGCATCTGAAATTGCTCAAACGGGTCGTAATGCACAAGGTGTACGTTTAATCCGCTTAGGTGAAAACGAGACATTGGTTGGTGTTGAAGCGATTGAAGCTGTTGAGGAAGATGATTTTATAGAATCAGTTGAAGGTGAAGAGGCTTCAATTGAATCTAATGAATCAGTAGATACTCAAGAAATTGATACGACTGATAGCGATGAAAAATCTACAGATGAATAATTTGTAGGAATTAAAAAAGGACGCAGAAGCGTCCTTTTTTAATTAACAATAGTCTAAAAAAGAATTTTAATTAAAAATGAAACTCAAATTTAATTATAGCTTGCTGATTGTAATAGCACTGTTTATAACAGCATGTAGTGAACCCTTTCATTTCAGCTGAATGAAGGAGAGAGGGGAATCTGAGGAATATTGTTCATAAACAAAACATTCAGCTGTAAATACTGATGCGCTTTATAATGCAGTTCAAGATAAAAATAATGAAATGGTTGTTGAAATTGTAGATCAAGATATAAAAGATGGATTTTTATTACACAGTCATTTTAAAAGAGTCAGCTATGAATGGTATGGTGAGATGTTTTAAGTGTTCGCTTGAAATGAAAGACAATACAACGAAATAGTCATAATAAATTTTGTCAGATTGAGAGCTGTTGTAGTGAGCGATTTAAACTTACTAACTACGATGTCTCTCAAAATATAGTAAACATAAATCTCTGATAAATGTAGAGCTTATTGAAAAAATAGCTTTAGTGTGAAAACAAGATTGAAATTATTTAAGTTGAATATACTGCAAGCTATGGTTATCTGTGGTTAAATGCCATCATTTTATTGTGTTTCACTCTGAAAGGAAAAATCATGCGCGCGTACAACTTCTGTGCTGGTCCTGCTGCATTACCTACTGCTGTATTAGAAAAAGCTCAAGCTGAGATGCTTGATTGGCAGGGTAAGGGCCTATCAATCATGGAAATGAGTCATCGTAGTGCAGACTACGTCGCTGTTGCTGAAAAAGCAGAAGCAGACTTACGCAAGTTGATGAATATTCCTGAGAACTACAAAGTGCTTTTCTTACAGGGTGGTGCTTCTCTACAATTCTCTGCGATTCCATTGAATCTATTAGGGAAAAATAACAAAGCAGATTATATCCATACTGGCATTTGGTCTGAAAAAGCTTTAAAAGAAGCAAAACGTTATGGCGAAATTAACGTGATCGAAGCTGGTATTAAAGATGCAGATGGTAATCTTGCAATTTCTGATGAAAGTACATGGAATTTATCTGCTGATGCTGCCTATGTTCATTATGCAGATAACGAAACGATTGGTGGTATTCAATTTAAAAATATCCCAACTACGGATAAACCACTGGTTGCAGATTTATCTTCTAGTATTTTGTCGGCACCAATTGATGTTTCAAAATTCGGTCTTATTTACGCGGGTGCGCAAAAAAATATCGGTCCTGCTGGTTTAACTTTGGTAATCATTCGTGATGATTTATTAGACCAAGCAAAAGAAGAAATTCCGAGCATTTTGAAGTATTCAGCGCAAGCGAAGAACGATTCTATGGTGAATACACCTTCTACTTATGCTTGGTATTTATCAGGCTTAGTATTTGAATGGTTGCTTGAACAGGGTGGTGTAGAGGCAATTCATCAAGTGAACCAGCATAAAGCTGAATTATTGTATGGTTATATTGATTCAAGTGACTTCTATGCAAATCCAATTGCGAAAGAATATCGTTCAATTATGAATGTGCCATTTACATTGGCGAAGCCTGAACTTGAAAAGCAATTCCTGAAAGAAGCAGAGGAAAATAATTTATTAAATCTTGCAGGACATCGTTCAGTAGGTGGTATGCGTGCGAGTATTTACAATGCAGTGCCACTTGAAGGTGTACAAGCTCTTGTGAAATTTATGGATGATTTTGCGAAGCGTAACGCTTAAAATCAGTCTGTAAAAAAAGCCTGTCATATGACAGGCTTTTTTTATGCACTAAAACGCAGATGAAAGTAATCAATGCTACTTTATTAAAATGCTGGAATAAGATTGGTAAAGTGGAAAATAAAAGCAGCGAGGAAAACACCTAAGAAAAAGAAACAGTAAGCACCCTTGTCTACACGAATACGAGGGCGTGCTTGTTCCATTAAGCCTGTTGATTGTTCCGGTATAATTTTCATCTAGGAGCCTAAATATTACTTTATAGTTAAATCCTATTTATTTGATGTATTTTTAGCATAAATATTCGCCTGAATCCATATATTTCCACGAATATATTGACCAATTTCGAAATTTTTATAATTCTCATCCTTAGTCGCGATACGAATAAGTGTAGCAGGTTGGTTATCTTCCAAAATAAGTGTTACATCATAAAGTTGATAAAATTGATCGTTGAACTGCATTTGGGTCTTGCCAACCACTTTTCCTTGGAACCAAGCCTCATCTTCCTGACCCATGGTTTCACCGTACAAGTAAGCCACCATTTTCGAAAAATCGACCGTTACAGGTTCTTTATCGGCATCTGATTTAGGTTCCCAAGCATCAATCAGCTGCTGTAAATTATCTGGCGCTACACCATTGTGTTCACTCAAAATTTCATTTAAAGCACGATGGTGTTTAATTGAAGCTGGATCATCCACAACAATTTGTTCTTGATCAGCAACTTTTTCTAGCTCATAAGCCCACGCATTTAATTGGACTTTATAAGATTGATTTTTTTGGTATTGAATTTGGTTAACACTGTATAAGCTATCAAAAGCATAAACCACACTATTATCACTAACTTTTAATTGTAACACTGCTTGCGTGTTGGACTTACATGTAATGATGCGTTCAATCGTCGCGTTCAACGTATAAGGACTATCAAAAGTAGGGAAGGCTGTTTTGACTGCTTTAGGTTTATTGTCTTCTACAGCAATGACTTGAACCAATTGGATAGGTTGTTGTTTAGGTCCTTGAATTAGCCAAACATTCGGATCCATATCTTGTTCTTCAGCACAAATCCCCATCGGCATGACAGGTGCATTTAGTGCTTCACTCAACCATTTTGGAACCTGAACAGTCGGATCATCAGTTAACAGCGCCCAATGTTCTACATGGCTACCAAAGCTTTGATCTTCTATCGTAATAATTTCAGGTTTGTTTTGATTGTTCATATGCTCATTCTAAGATTGAGTGAATTACTTTATGTAATATCGAGGATAATTGATATTTTTCAAGTCTTGAATTGTTTTTTCTTTATGCAATCCAAAAGTTTAACGCGGTATAAATGAAAAAAGAGCACTTAAGTGGTCTATGGGAATCATGAGTTAGAACTTAAATGTAACATCAGCGATAAACTGACGTCCAATTTCAGGACTTGGTGTTGGTGGCAATGAGGATGTATTGGAAGAAAAGTATTCATTTTTACGGTTAAGTACATTATTAATGGTTAAACCAAAGATAGTTTGCGTATTCTTTGAACTCGGTATTGTGTAGCTAGTACGCATATCCCAATTCAAAGCATTTTTCGTTTTATATGCAGTGTAAGTGTCATATTTCATACCATCTAGTTCATAGACAAATTCAGTTTTACTGGTACTCAGGGTTTTTTTCATACCTGGTGTCCCTGCACGATAGCTAAGATAATGATTAATATTTAAAGGAATATTATTAAAACCAATATTCCAATCCAGTCTAACTGTCCATGGTGTATTGAAATTATCAGTGGGTTTATCTTCAGCATTAATCAGTTTGCCATCATAATAAATTTGTGATGTGCCTGTGTAGTAGTTGCTTTCATAGCTATCAAAATTACGATTTGTGTCTGTCATATCGGCATTTAGGCTTAAATGATGCACAGTATTTTTAAATACAAGCGGTTTAATATTTTTTAAAGAGAAAGTTAAGATATCAGCTTCAGATTTTCCTGAGTTGTTATAAGACTTATTACCTTGCTGCTGGCGTAATTGGTCTTTGTTCTCTCGCTGAACATATTTTAAACCAGTATTGATGTTCCAAATATTGGTGTTAAAAGCAAATACAGATTCATCTGAAAACGGGGTATCCAGCTCTGACCTTGATTTGAAGGATGGCATATACGTCGGGTCGGGTTCCCAACCTTCAGAAAGACTATTTCTCTTAAATTTTGTCTGTAATCGACCTCGTTGATCTTGTAATTCGTTGGCGAATGCGTTTAAACCATAATAGCGATTCCAACCAGCCGTAATAAATAATTGATCATTGCCAAATGGCTTCAACACAAATGAACTACGAGGTGCAATATTGGTATTTTGAGTCAGTGAATCATAATCAGCTCGTAAGCCTAAACTAGACTGAATAAATGGATTAACATAAATTGAATCTTCGAGATATGCATGCCAACGATCTTGGCGTACATTGATTTGTCCTGCATCATATTTAAATCGTTGCGTTAAATATTGCCCGTCAATTGAATTGCCTTCATCACAAGCATCATAACGACGACCATCAGAAGCGTAACAGTTTAAGTTTTCAATATTTTTTGAAGCGATAGTAGTTGTGTAATAGTTATTAGAAACTTCAGGTCTTTCCCAATACGCTTCATAATGACCATAACCAGCACCCACTTTGAGTTGGTGTGATGAGTTCGCAAACTTTATTGGTTCAAATAAGGCTTTGATTGAGTATTCCAGTTTTTTTTCTTCTTGTGATAATGAACCATAGTTTCCATAAGATTGCGTACTTAAATTCGGATTCCAATTTTTTGTTGATGATCGAGCCCACACGTACGCATCCTGTTCTGCCTCTCGCGAGCTATTTTGTGTTTGATAATTAAGTTGTTGTTCTAACCGAACAGCATTTAATTTATTTTTTAAATTGATATAAATACTTTGACTATCAGATATTTGCGTGTTTTCTGAGTTTAAAAATGTAGCATTGAAGTATTCACCTTTATTTTCAAATAGCTGAGTTCCTATTTTTAATGAGGTTTTATCTGAAGGTGTGTAGAAGAGTTCAACACCATAATTGCTCGCAGCACGTGTTTGGTCTAATTCTGCTGGCTCAATAAAATTCGTTTTTAATGGAATTAAGGAATGTCGAAAAGAGCCAAAAGCATTGAAGCCTAATTGGTCTGTGAGATTACCATACAGTGTTGCACTGACTCCTTGTTTAGTAAAGAAAGGTTGATTTTTTTCACTGTTGGAGGTTTCAAATTCCTGTTGGCTTTCTGGATCAGGAAAGTTGATTTTAGACCAAGAATCAGATGTATAATCATAGGTAATATTACCATGAATTTTGCCTACCTCAGTTTTTGGTGCGCAGGTTTCTGCACTCACTACACCGCCAGTAAATTCACCATATTCAGCGCTCACATTGCTATCAAGGAGTTTAATATTACAAATCAGGTCTGCATTGACTGCAACAGCTTGACTAGAGCCGAGTAGTTCATTATTTGAGTTCGATGTTGTTGCACCCACAGGGTTAATATTATTGTTGATGCTCATCCCATTGATTAGAAATTTATTTTCATAGGGTAAACCGCCATTGATGCTAATTTCGGCTGGGCTAAGTTCACCTTGTTGTAAGCCACTTCTAAAATTATTACCAAATTGCACATTAGGATTTACTTTTAAATAATCAGTAATGTTCTTAGAACTATTGGGTGTCTTGTCTAAATCATCCTTCGTATAGACGGTTTTACCAACTTCTTGTTGCTCAGTTGCATTCGTTACGATTGTATTGAGTTTGATTGAATCATCATTAACTAATGAATTTATTTCTGTTTCATTTGCACAAACTGTAGTTGAGAGAATCGTAAGAATGGCTAAATTTAATTTTGAGCGTACAAATGACATGATTTAACATTGAGAGAATAAAAACGATAGCGATTATCATTTAATAATACTTATTTCACAATATTAATGAGAATAAGTATCAATGCTATATTCCGATTAACATAATATAAAAAAGCGATAGTTAAAAATTGGAACAAAAAGCCCCAATACTTTTCAATTAAGATCAATCTACAGGATGATCAAGATTTCTAAAATATTGGGGTATTTAAAGATTTTTACTCTGAAACGAGTGTTTCGAGTAAATGGGGCGCTAATTTATTTAAAATATAGCAGAATAATTCAGCTGTTTTCTGTGTGTCATACAAAGCAGAGTGGGCTTCTTTACCATCAAACTCGATGCCAGCTTGAATACATGATTTAGCCAAAACAGTTTGTCCGAACATCACAGCACTCAAAGTCACCGTATCAAAAACCGAGAAACTATGAAATGGATTTTGATTCTTAGTTCCAGTACGTGCAATTGCTGCTTTTAAAAAACCAAGATCAAAATGAGCATTGTGTCCAACTAGCACAGCATGTGTGCATTGTTGTTGTTTGCGTACCTCATTAATTGCTTTAAACATACGTTTAAGTGCAGACTTTTCATCTTCTGCCATCGCTACACGCATTGGATTAAAAGGATCAATGCCAATGAAGTCGAGTGAGCGACGATCTAAATTTGCACCTTCAAATGGATTGATGTGTGCATGATGCGCTTGACCAGGTACAAACTTTCCAGACTCGTCGTAAATGATTGGAATACATGCTATTTCGAGCAATGCATCAGTATCTGCATTAAAACCAGCTGTTTCCACGTCAACAACCACGGGTAGGAACCCGCGGAAGCGTTGACCGATGACAGGTAATGTTTCAGTGGTCACACTTTTCTCCATTGAATTGTTTTACCTGCATAAAGAGGAATGATCTGTTCGCCATCTAAATATTCAAGGCTTTCAGGAATCACTTGATCTTCTTTGATCAATGTAATGGTTTCAGTATTACGAGGTAAACCATAGAAATCCGCACCAAAGAATGAAGCGAAACCTTCAAGACGTTCAATTTTACCTACCTGATCGAATGCTTGAGCATACAATTCAATTGCAGTTGGAGCGCTATAGCATCCCGCACATCCACAGGCATTTTCTTTCGCATTTTTAGAATGCGGAGCGCTGTCAGTACCTAAGAAAAATTTAGGGTTGCCACTTGTTGCGACTTCTAACAAAGTTTGCTGATGTGTCTGGCGTTTTAAAATTGGCAAACAATAGAAATGCGGTTTAACACCACCAACCAACATGTCATTGCGATTGAATAACAAATGTTGTGGTGTAATCGTCGCTGCCACATTGCGATCTTGCTCAAGTACAAAATGTGCAGCTTCGCTTGTGGTGATATGTTCTAAAACTAATTTCAATTTTGGAAATTGTTTAAGCAGCGGTGCTAAAACTTCATCTAAGAAACGTTTTTCACGATCGAAAATATCAACATGATGATGTGTTACTTCGCCGTGGAGTAAGAGAGGAACCTGATGTTCTTCAAGTTGTTCAATGACGCTATACACTTTACGTATATCACTAACGCCATTATCAGAATTTGTGGTTGCTCCAGCAGGGTAAAGCTTAATTGCATTTACATATGGAGAGTTTTTAATTTTTTGTACTTCTTCAGGAGAAGTATGATCCGTAAAGTAAAGCACCATACGAGGATCGAATTTTACATTTTCAGGAACATGCGCCATGATTCTTTCACGATAGGCATGTGCCTCTTCCACAGTTTTTACAGGTGGAACTGTATTTGGCATACAGATTGCGCGATGAAATTGCTTCGCCAAATCAGGAACAGTACGTTGAAGTGCTAAACCATCTCTTAAATGAGCGTGCCAATCATCTGGCTGGATTAAAGTGATCGTATTCAAGGCAAGTCTTACTGAAAAAATAACATAGATGATAATCGATATTGCTTGAAATTGATAACGACAAAAGCCGATAAAAGGGGTTTTACATCTATTTGTGCTGATTAATATAAAAATGAAGCATACGTTGGATGAATGAGTCATTATTCATCTAGGGAACAATGATAGATTTTCATGTCCAAATAAAAAACCGCGCTCAAAGCGCGGTTTTTTTAGGACTAAACTAAATCTTAGT
The DNA here is from genome assembly GCF_056784015.1 of Acinetobacter sp. ANC_7655. Classification (NCBI taxonomy): domain Bacteria; kingdom Pseudomonadati; phylum Pseudomonadota; class Gammaproteobacteria; order Moraxellales; family Moraxellaceae; genus Acinetobacter; species Acinetobacter sp. ANC_7655. The sequence continues at coordinate 692,713 of NZ_JBWYJB010000001.1, read as the reverse complement.
TTTTGTCTTTAAGTTGTGGAACAGCAGAACCTGTACCTACAGCAAGTAAACCTGCACCAGTATAGATTCCTAACTTAGCGCGTGTATCTGTAATGTCTAGGTTACGCATGGTTAATTGACCAATACGATCCATTGGCGTGAATACAGAATCACCTTTTTCCATAGTTAAGCGTTCAGCTTCATATGTAAGGTTCTCAGATTCAGTGTTCATAATAGTGTAATCGTTACCACGACGAAGTTCTAAAGTCACAGTACCTGTGATTGCTTTAGCAACCCATCGTTGAGCAGTTTCACGAAGCATAAGCGCTTGTGAGTCGAACCAACGACCTTGGTAAAGTAAACGACCTAAACGTAAACCGTTGATGCGGTACTGTTCAATGGTATCTTCGTTATGAATACCAGTCACAAGACGTTCGTAAGCAATGTGTAGAAGTGCCATACCTGGAGCTTCATAAATACCACGAGATTTCGCTTCGATGATACGGTTTTCGATTTGGTCAGACATACCTAGACCATGACGACCACCGATACGATTCGCTTCAAGAATTAACTCAACTGGATCTTCAATACGTTGACCGTTAAGTGCAACAGGGAAGCCTTCTTCAAATGTGATTGAAACTTCTTCAGGTGCGATTTCAACGTCTTCTTTCCAGAAAGCAACACCCATAATCGGTTCAACGATTTTGATACCAGCATCAAGATACTCAAGATCTTTCGCTTCGTGAGTTGCACCAAGCATGTTTGAGTCTGTTGAGTATGCTTTTTCTTTTGACATTTTATAGTCAAAACCGTTATCGATGAGGAACTGTGACATTTCTGCACGGCCACCAAGTTCATCGATAAATGTTTGGTCTAACCAAGGTTTGTAAATTTTAAGTGCTGGGTTCGTTAATAGACCATAACGGTAGAAACGCTCAATGTCGTTACCTTTATAAGTAGATCCGTCACCCCAAATGTTGACGTCATCTTCTTTCATCGCGGTAACAAGCATTGTACCTGTGACTGCACGACCAAGTGGCGTTGTATTGAAGTAAGGTACACCACCTGTAGAGATATGGAATGCGCCACATTGAATTGCTGCAATACCTTCTAATGCAAGTTGTAAACGGCAATCCACTAAGCGTGCTTTAACAGCGCCATAAGCTTCAGCTTTCTTTGGAATAGCATCGTAATCATCTTCATCTGGCTGACCTAAGTTTGCTGTATACGCATAAGGTTCAGCACCTTTTTGTTTCATCCACAATAGAGCTGCAGAAGTATCAAGACCACCAGAGAAGGCAATACCAACTTTTTTGCCTACAGGTACATTCTGTAAGATAGTTGCATTATCAGACATTGTTCATCCTAACGATAGAATATAGGCACCTAGAAAATTGGTAACCTGAAAAATATATTTCTTCAATTGTAGCACTTTTCATTGGTAATTTTTTTTAAAAAAAGATACGTGGTGCAAAAATATTAGAATAAGTAGCAATATTTCGTCGAAACTCAGAAGTAATAGGTAGTGCTTAATCTAATTCATGATTTCTTCTTGAAAAGAATACAGCGCATTTATGAAGATTTTTATGCATAAATTTATTTTATTGCAATTTTTCAAAGCGAACTTAGTGAAAAATATTTTTTGTAAGTGATTGAATATTAATATCTAATTTCATAGTTGGTAATTTATTATAGAAAAAGAAAAAAAATTGCCATAAACAGTTATGAAAAAAGAAGTATAGTTTTATGCAACAAGTTGCAAAGCCCATAAAATAAGGAATTGCCATGACAACTCGCTATGCAAATATATTAAAACCTCTCGATCTTGGTTTCACTACCCTCAAAAATCGTGTCGTGATGGGATCGATGCATACCGGTCTAGAAGATCGTTTTTATAATTATCCTAAATTAGCAGCATATTTTGGTGAACGTGCTAAAGGGGGCGTAGGTCTCATCATTACAGGTGGTATTTCGCCTAATCGTCAAGGCTGGCTCCTTCCAGCTGGTGGCACAATGAATACCTTAGGTGATGTTGCCCCACACCGATTAGTGACACATGCAGTTCATAAACATGGTGCAAAAATTTTAATGCAAATTTTGCATTCAGGGCGTTATGGTTATCAACCTTTTGTGGTTTCTGCAAGCCCAATAAAATCGCCGATCTCACCATTCAAACCACGACAAATGTCAGAAAAACAAATTTTGGATACGATTCAAGATTATGCGGCTACAGCAAGTATCGCGAAAAAAGCTGGCTATGATGGTGTTGAAATCATGGGATCAGAAGGCTATTTGCTGAACCAATTTATGAGTCGTCATGTCAATCAACGTACAGACCAATGGGGTGGTGAAATAGAAAACCGTATGCGCTTTGCAGTTGAAATTGTTAAGGCAATTCGCGCGAAAGTTGGCGAAAAATTTATCATTTGTTTCCGTTTATCTATGCTCGATTTAGTTCACGACGGTAATACAATGAATGAAGTGATCACCGTCGCTAAAGCGCTAGAAGAAGCGGGTATCACATTATTGAATACAGGTATTGGTTGGCATGAAGCTCGTGTGCCAACAATTGTAACCTCTGTTCCTCGTGCGGCATTTGTAGATTATACCGCAGAGGTGAAAAAACATGTGTCTGTGCCTGTGATTGCATCCAACCGAATCAATATGCCTGAAACTGCCGAAGCTATTTTGGCTGAAGGTAAAGCCGACATGATTCAAATGGCTCGACCATTATTGGCAGATGCTTTCTGGGTGAATAAAACGGCAACTAATCGTGTTGATGAAATCAATACGTGTATTGCGTGTAATCAGGCTTGTTTGGATCATACTTTCAAAAATAAACGTGCCACATGTTTAGTGAATCCACGTGCAGCCTATGAAACTGAACTGGTTTATTTAAAAACCAAGAAGCCAAAAAAAGTAGCTGTTGTGGGTGGTGGTGTAGCTGGAATGTCGGCAGCGACCGTTGCTGCCAGTCGTGGTCATCAGGTTACTTTATTTGAAGCCACTAATGATGTAGGGGGACAATTCAACTTAGCGAAAGTTGTTCCTGGGAAAGAAGAATTTCATGAAACCATTCGCTATTTTAAAGTCCAAATTGAGCGCACTGGGGTTGAACTTCGTTTAAATACTAAAGTTAATCGTGAACAGCTTGAGCGTGAAGGCTTTGATGAAGTGATTGTTGCGACAGGCGTTGTACCACGTGCATTGAAGATTGAAGGAAGTGATGCACCACAAGTTTTATCTTATGCAGAAGTATTAAGAGGTGCGCCTGTGGGTCAAAAGGTAGCAGTAATTGGTGCTGGTGGTATCGGATTTGATGTGTCAGAGTTTTTATTAAAACCTGAACATCAGCCACAGCCACAACCTTTGGCAGAATGGAAACGTGAGTGGGGAGTTGATCCTGATATTCAGTATGTTTCTGAAGGTGGTTTACAACCTGCTGAAGTGGATCGTCCAGTTCGCGAAATATATTTATTGCAACGTAAGACAACGCCTTTGGGTATAGGATTAGGTAAAACCTCTGGTTGGGTTCACCGCGCCCAATTAAAAAAACATCATGTGAAAATGTTGCGTGGCGTTCAATACAAATCAGTGAGTGATGAAGGTCTGTGGATCGAAGTTGGTGGACATGATCAATTATTACGAGTCGATACTGTCGTTGTTTGTGCAGGGCAAGAATCTGTTAAAGAGATTATGCCATCAGAGACTGAAACAACTTTAGCGAAATATCACATTATTGGTGGTGCAAAGCTTGCTGCTGAGCTTGATGCTAAGCGCGCGATTCGTGAAGGTGCTGAAATTGCAGCCAAAATTTAATAAATTTGAATCATTTGGTGAAACTATATTCACTTGAATGGTTTGATTGTAATTTTTACTTGTCATGATATGAAAAGCTTCGTATTATGGCGCACATGGAAGCGTGGCAGAGCGGTTTAATGCACCGGTCTTGAAAACCGACGAGGGTGTGAGTCCTCCGTGAGTTCGAATCTCACCGCTTCCGCCAAATTCAAAAAGCCCTGACATTTGTCAGGGCTTTTTTTATTCTATATATTCAAGCTTTTTATTCGAGTGTTTAATCACCAAACTTATTTGGGATGACCAGTAACCTTTTTTTGTGTTGATCATCTTCAACCAGTCTGACTTCAGCATCTAAGTTATAGAGTTGATGAACTAATTGCTTTGTTAAAACATCTTCTGATTTTCCTTGTGCAATGATTTGACCATCTTTCATGGCAACTAGAAAATCGGCACAGCGTGCAGCAGTGGCTAATTCATGTAGAACCATCACTATGGTTTTACCTTGTGAGGCTAGAGAGCGGACTAAATTTAAAATATCGGCTTGATGACCGATATCGAGCATACTGATTGGTTCATCTAAAAGAATTAAAGGGGTCTGTTGTGCGAGGACCATTGCGATCCATGCACGTTGACGTTGACCTCCTGATAGATTGCTTAAATTTTGATTTTTTAATTCGCTTAAATGGGTCGCAGACAAGGCGTCATCAATCGCTTTTTGGTCTTCGATGTTCAGTCGTTTAAACCAACCTTGATGTGGAAAACGACCGAAGCGTACTAACTGCTCAACTGTCATGCCGTTGGGTGCAGTTACATGCTGTGGAAGTAATGCAAGTTGTTTAGCGAGCAACTTTTTACTGAGTATATTCAGTTGATTTTTTTCCCAAATGACTTCGCCTTGATCATATGGATGAATTTGAGCAATACATTTTAACAAGGTCGATTTTCCACAGCCATTTGGACCAATGAGGACGATGACTTGACCCTGCTGAAATTCAGCATTGATACCCTTCAAAACTTGATGATGATTATATCCAGCACTTAATTGATTGATGATTAAACTCATGTACGACTCATACTTCTAGAATGACGATATAACAACCACAACAACAGTGGACCACCAACCATGCCACTAATAATGCCTGCGGGAATTTCGACAGGGGCAAGCAAATTTTTTCCAAGTAAATCAGCACTTAAAACCATTAATGCACCAATACACATGGTAGGGAAAATCGGAAATAAATGATGAGGAAATGATTTAAATGCGATGATTGGTGCGGCAATAGCCACGAATCCAATGGGGCCCGCAATACTGACAGCGGTCCCAGCGAGAAACGCAGCAATAATAATGAGCATCAGTCTAATTTTAGGTAAGGGTTCTCCTAGACTATCAATGACAGAATCAGGGAGAACCATTGCACTAAATAGTCGCCGCCACAGCACAATAATACTGACAAGCAGCATGATAAAAATCGAAGTTGGTAGCAAGATGCTGTAGCTTCGACCAATCAAACTACCACTACTAAAAATTAAAATATTACTGGTGTGCATTACTGGCAGTGTCGCAAGGATAAGGTCAAAACTGGCTTTCATGAGTGTTGCAATTCCGACCCCGATGACCAAAATACGATACCCCTGTGTTCCTACGCCGCCTGAAGCAATTAAAATAAAAAAAACACAGAAGATCGCACCCACTAATGCTTGCCACCATTGACCTAACATACTAGAACTTGAGAGGAGAATGGTGAATGCCAAAGCAAGCACTGCACTGTCACTGATACCAAAAACATCTGGGCTCGCAAGAGGATTTTTGGTGATAATTTGAAGAATGAGACCAGATAAGGCGAGTGCAGCGCCAATCAATAAGGCTGCCAAAAGTCGTGGTAATCTAATCTTTTCAACGAGAAGTTGATGTGGAGCTGACGCATTGCCTGTCAATACATTCCATAGCGTATTCAAATTTAATGTGATTTCACCGTACATCAGGCTAAATAAACTAAGTGATATCAGTAGAATCGCAATGATTATCCAAGCCTTTATCACTGATTTTTGTTTTAAACGATTCAACAGAGAATACATATTATTTCTCCGCTTGAATGATATTTTGTAGGTTATTTTGACGTACCATCCATATCAAAATAGGTGCACCTAATAAGGCTAAAAGAATACTGACAGGGGCTTCGAAAGGTTGCACGACTGCACGTGCAATGATATCCGCGATCAGCAACAACAACATGCCAAATAGTCCGCTATAGATGAGTTGTTTCTGAATACTCAGAGCACCAATAGCTCGTGCAAAGTAAGGTGCAATCAAGCCTAAAAAGGCAATTGGTCCTGTTAATGCAACGGCACTTCCAGTTAATAAAACCACAGCTAAAATGCAGAATGCATCAAGTAGTTTCGTATTTAAGCCTAAGCTATTCGCCAGTTGATCACCAACTAAACTAAGACCTAGAGGGCGTATTACCAATACAGCGATGATGAGTCCGATCGCCATTAAAATTAGTGCAAGACCGAGATATTGAATATCAACGCGATTGAGCGAACCCAAAACCCAAAAACGATAGTCGTCTAAACCATTTTGGAAACTAATAAGAATGGCAGCCATAAAACCTTGGAATGTACTGGTGATTGCCAGTCCAGCCAAGACTAAACGTGTAAGTGAGCTATGATCTGTCATTTGACGAGGGGTGATTGCAAAGACCAATAATGCACTCACTAAAGCTCCAATCAGCGCCCAAAAAAATAGTCCGAAGGTATCCATTTGAAGAACAATTGCCAAAACAATGGCAAGAGATGCACCACTATTAATTCCGATTAATCCACTATCAGCCAAAGGGTTTTTAAGCAAGTTTTGAAGGATGACGCCTGAGATCGCTAAAGCTAATCCGACACTCACCGCCGCAATAGTACGTGGAATTCTAATTTCCAATAGGGGAGTGATTGGTTCTAAGGACCATTGACTTAATGCCTGAAGAATAAGTTGCAAACTGTCTGTAAAGTAGGGCTGACCAGCGCCGTACGCGATCGACAAAACAGCGCAACATAAAATAATCAAGCTAAGCACGATTCCCATCAGCGGGAATCGGTCAAGTACAGTTGTAGCATTCGTCAGCATATTAATTATGGAGATGCTTCATTACATCATCAATGGCATGTCGAGCAGCATGTGGTCCACCTATGCCAGTCCACATAGATGCATCAACCACGAAATAATGCTTGTTTTTTGCAGCATTAAGACGTTGGAATTCTGGTAATTTTTCTAGTTCTGCCAGTTGCTTTTCCGAGTTTAGATGATTGCCAATGATGAGCCAGTCTGCATCAATTTGATCAAAACGCTCTCGACTGATTGGAGGCGTATGGCTTGCACCTGGTTGTTGCTGATGTTGAGGTCGTGTTAAGCCAATATCTTTTAAAATTTGGCTCGCAAATGAATCATTTAGCATATACACAGGTCCATTGGCTGTCCAACGAATGACACTGACTGATTGACCTTGTTGAGCTTGTAATTTCTGTTGAGCTTCTTGCGCATATTGATCGTACGCTTCTAGAGCTTTTTGGGCTTGTTGTTCTTTGTTTAATAAATGAGCTACCTTTTTGAAACTGTCTTTCCATGGCTCTCCGCGTGCAAAACTGACTGCAGTGGGTGCAATCTGCTGCAATTGATTAATCATTTGTGTATCAATCATGCTTCCAGCAATAATTAAGTCAGGTTGTAACGTGAGAATTTGTTCCATGCTCGGTTGTCCAAAGTTACCGACGGAGGCGATTTGTTGTGTTTCATTTTTGAGGTAATCTGGAAAATTACTTTGACCTCGAACATAACTACTGCCTATAGGTTTTATTCCAAGCGCAATAGCACTATCCAAATCAAGTTCACTTAAAACCACAACACGTTGTGGCTGTACAGGAATTGTGACTTGACGACCTAAAGCATCTTCAATTTGTCGTGTCGTATTTATTTGAGATTCAACCGTCGCTTTATTGTCTCGTGAAGAAGGTTCATTTGACTGAGAGCATGCTGTGAAGAGAGTGATAGCACTCAACATAATTGCAATTTTATATTTCATATCTTTCTACATATTTCATTAAAATAATTCTATTCACTTATTCAACGGCATCCATCACTTGATGGCGTTCCTCATGATAAGCCTCTTCGTTGTGACCTTGCTTCCAATAAGGCACAGCATATAAATTGCTCTTGGGTAGCTGGAAGTTTTGTCTCAGTATTTTACGAAGTTCAACCACCGTTGAATTTTCACCTGCCAGTGATACTGAAATATCTTTATTTTTCCAGTCTAAGTTTTGCAAAGAATCACGGATGTTATTATTCAATTCATGAGGGCCTTTGCACCAATGAACCTTAATGTGTTCAGGCTTATTCAGATGTATTTGGTCTGAATCATCTTCGATCTCGATCCAAACTTCACCATGAGCGTCTTTTGGTAATTGTTCAAGTGAGGCAGCGATCATCGGGATTGCTGAAAGATCTCCAACAAAAATCCAATATTCTGCATCGATTTTAAAACGTGCTGGTCCTCCTGGACCGGCTAGACCTAACAGATCACCTGGACTCGCATGCTTCGCCCAATCAGCCGCTATACCAAAATCTTCATGTCTTACAAAATCGATGACTAAAAGTTGCAGTTCTTCATCGAAATCTCGAACAGTATATGTCCGAGTAATTGGTTTCTTTCCATATGGCCACGTAATTTTGCCTAAAGAATTTCGAAACGGGAGGTCAGGTGCTTGTTGATCAGGGTTCGGAAAAAACAATTTGATGTGCGCACCACCATCACATTTTGCATAACCTGTGAAATCTTCACTTTTAAACTTAATACGCTGTAAATGAGTGGAAATTTGTTCTGTTGAATGGACAGAAATATGTCGAGCTAGAGGAGGAGATTGTGTCGTCATTATTTAATCTTCTGTACTTATCAATGGAGTGAAGATCGTCGATACAGTAATACGTGCGTCAGTCGACAGATTTGAATGGTTATTAATCTAAATCAAACAAATTAAATTTGCAAATGATAATCATTATATTTAATAATCTTTTTGTGCCAAAGTGTAATCACAAAATATGAAGGTTAGGATATTTTGTAAAGCTTTGATTTTATAATGAAAATTAAATGTATGCGGTTGTCTTATGCAAATCAATGAATCCCATGATCTATTAACTCGTGCACAACACAGTATGTGGAAAGGACATCATTATCATGGCAGTTATCCTTTTCATACGGCGGAGTGGTTGGTTATTGAGGGACCATTAGATCGAGAGCTTTTTCAAAAAGCAGTTTATCTCACATTAAAGGAAGCTAAATCGCTTCATTGGCGAGCTTTAGTTCAGAGCGAATACGTCTATCGAGTAGATGATGTGACGATACGGAAACCTAGCTTCGTTGATTTATCTCAGCTTGATGAGGAGGAAATTTTAGCGTGGGCTGAAAAAGAAGTAGAACCAGCATTTAATTTAGAATCGGGTCATTTATATGACTATGTGTTTGCACACTTAGGTGAGCAAAAGTATGGATTATTTTTTAAAGCGCATCACGTTGCATTAGATGGCTACGCTTACGGACTGATGATTAGTCGATTTATTGATTATTATCAATCTCTCAAAAATGGTACTGAATTAAAAATTAAAGGATTCGATCATTATGAAAAGTTTATTGCAGAAGAACAGCGCTACCTTCACTCTGAAAAAGCTGAAAAAGATTTAGACTTTTGGAAGGCTAATTTTTCATATGAGAAAGCCCCTAAGAAACGACTTAAACGAAAATTAAAAGAACCATTTTCACAAGGGCCACGTTATGAAGAGGTAATTGATTGGCCTACACAGCTACAATTAAATGCATTAGCAACTGAATTAAAATTGCCCAGTGCTCTTATCGTCATGGCAGTGATGATGAGTTATTTAATAAAACAGTCTAAAGATCCTCAACAATGCTTTGGGGTACCTTTTATGTCTCGGTTGGGTACTTCATCTATGCGTATTCCGTGCTTAGTCATGAATATCCTGCCATTGAGGTTGGGCATTACTGGACAAGAAAACTTAAAAGAAATCATTTTATTATTAACGAAAAGGTTTGCCGAAATTCGACCGCATCAGCAAAGCTATTTTGAGCAAATGCGATTTGTATTAGAAGATTTTGATCCCTATGAAAATATCTTATTTGGACCTATTGTGAATTGGATTCCTTATCCTTTACCTGAACATTTCGAAGGGTGTAAGTTAACAAAAACAACCATATCCGCTGGCCCAATTGAAGACTTTGATACCGCGATTACCAATAAGTTTGTTAATGGTATTGAGCGTTTGTATCTCGCTGTTGACGGACACAAAGAACTTTATGATGTGCCGAGTCTCAAAGCTTATTGGTATGATTTTATGGAGATGATGAAAACTTGGTTAGCTCAACCAGAACTTGTTTTTGAACAACTTCAAATTCACAAACCACTGCCAGAATAGTCTGGCAGTTTATCCTTTGAATGAGGCAATAGGGCTGTTACACGCCTAGAGTTGCTCCACCATCAACCACTAATTCGTGCATTGTGATTTGGCCTGCTTGCTCTGAAAGTAAAAACATCACGGCATTGGCAATATCTTCAGCCTCAGCAATCTTTTGCAATGGAATACCATTTCGGAATTGTTCTAGATTTCCGTTGACAATGCCTGCTGGAGGGCGATCCTCAGTCCATAGTTGTTTTTGCATTTGTGTAAGGGTTGAGCCAGGTAAAACTAAGTTGCAGCGAATATTGTGAGGCGCGAGTTCCAACGCAAGATTTTTAAAATAGTGACTCACTGTAGCTTTGGTCGTTGCATACAAACCCATATTCATTCTTGGAATGAGGGCTGCATTTGAACTGATGCTCACAATCGCACCTTCTCTTTGCGGAATCATTTGGTGAGCGACCCAACGACTAAGTTCGGCAGGGCCAATGAAATTTATCGACAAATTTTCATGCCATTGTTCAACAGATGTATTTAATAAAGATCCCATTTCTAAGACTCCTACAGCATTCACTAAACCCGTGATCGTGCCTTTAAAAAGTATAGAATTTTCAATGTGCTGAATAATCTCATTGGTCTTACGAATGTCACAGCTGATGTGGTCTAGATGGTTGAGTGATGCTTCAGGAATTAATTTAAAAAGTTCCCATTGATTGATGTCATCGATCCGATCAATTGCAATGACTTGATGATCCTTCTGCAATAGTTGACGACAAATTTCAGCGCCAATTCCTCTGGCTGCACCCGTCACGATATATAAACCCATTTAAGTATCCTTTAATTTTATTAACAAATTGAAACGATAATCATTTTCAATTGGGAATAATAATTATTATATTGGTTGCGTTCAACTCCTAGAGGTTGTCCTTTTGTGAATGTTGAAAGTTTGATGCACGCAGTGCGAACAGATAATCGTGAGAACAAATATGTTGCCAATAGAACCGTCAGTTTTTCAAAATATGATAGGCATAAAAAAGGAAGAGTTAATTGAGGAAGATCAACCTGGCTTCGTGTTCGCAACGCCAACGGGGACCATTTCAAGTAAAAAGTTAATTGAACATATCGAATTTGATCGAGCTTCTCATTTAAATTTTAATCAGCAGCAAGCACAGTGGCTCGAACAAGCAAAATCTACACTACAAAAAAAAATCGAATTAACAGCGAATAAAGATCTTATTTTGGTCGGGAGCTTGCCTTTTGATCATCGAGATTTACCAGAAATCTCGATTGCGGAAGCAAAAAACACATTTGTAAATGAGCGCATTGATCATTCGGCTCAGTCTTTTCTTGATGATCAAGTGCAAGCGACTCTCATCCCAGCACAAGAGGAATACATTGCTGGAGTCGTCAAATTGGTTGAATTGATGAGGTCATCACCGCTAGAAAAAGCAGTGTTGGCTCGGGCAATTGATCTTAAAACCCAACACAAAATTAATATTATTGATTTATTTTACCAGTTGTTGGCCTCTAATCCTGATGGCTACACATTTGCATTGGCCCAAAACCCAAAACAATCTGGTTGGTTTATGGGGGCAAGTCCAGAACTTCTCGTTGCGAAGCAAAATGAATATTTGTTTAGCCATCCAGTTGCAGGAACATTAGCACGTCATTCAGATCCAACACTGGATCAACAACAAGCTGAAAAATTGCTTGCTTCGCAAAAAGATCAGCATGAACACGCCGTGGTCATCGAAGCCATTGCAGATCAACTCTCTCCCTTGTGCAAAATGCTCAATATCCCAAAATCACCTTCACTGATTAAAACAGAGGCGGTTTGGCACTTGGCGACCAAAATTCAGGGAACGTTGAAAGATCCAGAGCAACATATCTTTGATGTGGTCTCAATTTTACATCCAACGCCAGCAGTCTGTGGACAACCAGCCCCTATGGCTCGCCAGTTGATTTCGGAACTAGAGCCTTTTAAACGTAACCTATTCGCAGGAACTATGGGGTGGTGTGATGCCCGAGGGAATGGTGCTTGGGCAGTGAATGTACGTTGTGGGCGTATCTTTGACCATTATGCGCGTCTTTATGCGGGTGCAGGAATTGTTGAAGCTTCACAGCCGAACAGTGAACTGTCAGAAACCATCGTGAAATTTAAAACGATGTTAAATGCATTGGGTTTAGATTCTCAGCACTTAAATCATGGGGAATAAAATGAATGCAAATGTAAATGACGAGTCTTTGCTCTGGGATGGCATCGTGCCATACCCAGAAGATTTCGTAGAACGGTACATTCAAAAGGGATATTGGAAAGGTCAAACCATTTCTGAATTTTTTCAAGAATCAGCCCAGAAATTTGCCAATCAGGTGGCATTGATTTGTGGTGATCGCCAGTATTCTTATCAAGAGCTGAATCAAAATATTGAACAATTTGCAGTCTTCTTGACTAAACAAGGCTATGGGCTGGCAGATGCTATTGTGATTCAAATGCCAAATATAGCAGAGTTTTTTATTGCTTATTTTGCAGCTTTGCGGATAGGGATGCGACCAGTGATGAGTTTACCAGCACACCGTCATGCCGAAGTAAGTCATTTTATTCAGCAAACAGATGCCAAATTGTATATCTGTGCAGATAAGCATCTAGGCTTTGATTACAGATCCTTAGCGCAAGAGTGCCAGCGCAGATGTCCGACTTTACAGCAAGTGATTGTCGTTGGTGATGCAGGCGATTTTGATCCTTGGCCGAATCTTGCATCGTTTAAAAATCATATGGTTTCAAAGCCCAAAATAACGGCTCGCCATGTGGCTTTTTTTCAACTTTCAGGGGGCAGTACTGGCACACCGAAACTTATACCACGAACACATGATGACTATTTGTATAGTGTTCGTGCCAGTGCAGATATTTGTGAACTTCATACAGAAAGCCGTATGCTTATGGTGCTTCCAGTAGCACATAATTTCAGTATGAGTTCGGCTGGTTCATTGGGTCTATTTTATGCAGGTGGAACACTTGTTTTAGCGAAAGATCCTTCTCCCCAAACTGCATTTCCACTCATTGAAGCGCACCATATTACGCATGTTGCTCTTGTCCCTGCATTAGCAGCAACATGGGCTGAAGCAGTTCAAAACGGCGCAACAAATATTTTTAAGAAATTAACGGCTTTACAGGTCGGTGGGGCAAGGTTGCCAGATGCTTTAGCTGAAAAGTTGATTGATCAATACCACTGCCGATTACAACAAGTATTTGGTATGGCAGAAGGCTTGGTGAATTACACGCGTTACGATGATCCGAAAGAAGTCATTATAGGTACCCAAGGTTCCCGTATAAGTCCAGATGATGAAATAAAAATCGTCGATGAGGAGGATCACGAGCTGCCATTGGGTGAGGTGGGGCATCTTTTAACTCGCGGCCCTTATACCATTAGAGGTTATTATCGGGCTTCAGAACATAATCGAAGTGCTTTTACCTTAGATGGATTTTATCGCACTGGTGATTTAGTACGATTAACGCCAGAAGGCAATATTATTGTTGAAGGACGAAGTAAGGAACAAATTAATCGTGGCGGTGAAAAAATCGCGACGGAAGAAGTCGAACAGGTTTTAAATCAACACCAACAAATCATCTTGTCTGCCTTGGTTGCACAACCAGATCCAAAGTTAGGAGAAAAAAGTTGTGTATTTATTCAATGGCGACCTAACGATCAAGATGCATCAGAAACAAGGCTGAAACTGCAAATTAGACAATTCGTTCAAGCATACGGTCTGGCGACCTATAAGATCCCAGATCACATCGAATTTATTGAAGAAATGCCTTATACGGCATTGGGCAAAATCGACAAGAAACAACTCAGAAAACGCCTCACCGAAGACACGATTTAACTAAGGAAATAAAATATGGCAATCCCACGTATTGCAAGTTATCCCATGCCATCTGCTCAAGATTTTCCAGTTAACAAAGTTGATTGGACTTTAGATGCGTCACGGTCGGTTTTATTGGTACATGATGTTCAGCAATATTTTTTAGATTTTTACGATCAGACCCAAGCGCCCATTCCCACATTAATCCGAAATTGTAAAGCCCTTATTGATCAGGCACATGCACTAGGAATTCCAGTCTATTACACCGCACAACCTGGAGATCAGACGCAAGAACATCGTCAACTATTAACGGATTTTTGGGGTAAAGGTTTGTCAGCTGATCCAGCATTGACCAAAATTATTGATCCACTTCAACCAAAAAATGAAGACACCGTGCTGACAAAATGGCGCTATAGCGCATTTAAAAAAAGTGATTTTGAGCAGCAAATCAAACAAGCCAATCGCGATCAATTAGTGATTTGTGGAGTATATGCCCATATTGGTTGCTTATTAACAGCTGCCGAAGCATTTATGTTGGATATTCAAGCATTTATGGTGGGTGATGCCTTGGCGGATTTTAGCCGAGAAGAACATGATCTTGCACTAAAGTATGCGACTGGGCGCTGTGCAAAAGTCATGGATACTCAGACTGTGATTAACGCCTTAGGTCAGGGGCAATGATCATGAATGAATTAAGCATGATTGAGTTAAAAAATATGGTCGCTCATCAATTGAATTTACCTGTAGATGAAATTCAGCAGGAGGATAATTTATTTATGTTAGGACTTGATTCAGTCAGTCTTATGACGCTGGTTGGATTGCTACGTGAAAAAGGCTTTCAAATTGAATTTCAAGATCTGGTGGAGGAGCCAACGTTGAATGAATGGAGTGATCGTCTTAGATTGGATAGAGATTAATGTAAGACTAATGTGCATACCTTGAAAATCAACATATGCATAATCAACGGCCCTAGCCAAAGTACTTATAGCCAAAGGCCATTTTCGTTAAATTATTCGCTAACGTGAGTGGATCTTACATGCAATTAGAAAAATACTATTCTGATCAACAATGGAAAAAAATCCAAAATTTTGCCGAAACAAAGCAAAGCCCTTTTTTAGTTGTTGATTTAGATCAAGTGCAAACTCAATTTATTGAGTTGCAAAATAGCTTTCCAAAAGCCCATATTTATTATGCAGTGAAAGCAAATCCAGGTCGTGAAATTATTCATAAACTTGATCAACTTGGCTCATATTTTGATGTTGCATCAATTTATGAGTTAGACAAAGCGCTTGAATGTGGAATTCATCCAGATCGTATTTCATACGGTAATACTATTAAAAAAGCTTCAGACGTTGAATACGCTTACCGAAAAGGAATCCGTTTATTTGTTACCGATGCGGAAGCAGATCTCGCACAAATTGCCGAATTCGCACCGAACTCTAAAGTCTTTGTCAGGGCAATGGTAGAGTCGGGAGGTACAGCAGATTGGCCACTTTCACGTAAATTTGGATGCCATCCAGATATGGCGGTTGATTTAATGGTGAAAGCTAGACAATTGGGTTTAATACCCTTTGGCGTGTCATTCCATGTCGGTAGTCAGCAACGTGATGTCACTGTATGGCGTTCAGCTTTAACGGTAGTGAAGCAAATATTTAATACTTTGAAAGACCAATACGGTATCAGTTTACAATTAATCAATTTGGGTGGTGGTTTCCCAGCACATTACTTAGCTGATGTTGACAGTATTCAAAGTTATGCGCACGAGATTCAACGCTATCTTGATGAACACTTTGATGATCAGGTGATATTATTTTTGGAGCCAGGCAGATCGTTGGTGGGTAATGCTGGTGTGATTGTTTCAGAGATTGTTCTTATCGCCAATAAATCAGCACATGATGATAAACGATGGGTCTACACGGATGTGGGCGTCTTTAATGGACTAATTGAAACTTTAGGTGAGATGATCAAATATCCTATATACACACCTAAAATGCATTCAGCACCTGAGCATTCAAGTGTTGTGCTTGCAGGCCCGACCTGTGATTCAACTGATATCATGTATGAAAAAGTGCCTTATCAGTTACCTAAAAACTTGAGCATTGGAGATCGACTCTATTGGTTAAGTACTGGAGCTTATACAACCTCTTATGCTTCGGTCGAATTTAATGGTTATCCACCTTTAAAAACGTTCTATTTAGATTGATTTAAGGAATGGTGCTATGTGGTTGGTAGTCAGTCGCTCAAGCTGCGAGCCACATAGCCTAACCCTCCCAGAAGCGTTATCATAATGCTAAAATCTTGATGGGTAGGCTCATGAAAATCGTTGCAGATGAAAATCTCGCATTCACAGATTATTTCTTTTCAGAATTTGGCGATATTGATAATAAAGCTGGTCGTACCTTAAAGCATGAAGATGTGGTCGATGCTGAAGCCTTATTAGTACGTTCTGTGACGAAAGTGAATTCTGCGCTCATTCAAAATACTGCATTAACCTTTGTGGGTAGTGCAACGATCGGCACAGATCATTTGGACATTCCAGCAATTGAACAACAAAATATTCATTGGTCAAATGCTGCAGGATGTAATGCCCAAGCTGTTTCTGAATATGTTATTACTGCGTTATTAGCTCTAAATCCTCATCTTCTAGATGCTGAACAAGATTTCACTTTAGCCATTATTGGGCTGGGTAATGTCGGTTCACGACTCGCACATATGGCGAAACTATTGGGATGGAGCGTCATGGGGGTTGATCCTTTTGTACAAAGAGAAAATATTCAGCAAGTCACTTTAGATGAAGTTTTTTCAAAAGCAGATGCAATTTCTATCCATGTGCCATTAACCACTTCAGGGATGCATGCAACCCGACATATGTTTAATGCTGAGACCTTAAAAAAGCTTAAACCATCTACAATTTTAATTAATTCTGCCCGTGGGTCAGTCATTGAAGAACAAGCTTTGATTGCAGATATTCGAGCAACAGGTCGTAAAGTTGTACTAGATGTCTTTGAGCATGAACCAGTCATTACGGAAGAGTTACTGGATCTTGTGCAATTGGTGACACCGCATATTGCGGGGTATAGTCTTGAGGGTAAAGCGCGTGGTACCCAGATGATTTATGATGCTTTCTGTCAGCATTTCGGCCATAAACCTTCAAAACAGTTCGAAACCCAATTGCCTACATGTGAACAATATTTTAACAATAGTGATCTCAAGCACACGCTGAAAACTCAATTAAACCATATCTACGATATCTTTAGAGATGATCAGAACTTAAGAGCATGCCTCAAAGATGGGAAAGTAGATCAAGCCTCATTTGATCAATTACGCAAAACATATCCATTACGCCGTGAATGGGCTGCTCATGGAGGCCCTCAGGCATGACTGACTCTCTGAGCTATCTACCAACTTGCGATTTTGCTGCCATGAAAGCCAGAGCGAGGATGTATCAACAGATTCGCCAATTTTTTTTAGAACGTGATGTTTTGGAAGTTGAAACTCCAATTTTATCTCATGCTGGAGTAACTGATGTCCACTTGGCGTCAGTTGAGGCAAGCCGTCATGTACATGGTCATTTGAAAAAGCACTATCTTCAAACTTCACCAGAATTTGCCATGAAACGACTGTTGGCAGCAGGAGTAGGGCCAATTTATCAAATCTGTAAAGTTTTTCGTGATGATGAACATGGCCGTAAACATAACAGTGAATTTACCATGCTTGAGTGGTATAGACCTGATTTTAGTCTCAAAGACTTGATGTTTGAAGTCACAGATTTAATCAATGTCACTTTGGCACATCGTTTTGGCGAAGTGCGACCTACGATTTTAAGTTATAAACATGCATTTATAGATCGCTTAGATTTTAATCCACTTAAATCCACATTAGAGGAATTAAAGGATTGTTGTAATCGTGTTGGGTTAAATCTAGATCTGGGTGATGATCGTCTAGGATATATCGACCTGTTATTTTCGCATATGGTGGAACCGAGCTTAGGTTTTGATACACCTGTATTTTTAACGGATTTTCCACCAGAACTTGCTTCTCTTGCAAAAACTCGAGTTGATGAAGATGGGGAATTGGTTGCAGCACGTTTTGAGCTTTACATTGAGGGCTTAGAGTTAGCAAATGCTTATGATGAGTTGATTGATGCAGATGTATTGCGTTCCCGTTTTGAAGCTGATAATGCTGAACGCGAAAAATTAGGCTTAGATGTTATGCCAATAGATGAAAATCTCTTAGCCGCATTGCCTAAAATGCCAGAATGCTCAGGTATCGCATTAGGAATCGATCGTTTACTGATGGTGGCAACAGAGAAAATGAAATTAGAGCAAGTGATTACATTTCCTGCTGATCGCTCATAAGATTTTTTATCCTCAGGATAAAGGACGATCTTGAGGAGCTAATATTTTGACAAATGTCGTGCTATACGCTTTAAAACCGTGATTCAAATAAAACTGATGTGCAGGTAATCGTTCAGCACGATTACCACTACTGACCACAATTTTTTGAATACCTTGTTGACTGGCTATATGTTCAACGTGAGCCAACAGTTTTTGACCAATCCCTTTATCGCGATGCGCCTGATCTACAATGAGTACTAGAATGCGAAAATACGGATCAGCACATTCACATGATATTTCTTCAACAAAACCAATATATGCGACAACTTGTCCATGATCGATAAATACTAGGGTTGTATAACGCTCCTGGGCTTGCAACCTCATCAAACGTTCTTTCATAACTTCTGTTTGAGTTGGATAGCCGAGTTGGGTAGTCAATTCAGCGATCGCTGCAACATCATGGTTTAAATTTACAGGTTTAATCAGTATTGTCATGGCTATTGAAACATGATTTATAAGTATGAATTGAACTATGTTTAAATAATTTAATCTTTCATGTATTTTGTTTAGATAAATTTAATATTTTATCTTTTAATTTTGGATTTAATTCATTTTTTCAACGTGAAGATTTAAAACAATAATCATAGGCGACTATATGTCTTTTTCTATATTTTTATCTTTTGTAATTTATACAATTGTGACATCCATAACACCTGGACCTAACAATTTGATGGTCGCAACCTCAGGAGTGAACTTTGGACTCCGTGCGACTTATGGACACATTTTAGGTGTAGCGATCGGTTTTGGGGTCATGGTGATTTTGGTTGGTTTAGGAATTGGTACATTACTGAGTCAAAATCAATTGGTTTACGAAATTCTAAAGTTGATCGGTATTGCTTATTTAATCTATTTAGCTATTAAGATTGCTCAATCAGGCTCAGTTGAATTAGATAAAACTCAAGCGAAACCCATTACTTTTTTGCAAGCTGCATTATTTCAATGGGTCAATCCAAAAGCTTGGATTATGGCAATGGGCGCGGTGACGACTTATTTAGCTGCAGGCAGTGAATTTTATTGGTATATCATTTTGGGTGTTGTGTTTGGGTTAGTCTGTATTCCATGCACGGGAGCTTGGGGAATACTCGGAGAAAAATTACAAACTTTGGTGCGTACGCCACAGCATCTAAAAATTTTCAATTACAGTATGGCGCTACTATTAGTGGCTTCAATCATTAAACCAATGATTGATTCTTTTAAATATTTTCAACAATCATTCTTTTAAAATACGATTACCTCCTGAGTTTCAGGAGGTAAATATTATGCGTTTACCAAGGATTGATGTTTTTCTCGGTGCGTTGCCAAAGCCTCGATTCTTTTTTGTATCAGCATTTCACCAATATCAGGGCCTTTGATCTCAGGCGGTAAATCAGATGCTTTAATTGAACGAACAATCTGTACCGCATCTAATACATATTTTGCTTGAGGATATTCACGGTCTTCGAGACCTAAGCGACCTTTGGCATCACATTCACATGCTTGTACAAAAGCCTCAACACGTTCAGGACGGCGTAATACATCTAAACGTTGTAATAGACGCCATAGTGTTCCTGGTTTTAATGTAAACGCCTGATGGCATTTAAGATGTTCTTTGCACACCGCAATTGCCAATTGTTTGGTTTGGGTCGGAACTTTAAGACGTTCACATAAATCAGTCACGGGCTGAACACCACGTTCCTCATGCATGATATGGCGAGGTAACTCATCTTTAGGCGTGAGTGCTTTACCCAGATCATGCACTAATACCGCGAAGCGTACATCCATCGAATAGTCTGCTTTACAAGCTTGTTGTAATGACATCAAGGTATGAATACCACAGTCAATTTCAGGATGGTATTCAGGACGTTGTGGGACACCAAATAATGCTTCGATTTCTGGAAAGAGGATTTTGAGAGCATCACACTGACGAAGGACTTCGAAGTAAATATCAGCATCACGTTCCATTAAAGCACGAGAAGTTTCTTTCCAAACACGTTCAGGCGTAAGTGCTTGCAATTCACCAGAATCAGCCAAATTTTTCATTAAGGCTATGGTTTCTTCAGCTACTTTAAAACCATACTGATGATAGCGAGCTGCAAAACGGGCAACACGCAATACTCGTAGTGGATCCTCTGCAAATGCATCAGATACGTGACGTAAAATGCGATGATTCAAATCTTGATGACCATGATAAGGGTCGAACAACTCACCATCTTCATTCATAGCCATTGCATTGATGGTCAAATCACGACGAATTAAATCATCTTCAAGGGTTACCGAGGGATCGGTAAAAAATTCAAAGCCATGATAACCATGCCCAGATTTACGCTCAGTACGAGCGAGGGCGTATTCATCTTTAGTTTCGGGATGTAGAAATACAGGAAAATCTTTACCAACAGGTTGGAAACCTTGGTTTAAAAGTTGTTCTGGTGTTGCACCGACAACGACATAATCTTTTTCATGATAGGGGTGTCCGAGCAACTGATCTCGCACTGCACCGCCTACTAAATAAACTTGCATAAAAAACCTCTATTCTTAGCACCATCATGCATCAGAATAGAGGTTTTCTCAAGTCACAAAACGTGCCCTAAATGAAGGATTAGAGCGCGTTTTTTTCCTCTTCTTGAATTTCTGCAACAGTTAATGCAGTCATATTCACAACACGGCGCGTAGTTGCTGTCGGTGTTAAGATATGAACTGGCTTAGCCGCACCTAATAAGATTGGACCAATTGTTACATTATTTCCTGAAGTTGACTTCAACAGGTTGAATGAAATATTTGCAGCATCTAAATTCGGCATAATCAATAGATTCGCAGAACCTTTGAAGCGCGAGTTAGGGAATGCAAAGCTACGGATATTTTCATCAAGCGCTGCATCTGCATGCATTTCACCTTCAACTTCAAGCTCAGGTGCAATTTCAGAAAGGATTGCATACACTTTACGCATTTTTTGAGCGCTAGGATCAGTCTGGTCAGAACCAAAACTTGAGTGCGACAACAATGCTACACGTGGAGTAATACCGAAACGACGGACTTCTTCTGCTGCTAAAATAGTCATTTCAGCAAGCTGTTCAGCTGTAGGATTACGATTGATGTATGTATCTGCAATGAACAAGTTACGATCTTCGAGCATCAACGCATTTAACGTAAAGAAAGTGTTATGACCTTCTTTTAAACCAATGACATTGCTCACGAAATCTAAATGAATATCGTAGCTAGAATACGTACCACATAGCATACCATCTGCTAAGCCGTGACGTACTAACATCGCTGCAATTAGGGTCGAACGACGACGTGATTCACGTTGTGCATACTCAGGTGTTACCCCTTTACGCATCATCAGATTATAGTAATCATCAGCAAACTTTTCGTAATCAGGATTTGTTTCTTGATCAACGATAGTGATATTCAAACCATTTTCTAAACGTAAACCTAATTTCTTAATATTCGCTTCGATCACAGCAGTACGACCCACCAAGATCGGTTTTGCCAGGCCTTCGTCTACGGCAATTTGAACAGCACGAAGAACACGAAGATCTTCACCTTCCGCATAAGCAATACGTTTAGGATCAGTTTTCGCTTGAGCAAAAATTGGTTTCATCATAAATGCTGAGTTGTAAACGAACTCAGAAAGACGCTGATGATACACGGAGAAATCTTGGATTGGACGAGTTGCTACACCAGAATCCATCGCGGCTTTTGCAACAGCAGGCGCAATTTCAAGAATCAAGCGTTGATCTAGTGGGCGTGGAATTAGGTAATCACGTCCAAATGATGCAGATTTTTCACCATAAGATGCAGCATCAGCTTCTACATGTGCCATACGAGCAATTGCGTGTACACATGCAATCTTCATTTCTTCGTTAATGGTTGTTGCACCTACATCAAGTGCACCACGGAAGATATATGGGAAGCAAAGCGCATTATTGACTTGGTTCGGATAGTCTGAACGACCCGTCGCCATGATGACATCATCACGAACTTCATGTGCATGTTCAGGCAGAATTTCAGGATCTGGGTTAGCAAGCGCGAAGATAATTGGATCCTTCGCCATGACTTTGACCATTTCTTTAGTCAAAATACCCGCAGCTGATAGACCAAGGAACATATCTGCACCAGCAATTACGTCGCCAAGCTGAGAACCTTCGATATCTTGAACATAGCGTTTTTTAGACTCGTCTAAACCTTCACGTTTTTTTGTTAAGAGTCCACGAGAGTCAGCAACAATGATATTTTCTTTTTTAGCACCAAGCGCACAAAGAAGATCTAGACATGACAGTGCAGCAGCACCTGCTCCAGAAGCGACGATCTTGATATCTTCAATTTTTTTGCCGTTCAATTGCAAAGCATTTAAAAGCGCTGAACCTACAATAATTGATGTTCCATGCTGATCATCATGAAAAACTGGGATATTCATACGCTCGCGAAGTTTCTGTTCAATATAGAAACATTCTGGAGCTTTAATGTCCTCGAGGTTAATACCGCCGAAAGTCGGTTCAAGAGCAGCAACAATATCTACGATTTTATCTGGATCGTTTTCTGCAATTTCGATATCGAAAACATCAACGCCTGCAAACTTTTTAAAAAGGACACCTTTACCTTCCATCACTGGTTTAGAGGCGAGGGGACCAATATTACCCAAACCGAGTACTGCAGTACCATTACTGACGACTGCGACTAAGTTACCACGTGCAGTATAAAGCGCTGCTTTAGAAGGGTCTTTTTCAATTTCCAAACATGGCACTGCAACACCTGGGGAATATGCTAATGCTAGATCATGTTGGTTGACGAGTTGCTTACTCGGAGTAACGCTGATTTTTCCTGGCGTTGGAAATTCGTGGTAATAGAGTGCTTGCTGTTTTAAAGATTGATCGTCCATCTGAATCCCAGTTATTACAATGTTCCAGCCTTGCTGGTTTTTTGGTTATATCGGTTCGAATATACCACTAGTTGCACATTGATCACAGTTAAAAGTCGAAATTTCATACATATTTAGGACTTTGGTCTAGCCTTTATTTAATTTTTGAGAATTGATATTCATTTTGCAGAAATTGAGTGCTATCAGCGCTATTTAATGGTCTCGAAAAATAATAACCTTGGAAATAATCACAACCTTGTTTTTTTAAATATTCAATTTGCTCGATATCCTCAACACCTTCAGCAACTAATTTCATCCCCATCGTTTTACCCATTGAAATAATTGCATCGACAATAGCATTATTTTTACGAGTGCCAATCTTTGAAATAAAGGCGCGATCAATCTTGAGTGTATCAATAGGATAGTCGGCAAGATATGCAAGTGAAGAATAGCCTGTTCCAAAGTCATCTAAGGCAATTGAGAAATTTTTATCCTTAATTTGGTCTAACAAATCAAAAACATGAGATGATTTATCTAACAATGATGACTCGGTAAGTTCAAACTCTATAAACTCCGGCTTGAGTGAGTATTTAAGCACGGCTTGATCAATAAAATTGAGAAATTCCCCACGATGGATCTGTTGCGCCACGACATTAATAGAAATTTGTAACTTATCAAATCCTAATTCATGCCATATTTTAAGTTGCTTACATGTCTGGAAAATAACAAATTTTCCGATATCTGAGATCAGACTAGTCATTTCAGCAATAGGTATAAAACGATCTGGCATGATGATGCCGTACTTTGGATGATTCCAGCGGATTAACGCTTCAAAGCCGCTCACTTGCATCGTTTTACTTTCTATCTTAGGTTGATAGTAAATTTCTAAGTCCTGATTTTTTATAGCAAGTCGTAAATCTCTTTCGAGCTCAATGTCACTGCCAAAAATGGATTCAGGCTTGTTGTCATAATAATAGGCTGTGCTGCCCCCTAGTTTTTTTGCTTCTGTTAAAGCGCTTTCCGCGTGACTATTTAAGCTACCAATTTGTCTACCATGATTGGGGTAAATTGCGATACCCAGTGAGACATGAATCATGTGTTCTTGCCCATCGATGATAAAGGGTATTTCAAAGGCCTCAAGGATCTGATCGACGACTTGTTGGATCGTGTAATGACTATGATTTAAGTTGTAAATCATAGCAAAGTCATCATTATTTAAATATGAAATCAGAACAGCTTTAGAACAGGTATATTTCAGTCTTCGGGAAACTTCTTTGAGAACTTCATCTCCAGTTTGATGATTAATAAACTCATTAAAATGTCTAAATCGATCAATGTTGAGACGAATAATAGAAAAATGGCTCAGAATTTTAGATTTACTAATTAGATACTGGTGTAACTGTAAATTAAAATAAACACGGTTAGGTAAATCTGTAAGTAGATCGTAATTCTCTAAGTAGGCCATTCTTTCAAGATTTTGTTTCCGTTCAGTCAAATCTGAAATGATGCCTACATAATTTAAAATTCTATTTTTATCATCACGAACTGCATTGATATGCAGCCACAAGGTTAATATTTTTCCTGAAATAAATTCTTCAGTGACCTCAGCATCATATTGTCCGGTGAGTAACACCGTTTGAGTTATATCGGCGTGATGTTGGCTGAGTTGGGATGTGGAAGATTTGGTAATATCAAAGATGTGTTTTGAGATAATATCTTGCGGTGGGATATTGACCAATTCACTAAAATAAGGATTAACTTCTAAAAAACACAAGTTATTGTCTAAAACGAAAACCCCTTGGGCTACTTGATTAAATACATTCGAAGCTAATTTCAATTTTTCTTGTGCTTTTTTTTCACTTTCAATGTCTTGGAAAATACCCACCATTTTAAGAGGTTTATTATTTTCAGGATCACGTGTAATAACTCGACCAATATCTTTAATCCAAAACCACTGATCTTTTACTTTAGTTCTATAATGTGCTTCAAAACGTTCAGTATTTCCTCTTAAATGTTTACGGAGCTCTTTACGATAATTTTCTTGATCTTCTGGGTGAATAAAATCGTTAATTTGATCAGTAGCACTTTGGTAGTGTAAAACCTGATTACCATATTTAATTCCTGAAATTTCAATGGTTCTTTTCTCAATATTCCATAGCCAAGATGAAATTCCAGCAGTTTCATGCGCAAAATCGAGATTAGCTTGATGGTGCTGCAGTCGATCGTTGATCTTATTAATATCGTAGGTTCGTTCAATTACTTTTTGTTCGAGTAATTGATTATGCATTTGTAATTGGCTTTCAATTTCTTTGGATTTTTCAATCTCATTTTTTAGCTTTTCTTGGAGAAGTGATGACTCCATAAGATGTTTTCTAGATTCAGATAAATAGAATTTATTGTGACTATTTAATATTCCAAGACGGCGGTACATCTTATGGGTAAGGAGAGCGCAAATAAGTAATACACCAAACCAAATATTAAAGATTAAACTAAAAACATCAGGAGTATTATCTAAGAAAAGGAAATTGGAGAGGACTATGGCCGAAGCTGAAGGCAAAAAAACATAAAGGAAGTATCGTAACCGCTGTGATAAAAATACAATAGCAAAAGTATAAACAATAGATAACATTAACCCAGCTAAAGTCAACATATGTATATCTTTGACTTCTGGATTATGTTCGGGGATAAGCTGTAATACGGTATAAATACCAATAGCTAGACCCGCTCCAGTAATTAAGCAAACCAATTGTGCCCACATGTCTAAGTTAAAAATACTAATTTGATTAGATTTTTTAAAAAAGAGGGTAAAGCAAAAACAGATTAAAAGAATGGCGGTAAATATAATGAGCCAAATGGTATAAGGTATTGAAAAGCTTTTGAAATAAAAGAAGTAAATAAGTTGATTATAGATGCAGGCAAAGAGCACCCACGCTAAAAAAAAATGCAAATTAGAAGTCGCACTTTTGATCTGGCTATCGAGTACAGAGTTGGAAACATGCTCTCCCTGAACTTCACTCATAACTGGCAATACCTTAATTTTCTTTCTACTTTATTTGTATTATTTTTGAGTACGAACTTAAAAAAATATAAATTTAGCGCGACAACTCTTTTCTCATTAAAGTACTGTCTAATTGGAAGAAAATCAATTCTATTGTGATTTAAATCACGGAATTTTGAGAAAATATTTATTAAAATTTGTAATTTAAGATCGATAAAGCAACCACTGGTGCAGTTTCTGTACGTAAAACACGTTCACCAATACACCAATTGATAAATCCATGCTGATTTGCAGATTGGATTTCAGCTTCACTTAATCCACCTTCTGGACCAATGAGTAGCGTTATATTTGAGGAGGCATCATTTAACACATCGACCTCATCTTTATTGGGGGCTAAGACTAATTTCGTTTCAGGGAGTGTGCTATTTAACCATTGTGCCAAAGGGAGTGGAGCTAATATTTTTGGAACAATATTCATTCCGCACTGCTCGCAAGCTGCAATTGCTACACCTTGCCAATGATCAAGTTTTTTCTGATCACGGTCGTACTTTAAACGCATTTCGCAACGTTCAGAGGTGAGAAGTTGAATTTCAGATACGCCTAACTCAACCGCTTTTTGAATAGCATAATCCATGCGGTCACCTTTACTCATTACTTGACCAAGTAAGGCATTAAAGTTTGGTGTGCGATTGGTTGGGTTAAATTCTTGAACTAGAACCGAGCCTGTTTTTTTATTGGCTTCAGTTAATTCAACTTGATATTCGCCACCTTGACCATTAAACAAGGTCGCTTTTTCACCGACTTGTGCACGTAAAACTTTGACCCAATGATGAAATACAGTTTCAGTCAGTTCAACTGTTGTATTTACATTAAGGTCTGCTTCAATAAAAAAACGAGGCATCTGCATTACTCTAAAATCGGTAAAATAAAAACTTCTTTTATCTTCAGTCCCTACATCAAATAAGGTGAACCTAAGCTGTCGATAAAAGAAGTCAGGAGACTTATGCTAGACCGAGGTCTTTTACAAGTTGACGAGTTGGATCAGTGGTGTTCATCGTATAAAAGTGTAAGCTTGGCGCACCACCAGCAATGAGGCGTTCACATAGCTTCACAATCACTTCATGACCAAAGGCTTTAATTGAAGCAGTGTCATCACCATAAGCCGCAAGTTGCTTACGAATCCAACGAGGGATTTCGGCACCGGTACCATCCGCAAAACGAATGAGATTGCTTGCATTGGTAATTGGCATAATGCCCGGCGCAACAGGAATATTCACACCTTCTTTTTGAATGCGCTCTACAAAGTAAAAATACGCATCTGGATTAAAGAAGAATTGAGTTAAGGCTGCATTTGCACCTGCATTGGCTTTCTCACAAAAGCGTTTGATGTCTAAATCAAAGCTATCTGCTTGTGGATGCATTTCAGGGTAAGCTGCAACTTCAATTTGGAAGTGGTCACCCGAATGTTCACGGATAAAGCGTACTAAATCCTGAGCATACGGTAATTCACCTAAGCCAACTTGACCGGAAGGTAAGTCACCACGTAGTGCAACAATACGGTCAATCCCTTGAGATTTATATAAATCCAGTAATTCTGCAATACGTTCTTTGCTATCACCAATACAAGAGAGGTGGGGAGCAACAGGCGTGCCTTTGCCATTAAAATCAGCTAAAGTCGAAAGTGTACGTTCACGTGTAGAACCACCTGCACCATAAGTCACAGAGAAAAACTCTGGATTCAGCAACTGCAGTTCTTGGTGAACAACCTTAAGTTTTTCCGCACCTGCATCAGTTTTGGTTGGGAAAAACTCAAAAGAAATTGGAATCTGTTTAGACATGTTCAAATCCTTTGTACTTATTTCAGCAAAATAGAATTCAAAGAAAAGCAGGCTGTTCAGCCTGCTTGTTCAAAGATTAGTATTTATAAGCGTCAGATTTGAATGGACCTTCAACAGCAACCCCAAGGTAGTCCGCTTGTTCTTGAGTTAATTGAGTCAGAACACCACCGAAACCTGCAACCATTGCTGCAGCAACTTCTTCATCTAATTTCTTAGGAAGAAGTTCAACACGAATCGCTGCTTGTTTTTGATCTTCAGGAAGATCAGCAAATTTCTCTGCGAACAAGTGCATTTGACCTAAAACTTGGTTCGCAAAAGAACCGTCCATCACGCGTGATGGGTGACCAGTTGCATTACCAAGATTTACTAAGCGACCTTCAGAAAGAAGAATGAGGTAATCATTTTCATTTTCTGAACGATATACTTGGTGAACTTGTGGTTTAACTTCAACCCATTTATAACCACGTAAGTAGTTGGTATCGATTTCAGTGTCAAAGTGACCGATATTACAAACTACTGCACCTGCTTTTAATGTATCAAGCATTGCAGCGTCACAAACGTGGTAGTTACCAGTCGTTGTTACGATTAAGTCAGTATTTTGAAGAAGGTCAGCGTTAACGTCTTCTTTTTTACCTGTTTGTACGCCATTCTTGTATGGAGAAACTACTTCATAACCGTCCATGCATGCTTGCATTGCACAGATTGGATCGATTTCAGAAACACGTACGATCATGCCTTCTTGACGAAGCGATTGCGCAGAACCTTTACCTACATCACCGTAACCAATTACAAGTGCACGACGACCAGATAACAGCATATCTGTCGCACGTTTGATCGCATCGTTTAGAGAGTGACGGCAACCGTATTTGTTGTCGTTTTTAGATTTAGTGACTGAATCGTTAACGTTGATCGCAGGCACTTTCAATGAACCGTCTTTCCACATTTCGAGAAGACGTTGAACACCTGTCGTGGTTTCTTCAGTAATACCGTGAATTTTTGCGAGTACTTCTGGGTATTTTTCATGAACAAGCGCAGTTAAGTCACCACCGTCGTCCAGAATCATGTTGGCATCCCAAGGCGTACCATTTACATTAATTTGTTGTTCAAGACACCACATGTATTCTTCTTCAGTTTCGCCTTTCCAAGCAAATACTGGAACACCAGAAGCTGCAATAGCTGCCGCAGCGTGGTCTTGAGTTGAGAAAATGTTGCAAGATGTCCAACGAACTTCAGCACCAAGCTCTACCAAAGTTTCGATAAGAACAGCTGTTTGGATTGTCATGTGGATACAACCCAAAATTTTAGCACCAGCAAGTGGTTTAGCCGCAGAGTAACGCTTACGCAGACCCATAAGGGCTGGCATTTCAGCTTCTGCAAGTTTGATTTCTTTACGGCCGTAGTCAGCAAGTGAAATATCGGCAACTTTATAATCTGTAAATGAAGCATTAACCGCGTTCATCACGATCTCCTTATAAAAAACAAAAATTGATCATTATGTTCGCGGATGCCGTTGTTGGTCGATCTGAGCAGATTGACCGATCGTCGAGCCTGGCGCTTTTACATTTTGTACTTGTAAAACGTCGCAGCATCCCTCGACTAGGGCAGTATTGTACTTCTAAACTTGCGAATTTCCAATGTTAAGTTGGTTATTGGTGATTCAAAGTATTTCAATTAAATCGCGTCAACTTCAGATTCCGATGATATTAGAGATTTTATTTTCTGTGCTTTTTCAAAGTGGTCAAGTTTATGTTTCATGATCCACCAATGAGCTACTTCCATGAGTGCATCGGGGTCATTATTTTTATTTGAAAAGAAAGCATAAAATGACAAACCTACAGATTCTCCCTTCCGATCGATTTTTTCATCACAAATTCGAATAATTTTGTCTTTGATTGATTTATTCATTTTGGCAACGTATTAGAAATTTAATTTAAAATTTTTATCATTCAATCTATCAAGCTTTCATTAGTGTAATGTTGAGAAAATGTAGGATTGAATAATTTGGGCTATAAATAAACCGATTCCGAAGTTTAAGTGTGCCACTAAGCTATTTTTTATGCTGATCCATTGATTGGGCGTTTTACTCGCAAAGAAACCAAATCCAAGAATAGGTTGCATCACCAAAAATGGGATAATAGCAGTTGAAAGTCCAAATAAAATAGAAGATATAAAAGCTTCCAAAGTAGTATGTGAATTATCGATATAAGTATAAATTAAAGCGAAAAAAATACCGATTATATAATGCAATACCCAACCCGTAATGTATTCAAATTTGTGTACAGGGGCTTCGGTAATATTTCTGTATACGTATTTTTTATTTTTAACTAAAAAGAAAAACCTACCCAAATAAGCATAGTTAAATGAGGGGATTTTAAAAATCATCGCTCTTGCCCAACCTAAAAAATCCATAATTAAAGTAGCGCTTAGGCCTAAGGCTAAAATGTAAATTAAAATATTCATGAAAGGATGACTCTCTAATTTAAGTCATGCTAGTGTGCAACTTAAAGCTAACTTGAAGTCAAGGTGCATTAATGGAAATAGATATAGGTGATCTAGCTGATCGGACAAATACTTCAACTGCCACGATTAGGTTTTATGAATCAAAAGGACTTATTCGATCTATTGGAAGGAAAGGGCTTAGAAGACAGTATTCATCCCGAGCAATACAGAATATCTCATTAATCAAGATCTTCCAAAATGGTGGTATGACGCTGAGCCAAATTAAAAATATGGCAATTGATCATGAAAAAATTAAAATTAAAAGAGATCAAGTTAGGGAAGCAAAAAACGAAATCAAAGATAAAATTGAGACTTTAAATAACTTGCTCTTAATTTTGACACACGTTGAAAAATGTCCATACGATGACCATTTACAATGTCCAGACTTTTTGAAACTTTTAGATGAGTGAGCTTGAATTTTGTATTTAATTTCTTAAATTTTGAAGAAGATTATTTGTTATAATTGATAGCTCAATAAATAATATATATTTTTGATGGAAATTCCCCAAGAACTCGCTAACCTCGAAGCTAATGCTGGCATTTACGCCGTATGGATGCTCTTTCAACATCTTGGGTTAGACCCAGATATTGAACAACTAAAAGAAGTCTGTGGTTATGTAGAAGGTGATGGAACGACCACGATCGGTCTAGCGGTGGGACTTAAAAAATTTGGCTTAGATGTGGAATTTACCACAGATGAAGACAATGCACTTCAAGAGCAAGAAAAGCAAAGCTATTTAGAAGCTGAAAAACTTGCGCTAAAAATATCCCCCGCAATCAGCTATCAAGATATTCAAATCGCATTTGAAGCCAATAAATTCGTGATCGTGTATTACGATACTTTAGAAGGCATTGGTAATCATTCATTGATATATGACATCAATGAAGAGGAAATCTGCTTTTTTGATAGTTTTGAAGCAATGCCGAAAAAAGTATTTGAACAGCAAAGGGCAGTAGACGGGATCTGTAGACAAGCCATCATCGCTGAAGTTAATTAATATCTAAAAGTAAGTTTCTATCTTATAGTGGGTTGCTATCTTAAGGTGTGTTATAGTTTCAAAAAGATCTAAAGTAGTTCAATAAAAAGCCTTCAATCATGAAGGCTTTTGAGGCAAAAAACGAGATTTATCTCAAGTGCTTGATTGAGCCTTTTCCTGCCAATAATCAGCTTTTTCCTCGTTGACATCCACACCTAAACCATGTGCATAGATGGCAGATAAATCACGCATTGCTTGAGTATCACCAAGTTCAGCGGCTTGAGTCACCAATTCAACAGATTTTTGTACATCTTTTTCGACCACATTACCACGACGGTAATAACCTGCGAGCTCTAAAATTGCAGCAGCATGTTGATGTTTACTAGCTTGCGTGAGCCAGTTAAAACCGTACTCAAAGTTTAGTTTTGCATCTTCAGGATCTTCGTCTAAAACTTCTTTTGCATAATGGGTATAACCTTCCCCTAACCAGTACATCGCTTCGACATGACCCAATTGACCAGCACGTAAAGCCCATTCTTCTGCAAGCGCAATGTCTTCATCGTGTTCACTCGTCATATAAAGTTCAGCAAGTTCAAATTGAGCAGCGGCATTACCTGCATGAGCACGATTTTCGAGAGCAATCGGGACGGTAACACGTTTCGTCATAGTGGGATTCCATGGCTTCAAAGCGAAGCAAAAAATATTAAAGTTGTTCCCTGATTATACTGTAAAACTGATTCAAAGCTTGAATAGTATGGTTCGAGCCTATTTACTAAGATATTTTGTAGATGAATTACAAATTCAACTATAGGTAAAAGCTATAGATGAGCGACATAAATTAAGGTTTTTTGATGGAATTGAAGTAAAAGTGACAATTTCTTAAATTTCATAAGACCTTAGCATAACTTTTTCCTATGCTGAAAATCCTCTCTAATGCGAATATTAGAGGAGATTGACCATGTCACAGACCAACACTTATTCAGCAGATGTGATCGTACTTGGTGCAGGCCCAGTCGGTTTAACGATGGCGAACGGCCTTGGCCTTGCGGGCTTAAAAGTAAAAGTGATTGAACAGCTCGATCAATTGATTGATTATCCTCGTGCAATTGGTATTGATGATGAATCTCTAAGAACAATGCAATCGATTGGTTTGATCAACAAAGTATTGCCGCATACCACTCCCGATCATGCGATGCGTTTTCTTACGCCTTCAGGCCGTTGTTTTGCAGATATCCAACCTAAAACACGTGAGTTTGGTTTCCCTCGTCGTAACGCATTCGTACAACCTTATGTTGATGCAGAATTATTGGAAGGTTTAGAACGTTTTGATGATGTGGAAGTACTTTTTTCTCGTCAACTTCAAAGTTTTAAGCAGACTGAAGATCAAGTTGAAGTTCAAATCCAAAATAAAGATAAAACAATTGAATATATAACTGCAAAGTATCTTGTGGCATGTGATGGCGGTAATAGCTACGTTCGCCGTATGTTGAATATTCCTTTTGAAGGTAAAACTGCACCAAACCAATGGATTGTTGTCGATATTGCAAACGATCCATTGGCGACACCACATATTTACTTATGTTGCGATCCAGTACGTCCATATGTGTCAGCGGCTTTACCACATGGTATCCGTCGTTTTGAATTTATGGTGATGCCAGGGGAGACGCAAGAGCAACTGAGTCAACCTGAAAACATGGCTAAACTTTTATCCAAAGTATTACCAAACACTGAAAATATCGATGTGATCCGAAATCGTGTTTATACCCATAATGCACGTATTGCCAGTAGATTTAAAGAAGGTCGTATCTTACTTGCGGGAGATGCAGCGCACATCATGCCAGTATGGCAGGGACAGGGTTATAACAGTGGAATGCGTGATGCGTTCAATTTATCTTGGAAACTGGCTATGGTCGTACAAGGTAAAGTAGATTCTAAAGTTCTAGATTCTTATCAAGAAGAGCGTCATGATCATGCCAAAGCGATGATTGATTTATCTGTTACAGCAGGCCATGTGCTAGCTCCGCCTAAAAAATGGCAAGGTACTGCGCGTGATGCTATTTCATATGTTCTAAATTACATTAAACCAGTTAAACAATATTTGTTGGAAATGCGCTTTAAGCCAATGCCACAATATAAATCTGGTATTTTGGTTGGACAGGTCAATAAGACATCACCAATCGGTAAAATGTTTATTCAACCTAAAATGCAAGACAGCACAGGTCAGGTGAAATTACTGGATGATTTTATTGGTCAAGGCTTTGCTATTATTGCTTGGGGAGTAGATCCGACTTGGGGACTCACACCAACAAGTATTCAAAAATGGAAAGCATTGGGTGTGAAATTTATTAAAGTCGTTCCACCTGAACAATTGAATACTGATGCTCATGATGATGAAATATTGACACTTGGGGATACGGAGCATGCGATTCGAGCATGGTTTGGTCGTACTCAATACTCGATGGCATTTTTAAGACCAGATAAATTTGTCGCTGGCTTAAGTATTCCTCAGACGAGCGAAGAGCTCAGTCAAAAACTGTTTGATAAACTTGGCGTTTAATCAAAAAGTTTAAGACTAATCTAAAAGAAAACCTGCAAATTTGCAGGTTTTTTTATTTTTAAAATAGCGTTCAAAGTTTTAAAAAATATGACAATGAAAGTGTTGGCTTAGAATATTTTTCACAGTTTGCAAATGCTTACTTTGATCTTGTTTTCTGAAACTCAAATATAAGCTGATATTCGGTAAATCGATTTCAGTTGATTTAATTAAGACATTTTCACTGAGCAAGCTTTCAACATATTTTGGAACAATGGTCCAACCGACTTGCATCGCTACAAGATTAATATTCATTAAAATGTTACTCGAGTATTGAGCAACTTGAATAGATGTATTTAGAGCTTCAAAAATGTTTTGAATTTTTTGGAATAAGATCGGTGAGGCAGTTTCCTCGCTCATGATAAATTTTTGGGCAATTAAATCCTGTTTTGAAATACAGTCTAAATGCGCATGGGCTGAATGACGAGGAATCAGCAAGATCAGAGGCTCACTGAACAATTCGATAGAGGTAATATGCTCATCATCGATACATTGGCGAGTGAATGCGACATCAATTTTTTGATCACGAAGTGCTTGGATTTGATGTACACAGCTCAAACTATGAAATTGAATATCTAAATCAGGCTGTTGTGCACGAATAATAGGCATGACATAGGGAAAAATTTTCATTTCTGCCACAGGTAAAAAGCCAATATTTAATTTATTTCTCTTGGTATTCGCCATGATTTGAATCTTGTGTTTGGCATCTTGAGCAAGTTTCAAGATATGACGTGCATCTTTTAAAAAAGTTTCTCCTTCCTCTGTGAGCGATAAGCTTCTGCTTTTACGAATCAGCAGGGATGTACCTAACTCCGCTTCAAGATCTTTAATTTGCTGACTTAAAGAGGGCTGCGCTATAAAGAGTTTTTCTGCAGCACGCGTAAAATTAAGTTCTTCGGCAACTGAGACGAAATATTTCAAATGTCGAAGTTCCATGCGTACCGATCCTTAATCGCCATAATAAATGAGGTTGATTATACGTTTGAATTGCTAGAACTTCAGCGTGATTCACGTTTAAAGCTAATTTAAGAAGAAAAAAAACGACCCATATTGAAATGAAATATTGGTCGGTTTTTATCAAGTAAAGTATTAAATGATTGAGAAGATCAAGCTAATGAATCCAATAAAGGATACGCCCAAAATGATTTTTTTTATTTGTGACTCAAAATAGGTCAGACAAAGTGCAACAAAAAGCGCAGCGAATGTCAGTACACCAATCCAATAACTCATCATATTACTGACTTGTCCTTTGCTCATGCAGAGGATGAGCCCTAACGACAGGAATCCCCATCCAACCATTGAGGCTATTTTCTGGTGTTTAGCACTCAATGTTTGACCAAAAATTTGTTTTTGATGCTTTTGCATTGCACTGGCTAAACCTATAAAACCTAAAGTACAAACTGCCCAAATGAGGAGAAAAAAGCTCATGGTGATTACCCCTCTACCTTAGGTAAAACTTGACTCTTTTTTAATGGAGTTCCTTGATGATTTTGAACTTTGTAAAGTACAAAATAAAAAACCATTGCTAAAACTAGCATCGCCAGATCGAACGAAGCAATAACCCATTGACCGTGAGCTATAGAACGCCATAAAGGTTGACCACCTGTGATAAAGTTTACAAGCGGAAGTAAAGCGAAAAGCAGGGTAGCGAGACCCAGTAATTCAAGCCAAGCTTGGCGATGGGTGCGAAAAACAGCATAAACAAGTGTGAAGAGCCACACAATAAAGAATGTACGGATTTCCCAGTTTAAACGCATTTCCATATCGGCAGGGATAAAACGGTTTGCATAAAAATAAGCTGCACAAGCAATTGGTAAGCCGATAATCGCAGCGATGTTGGTAATCTCGACCGTACGATACCCAAAGGATTTATAACCTTGTTTCGCTTGTTGAGGTGCACGTTTGACGCACCATAAAATTAATCCTGTTGCGACCATTAGCGTGCCAACGATACCAGAAAAAAAGATTATCCAACGTAAGGCTAAATCAACTCCTCGTGCTTCATGTAGAACAGTGGCAACATTGTAAATGCCATTGGGAATAGAAGGATTTTTGAGTTGAGCGGAATCATCTGTAATGTTTTGACCTGTCACACCATTGAAGTCTAAAGTTTCATATACGCCACGATGAGCGATACTTGCGCCGTTTAAAGCACGTAACTCAATGGTCGCCTTCGATGTATTAGGTGCTTTAATTGTGATCGAACCAATCGGATTGTTTTTCCACTTCGCTTCAGCTTGAGTGAGGATCGGAGCAATATCTGTGAGTGGTGCAGGTTCATCTTTTCGATCTTGGTTGCGCGTACGTCGACTTTCACCTCGATTCTTTCTCTCACCATCCATTTTGTTAGTATGTTCATTTGATGCTGACTGCGTACCACGAGCCTCAATTTCTGTACGAGCATTCATCATTGAGCGCTGATTTCCTTGCGGTTGATCAGTACGAGTCTGCCCTTGTGGTTCTGCTGGATTTTGAATTAAGGATTTTCGTTGGTCTTGTAGAAAGGCGCCACGATTGTCATAAATTTGCTCTACCCCCCATGGCATGATGGTAAACAATAATAAAAGTAAACCACTAAAAGTGATCATGATATGAAAGGGAAGTGCGAATACAGCTGTTGCATTATGTGCGTCTAACCAAGAACGCTGTCCTTTACCTGTTCTAAAGGTAAAGAAATCTTTAAAGATTTTCTTATGGGTGATGATGCCACTAATAATTGCAACAAGCATAAACATAGTTGCTATGCCCACAATCCAACGTGACCATATACGTGGCATTCCGTATAATTCAAAATGGAAACGATACAGAAAGCTACCACCACGGGTTTCACGGGCTTCTAATACTTTACCTGTGGCACTGTCAATCGTCACACGTTCACCACCGCGACGAGCATTGGGATCTTCTCCGACACTCCGGATATTCAGTGTGGTGTAATTTTGACGAGCATTGGGTAATTGAATTCCCCAGCTCCCTGCATCAGCATGATTATTCTGCAAATATTGCAGAGCCACTTGCGTCTGCTCAAGTTGAGATCGGCTTGGAATCGATTGGTGATACTCGGGTTTCATCCATGTGCTGATTTCTGCTTGGAAAAAACTCAAAGTACCGGTTACAAAGATGGCATACAGCAACCATCCTAGTATCAAACTAGCCCAAGTATGTAACCATGACATAGACTGGCGTGGGCCTTCAGCTTTGGCATCACTTCTCATGAATTAGTTCCCCATGATTTTATAGATGAGAAATAAAGCAAGGCTAGGTAAGACGATGCCCAGTGTAGCTTTTCTGGTTTTGTGAACCATAAAAACCCAAATAAACGCTGCACACTGTAAACAGAAAGCAATGAGCGTTGCTGACATCGCTGCGCTAGATTGATATGTGCTAAATGTTTGTGCAATCACGATAGCAGAGAGGGATGCAAGCAAATAACCTCCAATACCCGCCAATAAAAAACGATAGAGCACCATCAGGCGATAACTAATAGAAACTGATTTAGTAGTTTTACGAGTTTTTTTTACTTGATTCCCAAGTGTTAACTCGCCTGGTAGTTCGAATTCTGTACTGTTCATAAAAGTAAGAAAGTGTGAGTGTATGTAATTATTGTAAATGATAACAATTATTGTTTATCTTTAGAATTATAAATTTAGCATTTTAGAAATAAATTTTTTTATTGAATTAGCTTGGGCATGTTAATTGCAGCGTTGTAGTTATTTTTTATCGATAGTTAAAATTTATGACGTATCAAGTTTTTTACTGCAAAGCTAATCCTGATGCTCAATTTGTGTTGTTATCTTCAGGGTTAGGAGGGCATGGACATTTTTGGCATCCTCAATTAGATATATTGACTCAATTTTTTCATGTCATTACATATGATCAACAAGGATGTCATGCAGATGCTGCATTACTAGCACCAACTTATTCAATGACCGATATGGCAATACAAGTGATACAGATTTTAGAGGATCTAAAGATCGATGAATTCCATTTTATCGGTCATGCTTTAGGTGGGCATATTGGAGCGGAGTTAGCCGTTTTAATTCAAAATACAAAATTGGAAATGTTGAGTTTGACCAGTATTAATGCGTGGGACTCACTAGATCCACATACGCTCAAATGTTTTGAAGCTCGAGAATCGTTATTACAAAATGCTGGTGCAGAGGCATATGTTAGAGCTCAAGCATTATTTCTTTATCCACCTGTATGGATCTCTGTTAATATCGATCAAATACAACAAGCAGAAAATAATCAACTCCGAAACTTTCCACCAAAAGAGAATGTACTGAGACGTCTGAAGGCTTTAAAGGAATTTAAAATAACGAATGAACATATCACCGCACTTCAACGAACTCCAATTCACTTGATTGCAAATCGTGATGATTTCTTGGTTCCAGTACATAAGACTCTTGATCTTCAGAAAAATTTTGTACATGCACAATGCTCAATTTTTGATGTAGGTGCACATGCTTCTACTGTGACTGAGCCAAATATCACTAATCAGGCACTTATTCAATTTCTTCGATCACTCTAGCATTTGAAACTTTTCAATTGCATATAAAAACCCACGATTGAGATCGTGGGTTTTTTAATTATTTTACCAAATGGTATTTTTTTGGAACATCTTGTGCACTTTTTTATGACGTTATTTAGGAGTAATGGGTATTGGGATTATGTGATTAATTTATCATAAGGTAAAATATAAGATTATTAAGTTGTTGTAATATATAATGAAATAATAATTGGCACATCATTTGCTAAATATCTAATACAAGCTCGAAAGCTTAATCCTACTAAATCAAATTTAACTGATCGTTAAATTAGGAGTGTTAGATATGAAAATTGGTGTCTTTTGTCCGATCGGAAATAATGGCTGGTTACTCTCAGAAAATGCTCCTCAATACAAACCAAGTTTTGAGTTAAATAAAAAAATTGTCCAACGCGCAGAGCATTATGGTTTTGACTTTGCATTGTCTATGATCAAGCTGCGTGGTTTTGGGGGTAAAACTGAGTTTTGGGATCACAACTTAGAAACTTTTACGCTTATGGCGGGTCTTGCTGCAGTCACCAGCAAAATAAAAATTTATGCAACGGCTGCGACGCTAGTGATGCCGCCTGCCATAGTTGCACGCATGGCATCTACGATTGATTCAATTTCGAATGGTCGTTTCGGCCTAAATGTCGTCACAGGT
This sequence comes from Acinetobacter sp. ANC_7655, assembly GCF_056784015.1. Taxonomy (NCBI): domain Bacteria; kingdom Pseudomonadati; phylum Pseudomonadota; class Gammaproteobacteria; order Moraxellales; family Moraxellaceae; genus Acinetobacter; species Acinetobacter sp. ANC_7655. The sequence continues at coordinate 653,299 of NZ_JBWYJB010000001.1, read as the reverse complement.
TGGCAAGCGCCAGAATATACCCAAATGGGCATGTGGCCCGGTGATGAATATTTCGGAAAGCGTTATGAATACTTATCTGAATACGTACAAATTCTGCGTGAATTATGGGCAACAGGTAAATCTGATTTTAAAGGTGACCATTTCCAAATGGATGATTGCCGAGTTAGCCCACGCCCGCAAGCAGAGATGAAAATTATCTGCGCTGGTCAATCGGATACAGGTTTGGAATTTTCTGCTCAACACGCTGATTACAATTTTGTTTTTGGTAAAGGGCTTAATACACCAACAGCATATGCAGAAATCAACGATCGTTTAAAAGCAAAAACAGATATTACGGGTCGTGATGTTCAAACCTACGTTTTGTTCATGATTATCGCTGCTGAAACAGACGAAGAAGCGATGGCGAAGTGGCAACATTATAACGATGGCGCTGATATTGAAGCGATCAACTGGTTAATGAATCAAGGCGGAAAAGATACTAAATCCGGTGCAGATACTAATATTCGTCAAATGGCTTCATCAGTATCACCAGTCAACATCAATATGGGGACGTTAGTGGGTTCTTACGAAACTATCGCAAAAATGCTAGATGAGATTAGCGAGGTAAAAGGAACTGAAGGCATTTTACTGACATTTGATGATTTTGTTAAAGGTGTTGAAAGTTTTGGACAACGGATTCAGCCGCTTATGAAATGTCGTGAACATGTTGTGGTTGAAGGAATGAGTTCAGAACCTGTGTTGGAGAAAATCGCATGAGTCATTTAGAAAATACCGTTGAAGCTGGATTTACTGCACAAGCGGGTACGGGTGTAAAACTCAAAGCCGAACCGGAAAATATTGTGCTTGCACCTGAGCAAACAGCATTAATCGTGATTGATATGCAAAATGCGTATACGTCAAAAGGTGGTTATTTAGATCTTGCTGGGTTTGATGTGTCGACGACAAAACCTGTGGTTGAAAATATTAAAAAGGCAGTTTCTGCAGCACATGATGCTGGTATTCAAGTGATCTATTTCAAAAACGGTTGGGATAATCAATATCGTGAAGCAGGTGGTATTGATTCACCAAACTTTCATAAATCAAATGCACTGAAGACTATGCGTAAGCGTCCTGAGCTACAAGGCAAATTGTTAGCAAAAGGGGATTGGGATTTTGAGTTGATTGATGAGTTGGTGCCAGCTCCTCAAGATATTGTGATTGAAAAGCCTCGTTATAGTGGATTCTTTAACACAGCGCTAGACAGCATGCTCAGAGTGCGTGGAATTCGTAATTTGGTTTTTGTTGGTATCGCCACCAATGTATGCGTTGAATCGACGCTCAGAGATGGCTTCTTTCTAGAATATTTTGGCGTGGCTTTAGACGATGCCTGTCATCAAGCAGGGCCAAAAGAAGCCCATGTCGCAAGTATGTATAACATAAAAACCTTCTTTGGATGGGTGACGGATACAGAAAGTTTTGTCAGTAGTTTTGCAGATCAACCAACACTCGCTGAAAGCGCATAGATATTTATAAATTTTAAAATTAGGAAATAAGTCATGTCAAAAGAAGTCATTATTCCAGTGGGTTCAGGTAAGCCACTCGCACCGTATTCGCCAGCAACTAAAGCAGACAACATTGTCTATGTTTCAGGCACTTTGCCTTTTGATGAAAACAACAATGTAGTTCATGTTGGAGACGTAGCAGCACAGACACGCCATGTCCTTGAAACAATAAAGAAGGTCATCGAAACTGCTGGCGGAACAATGTCTGACATTACTTTCAACCATATTTTTCTGACAGATTGGGCAAACTACGCTGCAATGAATGAAGTATATGCCGAATATTTTCCGAATGCAGAACCAGCTCGTTACTGTGTTCAAACAGGATTAGTCAAACCTGATGCACTCATCGAAATTGCTTCGATTGCTCATGTTTAATTTGAAAGCTTTCATCACCCTATTATGAGTCCCTCACTGACTGCTTAGGCGATGAGGGATGGAGAACACTATGAATGCAAATGTGAAATCAATCAATTTACCCGAGGCAGTGAGTGCCACATTCAATATTGACCAACAGGTTTTTAGGCAAGGAATGTCGAATTTAGGTGCAGCTGTCAATGTCATTACTACAGCTGGTCTAGCAGGAAAAGCTGGCTTCACAGCTTCAGCTGTATGTAGTGTGACAGATACGCCACCAACATTGCTGGTATGTCTAAATCGATCAGCATCAGTATTTGAAACATTTAAAAGTAATCAGGTTTTGTGTGTCAATACTTTAAGTAGTAGTCAAAAGCATTTATCAAATGTGTTTGGGGGTAAAACTCCAATGGCAGAACGTTTCGAAAAGGGGGATTGGTCAACATTAGTCACAGGTGCACCTATTTTAGAAGGTGCGCTAGTGAGTTTTGATTGTGAAGTCGTACAAAGTTTATCGGTGGGCAGTCATGATGTTTTGTTCTGCCATGTAAAGGGGATGAAACAGCAAGCGGGTGAAAAAGCCCTCATGTATTTTAAACGCGCATATTGCGAGCCAGTTCCAATGGTCTAAAACAGCATGCTTGATCAGGAGAAGGTCGATGAGCACAAAAGAAACATGGTTTCCAAAATTTAAACCTTTCCAAGGAAATCTAGACACGACCGCAGTTCAAGTAGATGAGTACTTGCCGCCAGGTAAAAGTATGGTATTGGGGCTGCAGCATGCATTTGCAATGTTTGGAGCAACAGTACTTGCCCCTTTACTGATGGGTTTCGATCCGAATCTTACAATGTTTATTACGGGTATTGGGACAATATTATTTTTCCTAATGACTGGGGGGCGTATGCCGAGCTATTTAGGTTCGAGCTTCGCTTTCATTGGAGCAGTCATTGCAGTCACTGGTTATACCGGTGTTGGCTTAAATCCAAACTTAGGCTTAGCACTTGGCGGTACCATTGCATGCGGTATTTTGTACGCCTTGATCGGTTTGATCGTGATGAAAACTGGCACAGCATGGATTGAAAAATTGATGCCACCAATTGTGACTGGAGCAATTGTGATGATCATTGGTTTGCATTTAGCGCCAGTGGCGATCAAAAGTGTCTCTGCTAATCAGTTTGATTCATGGATGGCTCTAATCACGATTATTTGTATTAGTGTAATCGCCGTATTTACTAAGGGCATGATCCGTAGATTGTTATTGCTCATTGGCTTAGTGGCTTCTTACTTTATTTATTTTTTACTCACCAATGTTTTGGGTTTTGGTACAGCGATCGATTTTACTAAAGTCAGTGAGGCAGCTTGGTTCGGTTTACCTACTTTTCATGCGCCAGTGTTTGAATTTAATGCCATGCTGCTTATTGCTCCCGTAGCGATCATCTTAGTTGCAGAGAATCTAGGACATTTCAAAGCAGTATCTGCAATGACTGGACGTAATCTTTCACCATATATGGGACGAGGTTTCTTTGCTGATGGTGTATGTACGACCTTGTCCGCATCAGTGGGTGGAACAGGAATGACAACATATGCTGAGAACATTGGTGTGATGGCGGTAACCAAAATTTATGCGACCACCATATTTTTATTTGCTGGCGTATTTGCAATTTTGCTAGGTCTATCACCAAAATTTGGCGCGGTTATTAGTACGATTCCTGTCGCATTATTAGGGGGAGCTTCGATTGTTGTTTTCGGTCTGATTACAGTGGCCGGTGCTAAAATTTGGGTGGACAACCGCGTAGATTTTACCAAAAACAGTACTCTATTGATTGCTGCTGTCACCTTAATTATGGGGACAGGCAATTATAGTTTACAAATTGGCAATTTTGATTTGGGTGGAATAGGGACTGCAACATTAGCGGCTATTTTATTGAATCTTTTCTTAAATCGCGAAGATAAGAATGTGCAAACAGTAGAGCTCGAGAACAAACCGCATTCACCAGAAGCAACGGCACTCCCTAACACTCAAATTTAAGGTGAAATTAAAAATGAAAATTGCATTTATCGGTTTAGGTGCTATGGGATGGCACATGGCGAGCCATTTACCAAAACTAGGATTTGAAGTTTTGGTTTGGAACCGTAATTTTGAAAAAGCAGAAGCACATGCACAAACATTTGGTACTAAAGCGACCTCTGTCGATCAAGCAGTGAAAGCAGATTTTATTTTCAGTTGCTTACCCACCAGTGCAGATGTCGAACAGCTTATTGCTCAAAATCCTCCGGTCAAGGGGAGCGTATGGATCGACTGTACCAGTGGTGTACCTGTAAGTGCTTTAAAACTTGCAAATCAGTTGAAATTTAATGGTGTTGAATATTTAGATGCCCCCGTTTCTGGGCAAACTATAGGTGCTGAAAAAGGGACACTGACGGTAATGGTTGGGGGTGATTTCGATGCTTATAAGCGTGCAAAACCGATTATTCAGGCATTTGCAGGATTAATTGAATATGTCGGGGAGAGTGGTTCTGGATTTGCTGTTAAAGCAGTGAATAACACGTTGATGGCAACCCATCTATGGGCACTCGCAGAAGGATTGACGGTATTAAAGTCAAAAGGAGTAGATTTGAATAGTGCATTGAATTGTATTAATCATTCTAGTGGTAAAAGTTCAATGTCTGAAAATATTATGGCGCAACGTGTTCTGAGTCGTGCGTTTCCAAAAACCTTTGCGTTAGATCTTTTACAAAAGGATATAGGAATTGCGACTGATCTAATTCAAGAGCAAGCGTTGAATTTGCCAGCGATGCAACTTATACAAAATCAGTATATGCAAATTGAAAAAGTGAAAGCTCAAGATTCTGATTTTTCAGCTGTGGTTCAGGTGCTTGAACATCAATCTAAAATTGAATTAAGTTAAATCTAGCGTCCAAATACCTTAAATACCGCTTAATGTAGATTAAGCGGTTTATCTATGAATGCTCAATGAGATTAGCTTTGTTGATATTCATTAATGACTTCTAACGCGGCTATAAATGCTTCTTGTGTAGCTGGAGCACCACAGTACGGCAAGCTGTGCAAAAGAACCTCTTGGATTTCCTCAACAGTTGCGCCGTTATTTAAAGCACCACGTACATGACCTTTAAGTTCTGTTGGGCTTTTTTGGGCTGTTAAAAATGCAATCGTGATTAACGAACGATACTTGCGTGGTAAAACGCCTTCACGTTGCCAAGTTGAACCCCATGCATGCTCATTAATCCAATCTTGAAGTGGTTGAGTAAATGGAACTGTATTGTCTTGTGCTCGTTTGACAAAAGTTTCTCCCATCACTTCTGTACGAACTTTTAAACCATTTTCATAATCTTGTTTTGACATTTTTTTCCTCATAAAAAAAGCGCATCTTGAGATGCGCTATAGCATAAATATTAAGCTGGGATTTCAATCGCAATCGCAGTTGCTTCTCCACCACCAATGCAAAGTGCGGCAACACCTTTTGTTTTACCTAAGCGTTTTAATGCATGGATGAGAGTCAAAATAATTCGTGAACCTGATGACCCCAATGGATGTCCGAGTGCACAAGCTCCACCGTGGATATTCACTTTTTCAGGATCTAAATGAAAAGCATCGATCGCTGCCATGGTCACCATCGCAAACGCTTCATTAATTTCCCACAAATCCACGTCTTCAACAGTCCAGCCCGCTTTGTTTAATACTTTTTCTATTGCACCAACAGGTGCGATGGTAAATTCTGATGGGTGTTGAGAGTGCGTTGCGTAAGCTTTAATCGTTGCTAAAGTTGAAAGTCCCTTTGCTGTTGCGAGTTCAGCAGAAGTCACTAAAAATGCTGATGCACCATCACTAATTGAACTGGCATTGGCTGCAGTAATTGTACCGTCTTTAGCAAATGCTGGGCGTAGCGTAGGAATTTTATCAATTTTTGCTGTAAATGGATTTTCATCTTGGGCAACGATGACATCGCCTTTACGTGAACTTACTGTAACAGGGGTGATTTCATCTTTGAAATAATTATTTTGAATCGCATTCTGAGCACGAGTTAAGGAGCGAATCGCGAAATCGTCTTGTTGTTCACGTGTGTAGTTTTTCTTATCTGCCATTTCTTGAGCAAGAATACCCATTGAATAGCCAGTTTCAGCATCTTCCAAACCTTCTTGGAACATGTGATCAATCACTTTGCCATGTCCCATACGGTAACCTGCGCGTGCTTTGTCCATGAGATAAGGTGCATTCGACATGGATTCCATTCCGCCAGCGACAATAATATTTGCCGAGCCAGCTTTAATGGCATCTGCAGCTTGCATCACGGCTTTCATGCCAGACCCACAGATTTTATTGATCGTTGTTGCACCTACATGATCTGGTACACCTGCAATTCGCATCGCTTGACGAGCAGGACCTTGTTTTAATCCCGCAGGTAAAACACAGCCCATAATCACTTCATCTAGTTGGTCTGCAGCAAGCTTAGATTGGTCAAGTACGGCTTTAATGACTTCAGCACCAAGTTGCGGGGCTGTTAAGCTTGAAAGTCCTCCCTGAAAGCTACCCATAGCGGTACGGCTACCTGCAACTAATACGATTTCTTGACTCATAGCGTTGATCCTTGTCCTGTAGTTTATATGATTCAAATGCGTGTCAATTTCATATGTTCAAAATTTAATGACAGCTATTTTATTAGTTGTAATCACATTATCATAAAAAATGAATAAAGATTCATTATTTTGTTTTCATTTAATTTCGCTTATTTTGATGTTGTTTTCTATAACACCATAGTGGAATGAAATATAAAAAGTGGAATGAAAAATAAAAAACGACCCTTTAGGATCGTTTTTTCAGAAGCAATTGAGTGACTAGTATTGTGTAGATTTTGACAACACCTGAGCGTGAGGGTTCTCAAGTTCTAAACTCTGGTTAAGTTCAGTATCGAAAACATCGGTCAACATACTGTCAAAACGTTTAGCGTTATACGTAAGTAACTGATCTGCTTCAGCCTGAGTGATGAACTTGTCATTAAGAGCAGACTCAATGTGCTCTTCAAAAGTCAGACCTGTAAATTGGCCTTTGGATTCAGCCTTTTTAAACTTATTCCATAATTCCTCAATTTGAAGCAACATTTGGAATGTAGACTCCATGCGCCCATTGACATCATCGGGATCAGTACTATAGAAGACATGTTTTTTTAATTCATTGCGGAAAGCATTTTCCTGAAGAATTAGTTCACCTAATTTAAGTTTCAAGGCATCCGATGGTTGAGCAATAGGACGACCAAAAGGGAAACAAATGAGTTTGACTAAGCTTGCGGCGATTTTTACAGGGAAGTTATCAAAAAGACCATAGAAAGCTTCTTGAGATGCATATAATGCTTTCTCAAGTGCGAGTTTAGCATGCAGTTGTTCAGCTTCAGTACGTTGACCATTTTCATAAAATTTAAGAATTGCAGTCGCAATAAATAAATGTGAATGCATATCTGCTAATCGTCCAGACAGCATTTCTTTGCGTTTGATATCACCTGCAAGGAGGCCTAAGCACATATCTGCGACTAAGGCAAAATTAGCACTCAAACGATTAATGGTTTTGTAGTAAGGGCGACTGAAATCATCAGCTTTTACTGAGCCTTCTGTTGATCCGCCTATAAAACCATAAGCAAATGATTTAGCGGTTCGATTAAATGTATAACCCAAATGCTTATAAAGAATGTCATTAAAATCTTTTAATGCTGCATCTTTATTTTCGGCTTGTAAAAGTTGTAATTCTTCAAATAAATAGGGATGACAACGCATCGAACCTTGACCAAAAATCATCAGTGAACGACTCAGAATATTGGCACCCTCAACAGTAATCGAAACAGGGATCGCTTGGTACATGAGCGCCAAGAAGTTACGAGGACCCATTTGAATAGCACGCCCGCCCACAATGTCCATACTATGATTAACAATCTTACGCATGGTCTCAGTTGCGTAGTATTTTGCCATTGCAGTCATGACTGCAGGTTTACCCCCTTGGTTTAGGCCACAAGTCACTAGGTAACGGAATGCTTCAAGCATATAGGTATCGCTAGCGATATCACTTGAAACCTCTTGAACACCTTCGAATTTACCGACTGAAATTTTGAATTGTTGACGGACACGAGCAAAGGCGCCGACATTTAAATAACACATTTCACCTGCAGCTGTTGATAGTGCTGGAAGAGAAATACCGCGGCCAACTGCCAGACATTCCATCAGCATACGCCAGCCTTTACCTGCATTTTCTACACCACCAATAATCCAATCCAGCGGAATGAAGACATCTTTACCATCCACGGTACCATTCATAAATGGTGAACCTGGATTATGGCGTGCTCCTACAATCACACCTTCATGATCAGCTGGTAATAGGGCACAGGTGATTCCGTATTCAGTTTTGTTTTTATCACCTAGTAAACCTTCAGGGTCATATAATTTGAAAGCTAAACCGACCACCGTAGCAACAGGGGCAAGTGTAATCCAACGTTTGGAAAAATTCATTTTTAGGCCAAGAACTTCTTGTCCTTCAAATTGACCATAACAAACCACACCTGTGTCAGGAATTGCACCTGCATCTGAACCTGCTTCAGGGCTTGTTAAACCAAAACAAGGAATTTCTTCACCTTTTGCTAAACCTGGTAAATAACGATTCTTTTGATCTTCAGTACCGTAGTGTAAGAGTAATTCTCCTGGACCTAAAGAGTTAGGCACCATACAACTGACAGCAGTGGTAAGTGAGCGCGAGGCAATCTTACTCATGATACGGCTTTGCGCAAATGAGCTGAATTGTTTACCGCCGTATTCTTTAGGGATAATTAAACCCAGAAAACCTTTGGATTTAATAAATGACCAGACTTCTTCAGGGAGGTCTTTACGATGATGGTGAATATCCCATTCATCCAGCATCTGGCAGAGCTGTTCGACTTCATGATCGATAAATGATTGTTCTTCTTCAGACAGTGTGGGGTACGGATACTGATCAAATTTCTTCCAGTCTGGTGCCCCCATAAATAATTCTTTTTCCCACCAACTGGTTCCTGCATCTAATGCTTCACGCTCGGTACTACTCATTGTTGGCATTGCATTGGCTAGAGCTTTATAGGCAGGTTGTGTAATAAATTTCATCCTTAACGTATCAATACTGACAATCAATGAAATTAGGATAAAAGGAATACCGAGTATCAGCGACCAAGGGCTGATCAACGCAACTAAAATAGATACGACTGTGAGTGTGATAGCCCCAGAAGTTCTTGAGAATTCGAAATAAAAAATAGCCCAGAGTGTTATAAATAGAATAATTAAACTGAGTATAAAAAACATTATGAACTGCTCCATTTATGATTTGGTCATGGAGCCAATACCCACAGTAAATTTAATCAAAGCACAAACATCAGATCTACAGCGATATTGGATCATGAAATGTGAAACGAAAGCGTTGAGTTCTAAAACGGACGCATATTAATACTTATATTGGATAAGATTGTTTGAAAAATATTCAAAATTCAAGCTGAAGAGAGATAAGAAATGTGTCAATAAGTAATTGAGAATTATAAAAACCACAAACAAAAAAGCCCTCATACGAGGGCTTTAAAGTAAGAAGAATTATGCTTCGATTGTTTGAACAGTAATTTTCTTTGCAGGATCAGCTTTACGACGAACTGCTGGTACTGGTTCGCCATAGTATTGACGATCAGCAAAATAACTTGAACGTACCATTGGTGCAGCCCAAATATTTTTAAAGCCTAATTTTTGCCCATGTGCTGTATAGCGTTCGAACTCTTCAGGTGTGACGAAGCGATCAATTGGTGCATGTTCTTTCGATGGTTGTAAATATTGACCAATTGTTACGTAGTCAACATCGTGTGCTTTGAGGTCATCAAGAAGTGCGAGAACTTCTTCTTCAGTTTCGCCAATACCTACCATCAAGCCACATTTAGTTGGAATATCTGGGCAGTATTCTTTAAACATTTTAAGAAGATTTAAGGAATGTTGATAGTCTGAACCTGGACGCATTGCTTTGTATAAACGTGGTACGGTTTCAATGTTGTGGTTAAACACATCTGGAGGACATTCCGTCATGATGCGTAATGCAACATCCATACGACCACGGAAATCAGGTACTAAAATTTCCAATAATGTATTAGGACTTAAAGCACGCGCTTCTTTAATACAATCAACAAAGTGTTGCGCTCCACCATCGAGTAGATCATCACGGTCTACAGATGTTATGACAGCGTATTTCAAACCTAAGTTTGCAATTGTCTCAGCCATGTGGCGTGGTTCATCTGGGTCTAATGCATTCGGACGACCATGTGCCACATCACAAAATGGGCAACGACGTGTACAAATGTCACCCATAATCATGAAAGTTGCTGTACCACCACCAAAACATTCAGGAAGATTTGGACATGCAGCTTCTTCACACACTGTATGTAATTTTTGTTCACGTAAAGTTGATTTAATGCGTTGAACCTCTTCTGGTGCAGCCATTTTGACGCGAATCCAGTCTGGTTTACGAGGTGCTTCAACCGTAGGAATCACTTTTACAGGAATACGTGCAACTTTCTCAGCGCCACGAAGTTTTTCACCCTGTACTGGTTTACGGTTTTCTGACATATTCAACGATTCCACTAATGTGTGACGGGAGGAAATATTAAAAATAGGTCTCTTATTATAGCGAATTTATGCATAAATTGGGCAAAAACGATATTCATAAAATAAATGTGGCTATCAAGCAATATATGGTATTGAAATACAGCAAATGTGTGCATTTTCAGTCATAATATAAGTTAGATAAATGAAGAGATAATTGTATAGGAGCATTGAATGCCGCGTAAGAAAGAGGTCGTGAGTGGAACCTTTGTCAAATATGATGCAGTCGTTTTAGGTTCAGGCCCTGCTGGTGAAGGTGCGGCAATGAAACTTGCCAAATCAGGCAAGCGCGTTGCAGTAGTTGATATGCGTGAACAACTTGGTGGTAACTGTACGCATGTAGGAACCATTCCAAGTAAAGCTTTACGTCAAACGGTTTCTAGCATTATCCGTTATCAACGTGATCCAATGTTCCAAAAAGTGGGTGATTGGAAACAATTCACCATGAAGCAAGTGCTTCGTAATGCGCATAAAGTGATCCAACAGCAAGTGGATACACACTCGCGTTTTTACGACCGTAACCGCATTGATATTTTCCACGGTCGTGCTTATATCCAAGACCAAAATACGGTTGTGATTTTCACGCCTGAAGGTGTGAAAGAAACGATTATTTTTAAACAGTTGGTGATTGCGACAGGTAGTCGTCCATATCGTCCTTCAATTTTAGATTTCAATCACCCACGTGTGTTTGATTCTGACAAAATCTTAGATCTAGATTTTTCAATTCAAAAAATCATTATTTATGGCGCTGGTGTCATTGGCTGTGAATATGCATCTATCTTTATTGGCTTAGATCACAAAGTTGATTTGATTAATACTCAGCATAAATTACTGAGCTATTTAGATGACGAAATTGCTGATGCATTGTCATATCACTTACGTGAACAAGGTGTATTAATTCGCCACAATGAGCAGATTGATCACTTAGAAACATTTGATGATCATGTGGTGTTGCATCTTGAAAGTGGCAAGAAAATTAAAGCTGATGCAATTCTATGGTGTAATGGTCGATCTGGTAATACAGATGGTCTTGGCTTGGAAAATGTTGGCATCAAACCAAACAGCCGCGGACAACTATCAGTGAACGAGCAGTATCAAACTGAGGTTGAAAATATTTATGCTGCGGGTGACGTAATTGGTTGGCCGTCTCTAGCTTCAGCTGCATATGACCAAGGTCGCTGTGCTGGCGCGATTATGAGTGGTGAACAAGGTATCCAACCCGTAGTTGATATTCCTACTGGTATTTATACCATTCCAGAGATTTCATCAATTGGTAAAACTGAGCAGGAATTAACTGAAGAAAAAATTCCTTATGAAGTTGGTCAGGCGTCTTTCCGTCACCTTGCTCGTGCACAAATCACGGGTGATACAGTGGGTGAGTTAAAGATTTTGTTCCATCGCGAAACCTTAGAAATTTTAGGTGTGCATTGCTTCGGTAATAATGCTTCTGAAATTATTCATATTGGTCAAGCCGTGATGAATAGTCCGAACAATACCATCAAGTATTTTGTTGAGACAACGTTTAACTACCCAACGATGGCTGAAGCTTATCGCGTAGCAACGTTAAACGGGATGAATCGCTTGTTCTAAGGCGACTTGATGACAAAAAAAACTCGCAAGTCCAGGCTTGCGAGTTTTTTTATTTTTGCATTTAAGTTTGATCTTTAAATTACAAAATACAATAAAGCTCCATAGCTAACAAAGCTCGCTAATAAAGAGATGATGACAGGGATTTTTGATCTCAGTAAAAGAATGACAATGCCGATAAAAATAAAATCATAAATTGAGAGTAGATGTTTTTCAGCCATTTGAGCAATTAAACAGAGTAATAACCCGATGACCGCTGCATTAATTGCAGCTACGGCTGCTGCAATCTTTTTGTTTTTGACCCATTTTGACCAATAAGGGAGCGTGCCGAAAATAAGCAGAAATGAGGGCAGGAAAATTATACTGGTTGCAATCGCAGCGTTAAGTAAAGGCGATGCGGTAAATCCTAAATATGTGCCAACGTATCCTGCAAAACTAAATAAAGGGCCTGGAATAAGTTGAGCAAATGCATAGCCTAAGTCAAATTGTTCCGCAGTGATGTGTTGAGTAAGCACAAAATCTTCATACATGAGTGGCAGGATGATATGACCGCCTCCAAAAACCATTGAAGCAGTTTGATAAAAGCTTTCTATATTTCTAAGCAAGCTTGATGAATAGATAAATTGCAACGCAGGAAAAATAATAAATAAAGCTACAAACAGGATGAGCCAGAGATAATGATATTTTGGAGATGTCTGAGTGGTTTTGATGTGCGGTGATGGCTGAGATTTTCCTTTTTTTGTAAAAGCTAAGCCAATGAATCCAGCCACTAAAATTAAGAAAATTTGACTATAGCTCCACTGTGTAAAATAAATAAAAAAAGCAGAACTCAGCATCAGGACATACTGCCAAATTTCAGTACAGAAGCTTTTGAACATTTGTAAAAAAGCCCAAATGACGACGGCTATTACAATCAAATGGATGACGTGAAAGAGTTCGAGAGGTATATCGGAAAAAAAATATTGACCAAAAATAGCAAATGAAGTCATTAGAATGAAGGCAGGTAATGTAAATCCTAACCAAGCAATAAAGCCCCCCCAATATCCTTTGGATAAATATCCTATCGATAACCCCACTTGACTACTGGTCGGACCTGGCAACAATTGCGCTAATGCGACCAATTGTCCATATTCATGAGAGCTTAACCATTTGAGTTGATCAACAAAAGTGCGATGAAATAACACTAAATGCGCTGCAGGACCGCCAAATGAAATACATCCTAATTTAAGAAAAATAAAAAATAGTGCTGATAAGCTAACTTTAGGAAAATTATCTGATTTCATTTATTAATCGTACGATGTTTTTGAACTAAGTCTAATAGGCGATTATGACAAGTATTTGAAATGAATGAAGGAGTGATGAGGGGTAAGCCTTATCTTGAAAATGATAAGGCTTGTGGATGTTAAATTAAGCAAAATTTCCATTTCTGAAATCATCAAATGCTTGCACGATTTCTTCCTGAGTATTCATGACGAAAGGACCGTGGGCAACAATGGGTTCATTCAATGGTTCACCACTTAAGCAAAGAATTTTCGCCGTACGATGAGCAAATATTTCGACCTGTGTTGATTTTGGGTCAAGATAAAGCGTTTGCATGGCTGTATAGATCTGACCATCAATCTCAACTTCTCCATCAAGGATGAAAATCAGATGATTCCAGTTTGGCATAAGATTTAATGGAAGGCGTGCTCCATGATTAAGTCTAATGTCATAAACATTCATGTTGCTAAATGTTTGAGCTGGTCCTTGATAAACAGTTGAGCCGATTTGATATTGACCAGCAATAACACGAATCTTGGTTTGCTCATCGTGAGATAAAACTTCAGGAATATTTTGCTCAGTCAATTCCTGATATCTCGGCTCAGTCATCTTGGCATGCTCTGGTAGATTTACCCAAAGTTGAACCATATCCAAAACTCCGCCAGTTTTTGCAAAAGCTTCCGAATGGTGTTCTTCATGCAGAATACCTTTACCTGCGGTCATCCATTGCACTTCGTTTGGACCAATTTTTCCATGATTGCCTTTTGAGTCACGATGCTCTAATTCGCCGTCATAGACAATCGTCACCGTTTCAAAACCACGGTGGGGGTGTAAACCAACACCGCGTTGGTGGTGACTTGGAGAAAATCGATATTGACCTGTATAACCCATTACCAAGAATGGGCTGGTATGATTTCCTATTTCATGCATGGGTAACATGGAGTTTGTTGGAAAACCATCACCCACCCATGTGCTTCGATCGCTGGTATAGACTTTCTGAACTTGTGTCATTTGTATTCCTCTATATATCGTTCTAATCATGATATTGAGGTATATTGATGAGATTACAGGGCGATTCTCTCAACAGATAATTCCAAAAATGAAACAATTATGCAAAATTTAAATGATTACTACTATTTTGTGCAAGTCGTTAAATATCAAGGTTTTACTAAGGCAAGTGAAGCTTTAGGTATTACAAAATCTAAGTTGTCTCGTCATATTTCAGATTTGGAAAACCGTTTACACGTAAGATTATTGCAACGAAATACACGAAAGTTTGCCGTAACCGCAGTTGGTCAAGAATTTTTTGAATATTGTATTAAGATTTTGGATCAGGTGGAGGCGGCAGAAAATTTTGTAGAGCAAAGTTTGTCGAGCGAGCCTTCAGGTTTAATTCGAATCTCGTGTCCAATTGGTTTGGTTGAGTTTCCGTTGGGTAATATGATTGCTAAATTCATGCAACATTACCCACGTGTTCAAGTTCATCTGGTCGCAACAAATCGTAAAATTGATCTCATAGAAGAGGGGATTGATTTGGCTGTGAGGGTGAGAAATTTACCACTTGAAGATAGCGACTTGATTGTACGAGAGCTTGATGCTTGGCAACATGTGTTAGTGGCAACGCCTGAATTAATTCAACAGATTCATGAGCCTATCCATTTGGATAACCTTGCACAACTTCCGAGTATAGGTTTTCATGTCCCGAAATCGATTTGGAGATTTCAATCTAAAGTTGACACAGTTAATCAGTTTCAAGAAATAGAATTCTTTCCAAGACTCAAAACTGATAATTTTGCCGCCATGAAATCTGCAGTGTTGAACAGTGTTGGAATAGCATCATTACCTAGAGTGTTTGTATATGAAGAGCTTAATCAAGGCACTCTTGTAGAATTAGTCCCTGAATGGGAGTTGCCACGTGGCGTTATTCATGTTGCCTATACATCACGACAAGGCATGATGCCTGCCGTGAGATGTTTATTAGATTATTTAATTGAGGAGTTTAAAAAACTGAGCTGTCAAAACCATGAAATTATATAAATTAATGTGCGCAAAAAGCTTGGTTAAAATATGTAAATAAATCAGGAGTGTTCATCCACAAAGCAATTGATAGACTAAGCAGAAGGATGACTCCGATGAATATGCTGATGTTGAGCAAATTGAAGCGATTAGTCATTGACGACATTCTCCTCATTAACAAATAAATGAATGAATACACCGAAGATACTGAGCGCAATACACATCATCCAAATAATATTGTAATTGCCTGTCATATCATGATTTAAGCCACCCAACCATCCTCCAAAAAATGAACCGACTTGGTGAGTAAAAAATACAATTCCACTTAGCATGGTGAGATACTTAACTCCAAACATATTCGCAACAATACCATTGGTAAGGGGAACGGTTGATAACCATAACAACCCCATAATGATGGCAAAACTATAAATCGTAAAGATCGAGAGTGGCAATGCGAGGAATAAAATGATGGCAATGCCACGTAGTCCATATAACCACATGAGCAATTTAGGTTTGGAATATTTATCACCCAGCCAACCAGCTGTGTAAGTTCCAACAATATTAAATAGCCCAACCAAGGCTAAAAACATAGTACCAGTGGTGGTGCTGAAACCATGGTCAGTTAAATAACCCGGCAAATGAATGCCCAAAAATACGACCTGAAATCCACAAACTAAAAATCCTAATGCTAACCAGATAAAAGGTTTGTGGTTTTTAGCAACAATGAGTATTTGTTTAAAACTTAAAGAAGGTTTAGCAATCGCATCAACTGCTTGAGGCGCTTGATACATTGGAGCTTTTAGCATCCAAGCCAAGGGTACAATTAATGCAATTAAAATCGCTGTGATGAGTAGCGCCGATGACCAACCAAAATTTTGTAAGAGTAAAAGTGTGGTTGGCAACATAATAAATTGCCCAAAAGAGCCTGCTGCGCTGGCAATACCCATAGCCATACTACGTCGACTTGGGTGCGCTGCACGTCCGACAGCAGAGAGCAAAACAGAAAATGAAGTAGCTGATAAAGCCAAACCAATGATTAGACCTAGACTAAGATTGATGAGAAGCCCTGTTGAGCTAAATGCCATCATCACAAGTCCAATCGCATATAAAGCGCCGCCTACGGCAACGACTTTTTTACTCCCATATTTATCTGCTAGCGCTCCCGTAAAGGGTTGAACAGCACCCCATAATAAATTTTGAAAGGCAATTGCTAAACTGAAAACTTGATGATTCCAATTAAACTCATGACTCATTGGAACTAAATACAAGCCAAACCCATGTCTGACACCTAAGGAGAGTGCCAAAATAAAAGCACTCCCAATGAGCATAAAGATGAGGGGTTTTGAAAATTTGGTTTCTGACATGGTCAATCCGCTTAGCATTTTTTGTAATTTTAAAAGATCAGTAGCATCATGACGACAGAATAAAAATTTATCAATCAATAAAATTTAGTTATTAGAATGAATAAAGCGGCACTTGGCCGCTTTATGAAGACTGATGGAAATTAGAATCGATAACCAATACCGGCATATCCCAGAATCGGATTAATTTCGATATCTGATTTTGCATTGATTAATTCACCAAGTTCAGTATCGTTTACTGTAATTGTTGTTTCACCTTTAAGATGCGCATAGGAAATTGACCCGACTGCAAACCAACGATCATTGAAATCATAAGTAAAACCGGCAGTAGCTACAGGGGCGAAAGCATCTTTAGCTTCGAGTTTAACTTTAGGATTCGCAGTACTTTCAATTCCATCAAGTGCTTTCCCAGCTTCACCTAATTTGATGTTCGCAATTTTATGACCTGCAGCGACTAGATCAGCTTCAAGGTTGGAGTTCATTTCCAATTCATTGAAGTATGCATACATCAAACCAAGCCCTACATAAGGTCTAAATTTATTTACGCCTGTTTTACCAAAATGGTATTGGAATTCGAATGCTGGCGTCCATGCACGAGCTTCTGCGACTTTACCGTGGGCTGATAAATCAGTGATTGGTAGATTTTTTTCTAAGTACATTTCTCCAAGTTCAATACCACCAGGGATTGACTCAATAAGATCTAATTCTGGTTTTGCTGTAGCTTTAAAAGGTGCATAAATTTGACCTTTACCTTGGATATCGACTTTAGGTGGAATACCAGCTTTGATTTCAAATGAAATATTATCGGTGAAAAAATAGTTGGTCATGATACCGAGTGTTGTGACATCATCAGCTTCTAAACCAGTACCTTCAGCTTTCCACTGTGACAAATTATAGATATCAGCAGTACCGCTTAGCTGGCTAGGTAATTGATTAAGTCCTGAGTTGTCAAGAAATTTAACTAAATCAGCTAAACCTGTATTTTCTTCAGTTAAATTATCAATAACTGAATTCATAGAGATATCACCTACGCGAGTGTTTTCACCCTCGGCTACAGCAGTGTTAATACTAATCGGTTGAGCTTTACCCTGAGGCATTACATGTAATGCACCCACTGATACAGAAAAACGTTTAAAGCCATCTCCATCTTTCAAACTAAAATAAGGTGAATCTGCATAACTGAAGACTGGAAAACTTAACGCACTGATAGATGCAACTAAGTAAGCTAGTTTTTTTTTCATTATGGAACTCCATGTCCAAAACTGTAAATAAAGAGTGATTATTTTTGTATTTTTATTATCAAATTTATTTTTAGACACATTGTAGTAATAATTTGCCAATTATGTTTGGTTTTTGTTTGATTACAAAAAAAAGAGGCAATTGCCTCTTTTCTTACTCTATGCGTTAGAAACGCATGCCAACCCCAGCATAGCCTAATATCGGGTTAATCTCGATATCAGCTTTTGAGTTGATTAACTCTTGTCCAGTATTTTCATTGACGACTGTGATCTTCGTTTCATTCTGCAAGTGAGCGTAACTAATAGATGCTACTGCATACCATGTATCATTAAAGTCGTAGGTGAATCCAACTGTAGCTATAGGTGCAAAAACATCAGTTGCTTCTAAATTAACTTTCATTTTTCCATTGGTATCTTTCTTATCGAGTGCTGCACCAGCATTTTGATTAATAATATTTTGGATCATATGCCCAGCGGCGACTAAATCTTTTTCAATACCTGGATCCATTTTTAGCTCATTAAAATAAGCGTACATTAATCCAACGCCAACGTAAGGGCGGAATTTATTAATCCCGGTCTCACCAAAACGATATTGTAATTCAAAAGCAGGGGTCCATGCTCTAGCTTCAGCAGCTTTTGAAGATTGTTCTAGATTAGTAATATGAATATTATTTTTGAGGTCTAAGTTCCCCGCAATTCCACCTAACGGTGCTGCAGTAGCTGAGAAGGGGGCTTTAATATTTCCAATACCTTTGATATCCACTTTAGGTGGAATTCCACCTTTTATTTCCACAGACAAATTATCTGTAAAGTGATAACTACTCATGATGCCAACTGTTGTAACTTTATCAGCCTCCAAGCCCGTATTCGGATTATCCCATTCAGCTAATCCATTAATATAGGATTTTCCACTAATAGCCCCTGAGACATTGCCTTGAAAAGCAGAAATTAATTTAACAATACCTTCTACTAAATAATTTGGTTTACGATCTGGGTCAAGGTTATCGATTACCGTGGAAGCATTAATATCCCCAACTTTTGATTCATAATTGTCATTTATGACTGTTTTTACATTAAAAGGTTGGGCCTTACCTTGCGGCATTACATGTAATGCACCCACTGAAATTGAAAAACGCTTAAACCCCTCATCAGAAAGGCTGAAATATCCTGACTCCGCATAACTCAGAGTAGATAAGAATGAACTTGCGAATAATGTAGGAACTAAAAACTTCTTCATTGTTTGAAGGACTCCATGTCCAATTTTTAGTTCATTTTATATTCATTAAATCATCTAAATGCAAAGCAGTTTGTTCACTTGAAATCAAATTTATTATCCTAATTTACAATTGTTAAATTATTGAAAAATATGATATAAGTTGGATTTTAAAGTGTGTGTTAATTGTCTTATTTTTTCTTTATTTGTGATAGGTTGGGCATATTGGGGTATGGCTTCAATATGCCTCAAGTGTTTTAGAAGCGATAGCCTACACCAGCATAACCAATGATAGGATTTACTTCTAAATCAACTTCCGATGAAAATAATGTTCCGAGTTTATCATCGTTGACTTCAATTGTGGTTTTACCTGTTAGATGTGCATAACTAATAGATGCAACTGCAAACCAGTTCTGATTGAAGTCGTAAGTAAACCCAAGCGTGGCTATTGGCGCAAAACTCAATTCGGACTCAAGTTTAACCTTGGGATTTGCTGTACTTTTTTTACCTTTAATTAATGCATCGCCACCGCGTCCATTTTTCATATTGGCAATCATGTGACCTGAATCAATTAGGTCTTTTTCAAGACTTGGATTCAATTCTAATTCATTGAAGTATGCGACCATAAGTCCAAGCCCAACATAGGGTCTAAATTTATTGATCCCAGTCTGTCCAAAATGGTACTGCAATTCCCACATTGGGGTCCATGCACGAGCTGTCGCAATAGAATTTCCATGACTTTCAAGATCTGTAATTGGCAGATCATTCTTAAGATAGATTGTTGGTAAAGGTATACCTAAAAGTGTTGAATTAGCTTCGGCTGTAAATGGTGCTGTAATCTTACCTTTACCTTGAATATCTACTTTTGGGGGGAATCCAGCTTTACTCTCGAATGAGATCTTATCGTTGAAATGGTAATTGATCATGATGCCAAGTGTTGTGACATCATCTGCAGTCATTCCAGAACCATCCATACTCCAACTTTCAATGCCGCTTACAGTTGAAGTTCCACTTTGACTGGCTGGATAAGTATCACTAAAAGCATCAACGATCTTCAAAAGCGCTTGCATACTTTGATTTTCTTTTTCTTTATCAGGATCTAAGTTCTCAAAAACTGTAGAAAGTGTAATATCACCATTTTTTGCAACTTCACCATTTTTTACTGCTGTACGAATTTTAGGTGCCTTGGCTTTACCTTGAGGCATAACATGTAATGGTCCGACTGAAATTGAATATCGTTTAAACCCTTCAGTTTCATCCAGATTAAAAAATGATGATTCTGCATAAATAGTTGTAGATGCAAAAACAATAGGTACGACCATGCACCAGAATGCTTTTTTCGTCATTTTGGACTCCCTGTCCGATTTTGTTGCTAGTTGTTGTTTTACATTCTTTAAGCGTTATATAAACATAAAATGAATCAGTTTGAAAAGCGTTTTTACTCATTTTTGTGATAAAAAATTTTTAAAAATCATGAATTTAAATTTTAAAAATCCAACATTTGTTAGGTTTGTTTGTTAATTTATTTCTTATTGAGTGACTTAGCAAAATAAAAAGTCAGATCAATTTAAATTGGTCTGACTTTTTTAACTTTATTAATTAACTAAAATTATTGAAATCGGGATAAATCCTCTTCAGGGCGAGCAGTTAATACCTCGACACCTGTTTTAGTGACTAAAACAGTATGTTCATATTGCGCAGATAATTTATGATCTTTCGTTACAACTGTCCATTTATCACCAAGAAGTTTAGTTTGCCATACACCAGCATTGACCATTGGTTCAATTGTAAATGTCATACCTTCTTCTAAAACCATGCCTGAATTTGGTTGACCGTAATGAAGCACTTGAGGTTCATCATGGAAAACAGTGCCAATACCATGACCACAATATTCACGAACGACACTGAAACGCTCTGACTCAACATATTTTTGAATCGCATGACCAATATCACCGATCGTCGAACCAGGTTTTACCGTAGCAATACCACGATACATTGCTTCTTGTGCAACTTTGCATAAGCGATCTGCAAGAATAGAAGTCTCGCCACCCACGATGTACATCATGTTGGTATCACCATGAAATCCATCTTTAATCACTGTGACATCAATATTCAAGATGTCACCTTTCTTTAAGATTTTGTTTTCAGAGGGAATACCGTGGCAAACCACATGGTTTACTGATGTGCAAATCGTATGCTGGAATGCAGGACGGCCAGGCGCAGCACCATAGCCTAGGCAAGCAGGAATGGCATCTTGTTTATTCACAATATAATCATGACAAATCGTATCCAATTCTAGTGTACTCACACCAGGCTTGATATGCGGTTTGATCATATCCAAAACTTCTGCCGCTAGTCGTCCCGCCACACGCATCTTTTCGATATCTTCAGCAGATTTAATTAAACGACGTGGTGCTTCATAAGTACTGTTCATGATCTTTAAAAACTTTTGGAAATTTGTGTGTGACTATGGTATAAATAGCCGCCCAATTTATCAAATGCTTTTCGTGAATAGATTCACTTAATCGGATGATATGTTGGTTAATAAAATCCGCACATATGTCGACACATTACTCTGGGTGCCCGTAAGGGTGGAGAATGCGGACATATGGAGGCCTAACCCAAACTTTTAAGGTAAAGAAAATGGCAGATTACAACGTAAGCATGCGCGACCTTCTTCAAGCTGGTGCGCACTTCGGTCACCAAACTCGCTTCTGGAACCCAAAAATGCGTCAATACATTTTTGGTGCGCGTAACAAAATTCACATCATCAACCTTGAGCACACTGTTCCTGCGTTAAATGATGCATTGAACTTTGTTAACAACCTAGCAAGCAAAAAGAACAAAGTATTGTTCGTTGGTACTAAACGTGCTGCTTCTAACATCATCCGTGAACAAGCTCAACGTGCTGGTCAACCATATGTGGATCACCGTTGGTTAGGTGGTATGTTGACGAACTGGAAAACTCTTCGTCAATCAATCAACCGTCTTAAAGATCTTCAAACTCAGTCTACTGACGGTACTTTCGCTAAGCTTACTAAACGTGAAGCTTTAGAGCGTACTCGTGAAATGGAAAAACTTGAACGTGCTCTTGGCGGTGTTAAGAACATGGGTGGTTTACCTGACGCATTGTTCATCATCGACGTTGACCACGAAGCGATTGCAATCAAAGAAGCTAAGAACCTTGGTATTCCAGTAATCGGTATCGTTGATACTAACTCTAACCCAGATAACGTTGATTTCGTTATTCCTGGTAACGATGATGCGATCCGCGCTGTAACTCTTTACGCTACTGCGATGGCTGATGCGATTATTGCTGGTAAAGAATACGCTCAAACTCAAGCTAATGCGCAAGCTAAAGGCGAAGAAGCTGCTAAAGAAGCTCCTGAGGCTTAATGCGATTTGATGCGGATTTGTCATTTTTGCGACACGTAATCGTGGCATCTTAAGCATCAATCAAGCAAAACGGCCCAGATGATTAATTTGGGCCGTTTTTGTTAACAGATACATATCTCGACCGAATTTAGGAGAATAACATGACTGCTATTACTGCAAGCATGGTTAAAGAGTTGCGTGATCGTACTGGTCTAGCAATGATGGAATGTAAAAAAGCGTTGACAGAAGCTGGTGGCGATATCGAGTTAGCGATCGACAACCTTCGTAAATCTGGTCAAGCAAAAGCTGCTAAAAAAGCAGGTAACATTGCTGCTGATGGCGCGATTACAATTGCTCAAGAAGGCAATAAAGCAATTCTTTTAGAAGTAAACTGTCAAACTGACTTCGTTGCTAAAGACGAAAACTTTGCTGGTTTCTCTGCAAAAGTTGCTGCTGCTGCGCTTGCTGCGAATGTAACTGATGCTGCTCAAATTGCTGAATTGAAACTTGAAGATGGTGCAACTGTAGAAGAAGCTCGTATTGCGCTTGTTCAAAAAATCGGTGAAAACATTCAAGTTCGTCGTGCTCAAATCGTTGAAGGTGAAAACCTTGCAGTTTACAAACACGGTTTAAAAATCGGTGTTGTAGTTTCATTTGCTGGTGATGCTGCTACTGGTAAAGGTATCGCAATGCACGTTGCTGCGTTCAACCCAGTTGCTGTAAATGCTGAAGGTGTTTCTGCTGAGTTAATCGCTAAAGAGAAAGAAATTGCTGAAGCAAAAGCAATTGAATCTGGTAAACCAGCGAATATCGTTGAAAAAATGGTAACTGGTTCAGTTGAAAAATACTTAAATGAAGTTGTTCTTGAGCGTCAAATGTACGTTATCGACAACGACAAGAAAGTTGCTGATGTTCTTAAGTCTACAGGTACAACTGTTGCTCAATTCGTACGTTTCGAAGTGGGTGAAGGTATTGAGAAAAAAGCTGAACTTTCTTTCGCTGAAGAAGTTGCTGCTGCTCAAGCTGCTGCAAAATAATTGATTCAATTATTTTGAAAAAGAAAAAGCCCTTTAAGGGCTTTTTCTTTTTTTTGATGAGTCTAAATGATATAAACTTTAGGATGAAATAAAAATATAACTTAGAGATCAATATGTCTCAGAAATCAAAAATGAGTATTGTTGCGTTAATTGCAGTGTTGGTCGCAGCATATTTCGGTGTCGATTTAAAACAGGATTTAAAACAGAGTAATGAGCACGCACTAAATCCTACAGATGCAAGTACTCACTATAGTGATGCTAACCAACGAGAACTATCCTCTGCGGATAATGATGATGCCGCAAAAATAGCGACACTTTTTCAAAAAAAGATCAGTGATGTGCAAGTTAGGGCTTCTGGAGAAGTTGTTGCAATATTAAAAGAGGATAATGAAGGATCTAGACATCAGAAATTTATTTTAAAACTTAATCATGGCCAGACGGTTTTGGTGGCTCATAATATAGACTTGGCACCACGTGTTGAAAATATTCAAAAAGGGGATATCGTCGAGTTCTATGGTGAATATGAATATACCGACAAGGGTGGTGTAATTCATTGGACTCACCATGATCCTCAAAAACGGCATATTGATGGTTGGTTAAAGCATCAGGGTCGAAGTTATCAATAATTTTATAAAAATAAATATATGAGATGAGCAATTTCATTCTAGATTTAAAATGCAGGCGTGATAATTTTTATGCAATTTTATAGGCGTAATATCCAGAAAACAGATGCAAGAGTCTGCTAATTATCTTCATTTCAAAGAATTGGGCGGATTGGAATTATTAAAAGCTCAATTTCAACGTAAGCAATTTTCAAAACATGCTCATGAGGGCTATTGTATTGGTGTCATTGAAGAGGGGGCACAAAGTTTTTACCGCTCTGGAAAGCTTCATATCGCACCTAAAGGCGATATTATTCTGGTGAATGCTGATGAAATACATACTGGTTCATCCGCTGTGGAAACTGGTTGGAAATATCGAGCAATTTACCCAACACCTGAAATGATATTAGATCTGAGTCGAGATTTTTTTACAACCAAGAATGCAGTCCCATGGTTCTCGGATGCAGTGATTCATGATTTGGGTTTGGCGAGGCAACTAGTATTTTTATTCGATTTATTTGAGCAGGGCGAGGATACTTTGCTTAAAGAAAGCCTCTATTTGACGACATTGGCCAGATTGATCTATTGCTATGGGCGGGCGAAATTGAGTCCAATCAACACACCAGAAATGAGAAAAAAGTTGAACTAATAAAAGAACTTATGAGTAGTTTTCCTGAACATGATTATTCTCTACACGAGTTGTCTGAATATGTAGATACAAGCCCATGGCATTTATTACGTGAATTTAAAAAACATACGGGATTGCCTCCACATAGTTGGCTTGTTCAAAGAAGAATTCAAAAAGCTAAACAATTGCTTAAGCAGGGGGTGCGAATAACTGAGGTTGCACAACTCACTGGATTTTCTGATCAGAGTCATTTAAATCGACATTTTAAAAGTGCAATAGGTGTAACGCCTAGACAATATCTTTTGAACTATTAATTTTCCTTAAATTTGCGCCGCAATATTATTCAAGATCAATCATTACTCATCAGATGATAATAATCGATAAGTGAATCAGATTAAGATGTATTGATGAAAAAGATGAGTGATACAAAAAAGAATTTTATACATGGTGTGCTGGGTATTATGCCGTTGGCAATTGCAGTCATGCCATGGGGGGTATTGGCTGGCTCTTTGGCGATACAGACTGGATTGAATGCGATACAAGCTTTTGCAATGTCATTGTTTATGTTTGCTGGTGCTGCACAATTAGTGAGCTTAGGATTGGTTTCGGGGCAGGCTTCGCTGATGACAATCTATCTGACGATATTTTTTCTGACGAGTCAGCATTTAATTTACGCGCTTAATTTTCGAAATGATGTTAGTAAATTTCCACTATTTAAACGTATTGTATTTGGCTTTCTGCTGACGGATGAATTATTTGCGGTTGGAGTAAAAAATAAATCACAACGATCATTCGCATATTTATTTGGAGCAGGACTTTGTTTTTATATTTTTTGGCTGATATTTAGTTTATTTGGGATTGTGCTTGCTCACTTCATTCCTAATTTATCAAATTTGCATCTTGATTTCTCAGTCGTTGCACTGCTTATATTAATTATAGTGCCAATGATAAAAAATCTTACAATACTTGTTGGTGTTGTGATTACCATAATTTTTTCTTTAATTTTAGAAGCTTACCAAGTAAATGCAGCGTTAATTATTTCTGGTCTATGTGGAATGTTTGCCAGTGTGATAGTTGAAAAATGGCAAACAACAGAAGGGGATTAAAAATGAGCTGGATGCTTTTGCTGGGGTTGTCGATCATGATCTTTATTAATCGATATTTATTCTTGGAGCCAAGGGTAAATGTGCCACTTCCTAGAATTTTGAAAAAGATGTTGAAATATTCTGCGCCATGTTTGTTGACTGCAATATGTGTACCGATTGTGTTTTATGAAGCAGCAGAATTAAGGGTTATGTCGAGTAATCACTATTTATGGGCAGCAATATTTTGTGTACTGCTTGCGCTAATAAGTCAAAAAGTTATCAGTAATTTAGTTTTTACTTTACTGTTTTTCTATCTCATAAATTACTTAATTAGAGCATGAACATCGGGCTAAATTAAATTCTAATTTAACCCATGCTGTATTTGCTAATTTAAGCGCTGATTTGGCGTGATTTCCAATTGGGTAGTATCTTATCTAGGTAAGCATCCATACACCATAGAGAGCCAATCATAAGGAATTGGAGGTCTTTAAAGAAAGAAGGCTTTTTCCCTTCAATTTTGTGCCCATAAAATTGACCTATCCAAGCTAAAACGAACAGAGCAATATAGAATCCTTTCCCGAATGGAAGAATAATAATAAGCCAAGACATGACCAATAATAATGCTGCCATTGCAACCGAGAGTACAAGATCTAATCTTGCATAAAAGATGAGTGTTAACACCAGTAAAAGGGTAGTCAGTAATGCGCTGAAATGAGCAAGTATGCCAATAATCGAGAATAGAATCGTGGGTACGCAAATCCAGTGTAATGTTTTATTGGTTGGGTTTTGATGGCTATCACTATATTCATCTAACCATTCTGTAATTGTCTTCATCCTATTTCCTTCACTGATTATTTGAATTTTATTTATTCTATAAACGACAGTATGACATAAGATGATAAATCAAGATTCTTTTTTGTATATTGGTCACATCAAAAAAAATTAAAAATAATAAAGCCACTCAATGAGTGGCTTGTCGTTAAATGCTTCGCTGAATCATGAGGACCTAAGAATTTGGACCATCCACACGTTCGATGCTGACACGCGCAGTACCAGCATTGGTAATACCAAGAGATTTCGCAGCACCGTAAGATAAATCTACAACACGATTACCATGAAATGGGCCGCGATCATTTACTTTAACAACGACGCTTTTACCATTTGATTTATTTGTTACACGAATATAGCAATTAAGCGGTAAGCTACGATGCGCTGCAGTAAGTGCATTCATATCAAACGTCTCGCCACTTGCAGTTTTACGACCATGAAATTGACGACCGTACCAAGAAGCAACACCTGTTTGGCTAAAACGACGAACAGTGTTTGAAGCAACATTATTAAGTTTGTCAATCACTGAAGGCTCTTCAACAGGTACTTGAATTTTCGCTGCGATTGTTTCACGACGAATTTTATCACCTGAACTTTCAGTAATTGCTAAACTGTTTAAATTCGAGAAGTGTGAATTGAAACTTGTAGAGTCTTTGCTAATCACGCGTGAAGCAAGACTTGATTGGTCAACATCATTATTTAGATAAGAGGATTGAACCAACTCGGCATGAGTTTGAGTCAAAGCCAAACTAATACCTAATATTGATAACATTTTCAGCGAAGCATGCATCGTTTAACTCCTTGGAACCCTAAGTTAATTATCTAAGTTGCTGATAATTAACCTAAATGGTCTGTAAATTTACTTGTGCAACTGCATTTAACGGTAGTGGATGATATTCATCCTGATACAAAAGTGTCTAGCTTTATTTTCACTTTAGTTACAAAAACGACAAATTATCACAAAATATGGTTAAAAATTAATCAATAGTGTAACAAAATATGTAAAATGTGCAAATAGTGAACTTAATCACAAAAATATTTATTGACTTTTGTGAAAACAAGTAGATTTATATTTATCTACTCGCGATTTCAGTCCCTAAAAGCCACAGTGCAGTTGCATACATTCGACTACGGTTATAGGTCGTAATGACTTGAAAATTAGGATATGTAAGGTAATAAGCTGGTCCATAATTTTCTTGTAGTTGAATCACATTGACCATGTCTAAGTCATCTATTTTAACAATAGGATTGAGTGGGCTAATGCCTTGAACTTTTAATGCACCATATGGAGTAGGTTGTGTTAAGTCTTTGGCTATGATGGCATCCGCATTATTTCCTTGGTAGCGTGCGGCAAAAGCAATCGGTTGATCTCGTTGCCAACCATGTTGAGCAAGATAATTTGCAATAGAACCAATTGCATCTACAGCAGAGTTTCTGAGATCGATATGACCATTACCGTCATAATCCACACCAAATTTCGGAATATTGCTTGGCATAAATTGAGGATAGCCCACAGCACCAGCATAAGAGCCAACGACTGAATTAGCTGGAATGCCGTCCTTATAAGACCATGCAATCAAAGCGCTTAATTCGTCTTGAAAGTATTGTGCACGTCGTTCATATCCAAACCCTAAAGTGGCTAGGGCATCACGTGTGATGAATGAGCCTTTATTTGCCCCAAAACCTGTCTCTACGCCGAGAATACCGAGAATGATGGACTGGGGAACACCGAACTGCTGTTCTGCTCGATTTAAAGTGTCTGCATATTGATTTTTAAAACGCACACCACGTTGAATTGTACTTTCTGCTAAAAAATTCTTTTTATATTCGTACCAAGGCTTGCTTTCTCCTGGGCGATTCATAATGTTGATAATATTTGGTAGGTTTTTTGATCCATTCATGGCCCAGTCAACTTGCTCAGCACTCAAACCATAGGTCTGCATCGTTTTTAGTTTAAAATTTTGATATTGAGGATGTTGAGCGAAGTCATTGGCTTGAACAAAACTTGTGATCATAAACGCACTGAGTGCTAAACCAATACGTTGTAATT
Source organism: Acinetobacter sp. ANC_7655 (assembly GCF_056784015.1). NCBI lineage: Bacteria > Pseudomonadati > Pseudomonadota > Gammaproteobacteria > Moraxellales > Moraxellaceae > Acinetobacter > Acinetobacter sp. ANC_7655. The sequence goes on along the minus strand of NZ_JBWYJB010000001.1, from coordinate 624,462 downwards.
TAACATTAAAATTTTCAAATAACATAACAGCAGAAGATCCAATTATTATCGGTGGTAGACGCAAAGGTATAAGTGTTGATAAGGATTAAAAGTTCAACATCATTTGATTAATCGCAATGTTTATTAAGATAACATTAGGTCGTGATGGATTCACAAAAACCTACATAAAAAGTGTAAAAATGGATGAATTATGTCTTTTATTTATTCAATATTGTTGAACCATCTTTAAAACATAAAAAAACCTAGCTTTAGCTAGGTTTTTGATTAATCTGATTTATTCCTGAATAAATAGCGTGTCATGATATTCAGCTGCAGCTAACAATTCTTCTTTAGTGAAGTTAGGAATGAGCTTATCAATAGCAATATGAACAGCTTTGATAACCGCTGAAGAAGCGATATCAGACGCCTTACGTTTAATCATACCCAAATCTAGGGTCTTATTAAAATCATTCATAAAGTGACGAACTGCAGCTTCACCGAATTGTTTGTATTGTTCAGACAGAACTGCACGATTGACATCATTGCCTGCACGTACTTCTGCAAAGCTATTTTTTAAGTTTGTTACTAAATCAGCGGGTAATGGAGCACCGACACGATAATTACCCTCTGGATCTTTGAATAAACTCTTTTCAGAGAATTCAATCGATTGTCTCACGACGTCATTTGGTGCTTTACCCAATAACTGTTTAAGTAGTACCGATACTGTTGATTTAATATAACCAGCAAGTTTTTCAGCTGTTTCTCGTTTGTCACTTGCAGGGAAACGACGTACAAGTTCAACTAAAATTGCATCGATAATTTCATCATTAATAGCGAGTGCAGTTTGATCACGCAAAGGGTAAAGTGGTTCGTTTGAATTTTTTTTCTCAATTCCAGTTTGAATATTCTTTAACAAAGATTCAGATGGAATAAAACCAAAATATGACATCGTATAACCTCAACTATTCTTCAATTTATTGTCGCGCCAATCGAATTGGGCTTGGCATCCATGCAAAGTCCGATACACGACAAGGGTTAATGTCTAAACCACCACGGCGTGTATAAGTCGCATATACCATCAACTTTTCAGGATTAAAGTTTTCCCAAATGTCTGCGTAGATTTGTTCAACGCATTGTTCGTGAAAGCCATTATGCTGACGATAGGAGATAATATAAGCTAAAATTGAACGATAACAAGGTTTTTTGCCACGATATCTTAAAAAAACTGTGCCCCAATCAGGCTGTCCTGTGACTGGGCAGTTACTTCTTAACAAATGCGAATATAATTGAATTTCAACGATTTCTTCGGAAGACGCTGCATCGAGTTTGAGTAAGCTCGCATCAGGGTGGTTTTCAAGACGTTCAGGCTCATAATGGTCGATGCATATTCCTTCAGGCTGGGCAATATTCAACTGATCAACATCGAATAATTCAAGTCTGACTTCTGCATTAGCAGCTTTAGCAAGATCACGCTCGACTGTCTCAATAAACTGATTTTGAGATTCAAATTGAGCAAAATTCAGACTATTGAAATATAGCTTAAGAGATTTTGACTCGATGAGATAAGGTGATGAAGCAGGAAGATGCATTCGACCAATCGCAACTTGAGGAATCCCTGACAGATTCAACCAAGAAATTTCAAAAATATGCCACCAATCTATTCCTTGTTTAATACCGTCTACATGTGCGTACTTCGCTCGTGCTTCTGCGCGAGCAATTGGAAATAGCACCTCAGGTTGATATTCAGTTGGATAGTTGGTGTCTTTGCCTAAAAGAGATTGTTCAACGCTCATTATTCACGCATTCCTGAACCACGGGAGAGTAAGTGATAAGCGACCGCATATAGCACGGCGCAACACGCTGTGATTACTAATAAAGAAATAGATACATTTACATCGCTATGGCCAAGAATTCCATAACGGAATGCATTGACCATATATACGACAGGGTTAATCAAAGATAGATTTTGCCAAAATGGACTTAATGCAGAAATTGCATAGAACACCCCACCTAAATAGGTCAACGGAGTTAAAACAAAAGTGGGAATAATCGAAATATCATCAAATGACTTTGCATAGACCGCATTAATAAATCCACCTAATGCAAACAGTAGTGACGTAATCAGGACGGTATAAATTGTGACGAACCAGTTGGTAATATATAAGTCAGTAAAAAATAAACTCATCGCAGTCACAATGATAGCAACCAATAAGCCTCGAGCAACACCGCCAAGCACATAACCCCAAAGTATGGCATGTAAAGGCACTGGACTCATGATCAGTTCTTCAATACTTTTTTGAAATTTAGAACTAAAAAAGCTTGATGAAACGTTGGCATAACTATTAGTAATGACAGCCATCATAATTAGACCAGGTACAATGAACTGCATGTAGGTAAAGCCACCCATTTCCCCAATTCTTGAACCGACTAGATTTCCAAAAATCACAAAATACAGTGACATGGTAATTGCTGGTGGTAACAATGTTTGTGGCCAAATGCGCATAAATCTACGAATTTCCTTATGGATAATCGTATATAAAGCTACAGCGAGTTGGTTAAAATTCATTGCGCAGCTCCATCAAGATTCTTTTCGACCATTTTGACGAATAACTCTTCTAAACGATTTGATTTATTACGCATACTTCGAACTTGAATATTTTGTGATTCTAGAAGTTGGAAAAGATCATTCAAGCTGTGTGCTTTATCAAGCGTAATTTCTAGAGTCAGCGGATCAACCAAATTAAATTTCACACCAATAATGTCAAGTTGAATCGGTTCTATAGGTTCAGCCAAGTCAAAAATGAAAGATTCTTCATTTAATTGATTTAAGAAATTCTTCATGGTGGTGTCTTCTTTAATGACGCCACGATCAATAATTGCAATTTTGCGACACAGTACTTCTGCTTCTTCTAAATAATGTGTTGTGAGAATGATAGATGTACCTTTCTGATTCATTTCTGTTAAGAAGTCCCACATCGAGCGACGTAGTTCAATATCAACGCCAGCAGTTGGTTCATCTAGAATTAACAGTTTTGGGTCATGCATCATTGCTCGGGCAATCATGAGGCGGCGTTTCATTCCCCCAGATAGCATACGGGCTTGAGTAGAGCGTTTTTCCCATAAACCTAATTTGGTCAGGTACTCCTCTGCACGAGCTTCAGCAACTTTTTTTGGAATGCCGTAATAACCTGCTTGCGTGACTAAAATATCGAAAGTCTTCTCAAATTGCGCAAAGTTAAATTCTTGGGGGACTACACCCAAGCATTGTTTAGCTTGTGAAGGATGTGTATCGAGGTTATGACCAAAAATCTCGACAGTGCCTGCAGTTTTTTTTGTAAGAGAGCTGATGATGCCAATAGTGGTTGATTTACCTGCACCATTAGGGCCTAGAAGTGCATAAAATTCACCTTCTGGAACATCTAAATTAATTCCTTTTAGTGCTTGAAAACCATTTCGATAGGTCTTCGACAAATCCCTTAAGGTCAATGCATCAGTCATGAATATCTCGAATGGTGAAAAGTTGAGATATTGTGAGTGATCTTGAAAAATAAACCAAGCTTTGTAATCAGAATTCTCTGTTTTGATGATGAAACGCTGTATAAAGCATGAGCACTAAAAATTGGAAAGATATATAGTTGCTTTACCTTAGAGTTTTTTTTGTTATGATGTGCGCACTTCCTAAAATGCGCTCATAGCTCAACTGGATAGAGTACAGGTCTCCGAAGCCTGTGGCGTGGGTTCGAGTCCCGCTGAGCGCACCATTTCTTTTATGTCTTTCAAACAAAACATAGTCCGTCAATTAAAATATTTTTAGTAAATTTTATCAAAATTTAGTGCGTAATCTGAATTGTTAATCTGAGTCGATTGAATCGTGAGATGCACCAATATTGAAAAATAATAATATATCTAGTCTCAAAATAAACATAAAAATGCAAAATTTGTCACATAAAATTCACATGGCTTATTTTAAATTTAAATTTCGGTATTGTCGTATAAATCACATAAATTGTGAATAATTCAAATAAGCGGCACAACAATGTACGAAGAAAAAGTTTTGATCCAAAATCGAATTTCGTGGGCGAGTATTTTCGCTGGCGTTATTGTTGTCTTAGCATTTCAATTTTACTCTCATTACTAGGCGTTGCATTAGGATTTGCGCTCCTAGATCCACTCTACCACTGATATTACAAATGGCTCATGGATAGCAGTAAGCGTATGGACAATTATTTCATTGTTAGTATCGTTGGCTATTGGTGGATTTGTTGCAGGTCACTTGGCTCAAGCTGATGGTGCAATCCATGGCTTTATTGTGTGGTCACTTTCATTGCTGTTAGGTATCTGGTTTGGTGCAATGACCATTAGCGGCGCGGCAAAAATTACTGGTAGTGCGATTAGTTCAGTCAGTAGTGCTGCGGGTAGTGTAGCATCAGGAATTGGTCAAGGTGGCGTTAATTTAACTCAGATCGGAGTTCAAGCTTTTGAGGAATTAGTTCCTTTACCAAAGCTTGAAAATAGTGATGAAAAGATGTCAGAAGTATTACGCAAAACTGGGATCGAGGAACTGCAACCCGAATTCTTAAAAGCGCAGGGTGAGTGGGCAAAGGAGCAAATTAAGGTTACTGCAAAAGAGTTGGTGATTCATCCAGATAACAGTGATGCTATTATTCAAACGTTATCAGAACAATTAAAAACTCGTGCACAATCTGTGACTGCTTCTATTAATAAGAATGAAGTCAGTGCTGCTTTAGCGAAAAATTCATCTCTAATTCCGCAAGAAGCGAATCAAGCTGTCAATAATTTCCTTATACAGCAGGATAAATTCTTTAATGATTTAGAGGCGAATATTCAATCTGCTAAATTAAAATATGCTGAACTAAAAGATTAAGCTCGTGAAAAAGCAGCTAATGCGACTAAAGCTGCTGCAAAAGCTGCTTTATGGTCATTCATTGGTTTATTGATTGGATTGATTGTGACGATTTTTGCTGGACGTTTTGGTGTAAATCATTCAAATAATCGTTCACGTCATTTGGCTTAATTCTGAGCTTAAAATTAGAATTAAAAGTCGACCCATTTGGGGCGACTATTTTGAATTAAAACTTTGTTCATATTCGCGAAACTTATTCTTATCTATAAATAAAAAAATTCAATTGTATTTTTTTTATACAGTTGTTGAAAAGTGTTAAAGTTACTTCACATCACATATTGAAAGTATTAAATTAAAAATCACAGTAGGTTGTAAATATTCAACGCTACTGACGAGTTGGACGGATCAATGACAGTTAGTTGAGTTCAGTTGAACAATAAATCTAACACTAGCCTTCCAACATAAAGCCCGCGTAAAGCGGGCTTTTTCATATCGGAATTATGCTTTAAACATGACTTCAACATCATATTTTCGAAATTCACTGAGCAGGTCTTGAATGATCGATCCACCCGTTTGTTCTGAAGCATTGAGCAGGACTTCTTTATTTTCAAGGCTATCAAAACATTCTATGTGATTGATTTGCCATTGATGTTCTTGATCAGCTTGCTCAATGATAATACGTCGAGGCTGCAATGAGCCATCTGCTTGACGCGGAATAACATTGGTAATGGCGAGCTGGATTTTCTCCACCTGGTCATGGGCATGCAAGAAGGTGAGAACCCAATTTCCGACTTTTTTAAGATACATAGGATTATCTAAAGGATCAAATTCTAGAATTTGGCTGAGTTTAGACATAAGGCACCTATTTATACCGTTGTTGTATGATCGTATTAATATATTTATGACAAAGATGTTCTACTTCGCCTTAGTCTAATAGCGGATGAGGTGGGCAGTGTTGAATGAATAAAAATAATAAAAAATATTTAATTATCATGTGATTATATTATTTTAATTATTGGTGTAAATTTTAGTTTAATCGTTTAAAAGTATTAAAAAAATAGTTAATTTCTCACTTTGAGGTTTAGGTTCAAAGTGAGAGTCATGAAATATTGCTTAAAGCGTATCAATTAAAGTTTTTTCTAAGGCTTTTTTCAAATAGGGATCCAAGTCTTCTTGTCTTAGTAACCATGAAACATAATCACTTGGAAGATCTACAATGGCTGTCCCACGATGTTTACCGAAGTTAATTGTACGAGGAATACGTGCATCTTCAGATACTTCATAGAGTTCTTCAATGTCTTGAATACCCAAATGATGAATAATGTGCATTAAGATATTTGCCGTCAAAATAATATCTGCGTCAGCTCGATGGGCACCTTTTAACATCTCTCTAGCTTTGCTACTGCCTTTACTAATCATATAAATTAAAGCAGAAATGTTGTGTGCTTCTGCATGAGGCCAAACTAGTCGAGAAAGAGCGAGTGTACAGATGGCTTTAATATGACTTGTTTCAACGCCGCATTGCTGAATAGCTCGAATATCATAATCAATATTATGACCAATAATATACGTCGTTTCTTGAGGTAACTCGAAGGTTCTGAAGTTGGGTTGATCTACTAAATCGCTTTCAAGAATATGATGAACCGCCATTGCAGCATAGGAAATTTTTTCGTCACCAATGCTATATAGTTGGTCAAAGATTTTTTCGCGATCAAGACTTAATTTGCCTTGTTCAATCTGGATAGGAGCATATGCAATTTCTATGGGCAAACCGTTTAATGTATGGGTTTCAGTATCCAAGATAATGGCTTGCATGCAAATGTCCAAGTTAATGATAAAGATGTAATTAATTTAACATTTTCAAATCTGAGCTCACAGTAATAAAGTCAATAAATTGTATAAATTATGCTGAATTGAACAAATTATGGGAATTATTTAGATAAAGTGCTCATTTAAAGAAATTTTGTTTTCTATGATATTGACGCTGCAAGTTTAGACTGTAGGTTGTTAAAAATAATTTTTAAAAATGAATAAATTTAAAAAGAATAGTCATAATTCAGATATTTGTTTTTAATAGTAATAGAGTGAACACACAAGAATTAATCAAATTTAATTGCAAACTGTTTAAACTTCATTCTCGAAACTTAACAAGTTCATGTTACAATACGCGCCAATCTTAGCACGGCTTAAAAGCCCTACATTAATAGGACCTCGCTAATGTTTGCCAATATCTCTATTGCTGACTTTGATCCAGAATTAGCTCAAGCTATTACGAGTGAAGATGCTCGTCAGGAAGCTCATATTGAGTTAATCGCTTCAGAAAACTATTGCTCTCCAGCAGTAATGGAAGCTCAAGGTTCAAAACTCACTAACAAATATGCAGAAGGCTACCCAGGCAAACGCTACTATGGCGGTTGTGAATATGTAGACGTGATTGAACAATTGGCAATTGACCGTGCTAAAGAACTCTTTGGTGCTGATTACGCGAACGTTCAGCCTCATGCTGGTTCTCAAGCAAACTCTGCAGTTTATCTAGCGCTTCTTAACCCAGGCGATACTGTTTTAGGTATGAGCTTAGCTCACGGTGGTCATTTGACTCACGGTGCTAAAGTTAGCTTCTCTGGTAAAACATATAATGCGATCCAATACGGTTTAAATCCAGAAACAGGTGAAATCGATTACGAAGAAGTAGAACGTTTAGCTGTAGAACACAAGCCACGTATGATTGTTGCAGGTTTCTCTGCTTATAGCCAAATCGTTGATTGGCAGCGTTTCCGTGAAATCGCGGACAAAGTAGGCGCTTATCTATTTGTAGATATGGCTCACGTTGCTGGTCTTGTTGCTGCTGGTGTTTATCCAAGCCCAGTTCAAATTGCTGACGTAACTACAACGACGACTCACAAAACACTTCGTGGTCCACGTTCAGGTTTAATCCTTGCAAAAGCAAATGAAGAAATTGAGAAAAAACTTCAATCTGCTGTATTCCCAGGTAATCAAGGTGGTCCTTTAGTTCATGCTGTAGCGGCTAAAGCAATCTGCTTCAAAGAAGCAATGGCTCCTGAATACAAAGCATATCAACAACAAGTTGTAAAAAACGCACAAGCAATGGCTGAAGTGTTAATCGAACGCGGTTATGATGTTGTTTCAGGCGGAACTAAAAACCACTTGTTCTTGTTATCTCTTATCAAACAAGACATTACAGGTAAAGATGCTGATGCGTGGTTAGGTGCGGCTCACATCACTGTGAACAAAAACTCTGTACCAAATGATCCACGTTCTCCATTCGTAACTTCTGGTATCCGTATCGGTACTCCAGCTGTAACAACTCGTGGTTTCGGTGAAGCAGAAGTACGTGAACTTGCAGGTTGGATCGCGGATATCTTGGATTCTAAAGGTGATGAAACTGTCATCAACGCTGTGAAAGCTAAAGTTGAGACTGTATGCGCTAAATTCCCAGTTTACGCAAAATAATCTTCGACTTGAGAAAAGCCCCCTCAAGGGGGCTTTTTTATTGAATGTTGGAATGTCAAATCTGTCATTTTTAGATAGTTCTGATATAACTGATGTATCTATTAATTATTCAATTGTCGTTATACATTTGAATTGGAGCAGAAAATGAGCCATCCAAATATTATTATTTCTGAACAGGATTTAAATCGTTTAGAAACCATGTTGGAACATCAGAAGCAGGTTACTCCAACGATGGAGCATTTAGAAAATGAGTTGGCTCGTGCTGAAGTCGTACAGCCTAAAGATATCCCTGCCAATGTAGTGACGATGAATGCTAGAGTACTGATAACGGTTGCACCGTCCACTGAATCTACAGAGATTGTGCTGGTATATCCCCATGACTTTAAAGGTGAAAAGGGGCAGGTTAATGTGATTGCACCTATTGGTGCAGCAATCCTAGGTTTGGCTGAAGGACAAGAAATTGAATGGCCTCAGCCTGATGGGCAAACAATGAAAGTGAAAATTGATAAAGTGCTCTATCAGCCTGAACGTGAGGGTATATATCTTTAACTAAAAAATAAAGCCTCTTGTGGAGGCTTTAAAGTTTTATTATTTCATGGTGGTTTGTTGCATATATTTATTTAAATAAGTTTCGCGTATTTCTTTGCGCTGCTCGGCAGTCGTCGCGTTCATCATTTTTTTACGCAAATCATTTCGTTCACTTGAGCTCATCTGTTGCCAAGTTTCGCGCATTTGTATCTTTTCTTGTTCAGGCAGTTTAGTAAACCAATCCATTCTTTGTTGTAGAACAACACTTTGCTCTTCAGGAATTTCTTTCAAATTTTGATAGCGTTTAATCAATGCTTTTTGTTCATCTTCAGAAAGCGATTCCCAAGATTCATTAAGTTCAGAATTATTGTCTTTCGAGAAGATCCAAAAACGTTCATAGCCTGCAAAACTGGTTTGTAAAAAACCTAATGTGCAGAGTGCAATTGCTAAGCCTTTAGCTGCCATGAGCTGATTTATCCTCACCAAAAACAGATAACATTTCTAGATCTTCCATCATTTGCGGAGAAAGTTTAGGGGTGACAATCACTTGTTGTGGGCTTGGAGCTTCTTCCAAATCAAACGCATTAGGAAGTACCACGAATCCTGTGATTGCGGCTGCTAATGCAAAACCAGTAACTTTCCAAGTCATGAACTGAGAAAATAAGGGTTTGTCTTTAATCTCATCAAGTACATGCTCCATCACGACCGCTTTATTGCGATGTTGTGATGCCAGTACATTCAATTTTTCAGTCACTTGTTTCGTAAATTCATCATGATTCATCCGATGATCCCCCGTCATTTGGGTTTAAGTGAGACAAAGCAGATCTTAAGCCCTGTATAGCTCGATGGTAATGGGTCTTTACACTGCCTTCTGAACAATTCATGATTTCGGCTGTGGTTTGTGTATCAAACCCTTCCCATGCTCTCAACATAAATGCTTGTTGTTGGCGAACAGGTAACTTAGAAATTGCATTTTGAATCTCCTCAACAGCCATCTCTTGTGCAAGAAATTGCAGCGGATTAGGTGTTGATTCATCCACAATATTGATGGTTTCGTCATCATCTTCATCGTGGTTATTTTTTTTAAATAACGAGAATGGAAAAGCCCGTCGAGATTCTTTACGACGCCAATCCTGAAGTTTGTTATTTAAAATGGTATAGAAAAGGGGATACCACTCTGCAGTGGATTTATCAGCATATGATTTATGCAAGGATATAAAAGCTTCTTGGACTAAATCCATGGCAATGCCATTGTGTCCTTGAGTTGCACTTTCCATCATCACCAATGCACGCCCAGTGACGTCTTGCATAAAATATTTAAGACGTTGTTCTGCCGTATTCAAAAGAACACTCGAATCTTCAGGCTTGACTTTTTTTGGTGCTAAATCCATAGAGATGGAAAATCCCGTCATTGGGTACCCACCATTATTTTCTAATCGTTACTTATATAACGTCAAAACATAATGGTAGGTTGACAATCTAAGCAACTATTTTTTAGCAGTTTAATAGATTTTTTTATTTTCAGTGACTTCGTTAATATATTTTAACGAATCATATCCGTTGGCGTACCATTTCAAAGAAACAAATCGATCCGGCAACTGCAACGTTTAATGATTCTTGACCACCCGGTTGGGGAATGGTAATTGCTGAAGCATGCGCTAGGGCATATTCCGAAACGCCTTGACCTTCATTGCCCAGTACCCATACGCAAGCTTGAGTTAAGTCTTTTGCATATAAACTTTCTGATTCATGTGAGCTCGTGACATACACGGGAATTTTGAATTGAGACAGCACATCTTCAAGCGCAACGTTTTCATAGGTTTTTAATGAAAAGTGCGCACCCATTCCTGCTCGTAATACGCGAGGAGACCACAAAGATGCTGAACCTTTGGTGCAAACAATTTGTTCAATACCTGCAGCCGCAGCTGAACGAAGTAATGTACCCACATTGCCTGGATCTTGAACATTTTCAAGAATTAAAGTGTCTTGAGTATAATCTAGAGCATCACGTTGAGTTGGTAAATCTACAATCGCTAAACATGCTAAGGTGGTTCCTAGCGTGCTAATGTCTTTATAGAGTGATTCACTAATAACAAACACTGAACCTGTATAGTGTTGTGCGATTTCGTCAAAATCGGCGTGTTCCATTGCTTTTTCAGTGGTAAAAATCGAATTCAATTTACGATTTTTTTCTAACCAAGCTAAGCACAAATGTGTGCCTTCTAGAACAGTTTGGCCTTGCTTTTTACGGTAACTATTTTGATCAATTAAACCACGTAAATGTTTAATTTTCGGGTTGTCTTTAGATTCTAAAAAGATGATGGCCATTCAGTTTGACTTCCATGAGAGCCTAAATCAATAGGCTCTCAATTGTAAATTATTGATGATAAGCAGTAACAAGCTCAACTTCATTTTTTGAACCAATGACGACTGGTACACGTTGGTGAAGTTCAGTCGGTTGGATTTCCATAATACGCACGCGACCTGTTGTCGAAGCACCGCCTGCTTGTTCCATGAGCATACTCATTGGATTTGCTTCATACATAAGACGTAAACGACCAGCTTTTTTAGGATCTTTGGTATCGTAAGGATATAAGAAGATCCCACTACGGCAAAGAATACGGTGGATATCACCCACCATGCAGGCAACCCAACGCATGTTAAAATCTTTTTCACGTACAGATGTTTTACCCGCTTGTAGCTCACCAATATAGCGTTGAACAGGTTCTTCCCAATGACGTTGGTTTGAAGCATTAATGGCGTATTCTTTTGTATCGGCATCCACTTGGATATTTTCAGTCGTCAACAGGAATGTTTTTGACTCTGGATCAAATGTAAAGAAAACAGTACCTGCACCAACGGTTAATGCCATCATAGTTGATGGGCCATATAACACATAACCAGCTGCGACTTGTTCAGTGCCTGCTTGAAGGAAATCTTCTGCTTGTGTCACTGAATTTTTGGCAGGCAAGATAGAGAAGATGGTGCCAACACACATATTGATATCGATATTACTTGAGCCATCTAGTGGATCGAATAAAACTAAATACTTACCGTTCTCTTGTGCTGGGGTAAACTCATCGAGTTCTTCAGAAGCTAAACCGCCTACATTTTCGTTGTTTTTTAGCGCATCAATTAAATAGTCATTTGAAATAACATCTAACTTTTTTTGCGCTTCACCTTGTACGTTTTCATTACCAGCACTACCTAACACACCCGCTAAGGCACCCTTTTGCAATGCTGAATCGATGGTTTTACACGTTTCAGCAATTGTTTCAATCACATTAGAGAGTTCAGGCGTTAGATTTCCTTGTTGTTGTGCAAGATATTGTGACAAGGTGAGGTATGACATTACAAGGACGCTCCTAAAAGCTTTAAAAGAATAAAATTTGGATCTTGGGCTATTTTAGATGAGTTCAGTGCAAAATAGAAATTATCCTGCGTTATTTGTGGTGATTTTGCACTTGCCAGAGTTTTAGAACATGGTATGTTGATAGGAGGATGATTTTAAAAGGAGCTTTAAAATGAGCATTCAAAAGTTTGAAGCAACTCCAACGCCAGGTGAGGCAATCGACTTAAACGAAATTAGTTCAGAGAGTTCCAAGGAAGCATGGAAACAGTACGAGGCTAAACCTGAATATAAAGAGTTTAATAAGCATGACATGATTGAGTCTATGCAAGTGCCCATGCCAGACTCGCAAAGGTCTTAAACCTGATATAAAAAAAGCGCTCGAATTGAGCGCTTTTTTTTGCATTCATTAGCGAAGAAGTGGTGGCACTGCTTCATAATTGAGTTCTACACGACGGTTTTCTTTCCATGCAGCTTCATTGTTACCTGTATTAATTGGCATTTCTTTACCATAACTCACAGCTTCGAGTTGGTTTGGATTTACACCATTTGTAACCAAATAACTTTCAACTGCTTTGGCGCGTCGCTCACCCAAAGCCATATTATATTCACGCGTTCCACGTTCATCGGTATGACCAGTTAATGCGATTTTAGAGTTTGCATTTGCCAATAAAAATTGTGCATGTGCTTGGAGGGTTTGATAGTCCTCAGTAGATAGCTCACTGCTGTCATAATCAAAGTGAACAACACGTTTAGCCAAGAAAGCTTTATTGGCTTCAGTTACCCCTTTAGCAGAAGCACCCGTTAAGTTTTGAGCATTTAATGCTGCATCTTCACTGAGACCAGTCGTATTCACAGACGTTGACGTTGATGGTGGTGTCATCGTAGTGGTATCTGTAGTTGCTGGTTTACGGCTTGCGCAACCCGTCATTACTAAACTTACAGCAATGAGTGGAAGAGCAAACGTTTTAATCGCGTTCATGTTCATCTCCTTGAAAGATTAAATTCGATTATTTAGGTGCCCAAGCAGGTTCACGAACTTCACCTTGTTCGCTAGGTAAATTCATGCGGAAGCGACCATCTGTAGACATAATCGATAACAATCCGCGGCTGCCTTCACGTGTCGCATACACGACCATTTGACCATTTGGTGAAAAGCTTGGTGATTCATCTAAACTGGTTGGCGTTAAAATGTTCGTGATTCCAGTTGAGATTTCTTGAATTGCTACCTTATAGTTGCTACCAGAAGGACGATGTACTAAAGCAACATATTTACCATCGGCACTTAAACTGCCACGTGCGTTGAATGCTCCGCGGAAAGTTAAACGTTTTGTTGAACCATCAGCAAACGTGTAATGGTAGATCTGTGCTGAACCACCACGGTCTGAGGTAAAGATAAAACCTTTACCATCTGGGGTATAGCGAGCTTCTGTATCAATTGCTGTATTATTTGTCATACGCTTCACTTGGCGCGTATTTAAATCCATTTGATAAATTTCAGGGTTGTCATGCATTGAAGCAGTGAACAACATGCTTTTACCATCTGGGGAAAAACTTGGCGCACCGTTTAAGCCACGGAAGCCAGCTAATTTTTCACGTTGTCCAGTCGCTAAATCTTGAACATAGATCGCTGGACGTTTGGTTTCGAATGAAACATAAGCGATTTTTTTGCCATCAGGTGTCCAAGCAGGGGATAAAATTGGATCGCGCGAACTCAATACAGTGCGTGGTTGTTCGCCGTCAGTATCTGCGATTTGTAAAGTGTAGCGATTATCAGGAGTCGCAGGATTTCGCAAAACATAAGCGATGCGACCACTAAAGTCACCAGGAATACCTGTTAATGCTTGGTAAATCGCATCACTGATCATATGTGCTGCAGATCGAATGCGCGATGGTGGTACAGTTAATAGTTCATTGAGCAAATATTGTTGTTTTTGGACATCATAGAGTTGGTAATGAACAGCCAGTGAACCATCAGGATTGGTTTTAACTTCACCATTCACAACATAAGGTACGCCTGCAGATTGCCAAGCAGCACCATTGGCTTGATTGATGGTTGCTGTTGCAGGTAAATTTTTAGATGAACTGGTAAAGCGACCTGAACGGTTTAAATCTTGCTCTACAACAGGGTATAAGCGTTGATCACCTACGAATGGCACGATAGCAATTTTTGGTGCTTCTTCAGGTGCTTTAGCAATTTCAAGATGAAGCTGTGCATAAGAGGTCGTAATGAGAGCAGGGCTAAATGCTGCCAAAATTGCTAAACCGAGAAGATGTTTTGAGATCATTTTCATGAGAGGTCACGTACTCAAGATACTAATTTTTCGAATATTCTAGCTTTTTAGCATATAGCTCCGTACCGAATCTATATAAAGCGTGTAATTATCCGCAATTCATGAAAAAACCTTTCGACGAATCGAAAGGTTTTTTATTATTTCACGGTGAATGAAGAAGTGAAACTACGAGCTTCACGCCTTGCATCAGGATCGGATGGCATCGGATATGGTGCTGCTGCACGAACAGCCTGTTCGACACTGGCTTTGACATCTGGATCTGATGCATTGACGATGACTGAAGTCACAGAACCACTGTCAGATAATGTCACGCGTGCTGTCGCTTTTTGACCTGAAGAGCCTATTGGCATTCTCCAAGCACCTTTAATTTTTTGCTCAAAGTCTCTTTTTGCTGAAGAAGCGATGCGTTTAGATTCAGCTTTTTTGTTGGCTGCTTCTTGTCTAGCTTTTTCAGCGGCAGATTCTCGAGCTTCAGCTTCGGCACGTTCTTTGGCTTCAGCGTCTGCTTTTCTTTGTGCTTCCTGACGAGCTTTAGCATCAGCCTCTTGTTTAGCTTTGGCATCAGCTGCAGCCTTAGCTTTACGATCAGCATCCTGTTTGGCTTTTGCATCTGCTTCCGCTTTAGCTTTACGATCAGCATCTTGTTTGGCTTTGGCTTCAGCAGCAGCTTTAGCTTTCCGGTCGGCTTCTTGTTTGGCTTTAGCATCGGCCTCCGCCTTAGCTTTTCGATCAGCTTCTTGCTTAGCTTTGGCTTGAGTTGCCTCAGCTTTAGCTTTTCGATCAGCTTCTTGTTTCGCTTTTAAAGCCGCATCAGCTTTCGCCTTTTGTTGTTGTTCCTGTTTTGCGTTTTGCTCTGCTGCTTTGGCTTTTTGGGCGGCCTCTTGTTTAGCTCTAGCATCGGCCTCAGCTTTAGCTTTACGATTCGCTTCTTGAGTCGCTTGACGTTGTGCTTCAGCCGCTGCTTTACGTTCGGCTTCTTGTTGAGCTTTAACCGCAGCTGCTTGCTCAGCTTTACGGTCGGATTTTGGCTCTTCGACTTTTGGTTGAGCTGGAGGAGGTACAGCAGGTGCAACAGGAATCACTGGTGTATTTTGAATCGGCTCATTGGTCTGTTGAACATTTTCTTTAACGTTCTGGTGCGCTGTATCTGAATGATCAGATTCAACCAATGGCGTGGGTTCAGGTGGTACTAGATCCTCAGGTTTCACTAAAACTGTTTTAACAGTTTTAGTTGGCTCAGGAGGTTGAGTCAATCCAAGAAACAATAAGCCTGTGATCGCAATCACATGGACCGCAACAGTGAATCCGATTGCAATTTTCTTTTCTTTTGAAAAGCGGGAGTTAGATTCTTTCATAGCTTATTGAATCGGTTTGGTCAGCAAGCCAACTTGATTGATCCCTGCATCTTGTAAGTTAGACATGAGCGTCATCACCTCACCGTAAGGTCGAGTATTATGACCATTGATGACGACACTAAATTGTTTATTCTCACGTTCAGCAATTTGTTGTGCATCACGAAGTGTCTGTTGTAATTCCTGCAAGCTCAGTGGACTTGGTTGGCTACCCTTGTATTCTAAAAAGTATTGTCCTTGTTGATCTAAAGTCACCATAGCTGGTGCATCCTTAGATTCAATCGGTACACTGTTTGCTTCAGGTAAATCAACTTTTATGCCACTTGTGATCATTGGTGCGGTCACCATAAAAATCACTAAAAGTACTAACATGACATCAATATAAGGAACTACATTCATGTCACTGTTAAGTGGCTTTTTGATGCGTTGGAAACGCCCTGAGCGACGAACGGCCATTTATTCAGCTTCCTGTGTAGAACCCACAGAACGACGTTGTAAAAGCGCCACCATTTCTTCAGCAAACAAGGAACGATCTGAGTAAATTTCTTCACTTTTGGCCGTATAGTGGTTGAATGCAAGTACTGCAGGAATCGCAGCAAATAAACCAATAGCAGTCGCAATGAGGGCTTCCGCGATACCTGGTGCGACAGTTGCTAGCGTCACTTGATCGACTTGGGCTAAGCCGATAAAAGCATTCATAATGCCCCAAACTGTACCAAATAAACCAACATAGGGCGCAACTGAACCAATACTGGCAAGTGCACTGAGGCCTTGTTCCATACGGCTCTGATCTCGGCTTAAACCCACCCCAAGAATACGCTCTGTGCCATCAATGACTTGTGCTGTTTCAGCTTTGGTTTTTTTGAGTTTGAGAAATTCTGCAAAACCAAGATAAAAAACATCTTCCAAGCCTTCACGCTTAGAGTTGACTTGTGCATTGTTATATAAAGTGTTGAGTTCTGCACCAGACCAAAAAATCTTCTGAAAATGATCATCACCTTGGCGAGCTTTCTTAAACGTCATATGTAACTTGGCAATAAGGTACCAGCTAAAGAGTGAAGCTAGTACCAACACCAGCATGACCAGTTGTACGACTGGACTCGCTTGAAGAATTAAATCTGTGACGTGAAGTGAAGATTCGAGTTGTGTTGCCATAGTTACATGTGCCAATCATATTTTTATGCGTGGGCTAATTCTTTTTCGATTAGATCACGGATTTCATTTGGAATTCTCAGCGGTTTCATTTCAGCACTAATACACGCCAATTCTACTTCCCCTGAAGCTAGCATGATTTCACCACGATAAATATTTTGTTGCAATACAAAAGACGTTGCTTTACACGAAACTACACTTGCTGTAACAGTAATTAAGTCATCCATTAATATTGGGCGTGAATATTTA
This sequence comes from Acinetobacter sp. ANC_7655, assembly GCF_056784015.1. NCBI lineage: Bacteria > Pseudomonadati > Pseudomonadota > Gammaproteobacteria > Moraxellales > Moraxellaceae > Acinetobacter > Acinetobacter sp. ANC_7655. Next base: position 607,224 of record NZ_JBWYJB010000001.1, on the reverse strand, counting down.
AGCGCTAATTTATGCACGACAAAGTTGTAATCTTTTTGATGCCAGTAATGTGAAATCCCTGAAGCGCGTAACCATTCTGTACGTGCGCGTTCCATAAAGCGAATATGATTGGCATGATAAACAATGCCTCCTGCATCTGTATCTTCAATATACACTCGGATTTGAAATTCAAATTTGTTCGCCATACAGGTGTTCCATTACTTTAAATAGTCCAGTGTTTTGCAACATTCTTGACAAAGAATGCGAAACGCTGATTTATACAATGTTTGAAAGGCTTGAAGTTTAGCACTCCATTTTTACAGACCAATGGCACAAGATTTCAAAAATAGCTGTAGATTGGGCGAAATATTTTAAGATGAAAATGCAGATTTAATTGAATTTTAATCATGTTTGGCATAGGGATTGCTTTAATAAATTCACATGAAATTTATAGTTGGATTTGAGTGCATGTTAAAAAAGTTAGCTTTATCGATTTCGATTGCTACATCAATATTAAGTTTTTCGACTTTTAGTTCGGCTGAAAATTTTAAAATTTTAAAACAGATTGAAAGCAAGCCAACTTTACTAAAAAAAGGGGAATATGCTGGACACTATTATATTCCAAGCACACTCAATACTATTCAATGGGGTTATCTACCGAATAAAGATGCTAAGCCAGTTTTAACGGTTCCATCGGGGAGTCATGTGACTTTTGATACAGTGTCACATGAAGGTTTATTAGAGGATCAAGGGCGTGATGCTGAAAAATACTTTACATCTAAAGGTGTTAAAAAAGAGCATATTTTAGATGAAGCGAAATTGATCACCCGCTCTAATTTAAAGCATGATTTCCATAAAGATGGTCCACACATTATTACTGGTCCGATCTACGTTGAAGGTGCAATGCCTGGAGACGTGCTTAAAGTTGAAATATTGAAAATAGAACCACGTGTTCCTTATGGTGTTATTTCGAACCGCCATGGTAAAGGTACATTGCCTGAATTCCCTAAACGACAAAAACATGATCATGCTTCGCCAGAAAATCCAGATGCTTATGGCAATGTTTCAGTATTTACACCCATTGCGCAAAATAAAGAGGGTGTATGGGAGGGGGTGATTCAAACAGAATCTGGTAAAGCGATTCGTTTTCCATTAAATCCGTTTATGGGAACAATGGGTGTTGCACCAAATACCAGCGAACCTGTTCACTCAGTTCCACCCTCATTTTATGGTGGAAATATTGATATTAATGATTTAACTGCTGGGGCAACCGCTTATTATCCTGTTCAAGTTCCAGGTGCATTATTCTACACAGGTGATAGTCATTTTGTTCAAGGTGATGGTGAAGTTGCATTAACTGCTTTAGAAGGTTCAGCGCGTGCAACGTTTAAAATTAGTGTGTTAAAAGCGGGTAAAGATCATATTCCAGGTAAGCAACTTTCTCAGCCATTAGGTGAAAACGATCAATTTTGGATTACACCTGGTTTAGATGAAGATTTGGATGAAGCAATGCGCAAATCTACGCGTGAAGCAATTAATTTCTTAGTGAATGAATATGGCATAAGTGAAGAAATTGCATATGCTTATCTCAGTGCTGCGACTGATTTTGAAGTTTCTCAAGTTGTAGATAAAACCAAAGGCATCCATGCGATGATTCGTAAAGCAGATTTCAAAGAGTTCATCGAGCAGAAATAAATTTTTCAAATAAAAAATCCTCCATCAAGGAGGATTTTTTTTGACTGCTGGAATGTATCTTTGATGCCATGAATGAACTCCCTTCATTCTCAACTCCTTTATAAATTCATGTTTATGTGAGAATTAGAGTTAATTTAGTTAAAACATGAATTTTTTTTACTTAGAAAATAAAATATTTTTATAAAAAACATATAGTTAAATTTTGGCATGCTCCTTGCGAAGTATCTGGTGGCTTAGATAGGACATTTAAGCATAAGGATAATTTAAGAACACTGGAGACGTTTCATGGATAATTTAAGTATTTTAACAAAAGGTGTGGACACCTTGGTGACGGTCGTTGGTGCAGGGTTTACTGGACTTTATGCCTTATTCAAACTGCGTGATCAGATGAAAGTTCCAGTACGCGTGTTTGAAAGTGCACCGGATGTCGGTGGAACTTGGTACTGGAATAATTATCCCGGTGCACGTTGTGATATTGAGAGTGTGCATTATTCCTATTCATTTGATGAAAAATTACAGCAAGAATGGACCTGGAGTGAGAAATTTGCAGCCCAGCCAGAAATTCTACGATATCTCAATCATGTGGCAGATCGCTTTGACCTGAGAAAGGACATCACCTTCAATACCAAAGTCACGTCTGTGGTCTGGAATGAACAAGAAAAATATTGGACAGTAACGACCAATCAGGGTGAAGTCATTAAATCTCGTTTCTTTATTTCTGGTGTAGGGACATTGTCCGTGCCGAAAAAACCGGAATTCCCAGGTGTAGAAAACTTTAAAGGTCCAACACTGATTACCGGCAACTGGCCAAAACAACCAATCAGCTTGAAAGGCAAACGTGTTGGTGTAATTGGCACCGGTTCTACGGGTATCCAGCTCATTACGGAAATTGCCAAAGAAGTCGGTGAGTTATATGTGTTCCAGCGTACACCAAACTACTCCACTCCATTGGGTAATGGGCCTACTCAGGCAGAGGAAGATCTCGAGAACAAGGCCAAATATACATTAATCCGACATAATGCCCGCAATCATTTCCTGGGGGTACCTTATAACGAAGTACAGCCTTCAGCACTGGCAGTTTCCGAAGAAGAACGTTTAAAAGTTTATGAAGACCGTTACCAGCGTGGTGGTTTCCGTCTGTTTATTGATAGTTATCAGGATATCTTGTTTGATCCGAAAGCCAATGAAACTGTATCCGAGTTTATTCGTCAAAAAATTCATGCGCGTGTGAAAAAGCCAGAAGTAGCAGATTTGTTGGCACCGAGAGATTATTGCTATGGCACTAAAAGACCACCCATGGAAAGTGGATATTACGAAGTATTTAACCAGGACAATGTGCATTTAATTGACGTTAAACAAACTCCAATTTCCCGTATTGATGAGAATGGCGTTGTGGTTGGTGATCAGTTGCATGAGGTGGATGTCTTGATTCTGGCGACCGGTTTTGATGCCATGACTGGACCATTATTTGCGTTAGGGATGCAAGGCAAGAACCATGAAAAACTGACTGAAAAATGGAAAGAAGGACCACGTACCTATTTGGGTCATACCGTGAGTGGGTTCCCGAATTTATTTTTTGTGACAGGTCCACAAAGTCCTTCGGTGCTATATAACATGCCTTTAGCGATTGAAGATCATGTTGACCTTGCGACAGGCATTATCCAACACATGATTGATCATCAGCTTCTTGAAGTTGATGTAGATGCTCAAGCGGAAGAAGAATGGGTGAATCATGCCAATGAGCTGGCTCAGGCAAGTCTGCTGCCAAATACGGATTCTTGGTATATGGGTGCCAATATTCCCGGAAAACCACGCCGTTGCCTGGTGTATTTAGGTGGAGCACCGAAGTATCGTGCGATTTGTGATGAGATGATTGCTAAAGGTTATCAGGGTTTTCATTTTAAAGCAGTCGATCCTAACAGTACTTTACTTCAACACGTGTCTTGATCGGTCAGGAGAATTCATATGCCAATTACTCAAGAAATAGCAACTCTACTCGGTCAGATCCAAGAAGCAGGGGTGAAACCTTTTCATCAAAGTCAGGTAGATGAAGTGCGTGCAGTAGTTGAATCTTTCCAAAACATGCAAAAGCCGGTCGAGGTGAAAACTAAGACGACCGATGTTGAGTACCGCACAGGAACTTATCTGCGCATTTATCAGCCAGAACTTGCAGGAAAAAAACTCCCTGTGCTGGTGTATTATCATGGAGGTGGCTTTGTCGCTGGTTCGCTGGCTGTAGCCGATGAAACTTGCCATGTGCTGGCGCAAATGAATCAGCATATTGTGGTGTCAGTGGATTACCGTTTGGCGCCTGAGCATCCTTTTCCAGCCGCACATGAAGATGCCAGACAGGGATTGGAGTAGGTGTTTCAACATATTCAAGAATATGGAGGTGACGAGAATCAAATCTCAGTCATAGGTGACAGTGCAGGAGGAAATCTTGCAACGACATCTGCGTTATGGGCTGTATCACAGGATATGAAGATTGCCAAACAGATCTTAATATATCCAGTGATACAGCCTGAGATGGATTCTGCCTCAAGAAATGATGAAAATGGTTATCTAATATCGCAACAGGATATGGACTGGTTCTGGAAAAATTATCAGATCCAAGATGGGCAGTCTGTTCAATATTCACCTTTACAGTATGACAATCTATCCGCTGCGCCAGAAACTTTAATCGTGACCACAGAATATGAAGTATCGCGGGATGATGCGGAATATTATGGATTCCGTTTAATCGAGCAAGGTATAACCACCACCATCAAGCGTATTCGGGGTGGTGTACATGGTATTTTCTGGCTATCTGCAGTCGTGCCTGAACACAAGACGATTCGGGAGGAAATTGCTCGATTTTTAAAGAAATAACTCCCATTCAAAACCAGCCAGTGAATGGCTGGTTTTCACATTCAAAGCGCATTAATCTTATCGATATGTGCTTGATATGCTCGATGAGATTGAAGAATGAATCAAAGGAGCAAAACGTAGTGTTTTGTAGTTTTGTCATCTTTGACACTGTATTTCTAAATTGGCGATCTATACACTGACCTAGAAACGCCTGCTTATTTATAAAAATAATAATATATTCAAACAGTTCAGGAAATTTGAAATGAATTGAGGGATGGAGTAATACTCAATGAAAAATTATATGGATATATCGGTTAGCGATTTTATTAGTAAAATTTCTTTTGAAAGTGAGGACGGTAAAATCTGGTTCGAGGGAGATCGATCACTTCTCTTTAATGCGAATAGTTTGTATACACTGAAGCATTTTTTAATTGATGAATATGGGATTGATCTAGCTAAAAAAGTTATCTATCGCTGGGGTTATGAAATTGGTAGTGAAGATGCTGTGCGAGCGCTCAAACTGCGCGCAGATGATCAGTTGTCAGCTTTTGTGGTCGGACCTCAACTGGCCAAGATCCGTGGCATGGTAAATGTTGATATTGAGACGCTGGATTTCAATCCCAAGCAAAACAAGTTTAAAGGTATATTCAAATGGAATGACTCCTATGAAGCCTATGCACAAATTAAGAACAGGTCTTACTCGACACACTGTTGCTGCTGGTGGTTGACGGGTTATTCCAGTGGTTATACCTCAAAATTTTTAAATGCTCCCTTTCATTATGTCGAAACACATTGTGTTGCCAAAGGAGATGAGTGTTGCCGGATTGAAAGCCATGAAGGGCAGGACCGTCATTTTGGATTGAAATCTGAACATTTTATTGAAACCATTATTTTCCAACAGCTACTTTGATGCCATAGGAAAATCCAAGACCTTTGCCAAGGTGTGCCAATTATTGCTCAAGGCAGCAGAGTCGGATATTACGGTATTGCTACAAGGCAGCACAGGGGTTGGGAAAGAAGCATTTGCGCGTGGTATCCATCAGAATAGTGCCCGTAAAGATAAAGAATTTGTCGCAATTAACTGTGCCTGTGTGCCAGAGCAACTGATTGAAGCGGAATTGTTTGGTAGTAATAAAGGCGCATTTACCGGGGCGACTGAAAACCGCTTTGGTAAATTTGAACGGGCAGATGGGGCACCATTTTCCTGGACGAAATTATCGAGCTATCCCCTAAAGCGCAGGCGTCTTTGCTTCGTGTTTTGCAAACTAGAGAGTTTGAACGGGTGGGGGATACCAAGACCCGCAAGACCAATGTCAGGGTGGTGGTCGCTTGTAATGAAAGTCTGAAAAAAGCAGTAGATGAAGGACGTTTCCGCAGTGATTTATATCACAGGCTTGCCACTTATCCAGTATTAATCCCATCATTGAAAGAGCGTCGGGAAGACATTCATTTACTGCTGGAATATTATATTCGGTTCTTTGAAAAGCAGTACGAGAAGACCTTCAACGGATTTAGTGACCGGGTTTATGCTTTCTTCAACAGTTATGAGTGGCCAGGGAATATCCGCGAACTGCGAAATATTGTGGAACGGGCAGTGCTATTGTCCAATGATGCGCCATTGGACTTAGAAGACCTGATGTTGGAAGATAATGTAATTAAGAGCTTTGTTAGCCAGCATAAGCAGAAAGTGAATGGCATCAAAGGCATTGCTACTCATAGTGATCTGGATCAGTTCATTGAAAATCTGATGCACAATTCAGAACAGCTAGATATTGAATATGTCGAAGCCACAATTTTACAAACAGCTTTGCAAAAGTATCGCGGCAACGTGTCGAAAGCTGCACGTTATTTGAATATGACACGAAGTGCACTGGAATACCGGTTAAAAAAGCACGCAGTAATATAAGTTGAGGGTGTTTGGGTATGAAATATAGAGCCTTAGGATAAGGCCCTATATTTCTTTAAGCGATAATCCAATGTTGCCCGGCTAATGCCGAGTAAACGTGCTGCTTCGGAGACATTGTTCTGACTCTGTTGCATGGCTTGTACAATAATCTGCTGTTCGTAATGCTCCAATGAAAAGTCAGGAGTAAATAGTTCTGCAATTTTTTGTGAATTAAATGATTTGGAAGGGAATGTTTCCCGAGAGCTATTTGTCTCAGCGGCTACAACATCGGGAAATAAATCACGTAGTTTAATCTCTTGTTGATCATCTGTGAGTAGTGCTGCGCGTTCCAGCACATTCTCTAATTCACGGATATTGCCTGGCCAATTGTAATTTATAAAGAAATGTTTGGCTTTGTCACTCAGTCCTTTAAATTTTTTGTCATAGATATTTTCAAAGCGTTTAAGAAAATGACTGACCAGCAGGGGAATGTCCTCCCGCCGTTCGCGTAATGGCGGAATACGTACCGGAAAAATGTTTAGGCGAAAATACAGATCGGCACGGAATCGACCCTCTTTGACAGCTAATTCTAGATCTTCATTGGTAGCAGCTACCACTCTAACATCGACTTTTCGGGTCTGATAATCGCCTACACGCTCAAATTCACCTTCTTGCAGCATTCGTAATAAGGCTGCTTGGGCACGAGGGGATAACTCAGCCAGTTCATCCAGAAAAATCGTACCTTGATGGGCACGTTCAAATTTACCTATTCGTTGACTGACTGCTCCTGTGAAAGCCCCCTTTTCTACGCCAAAGAGCTCAGCTTCAATCAGGTCATGTGGGATACAAGCACAGTTAACTGCGATAAAAGGCTTATCTTTGCGTGGACTAGCATAGTGAATACCTCGTGCAAAAGCCTCCTTACCAACACCTGTTTCCCCAGACAGGAGTACGGCCACTTTACTGCCAGCCGCTTTTTTGAGGAGGTCACAGACATTGCGGTAAGCCGCAGATTCTCCGACCGCATTAAACATGCTGTAGTCGACCTCGGCACGAGTATAAATATCGTGCTTTAGCTGATTCAATTCAGCGCGTAATGCAATGATTTCGTCCGATATAGGGTCAGGAGACATAAATTGTACAAGTTCTTCGGCATTTTCCCATTCAGTTAAGGGTTTACCAATGATCCGACAATGATCATGACCTTGGGCAATACATTGGGTTTCCTGATAAATAATGGTTTGTCCCATGACATAGCTGCTATATCCACAAGCATAGCCAAGTTGTAGCCAGCAAGCAGGTTCATCGGATTTACCAAATTCGCTCAGGTGAACTTCACCTTCAAAGGAATGTCGCCAGTTAAAGTCGGCATAGAACTCATGGTTGCGATGGCTCAGCTGAAGTGTATTGACTTCGACCTGTACCATCCCACGAATACCATGCATTTGTGGTCCTGCCATAAAAGCCTCTGTTTCATTGAGGTCTGGACGAAGTTGTGCAGTGGCTTCGGCATCTCGCATACCAGCCTGATAACCACAACGAATAAAGAACCTTTTGGCTGGCTCATAACCCAGCATATCGTGCAAGTCTTTGCGTAGAAAACCAAAAATATCGGTATGTAGCAACAACATACGATTTTCTTCAAACCAAATCTGACCATGAGCGGCATCGAACTTAATCCGGTCAATCAGGTCCTGAATATCTTGTTGTGGCTTCAAAAATGGCTGCATGCGCAATGTCCTTCATTTTATTCTGTGCTCAATATCCTATGAAGCACTTTTTCATTACTTGTGTACTAATAACGAACTCAAAATTTATACATATCATCATACTGTACATAAAGTGCATGAAAATGCCAGATGGATATTTATAAAAAAAAAGAGTTGAAAATAGTCTTTCATCATTTGATAAATATTTTTTTAATTGTGTTCATCATTTGATGAAATCAAAATTCAAAAAAAGTCATTAAATACAATAAATATTATATAAATCAATATCTTAAAAAGTTGGCACACTAATTGATATATGTATGTGGAAGGAAGTTTGTCCAGCAAGAAGGATTCTTAGTCATGACAAATCAAATAGGGATGCCACAACTCACCAAATATATCCGGGTGACGGGTGACCGTGATGCTAAATTTGTTGAATTTGATTTCGCTATTCACGATCCAAGTCTGTTTGTCGAACTGGTGCTACCTCGTGAAGCTTTTATACAGTTTTGTGAGACCAATCAAGTCGTCGAGATGACTGAAGAACAGAAAACCAGAAATGATGAGGAAGAAGAAAAATGGCGCTATGGGACTGAAGTCACTTTAGTCAATGCACAGCGATATATCCCAGATCAAGAAGATCTTTAGAAATAGCTTAAGGAGATAGCCATGTCACTTGAAATTAAAACATCTAGTATTGAACCAATACGCCTGAGTTACGCCTACATTGAACGCCGTTTTGGCAATAAACCTGCAACCCGCTATCAGGAAGTCAGTTTTGATATTCAGGCTGAAACCAACTTCCATTACCGACCATTATGGAAACCTGAGAAAACACTGAATGATAAAACGCATACAGCTATTGTGATGCAGGACTGGTATGCATTTAAGGATCCACGTCAGTTTTATTATGGGACATATGTGCAACATCGCGCCCGTTTACAAGATACTGCCGAAGCTAATTTTAACTTTTTTGAGAAGCGTCAGCTGGCTGTACATATTTCTGAAGAAGTCCGTGAAAAAGTAATCACGTTGTTTATTCCATTCCGTCATTTGGAGCAAACCGCCAACCTGCACATGATGTCAGGAAGTGCTTATGGTTATGGCACGGTACTAACCCAAGCATGTATTTATGCAGCGATGGACCGACTCGGGATGGCGCAGTATATCTCTCGTGTGGGTTTGGCTTTAGATGGGGGAACTGGTGAATCACTCGCACCTGCAAAACAAGCATGGATGAACGATACAGCTTGGCAAGGTTTACGCAAGCTATGTGAACAGAGCCTGACAGAACAAGACTATTTCAAGCTGTTTTTATTACAAAACCTAGTGATAGATAGTTTTATGTCTGAACTGGTCTATACCCAATTTGATCAATGGTTAGCAGATCACCAAGCTCGTGATTTGGCAATGCTCACCGAGTTTATGCAAGAAGCCTTAACAGATCTGCGCAAATGGTCAGACAGCGTACTCAAAACAGCGGCAGCAGAATCAATCGAAAATAAACAATTGTTAAGTCAATGGCTGGCGGAATACCTCCCCGAAGTTAAAGCCGCATTTGCACCTTGGGCTGAAAAAGCTTTAGCTAGTGACGCAATAGATGTGGCTGAACAAAAACTGCTGGAGCGCAGTAAAAAAATTGGAATAGATCTCGAACAAGTGGCACAGGCTTAAGGAGAAGCAGCATGTCTAAAGTGTATTTGGCATTACAAGATAACGATACCTCACGTTACATCATTGAAGCGATTGAAGAAGATAATCCTGACGCCACCATTCAGTATTTACCTGCCATGATTCGCGTAGAAAGTGAGAAAGGGCTGATTGTTCGTGCGGAAACGGTTTCGGAAAAATTGGGCCAAGAATGGGATATCCAATCTTTACAGCTCAACATGATCACGTTGGGCGGCAACGTTGAAGAAGATGACGATACGTTCCGTCTACACTGGAATTAAAAAAAAATAGTAAGCGTCAATGTGCTGCATTGAAGCGGTATATCAAAAGAATAAAGGACCTTAGGTATGAATTCTAAAATTAATGCAATTGGCAAAAAACTGAATGCCAAAGATCGTTACCGTGCACTCACGCGTGATCTGGACTGGGAATTTTCCTATGCAGACCGTAAAGAAGCATTTCCTTATGAAGAATTTGAAGGCATTAAAATTACGGATTGGTCGAAATGGGAAGATCCATTCCGCCTAACCATGGATGCCTACTGGAAATATCAAGCGGAAAAAGAGAAAAAGCTCTACGCAATTTTTGATGCTTTTGCACAAAATAATGGTCAGTTGAATGTCACCAACGAACGCTATTTAAATGCCATTAAACTGTTTTTAACTGCTGTAACGCCATTGGAATATCAAGCCTTCCAAGGTTATGCCCATGTAGGACGTCAGTTCAGTGGTGTTGGTGCACGTATTGCGTCCCAAATGCAGTCCATTGATGAATTGCGTCATGTGCAAACGCAGATTCATGCGATGAGTCATTACAACAAATTCTTTGATGGCTTCCAAGATTGGTCACACATGCATGACCGCGTTTGGTATTTGTCTGTACCTAAATCATTCTTTGAAGATGCGCGTTCTGCAGGCCCATTTGAATTCTTACTGGCTATCAGTTTTGCCTTTGAATATGTGTTGACCAACTTGCTGTTTGTACCCTTCATGTCTGGTGCTGCACATAACGGTGATATGGCAACCGTCACATTCGGCTTTAGCGCGCAGTCAGATGAAGCGCGTCATATGACACTAGGACTGGAAATTGTCAAATTCCTACTGGAACAGCATGAAGACAACGTGCCGATCGTACAGGAGTGGATTGATAAATGGTTCTGGCGTGGCACTCGATTACTATCAATTGTCGGCATGATGATGGATTACATGCTGCCAAACAAAGTTATGTCATGGAAAGAAGCATGGGAAACCTATTTTGAAGAAGCGGGTGGTGCGCTCTTTAAAGACTTGAGCCGCTACGGCATTCGTATGCCTAAATATTCTGAAGTCATTGAAAAAGAAAAAGAGCATGTCTCGCATCAAGCATGGTGGATTTTCTATAACTTTGGTCATGCGGCTGGCTTCCACACTTGGATTCCAACCGATGAAGAAATGGATTGGTTATCAGAAAAATATCCAGACACGTTTGACAAGTATTACCGTCCACGTTGGGAGTTAGCACGCAAGATGGAAGCGGAAGGTAAACGTTTCTATAGTGCGGGCTTGCCACAGCTATGCCAAATCTGTCAGGTACCGATGACCTTTACTGAAATGGATGGCGATCAGACCATGTTCAGTTACCGCAGCAGTGTCTATAAAGGCGAGCGTTATCACACTTGTTCAGATGGTTGTCATGACATTTTCGAACGAGAACCGGAAAAGTACGTTCAAGCGTGGTTACCCGTGAATCAAATTTTGCAAGGTAATTGTGGTGGCCCTGATCTGGAAGTGATGTTGCGCGAATATTACCGCTTTAATGTCGGTGCCGATAATTTAGATATCGAAGGTTCTCCAGATCAAGCACGTTGGAAGAAATGGAAAGGTGTGGCTTAAGTCGAATGTTTGGATAGCCATTCACAGGGCTATCCACCTTCATCATGGAATTTAGGAGTTTAGGGAAATGCCAGTAAAAGCAATTAACAACCAATATGATTTTGAACCACGTGACTTACAAAAACACTATGGTGACAACATACTGATTTACGTGGGATGGGATCATCACACCTTATACTGTGCGGCACATGCCATGTTGGCATCTCCACAGCAAAGCTTTCAGGATTTAATTGATCAACAGATACAAGGTGGTTTCCACCAACATCCTGAATTTACTGAAATTGATTGGTCAAAAGTCGAATATTTGTTAGATGGTCAGTCGTTCCAACCGAAACTGGATCAAAGCTTGGCAAGTCAAAATATTGGTCATAAATCACTATTGCGCTTCATTACACCTGGGCTGGATGGTTACCAGCATCGTCATGTTTAAGGAGCGCTGAAATGAGTTATCAAGTCACGATTGAACCGATTGGAACCACCATTGAAGTCGAAGAAGATCAAACCATTTTGGATGCAGCATTACGTCAGGGTGTATGGCTTCCATTTGCCTGTGGTCATGGCACCTGCGGTACCTGTAAAGTGCAGGTGACAGATGGATATTATGATGTTGGTGAAGCTTCTCCATTTGCATTAATGGACATTGAGCGTGAAGAAAATAAAGTTCTCGCATGTTGCTGCAAACCAGAATCAGATATGGTCATTGAAGCTGATGTTGATGAGGATGAAGACTTCCTTGGTTATCTAGTCGAAGATTTTCAGGCTGAAGTGATTGAGATCAAAGATCTCTCACCGACAATTAAGGGCGTACGTCTAGCTTTAGACCGTCCAATGCAATTCCAAGCTGGGCAATATATCAATATACAATTCCCTGGAATTGAAGGTACACGCGCCTTTTCAATCGCCAATTCCCCAAGTGAGGAAGGTATTGTTGAATTACATATCCGCCAAGTACCGCGTGGCGCAGCGACTACTTATGTCCATGAATCATTAAAGACTGGCGACCAGCTAGAAATTTCCGGACCGTATGGACAATTCTTTGTACGCAAGTCTGATACGAAGGATGTGATTTTTATTGCAGGTGGTTCGGGCCTATCTAGCCCTCAATCAATGATTCAAGATTTATTAGAACAAGGTGATAACCGTACCATTTATTTATTCCAAGGTGCACGTGATGTTGCAGAACTGTATAACCGTGAAATATTTGAAGGTTGGGTAAAACAATATCCGAATTTCCGTTATATACCAGCCTTGAATGCCCCGAAGCCCGAAGACCAATGGGATGGATTTACCGGATTTGTACATGAAGCCGTAGCAGATTATTTTGAAAATAAATGTTCTGGTCATAAAGCTTATTTGTGCGGTCCACCACTCATGATTGATGCTGCGATTTCCACGTTAATGCAAAGTCGTCTGTTTGAACGAGATATTCATACAGAACGCTTTCTCAGTGCGGCCGATGGCGCATCGGATCAATCACGTTCAGCACTATTTAAACATATCTAATTGCCTGATAGGTGAACATAAAAAAAACAGCCAAATGGCTGTTTTTTTTATCGAATTACTTAAAAATGATAAGCCAGTGTAAGGCTGTAGAGACTTGGATCAATTTTGAGATTACCTGCATCCGCACCATTGATTTTCACATCGCTGTCTACTTTGACATAACGATAATCAAAACCTAGACTAATTTTATTATTGATGAAATATTCTATGCCGGCGTTAAACGCGATGCCATGTGAATTGGACAGATCAACATCTGAACCATTTGTGCTGTCAGTATCATAAAAATAGACATAATTGTAACCGACTCCTAGATAAGGATTAATATTACCTTTGGGTTTGAAATGGTACTGGAGACTCAAGGTGGGTGGCAGATATTTGGTGCTGCCTAGTTTGACTCCATCACCATAAAAATTATGTTGTGGCGGGATACCAGCTAATAAATCCAGGCTGATGTTGTCACTGAGGAATAGCCCCATGGCTAGGGTTGGTCGATAACTTTCACCAATTGAGGTTTCAACACTGTTAAATAACAGGCCAGGATGTTTGTCTGCTTCAATCTGGGTAATACCAAACCGTAGATACTTGTCATGCGAAAGTAAAGGTGAGGCAGAAATTGCGGTGCTTACCGTTATGGCCAAACTGGTACAGAGTATTGTTTTTTTCATCAAATTTATTCCTTTAAATATAGTCAATTTCATTACTTTGAAATTGATTAGGAATATTGCAATAGTTGTACCATGTTTATTTTTTTAAAAAATCAATAACTTGTTTGTTTTTTTAGATTTATGGTTTTCATCATTTCATTTATTAGATAAAAAGTACGATTGAAATTTAATGAAATAATGAAATTTGCATTTCAATAAAATATGTATTTGAGAAGAGTCAAGAATTATCGTTCTAGACTCTCCTTAATTCAACTTACCATTAAAATGATTTAAACCTTATTGTGTGTTTTTATCCAGTCATTTTGAACTTGTTGTGCAATATTCGGATAGTCCATCACAAAACGAATGTGGCTTTCAACGCCAGTTTTTAATGTCGCATCATCTACAATAAATTGAGGGTTATGATTGGGTGCAGCCTTACTCATCTCTTGATCTTGAGGTGTTGCACCAATGAAAATGAACAATGAAGGCATAAGTTGACCATAATAGGCAAAGTCTTCACTTGCACTCGCATTGTTCTCGAGCACATGTAATTTATCTTCACCGTGAACTTTCGCAAGTGATGGCGCGATGAGTTGAGTTAGCGTTTTGTCGTTCGTGGTGACGGGGGCATAAGCGGCAATTTCTACTTTGGCTTTTACGTCATTTGCATGAGCATTATGTTCGATCAATTTCGGTAAATCCTTGAGAATATTCTGGCGGACCTCTTCATTATTTGATCGAATCGTGCCAACCATATTGACTTGCTCTGGTATCACATTTCCTACCGTTCCACCTTGGATACTGCCGATACTGATTGCCCCCATACCTTTGGTTAAATCTGCACGACGGCTGATCAAACTCTGCATATTACTAATCATTTGAGATGAAGCATAAATGGGATCACGTCCTAGCCATGGCATAGAACCATGAACTTGTTTTCCACTGACCTGAATGCGCAAGTGATCTGCACTGTTTAAAATAGTGCCATCTTTATAAAAAATATGACCACTTGGCATACCTGCCATAACATGCATACCGAAGATCACTTCAGGCTTAGGATTTTTTAAAGCCCCATCTGCAATCATCTTACGTGAACCAATTTGATCGCCATGGCTAAAGTTATCAATATCTGCTCCACCTTCTTCAGCTGGTTGGAAGACAAACACAACAGTACCTGCAATTTTATCTTTATTTTCCGCAAGCACTTTTGCAGCGCCGAGTAACATTGCTGTGTGAGCATCATGTCCACAGGCATGCATGACTGGCGTTTCTTTGCCTTGATAGGTTGCCTTTGCTTTACTTGCAAAAGAAAGTCCTGTTTTTTCCTCAATCGGTAATGCATCCATATCTGCACGTAATGCCATTACTGGGCCAGGTTTTGCACCTTTAAGAATTCCGATTACACCTGTTTTGGCATAGCCTGTGCGAACTTCAATTCCATATTTTTTTAATTCTTTTTGAACCAGAGCCGAGGTTTTAAATTCCATATTGCCGAGTTCGGGATGTTGGTGAATGTGTTCTCTTAATTTGATGGTATGTTGTTCAACGGCGTTCACACCGTCATCAACCCAATCTGCAAAACTCAAGGTTGAACAAAGGGGCAAGATGGTACAAGCAGAAAATAGCCTAAGAGAGATCATGAACTCAATGTCCTAAAAATCCAAAAGTTTTATGAGCTTCTCATTCACTTCTGATAGTTGCAAAACCTAACAGGTATATCAAAATACATGAAAAGTATAGTAACTATGAGGCTTTGATTTTTAACGCTTTATCCATAGATTTAATGTTGTTATTATTTGTAAGTAATTCATTTTAAATATTTATTTTAAAGGTTGTGGGGGAGCTAATGAGCGTTGAAGAAGAACTTAAGCATCATCAAGATGTCATGATTCAACTTCCGTGGACCGTGCCACAACCGCCTTTATATACGACGAGTATTCAAGTTGATCCTGAAACGCAGAAAATTCCTTTGGATTTGAATGTAAGCTCAACTGATACGACTGCAATTTGGTCTTTTATGATTGCAATGGCGATAGCTTTTATTCTAGGAATTTCAGCAACAATCATTGCAATTTGGTATGGTGTCAGAAGTTTTAAATTAACTGAAATGTCTTTTAATACAGTAGTACTAGAAATACAAAGTTCACAACAAATTGCTTTTAATCTAAATCAAAAATTATTTGAGCAACAAAGAGAGTTAGGAAAACAAGAATTTCAGTACACTAAGCAACTTAAATGGGAAGATGAGATCATAAGTATTACATCGGATTGTCTTAACTCTTTAGCTAAGTATATTCAAAAAGTTATGATATTTAAGGATAATTTTGTTAATTTTCCTGTAGCTGATAAAAGTGATTATTCAACATTAGTTGGTTCAAAATTAAAAGAAATTTTAGACGTTACAGAAAATACTAATGCTTGTTTAACTAAACTAAATTTATATTTTAGTGTTGGGCATGAAAAAGAAAAAATAATTTCTCAACTTGGGAAACTTTTGATCATCTCAATAATGCATTTTAACAATCAATTAATAAAACAGACCGATACCAAAGACATTTATGTGAGTAAGTTTATTATTGAAGAGGGTTTAATAAGAAAAGTTAATAAGATATTAATAGATGCTAGAAAGTGGGATGAATCAAATGATTTATTATCCTTGACTGACATTGCAAATTTGGGTGATCAGTTGGCAGATGAGTTTAAAAAAATTCTCAATAAATAAGCAGCCTAAGCTGCTTTATCATCACTTCTCTTTAGGTTCAGGTGGTGTCATCCCAAACTGTAAATATGCCTGATTCGTCGCAATACGACCACGAGCAGTACGCATGACATAACCTTGCTGAATTAAGTAAGGCTCAATCACATCTTCCAGCGTGCCTGAATCTTCTGCCATTGCCGCTGCTAGAGCTTCAACACCTGCAGGACCACCATCAAAACGTTCTAATAACATGGATAAATAACGGCGGTCGAGCGTATCTAAACCATCCTTGTCCACATTCAACATATCAAGCGCACGTTGCGCCATTTCTTGTGTGACCTCACCTGTACCTTTCACTTGAGCATAGTCACGTACACGACGCAGTAAACGGTTTGCGATACGAGGCGTACCACGAGAACGACGAGCCACTTCCTTCGAACCAGCTTCAGTGATTGGAACATCCATCAGATTTGCAGAACGAGTCACGATATGGGTCAAATCTTCAACCGAATAAAACTCTAATCGCTGGACGATACCAAAACGATCTCGAAGCGGAGAGGTCAATAAACCGGCACGAGTAGTCGCAGCGACTAAAGTGAATGGCGGTAAATCTAACTTAATTGAACGCGCAGCAGGGCCTTCACCAATCATAATATCCAGTTGGTAATCTTCCATTGCAGGATAAAGGATTTCCTCGATCACTGGAGAGAGACGGTGAATCTCATCAATAAATAAAACGTCACCTTCTTCTAAGTTAGTGAGCATTGCTGCCAAATCACCAGCGCGCTCTAACACAGGACCTGAGGTGGATTTGAGATTGCCACCCATTTCACGCGCGATAATATTGGCAAGTGTGGTTTTACCTAAACCCGGAGGACCAAAAATCAAGGTATGGTCTAAAGCTTCACCACGTCCACGAGCTGCACCAATGAAAATTTCCATCTGCTCACGCACAACAGGCTGACCAATATAATCATCTAATGATGTTGGTCGAATGGCACGATCAAAATGATCTTCTGGTTTTTCAGAACCACTGATAATACGGTCTTGCATAATATGAGATCTTATTTATTCATCGATTTTAAAGCAGCACGGATAATATCGGATGCCTCAGTGAAGTCACCTTTAACGGCATTGACTAACTTTTGTGCTTCTAGTGGCTTGTAACCTAATGACTGTAAAGCAGCTTCAGCCTCAGCGACAGCAGAGTTACCCGTAAACTGAATTTGCGCTGTTGTAGAGTTTGATGTGGATGGCTGAGCTGCAAGCGCTTTAAAGCGATCTCGAAGTTCAATCATCAAACGCTCTGCAGTCTTTTTACCAACACCTGGAACTTTGACTAAAGTGTTTACATCTTCATGTTCAACGGTATGAATGAGCATGTCTACGCTGAGTGTTGAGAGAATACCCAATGCCATTTTGGGACCAACGCCGTTCACTTTAAGTAAAGTGCGGAAAATACTTTTTTCTTGTGCGTTGGAAAATCCATACAGTAATTGGGCATCTTCACGTACAGCCAAATGCGTCCACAATGTGACTTTTTGTCCTTTCTGTAATTGGCAAAATGTTGAAAGAGGTGTATCAACCTCATAGCCAACACCATTTACATTCAATAAAACTGTTGGTGCTTCCAAAGCAAGCACTTCACCAATAAGACATCCAATCATTCAATTATTTCACTTATTTGTCGATGTTAAATTCACTATGTCAGCATAGTAGTGTTCATTGCTTCAGAACGCAAAATCAAAA
This sequence comes from Acinetobacter sp. ANC_7655, assembly GCF_056784015.1. NCBI lineage: Bacteria > Pseudomonadati > Pseudomonadota > Gammaproteobacteria > Moraxellales > Moraxellaceae > Acinetobacter > Acinetobacter sp. ANC_7655. Next base: position 588,970 of record NZ_JBWYJB010000001.1, on the reverse strand, counting down.
AACACTTTATGCTCTTTTCCTGAACACTAAATTTAAGGTTTATAAAAATCCAACTTTATTCCCTTGAAGTTCCTGTGCCAAATGATAAGCCTGATGATCCGAAAATTTTGAGATCACATCTAAGACTTGCATGATATTGTCATAGTGATCATCACTAAAACGTACACCTAAGCCTGAGATAATAGACAGTAAACGTCCTTCCTTAAAATTATGAATTTTATTGGGGGTCGTAAGCGGAATAAAGGCATCTAGTATGTGCTGTAAGCTTTGATGTGCAATGATTTCTAAACCAGATTTTTGAGGATGCTCAAAGATTTTTTCCCGCGCTAAATTCTTTGCACAATCAATTCCTGCTTCGATATCGGGCGAGCAATATTGGAGCAAACTACCTTTAAGCTGTCCTGACAAAATTTCAAAATGATGTTTAGCAAAAGCGGAAGTGACTTCATCAACCAAGCGTTTCATCACACGACCACGCAATGCTGCAATCTTTTGTTGCCACGTGGTGTATGGCATTGCAAGTTCAGCAGGCGTGCCATAGTCACCGAGCAGATTTAAAAAAATAGGTTCGACTTGCTCATAGCTGAGCATGTTAAGAATAATGCCATCTTCTAAATCGATCAGGGCATAACAAATATCATCCGCAGCTTCGAGTAAATAGGTGAGTGGATGGCGACAGAAATGATATTCACCATATTGTATAAGACCTAATTGGTGACCAATTTGTTGCAAAATTTCTTTTTCAGATTGATAGCAACCAAACTTAGCTCGTTTACTGGCAGGCGTATTTCCCTGAGAGTCAATGGTTTTAGAAAGCCATGGGTACTTTAAGTAAGCTCCTAAGGTTGCGTAAGTGAGGCGCATTCCACCGTCATTAGGGTGATAGTCAATTTTCGTGAGTAAACGAAGACCTTGAGCATTGCCCTCAAACTGGCGAACATCGGCCTGCTGTTCAGGGGTTAAACTCGATAAAAAATCGCCGTGTGATGCATCATCAAACCATTCACGAATAGCGTACTCACCTGCATGACCAAAAGGAGGATTACCAATATCGTGTGCAAGACAAGCTGCTTGAATAATTGCACCGACATCTGCAGGAGAGATCCACATAGGTAACTCATCACGAATTTTTTCAGCTGCCAGCATTCCCAAAGAGCGTCCGATGCAAGAAACTTCAAGGGAATGTGTTAGACGCGTATGAATGCCATCATGTTGAGTCAGGGGGTGAACTTGAGTTTTACGGTTAAGTTGCCTAAAACTCTGAGAAAAAATAATACGATCGTAATCTTTATGGAAGGGGCTACGTGCTTGTTCTGTATTTTGTTTTGAACTACCAAATCGAACTGTTGATAACAGTTCCAGCCAACGCATTTGAGTCATTTATCATTATTCATCATTACTGTATGGAACCATCATGCCAAAAAAATAGTGAAAAATATATGCTGACACGACATAATTTGGCGCATTAAAAATGCATTTCAGAAAAGTTTAAGAAGTAAAATAATGAGTATTAAGATATTGATTTTAAGAATTATTATCCTAATATAATTCAATTTCTTCACTTTCAAATCATATAAGAGTCTCTAATTGATTTTAAAGATAGATATCAATCATGAGATGATGCGTGGATGCTCATCGGTTCGATAATTTTTTATCGAGATAGTATGCATAATGTATCTACTTTTTATGCCGATTGTTGATCAAATTGATCCTACGATTGGCATAACATTTCAATAAAGCTATTGAAATTTGTCTATTTTGACCTCATGTTATCCTCATAAAGATGAATTATAGAGATGTGAATTTATATGTTATTTCATTTGCCGAAACTTCCTGCCGAAATTCGAGTCACTCACTTAAATGCGCGTATTAATGAACAACGAAAAAAAATTGCGCAAAGTACTGCATCTAAACTTGAACTTCTGCAGTTGTCTCAGCAGTTTTCAAAAGAAGCACGCACGCGTAAAAAGAATAATCAGAAAGTATATGTAATTGATTTTAAAGGTGACATGGCAGCTTCAGCTGTAGAGAATCTTCGTGAAGAAATTACTTTGATTTTGGCGACTGCTAAAGCAGGGCGTGATCGTGTCGTAGTTCGTTTGGAAAGTCCAGGTGGGATGGTACATGGTTATGGACTTGCGGCTGCTCAACTGGTGCGTCTGCGCGATGCTGGTTTTCATCTAACCATTTGTGTTGATAAAGTCGCAGCAAGTGGTGGATACATGATGGCATGTATCGGTAACGAAATTATTTCTGCTCCATTTGCAGTGATTGGTTCAATTGGCGTTGTTGCTCAAGTGCCTAATTTTAATCGTTTACTTAAAGAACATAATGTTGATTTTGAGCTTTATACTGCGGGTCAATATAAACGTACCGTGACCATGTTTGGTGAAAATACGGAAGAGGGTAAAGCAAAGTTTGAAGAAGAGTTGCAACAAACGCATGCATTGTTCAAGCATTTTGTTGAAAAATATCGTCCACAGTTAAATGTTGAAAAAGTAGCAACAGGTGAACATTGGTACGGTCAAGATTCATTAGATTTGAATTTGGTTGATAAGCTTCAAACCTCGGATGAGTATTTATTAAGTTTATTGACAGTGCATGATGTTTACTTGATTCAAACTCGCCGTAAACCTACCTTAGGTGAGAAATTAGGACTGCAAGCGGCACAAATGGCGGACAGTTTGATTCCTGCTGTGATGAATAAAGTTATGGACACTTTAGTCAAAACTAATGCGAACTTAGTGCAACTACGTGATCCTAAATTTTAAATTCGATGAAATAAAAAAAAGCTAATCTAATGATTGGCTTTTTTTTATGATTTATCATTTCTATGGTCGAGAGTCTAATTTTCGATATAACATCACTATTCCTGTGATCATGGACCCAAGTGTTGCGAACAGCATATCTTTATGGGCATCCCAAATATCACCTTGTTGACCATTATAATTTTCTGCTGCCTCAGGGGAAAGATTAATCGCAATTAACCATTCAATCCATTCGTAAATGAGACTGGTGGCCATGACAAACTGAACCACAATAAGAAAAAGTACTCGTTCAGATAATTGGGGTAAATAGAATTGAATGATCCTCAGGAAAAAAGGATAGAGAAGTAGACCATAGGCAAAATGGACCAAGCGATCATACATATTTCGCTCCCAACCCATCTGTGCATTTAAATCTATGCCGAAGTTGTGCATCAACCATTCATTATAGGGAACATACGAATATAAATAGTGTGCCCCAAGAATATGAATGATCAGAAATCCAATATAGAGAGAAAATGCGATAAAACTCAAACCAACTTTCTTTTGTATATAGATCAAAAACACTAGCATTAAAGCTGTGCCAAGTTGATGTAAGCCATAAGAAGCATATTCAAGAGGCTTTATACTTGCCAAGATCAGCACCATTATGAAAATGAAGAATACGAGGTGGTGTTTAGGAGTAAATTTTTTGTAGTGCATTTTGTTATATGTTGATTTGATTAATTTCTTCATATGATTGTAATGGATCAATCCTGAGAATAAGCTGCAGATCGCATTATTTTTATAAATCGCATTATTTTTATAAATAGTTGTTTATATCAATAGCTCATTGCAATCAGGATGATGAGTTAGAATATGATTTATTTTGAGTTTTTATTATGACGGTTTCAGCTGCTTTTCTTGCACAGCAAAATGCATATTTTCATTATGAGTTTGAAGAGCTTACTCTGAATGACTTTCCTGAAGAGATCTCAGTATCACTCCGAGGAATGATGTTTAGGCATGACATTCAATATGCTCAAGTGACTCATTATATTTACTATAGCGATGTTTTAACTGGTGATGAATTAGAAAAGCTCAGAACTGACTTTATACGTTACTGTCCTGATGAAGCATGATTTTTATTGAAACATTTGATGAGTCTCATACAAAAAAGCGAAGCCTAAGCTTCGCTTTTTTATTCAATGCTATTTAGATTTTAGCAATCAAATCTTTAATTTGTTTCGCTTGCTCAGCAGCATTACCTGTATAAGATGCAGGTGTCATTTCAGCAAGACGCGCACGATCTGCTGCAGGAACAGCTTCTAATTCGTTACCATTCACAAAATTCACCATCATTTCGCGAGTCATTGCTTGACCACGAGTAAGGGCTTTAAGTTTTTCGTATGGTTTTTCAACGTTATAACGACGCATTACTGTTTGAATTGGTTCAGCAAGAACTTCTTGAGCGTTGTCTAAGTCTTCAAGAATACGGTCGGCATTCAATTCAAGTTTGCCCACACCTTTCAAGCAAGCTTCAAATGCGATCAAGCTTTGTGCAAAACCAACGCCCATGTTACGAAGAACAGTAGAGTCAGTTAAGTCACGCTGCCAGCGAGAAATTGGAAGCTTTTCACCAAGGTGAGCAAGGACTGCATTAGCAATACCCAAGTTACCTTCAGAGTTTTCAAAGTCGATTGGGTTCACTTTGTGTGGCATTGTTGAAGAACCAACTTCACCTTCTTTTAATTTTTGTTTGAAGAAACCAAGAGAGATATAACCCCAAACATCACGGTTGAAATCGATAAGGATTGTGTTGAAACGACGAAGCGCATCAAACAATTCAGCCATGTAGTCGTGTGGCTCAATTTGAGTTGTATACGGGTTAAACGTGAGACCTAAAGATTCAACAAATGCTTGCGAGTGAGCAGGCCAGTTAATTTCAGGGTAAGCAGAAAGGTGAGCATTATAGTTACCTACTGCACCATTGATTTTACCTAGAAGCTCAACATTGTTGAATTGTTTGATTTGGCGTGCAAGACGGTATGCCACGTTTGCCATTTCTTTCCCCAATGTTGTTGGGCTTGCAGTTTGACCATGTGTACGAGACAACATTGGTTGATCAGCGTGTTTTTCTGCAAGTGCAACAATTGAGTCCACGATTTGTTGCATAGACGTAGCTAGTACTTCACGACCGCTTTTCAGCATGAGTGCATGAGACAAGTTGTTGATGTCTTCAGATGTACAAGCAAAGTGAATGAATTCACCCGCATTTTTAAGTTCATCAATGTTTGCAATTTTCTCTTTTAAGAAATATTCAACCGCTTTTACATCGTGGTTGGTTGTGCGTTCGATTTCTTTGATACGGTTAGCATCGTCTTCAGAGAAATTTGCAACGATTGCATCTAAAGCTGCATTTGTTTCGTTAGAAAAAGCTGGCACTTCAGTAATTTCTGGGCGATTTGCAAGTGCTTGTAACCAGCGCACTTCAACAGTCACACGAGCATGGATTAAACCAAACTCAGAGAGGAAAGGGCGCAAAGCATCACATTTGCTTGCATAGCGACCATCTAATGGAGAAAGTGCGGTTAAAGCGTTCATAGCAATTCCTTAAACTTTGGAATGAAACGTAAAACAGAACTCGATATACATCAGGTTAAACCACCTGAAACTGTAAACGAGCGAGATCTTGAATATCTTTCAGTAACTTGCGTTTGGTGAAGATCATGCTCCATGAACTTCCACCTGACTGACGCCATAAATGCGCCATCTGTAAACCTGTAAACAATGAAGCACGAATACGATTGGTGTGCGAAGAATCCTTAAAAGCTTCTGCATTGCCTTTCACCATAATGCGAGGATTAATCTGTCCTGCAGTTTCGACATAGGTTTGAGCAAGGTTTGCAAGAATACTTGGATGTAGATAATTATGATCAAAAAAGGAGAGTTGTTTTAGTATTTTTTCTTGTGATTTTTCAATAATTTCAACGAATTTTGGGTTGCTATATACTTTCTTTTCTAAATGTAATAATGCCATTGCATAGGACATTGGAAGTTTTGCATTGGCAAATTTAGGTATTCTTGATTTTGGTGCAGTATTGAATGGTTGGGTGATGCTACTTTCTAATGTTTTTAATCCCAGAGAAATATCTGCAAGCTGGTTAAAAAAATCTAAGGTTTGACAATTCTTATTGGAAGTAGGGCGAATATTTAAACTCGCCTTAATTAATTGTTCTAAATAGAAGTTACCGTTTTCGCCAATATTTTGTCGACCTGCAATGGCTGTCATATGTGTCAGCTGAGTCGATTGAAATACTGCTGCCAAAGCCAAAGCTCTGTTTTGACGATCATTCAGAGTCTGAAGCTGCTGGAACGGTAACTCTGTCATGCCTGAAAATTCCTTTAAATAAAATCAGGTTTAGGCGCATTAGTATGATGAATCACACCGCCACCTAAACAAACTTCATCCGCGTAAAACACAACGCTTTGTCCTGGCGTAACAGCACGTTGAGGTTCATCAAATTCTACACGTACACCTTGCGGTGCATTTGGGTCATTAAATAAGACACATGCTTGATCAGGTTGTCGATAGCGAGTTTTCGCTGTGCAACGGAAACCATTTTCTGGAATCTCTTGCTCACCTGCAACCCAATCAATCGCTTCAGACCATAACATGGTACTTTGCATGAGGGGATGCTCATGACCTTGGCCAACAACTAAACGATTGCCTTCGATATCTTTGTGTAATACGAACCAAGCACCTTCTTCAGCGCCTTTCATTCCACCGATACCAATACCACCACGTTGACCGAGCGTATAGTACATTAAGCCGTGATGATCACCAACCTCTTTACCATCTTCAAGGACAATTTTACCCGGTTGAGCAGGTAAATATTGCTTCAAGAAGTCATTAAATCGGCGTTCACCAATAAAACAGATACCTGTAGAGTCTTTTTTCTTCGCTGTTACAAGACCTAAATCTTCAGCAATTTTACGAACTTGAGGCTTTTCGATCTCACCGACAGGGAACAAGGTCTTGTTAATTTCACGACCATGAACGGCATGTAGGAAATAAGTTTGGTCTTTGTTGTTATCCACGCCACGGAGTAAAGGCGCATATTGCTCACCTTTAGAATTGGTCATGGTTTCACCGCGACGAGCATAGTGTCCTGTTGCGATGAAGTCAGCACCTAATTTCATGGCATGATCGAGGAATGCACGGAACTTAATTTCTTTATTACATAAAATATCTGGGTTTGGGGTGCGCCCCGCAGCATATTCAGCCAAGAAGTGCTCAAATACACGATCCCAATATTCCATTGCGAAGTTGGCTGTATGTAATTTGATGCCGATACGATCACAGACGGCTTGCGCATCTGCAAGATCATCCATAGCCGTGCAGTATTCTGTGCCGTCATCTTCTTCCCAGTTTTTCATGAAAAGACCTTCAACTTGATATCCTTGTTGAAGTAATAAAGCCGCAGAGACAGATGAGTCTACACCACCTGACATACCGACGATGACACGTTGTTGCATAGGATTAGGCATCCAAATTTGAAATTAAGGGAGAATTTTGGTGCTCATAAACGAGCGATAAAGGAAATTTTTGTCCTGATTGGGCATCTTGAATGGCTTTGATGACCAATGGGCTACGCGCGCGAGCCGTTTCTAATAGCTCATCTAGGCTCATCCAAACTGCACCTACGATACCTGTATCTAATGTTGCATTGGCAAAATACTGTGTTGATTTTGCTAAAAAACAGAAGCGGTAATAGGTACGATCCGGAAACATAGGTGGGGTATAGGTGTATATACCCAATAAATCTGTGACTTCAACTTGGTGACCTGTTTCTTCCATGGTTTCACGAACCGCGGCTTGAATAAGGGTTTCACCAGCTTCTACATGACCTGCAGGTTGATTAAAAACGGTGTGCATGACACCTTCCGTTTGTTCTTCTACAAACAGATATTTACCATCTTTTTCAACCACTGTTGCAACAGTGACGTGAGCAGTCCAAGCGGTCATAAAAAAGCACCAGATGAAGGGAAGGCATATTGTATAAAATTTTGAGGTGTGTGGCTATGATGGGAGGGGATTTCTTTGAAGGCGTTCTATCTTAAGTTTAACTAAGAAGTTCTTTGGATCAATAATTTAATAAAGGGCGTGGAACATGAAGAATCAACAAAAAAGCCCAATTTAAGTAAATTGGGCTTTTGAATGTAATTTAAGATTATGATTTATATGAAATAAAAAAGATAATTTCGCATAAGGTGTATTATGTTAATTTTAGGGGAATTTAAAAATTGAAAGAATAAAGAAGCGAAGTGCCTACATGGATCTGTTTTAATAAAAATAACAATTTATTACCCTATGATTTCAAATCTAAAGTTTTGATTCTACAAATAATTTTAGAGATTGATTCATGTATTCAAAATCTTTCCTTATAGATTTCAAATTATTACGCATCATAGGTACAAGTAGACCACTAAATGTCTCAGAATGTATGAGACAAGTGCTGCCATCTTCTTGGGAGCAAAGTTTAAAATGATGCTCACCATCTAAAAGACCAGAGATTAGAAAGTGACCTAGCCAGCTTAAAGACTGAGCATTTTTAACTTCCAATAGTGTAGGCTTAAATTCCATTGCTTTTTGCTTAGTTGGTTGAATCCTAATCTTTAGTTTTTCACCTATGTTTAACTTTCCTTAAACTTTACGGATAAAGGGATTCCAACTCTCATACGATTTAAAATCAGTCAGTACCTGCCAAACTTGCTCCGGTGTCGCATGAATATCAATATGTGTAGTTATCTTTAAAGAAAGCATAATTTACCTCGGGTATCTAGAATGGCGATTCTCTGCTTATAAGCATAATTTAGTAGGGTTATTTTTTGCTGACAGTAATCCTCTTTATGGCAGACACATTTTCAAATGTCTCATCAGGTGACAATTTCTTTAAAAGTCTTTCTGTGCTGTAACCCCATGAAACTGCACCGAAAGCAATTCCTACCGATCTAGCTGCCTCATAATCGGTAATCTGATCACCTATATAGATAGTTTCTGAGGGTTTATAGCCTGCTTTTTTTAAAAGCTGCTTTAACCTAGATGCTTTTCCAAAAAAAGATGCACCACATTCAAAGTAATTAAAGTATCGACAGCTTGAACCAAGAATACGGGTCACATTTTCGTATCCATTTGAAGAAACCAGGCCCACTGTAATTCCATGTTCATTAAGGTGGGAAAGCATTTCATCGGTATGGTCGAATAGAGGAATCTTTGAAGGATTTACCTTCATGAGTTTTATAAAATTCTGAGTAATCGCAGGTAGTTTCCATACTGGTATTCCAAGAGTTTTCATTAGCTCTCGGGAAGGTATTTCTCTAAAAGATTCCACTTCATCTAAATGAATCTTCTTGAAAGAGTGCATGTCAGCCAGATGATTTATAGTTGAAACAAAGAAAGGAAATGAATCTGCTAAGGTTCCATCAAAATCGAAAATAACCAACTTATATAGTGTAGTTGGATAAGTTTGTGATAATACCATTTAATCTACTTTCTCTATATAAAATATTTTGAAATCATAAACTTGATGACTACCCCGTATTATGGGATAGCCACACTACTTTGATTATTTGAATAGAGGTAAGCATGTACTAAGCACAACGCATCAAAGCTGCTACTGCTTTTTCTAAAAATTGCAAAGTGGTAGGTTTGAGCCAGGTTCCCTCGGCAAGACTTGGTTCATTTTGCATGGCATTGCGAATCTTCGCATGTGTCGCTGGATTTTTGCCTGCGTAACCCTGTAACATGGAGAGCCATTGCTGTGCTAAACATTTTGCTTGTTCACTGTCAGGTTCAATCCCAGCACGAATGGCCTTCTCCAATCCAATCAATAACTGGGGCCAATTTTTCATCTCACGTACATAATGTTGCTTCATAAAAGCAAATTCCTGCTCGGATAAATAACGTGCAAAAACGTTCAGCTTACTCTCGGCAAATGCTTCAAGTAGAAACTCAACCACTTCCGGACGCACACCCAATTTTTCCTGAAATGCCGATTCAGCTGAATGCATGCTATTCAATTTAGCCAACCATTCAGGATTAGCAGCCGTATTCTGTTCGAGGGTCAGCATCCAGCGTGAAGCCAGGTTTTGGGCAGTTTCACTACTAGAAGATTCTCCGGCCTTAAAGAGTGCATTGGCTTCGATGACAAGCGCTTCCCATTCTTTTTGTTGTTTACTATCTGCCTGTAAAAAAGTCAGTTCTGCAAGTTCCTCTTTTGTAAAATATTGTTCGTACATAGACATAAGCTCCAATGTTTTTAGCCAATTGTCCAGTTCCAGCTCTTCACCATTCATCAGTTGATTTTTGAGACTGCTCAAACGATAGCGCAGTTGAGTCTGCTTAATGATCATCTGATCGATTGCCTGAATCTGCCGATCAATTAATGGGGCGAGTGCAAGGTTTGGACTATTAAGAACCGCGCCAATTTCTGCCAATGTCATTCCAAGCCCTCGCAATGCCTGAATTTGGTATAAGCGAGTAATATCTTGACGACTGTAAAGTCTATAACCGGCGTCGGAGCGGGCCGAAGGCTGAAGTAAACCGATATCATCATAGTGATGAAGGGTACGAATAGTTAACCCTGTTCGCTTCGCCAATTCACCGACTTGTAATAACATCTTTTGACTCCTTTATCCCTTAGGCATGTTTTATGCTAGAGGCTAACGTTACGTGAGGGTCAAGTATCTAAGCTATAAAAAATATTTATGGTAAATAATTTACATTTTTGATGTTTTATTTATTTAGGTAGTAAAATTTTTTATATTCCATACATTTCCATCTTCCATTTAACATAATGGCTGTTATGCGAATTCAAAATTATTTATAATTTCCCGAAACCTTTACATAATTCTGCGCTGAATACGGCAGAAACGCTTTTTCTTTATCAGTCAGTGGACGCACTTTTTTCACTGGGCTACCCACATACAAATAACCACTATCTAATACTTTGTTGGGTGGAACAAGCGAACCCGCACCTATCATCACATCATCTTCAACAACAACATCATCCAAAATAATCGTTCCAATACCGACTAAAACACGATTACCAATAGTACAACCATGTAATTTCACATGATGACCCACAGTAACGTCCTCACCAATAATGAGCGGTGAACCTTCAGGTTTATCCGCTTTCTTATGACTGACATGCAACATGGAATGATCTTGGATATTGGAATTTTTACCAATCCGAATAAAATTAACATCACCACGGATCACAGCATAAGGCCAGACCGAAACATTCTCAGCCAAGACAACATCACCAATCACTAACGCAGTTGGATCAATATAATTTGTTGTATCAAATTTTGGGTAAGTCTCTAAGTATTTGCGGATACTTTCAGTCATAAAAAATTGCCTGTTTTTATTCATTATAAACAAAAAAGCACCCAAAAGAATTTGAGTGCCTTTATATCTTTAGTCAAGCTGCGAATTAAAATAAATTACTAAAGAACTGTTTGATATGATCAATCATACGCGAGAAGAAACCAGCTTCTTCAACAGCTTGCAAAGCAACAAGCGGCTTCTCCGCAATAACTTTGCCGTCAAGTGTCGCTGTTAATTTACCTACAACTTGCCCTTGTTGAAGAGGGGCATTTAAGTTCGGTTGAACCGCGATTTGAGTCTGAATGGCATTTGCTTGACCTTTTGGCATAGTCACGTTGAAGTTCTCAGCAAGCCCCACACTCACTTGATTAGATTGACCAAACCAAACTTTAGAAGTGGTCAACTCTTTGTGAGCGGGTTGAACACTGACAGTTTCAAAGTTTGCATAACCCCAAGATAACAAATCACGTGTTTGTGTTGCACGTGCTTGCATTGATGGAGCACCAAAAATCACTGAAATTAAACGCATTGGGCCACGTTTAGCTGAAGTCGTTAAACAATAACCAGCTTCAGAAGTATGACCTGTTTTAAGACCATCTACACTCGGATCTGTATATAGCAACGCGTTACGGTTACCTTGCTTGATCCCATTAAAAGTAAACTCTTTTTCAGAGTAAATAGGATAATACTTTGAACTGTCATGAATGATGTGCTTCGCAAGGGTAGCCATATCTTTCGCTGTAGAATAATGACCTTCAGCAGGCATACCTGTTGAGTTCATAAAGTTCGTGTTGGTCATGCCAATACGCTTTGCTTCTTGGTTCATGCTGTGTACAAATGTACCTTCATTACCAGAAATATGCTCAGCCATCGCCTTAGATGCGTCATTACCAGATTGAATGATAATCCCGCGTAACATTTCCAATACGGTTGCTGTGCCGTTGAGAGGTACATACATACAAGATTCTGTACTACTACCACGACACCAAGCAGACTCGTTCATACGAACTTTTTCATCTTCCGTGAGTTCACCGTTCAACAACTTTTGTTCAATAATGAAACTGGTCATCATTTTGGTCATTGAAGCAGGAGCAAGTTTTTCATTTTCATTTTTACTTGCGAGAATTTGACCTGTTTCATAATCCATCAAAACGTAAGACTTGTTATTGAGTTCTGGTGGTGAAGATAAAACAGTTGCTGCATAAGTAAATGAAGGTAATAGTAATAATGCAGCAATGGCGCTTTTTCGGGTCATTCTATGTAGTTCCAATCTTGTATGAACGCAAAAATCAGCTTTGCATTCTAGGACAAAGCAAAGCCGACTTCTAGCAGTGGAGTCGGCTTATTTCAATCGAATTGTAACTATTTCGTGCTCTATTTAACTGAAGACTGATATTTTTTTATATCCTCGCACACTTGTTGATTTGCTTTATCTCCAGCTTTTTTCGCATCTTGTCTCGCTTGAGCTAATGCTTGCTGATAATCCTGTTGTTTAATTAGATTGTTCAGCGTGGTTTGAGGTGAATTTTCGTTAGGTAAATAGTCTTTTAATAGCTTTTGATAGCCTGCTTTAAACGCCGCATCTTCTTCCACTAAACTTGGGCATGATTCTGAAAAGACATAGATTGCAGCGAGTTCATCTTTAGTCACTTTTTGTTGAGTAACTTCGATATTTTCTTTTAAGTCTTGAGCATTGGCGAAAGTGAAACTTGAAAATAACATTGAGCTGTTGATAAATGCGGTTGAAATCAATTGTAAAAAACGGTTTTGCATAAATGACTCAAAAATTAGTAAGTTAGTTATAAGAATAGAATAATCTTTTTTCGTGTTTAAAAAATAGAGAAAGTGTATTAATGCTGTTGGAACTCAGAAAGTAAAGAAGAAAAGTTCAGGTATGAACAGGGGGATGACTACATGCCGAGTTTTCAAGATTAAAGGGTAAGCAGATTTTCAAGATTAAAGGCGTTTAAAACCTCAACATCTATGCGTGTGCTCATTGTTGTGTTGGGGGATTTTGATTAGGCTATCGAACAGATGGGATTACATGAATTGAGTGAATTGTTTTGAATATTTTGATTGCCAACGATGACGGTGTGTTCGCACCAGGAATACAAGCATTAGCACAAGCATTAAAACCTTTGGGTCGAGTGGTCGTGGTTGCTCCAGAAAGTGAGCGGAGTGGTTTTTCAAGTGCATTAACGCTTGATCGTCCATTGCGACCCGTGCAAATTTCAGAAGATGTATGGGCAATTAATGGTACACCAGCGGACTGTGTTTATCTGTCCATGAATGGTCTATTTGATTTTGAATTTGATCTAGTTGTAAGCGGGATCAACAGTGGTGCGAATTTAGGCGATGATGTGTTGTATTCAGGTACAGTTGGGGCCGCGTTTGAAGGCCGACTCATGAAACAACCTGCAATCGCAGTTTCATTGGCTGGTCCAAATGTTCGTTCGTATCAAGATGCTCAAGATTATGCACAAGCTGCAAATTGGGTATATGAGTTTATTAAAAATGGTTTGCCTGAGTTACCACCGCGTCATATTTTCAATATTAATATTCCAGATACGGCTGAAATAAAAGGGACATTGGTGACTTATCAAGGAAGAAGAAAACAAACGAAACCGATTACCACACAAGTGGACCCGAGAGGTCGTCAAGTTGTTTGGATTGGTTTGGCTGGAGAGGCCGTAACAGATCCCGAAAAAAGCCAACTGGGTTATCAGTCAGACTTTTATGCCATTGCAAATGGATATGTCAGTGTGACACCGATCCAAATGGATGCTACCAACTATCAGGTGTTGGCTTCACTTGAATCTCAGTTAGAGCTTTAATTGAACGACCACAGGTAGGATGTGTTATAACTTTGTGAAAAATATATTTGAAACGGTGAATTTAGCATTAATTTTGCTACTCTTAAGCCGAATTCAGTCTTTTTAATCTTTTGTCAGAGAGGGAAATCATGCTTTTGGCCAGACCCAAAACAGTTTTGAAGTTGTCTAAACCATCTATTCACTCAGCATTGATCGCGGTTGCTGTCGCTTCTTTTCTTGGTTTGTCGGGCTGTGCATCGAAACCCCAAATCCACAATTCTGCTCGTTATGCTGTTGCCCCTGACTTCTATACAGTTCGTTCTGGCGACACTTTAAGTAAAATTGCGGCACGTTATGGATTGAGCTATTTGAGCATTGCGGAGATGAACGATATTGCACCGCCTTATCGCATCTATGTAAATCAATCTTTAAGATTAAAACCCTCTGGCAATCGACAAGTGACACGTTCGACCACGCGTCCTTTGACAGCGACTGAAACTCAGATTCAACGTCAAACCATTCAGTTACCAACAAAACCAGCTGTGGTTACGCCACCACCACAAACCACACCAGTACCAGCGGTAACTGCTGCAGTACCGACGACTTCGACTAAAGCAACTTCATTACGCTGGGTGAAACCTTCGAATGGTCCAGTCATTGAAAACTTCAATGTGGCAAGTAATGTCAAGGGATTACGTTTTGGTGGCAATGTTGGTGATCCAATTTTTGCAGCAGCTGATGGTCAAGTGGTTTACGCTGCTGATGGTTTAAAAGAATATGGTAATTTGGTGCTCATTAAACATATTGATGGTTATATCACTGCGTATGCGCACAATAACCGGATGTTAGTGAAGAGTGGGCAAAACGTAAGTGCAGGGCAACAAATTGCAGAAATGGGCTCGAGTGGTGCAACCCGTACGATGCTTGAGTTTCAAGTTCGTTTAGATGGTAAGCCAATCAATCCAGCAAATATTTTGCCAATCAACTGAAGATATTTAGTGCAATTTAACAATTTCTTCGTATAATACAATGAGTTGCTTTTGTTAATTTTTGTTAATTAGAGAAGCATCTCATAATTTCAGAGGGAAATTTATGTTAGATCAACTTCGCTCGATGGGCGTATTTGCATGTGTTGTTGAAAAAAGCTCTTTCAGTGGTGCTGCTCGAGATTTAGGCATTACGACGAGTGCGGTTAGTCAGCAAATTCGTTCACTAGAACAAGAAATGGAAGTAACACTTCTGCACCGTTCCACAAGAAAACTAAGTTTAACGGAAGCAGGGCAGGCCTTTTTTCATAGCTGTCAAGAAATGCTCGCTGCAGCAGAGCGCGGTAAAATTCGAATTAATGAGTTACGAGACGATTTAGTTGGTGATTTACGTATTGCAACAACGCCAGAACTCGGTGCAACCCATGTAGTTCCTGCGTTGTCGCATTGGATTTCGGCACATCGTGGTTTAACCGTTCACTTTGAAGTTGAAAATCAATTTGTCGATTTGATTCAAGAAAGAATCGATATTGCAGTGAGAATGTGTTCTCGCGTGGATGAGTCTAATCACTTATCTTGTCTGCCGCTTGCACGTGTGGATCAAGTCTTGGTGGCTTCACCAAGTTATTTGAATCAAAATGCAGTTATTTCAAGACCTGAAGATTTAGCACAGCATGATTTGATTCCAGTAAATATTGTAAAAAATCAGCAAATGATGACATTTGAACACAGTACATCGCGTGAATTGGTAAATGTGTCCATGGAAAATCGTTTACAGACAAACAATGTTTATGTCGCTAAATCACTGTGCCAAAATGGTCACGGCATTGCGCGATTATTATATCTGGATGTGCAAAAAGAATTAATGAATGGCACATTGGTTGAAGTTTTACCTGAATGGAAGTTACCTGCATACACTTTGAATGCAATGACATTAAAACGTGAACAACAACCAATGAAAATTCATCGCTGCCTAGATGCTTTAAAACAATATTTCAGCCAGTTGCCTGGTGGTCGAGTATTCCAAGAAGCATCTTAAGTGTTCTTCTTAATAAAAAAGCCGCAATATGCGGCTTTTTTATTGATCTTGGCTTAAGCCAAAAAGTTTTTAATCGCTGGAACTAAGCGTTTTAATAAATCATCAGCTTGTTCTTGATTCATATTCAACGCTGGCAACAAACGAACGACATTACCTGCGGTGACATTAATAATTAGATTGTGCTCTATGCGTGCAATATCCACCAACTCTGCGCATGGTTTTGGTAATTCAATACCAATCATCATACCAAAGCCGCGAACAATAACGTTTTGATCTGCAAGTTGTGTACGGAATTGATCAACTAAGTATTGGCCAATTGTTGCTGCATTTTCAACAATATTTTCTTTTTGCATCAAATCGATAATCGTGTAGACAATGCGCGAACCTAATGCAGTACCACTATAAGTTGATCCGTGGTTACCTGCAGTAAGAATACCTACACCTTTACCTTGAGTCATCACTGCACCAATTGGGAAACCATTACCCAAGCCTTTAGCTGTCGTCATGACATCAGGAATAATATTGGTATGTTGATACGCGAAATATTTTCCTGTACGACCGTTACCTGTTTGAACTTCATCTAGCATCATCAACCAATTATGTTGATTACAGATTTGACGAATTTCTTCAAGATAACTAAAACCTTGAGGGGCAGTATTTACACCACCTTCACCTTGGATCGGTTCAACGAGAATCGCGACGATATCTGGATGGTTGATTGCTGCTTCTTCAATTGCCTCAATGTCGCCAAAAGGTACTCGGATAAAACCTTCAACGAGCGGGCCAAAACCTTCTTGTACTTTTTTATTGCCTGTCGCAGAAAGTGTTGCCATTGTACGACCATGGAAAGAATGATCAGCTACAATGATTTTCGGAAGAGCAATACCTTGCAGATGACCATATTTACGCGCAATTTTAATTGCACCTTCATTTGATTCAGCACCACTATTCGAGAAGAAAATTTCTTCCATACCAGATACTTCAGCTAACTTTTGCGCAGCTGCAGTCTGCCAAGGTACTTCATAAATATTACTGGTGTGAATAAGCGTCGCCGCTTGTTCTGCAATTGCTTCTGCCAAAACTGGATGTGCATGACCTAGACCACATACTGCAATGCCAGTCAGCGCATCTAAATATTCTGTACCTTCAGCTGTATAAAGATACGAACCTCGGCCACGCACAAAGCTGATCGGTTGACGGCTGAATACAGGCATCAAATGAGATGGTTGATCAGTTTGAACTGGAGCGAGGGTGATATTGTTCATGTCTAACTCGTATTTGTTAGGTGGAAAATAAAAGTTTATCTAAGCAAAATCTGCTTAAGATTAAAAGCCTAATTGCAAATTAAACTGGAAAAATTTACCAATCCATACTCTTTACGGCGGTTTTAGGTATAATGCAGGCAGAATAGTTGAGGATTTAATCAATGACTGAACAAGTGCGTGATACAGAAGCGTTAATTCGTGATCAAATTGCAAAACATGCAGTTCTTCTTTATATGAAAGGCACACCACAGTTCCCACAATGTGGTTTCTCTGCACGTGCAGTTGAAGCATTGAGCCAAATTGGTCGCCCATTTGCTTATGTAAATATTCTTGAAAACCAAGACATTCGTGCGACTTTGCCACAAATTGCAAACTGGCCAACATTCCCACAATTATGGATCAATGGTGAGTTGATCGGTGGTAGTGATATTATGCTAGAAATGTTCCAAACAGGCGAATTAAAAATGCTCGTGGAGCAATATAGCCCAGCGCCTGAAGCTTAATTTGAGCGCAATAAAAAAAGCACCGATGGGTGCTTTTTTTATTTTGAAAACTTCAAACTAGTTTGAAGTTTCATCAGCGAGTTGAGAAGGTTGTTCTTCAGCATTGATCGCTTTATCTTTTTTAGCTTTGTCTTTTTTCTTCTTTTTTTTCTTTTTCTTTGGCTCTTCTTCAATTTCAGCGCCATCTTCAATGGCTTGCCAATATTCTAGCTGCTCCATGACAGCAGCGTAAATTGATCCTTTGGAATAGCGACCTTTTTTATTTAATTCTCCGACAGGACGCGCCATGAGAATCTCAAGTGCTTGATCAATTGTGTTGATGGCATGAATATGGAATTGACCGGCCTCGACAGCATCAATCACATCTTGACGTAACATTAGATGCTGCATGTTTTGACGTGGAATAATGACACCTTGTTTGCCTGTTAAACCTTGAAGTTTACATGCATCAAAGAAACCTTCGATTTTGGCATTGACGCCACCAATCGGTTGTACTTGACCCAGTTGATTCATTGAACCCGTAATCGCCCATGACTGATCAATCGGCAGTTGGCTGATCGCAGAAATTAAAGCGGAAAGTTCTGCAACGGTTGCACTATCACCATCGACTTGACCGTAACTTTGTTCAAAAGCCAAAGCGGCAGAGAAGTGCAAGGTTTGTTCACGTCCGAAATGTGCTTTCAAGAAAGATGACATTAACAGTACACCTTTAGCATGAAGTGAACCTCCTAACTCCACGCTACGTTCGATATCTAAAATATCGCCGCCACCCTGATACACTGAAGCAGTCAATCGTGATGGTAAGCCAAACTCGACATCTGCGTAGTGAATCACAGACAAAGCATTAATCTGACCGAGTCGATGACCACGCGTTTCGATAAGCTGTGTACCACGAGATAAATCTTGCCAGTACAACTCTCGTAAATAACCTAGACGATATTGGCGGTGTTTGAGCGCAGTGCCGATATGTTCTGCTGTCACCATAGTTGCATTAGATTTGGATGCATGGTGATGAGATTCATGAATCAGATCACCTAAAGTTAAGGCATGTAGTGACAACGAACTCTGATCCTCTGCTTGACGACTTGAGTCGGTCAGTAAAGCAGCCAAGGCAGAACGATCAAATGGAAGTAGTTTAGAGGATTGAACATAGTCTGCAATCAAATGCATATAAGCTTGTTCATTTTCGTCATTACGTTGTAATGTGTCAGTAAAATCAGCTCTGATTTTAAAGATACTTCCTAACTCAGGCTCCACCTCCAGAATCTCATAATAGATTTCTGGTTCAGCCATTAAAATGACTTTCAATTGTAATGGAATCGATGCTGGCTCAATTGAAATGCTGCCCGTCAGCGTTAGCATGTGCTCTAGAGATGAGAGTTTAATTTGACCAGACTTAATCGCTCGTTTGAGTCCTTGCCATGCATAAGGTTGTTCTAAAAGCTGCTCAGCCTCAAGCATTAAAAAACCACCATTGGCACGATGCAGTGCACCAGGTCGTATTAAAGTGAAATCAGTGCTGATAGTGCCATTTTGCGTTAATTGTTCAACATGGCCAAGTAAGTTGTAATGTGTGGGGAAATCTTCAAAGATGACTGGTGCCCCAGAATTTGGCTTGTTGCTAATGACTAAATTTGCTTGGTAACGCGCAGGGACACGGTTAAATAATGCAGGTGAAAAATCACTTTCTTCCTGTTCTAGTACGGTTTCCACATTGTCGATAATATCTTGAGCATATAATTTTAAGTATTGTTCAAGATGTTTGATATCTGGAAATTTATTTAAAATATGTTCCATGCGAGGAATAATGACTTGTTTGGCAATGTCACGATTCAACTCAGACACCATATCACGTGCTTCATCTTCAAGATCACCAATTTGTAAACCTAAACGCTCAAGCTTTTTATCCATATAACGGATATTGGACGCAATTTCAGAACGTTCTTTGCTACTCAGTGCATTGATGTCATCTTGAGACATCTCTTGAATTTTATTGTCTTTAATATGAACAGGAATAAAGCAGTGTTCTTCATTACGACTGATCAACTTTAAATCAAGCTCTTCACCTTCTTTGGTGAGCTCAATCAAAGCTTGTTGTTGTTCATGACCTGTCGTTAAACGAATTTTTTCTATCCGATTGTGATACGTTTCAGCACTAAAACGACGTTCGAGCTGTTTGAAAATGGTTTGCCATGTTTGATGTAGCGTACTTTGAAACTTTGCGCCTTGTCCTGCAGGAAAGTTAAGCGCAATTGGGTTGCGTGCATTTTTGAAGTTGTATACATAAACCCAATCATCCGGTGTAGGCATATCTTTGGCATGTTGTTGGAGTAAGCGCTTAATCATGGTGCGTTTACCCAACCCTGCCGTACCCACAGCAAAGATGTTATAGCCTGAGTATGGAAGGGCAATGCCTGCTTCTACAGATGCTTTAGCACGATCTTGTCCTAAAAAATTATTAAGAGGCTTGATACGTTTTGTAGACGCAGGAATATTGTCATAATTTGGAATATGCGTCAGTTGTTCTGGTTTGAGTGCTGTTGCATTCAAGGTGTTTTGCGTGGCTTCAAGTTCAAATACGGATAGGAGCTTGTTTTGCGAGTTTTGTTCTAAGTTTGTGGATGTCGTGGTTAAAGCTACTGCGGTGGAACTAATTTGATCGTGTCTCTGGGTCACAGGTGAAATCCAAAACTATAATTTACATTTGATAGTTTAAGGTATACAGGTTTAGCCAAAAATATCAAGTTGAGATAGATCAAATTGATGAAATACTCGGTGAAGTTTGCGTAAATTATATTGAAACCAAGCGCATTACAGAGTTGAATAGCGAGAGTACTTTTCACTGAAAATAACAACGCAATGACATCACAATCTTCGTCACCAGAATCAGCTGGATGGACTTCGGCATTTAAAGCCTTTCTTGATCGACGCGCGATCATTATGCTTTTTTTGGGTTTCTCATCAGGTATCCCAATTTTTCTGATTTTTTCAACTCTATCTTTCTGGTTGAGTGAAGCCGGTATTCAGCGTAGTACCATTACCATGTTTTCATGGGCAGCCTTAGCTTATGCCTTCAAGTTCATTTGGGCACCTTTGATTGACCGATTACCATTGCCTTATTTAACAAGGAAATTGGGTAAACGACGAGGGTGGTTGTTGGTTTCACAGATTTTGGTCGCAATTGCTATTTGTTCAATGGCATTTACTGATCCGAGTATTCATGGAGGAAGTGTAGGGCCATTTTCAAGTTTAACGTTCATGGCGATATCCGCAATCTTTCTCGGATTCTCATCAGCGACACAAGATATTATTGTGGATGCTTATCGTATTGAGTTGACACAAGATACGAGTGTTCAGACGGTTATGGCTTCGACTTATAACGCAGGTTATCGAATTGCGACCATCGTAACTCAGCTCGGTGCATTACTCTTCGCTGCATCACTTGGTACAGCCATGGGTAACTATATTTATGAGGCGTGGCAGTCCACCTATTTGCTCATGGCTGGATTGATGATGATCGGGATTATGACGACTTTAGTGATTCATGAACCGGTAGTAAATCAAGAACCTCATCAATATCAAGTAAAGGATTATTTTCAGTTATTTATCGTCTTTGTGATTTCAACAGTAGTCTTCGTTTGTGGGTTTCTCCAATTTGGTGCTTGGATTTCACAGTTAAATATTGATGGTAATTTTTTGTCATTTATCGGGCAAGTTTTACGTTTCTTCGCGAGTGTGGCGTTGGCTGTGTTGGTCGTTTTTGGATTAACCCGAGCAAAACTCATTGATGAAAAAATAGTCGTCGAGACATGGCTATCACCGATTTTAGATTTCTTCAAACGTTATGGTTTGAAAGTTGCGTTAGCTATTTTATTACTCATTGGTTTTTATCGAATTTCAGATATTGTCGCTGGGGTGGTCGCCAATCTTTTTTATCTTGATTTGAATTTTGATAAAGAAGAAATCGCTTGGTTTAACAAGTTTTTCGCCATTTTTTTTGTAATTTTAGGTGGCTTCCTTGGAGGCTTATTAGCTCAGCGTTATAACATTATGAAAATGATGTTGGTGGGCGCTATTGTTGCCAGCACGACCAATCTCATCTTTGTGGGGCTCGTAAAATCTGGACCAACGATGAATCAAGTCTTGGTACAAATGGGAAGTCAACAGCATCAAGTGACTCCTGATGAAGTAGGGAACTGGTCTTTAAAGCTCCCTGCATCTAATTTTGCTGAACATCATAGTATTCAAGTGTTATCCACCCCTGATGGTTATGATAAAGCCCTGAGTGTTGAAATCCCGCTTCAACGCTATTCGAGTCAAGATGATTCTCAGATTTTCATCCAAGCCATTGGAGGGGACGATATTCTCTACCAAGATGAGTTAAGCAAGGATGTCATTATTCGCGGTCAACTCTCGAACTTAAAAGCTGACAGCACACTACAAACACTGAATATTCATATTTCAAATCAGCAAGTGATACCTGCGAAGTTGGATCAAAATAATTGGAGCGTGGTCGTCCCGGGAGACAGTCTAAAAGACCACACTAAATTTACGGTGCAAGCGGTTGTGCAGCATGCAGGTCAGGCGCATGAATTAACCCAAGAACATATTTATAAAACAGTTTCAACGATCCAGCCGAAATCACGTATGACTTTATCTGATCTTCCAGCTGTTCAAGTTGATAGTGATCAAATAGTCGAACTCAAAGGTAAAGTGGTTGTCCCTTATAGCAAGGTGTGGCTGGTGATGGGCATTGTATTTGACAATCTCGCATCAGGACTTGCTGGTGCAGTATTTATTGCATTCCTATCGAGTTTGACTAGCGTTTCATTTACAGCAATGCAATATGCAATTTTTAGTTCATTGATGTTATTGCTTCCAAAGATGATTGGTGGCTATTCAGGTACAATAGTGACAAACTTCGGTTATTCATCATTCTTCTTTATGACTTTTTTAATGGGTTTACCTATTTTGTTACTTGTTATTTGGGTGGCGAAATTGTTAAATCAGTTGAAAAGTACATCTTTCAATCAATAGGTAAATTTTATGCGAATGTTACATACCATGTTACGTGTAGGCAATTTAGAGCGTTCATTGGCGTTCTATACTGAAGTACTCGGTATGACTTTGCTTCGTAAACGTGATTATGAAGAAGGTCGATTCACTTTAGCCTTTGTGGGTTATGGTGATGAAGAAAACAATACTGTTCTTGAGCTAACGCATAACTGGGATACAGACAGCTATGAGCTGGGTAATGCGTATGGTCATATTGCGATCGCAGTGGATGATGCGTATAAGGCGTGTGAAGAAATCAAAGCACGTGGTGGTAACGTTGTTCGTGAAGCTGGACCAATGAAAGGCGGCGTAACGGTAATCGCTTTTGTGGAAGATCCAGATGGTTACAAGATTGAACTTATTCAACAAGACAGTAACGCGAGAAATAATTAAATTTCACTCGCTAATTGGTGAGTAAAATTTAAAAGATAAGCCCAATCAATGTGTATTGGGCTTATTTTCAATTCAGATAGAATAAAAAGAGGGATATGGGGTGCTAAAGCTCTTAGCGTTAGATCGTTTCACGATATTGCTGTTTGTTATGGTGATTTTAGCGTCAGTGATGCCAATTTCAGGTGTTGCTGCTCACTATTTTTCTTATTTCACCACGATTGCAATTGCAATCCTATTTTTTTTACATGGTGCAAAGTTATCACGTGAGGCGGTGATTCAAGGCATTAAACATTGGCAATTACACAGTTTGGTCTTTGCACTGACGTTCGCAGTTTTCCCAATTCTAGGGTTAATGGCTAAACCTGTATTGTTACCTTTGCTTGGACAAGAATTGTATTGGGGCTTCTTGTTTATGTGCTTCTTACCCTCAACAGTTCAGTCTTCTATTGCATTTACTTCAGTAGCAGGTGGTAATGTCGCAAGTGCTGTGTGTAGTGCTTCATTCTCCAATATTATTGGTATGTTTATCACTCCTATATTAGTGACCTTATTTATTTTAGGTCAGTCTGATCATGGGTTCGATCCAACCAATGCGATCGTCAAAATTATTCTGCTGTTATTGGTTCCATTTATTCTGGGACAATTATTGCGTCCTATCGTTTTTCCTCTGATTCAAAAAGCCCCGAGTATTGTCAAAACTTTTGATCAAGGCTCAATTCTTTTGGTGGTGTATGGCGCATTCAGTAGTGCAGTCGTAGCAGGTCTATGGAATGAAGTCAGTGGGGTGACCTTAATGTGGTTAATTATTGCATGCTCTGTGCTTCTGACTTTGATTATGCTTTTAGCCTATCACGCCCCAAAGTGGTTTGGATTTAATCGTGCCGATCAAATCGCTGTATTTTTTTGTGGTTCTAAGAAAACACTCGCAAGTGGAGTGCCTATGGCGCAAATTCTTTTCATTGGACAACCTATGGGGATGATCATATTGCCAATTATGATTTTCCATCAAATCCAATTAATGGTGTGCGGAATTATTGCAAATCATTGGTCCAAGCAAATTGAAAAGTCTTAAAGGAAAAATTCGCTATCTGAAATAAAGTGGCGTATAATGTCGTCCACTTGTTGTGCTTAGCTCTGACGGAAGCCGTCTCGGTGGGCCAAAAGAATGGTCTGTTGTGGTGTTGATCTGCTGTATTTCAGCCTTTCCTCTGCGTCTGTTGTAATGGATGAAGAGAGTGATCAATTGCGATGACAGCTAAAGCCTTCTTAACTCTATGGAGAATCGACCATGCGCGCCGATATTCACCCAAAATACGAAAAATTAGTTGCTACTTGCTCTTGCGGTAACGTAATCGAAACTCGTTCAGCTGTTGGTAAAGAAACACTTTACCTAGACGTATGCTCAGCTTGCCACCCATTCTATACTGGTAAGCAAAAGAACGTTGACACTGGCGGTCGTATTGACAAGTTCAAACAACGTTTTGCTGGTATGTCACGTTCTATCAAACGTTAATACCCAAAATAAAAAAACAGGCGTTCAGCCTGTTTTTTTATGTCCAAAATTTGGAATTAACTTTGATCTTGAACATTCATGAGCTGATCCAATTTACGCTGGTAATAATCACCTTGTAAAAATCTCACGTCGACATTCCACGCGTTGGCAAAGCTATTCATATCATTGAGATTTTTGAGTAATAAATTGACTGATCGATGACTATTGAAGTATTCAATCGCTTGTTTAAAACGTTCAATACCTTCTTCAGTATTTAAATCATCTGTGAATTCTTCATGCAGCGTGAAATTCTGAATATTGGCAACTTTGAGAATGAGATCGCTACATTTACTTAATCCAAACTCACAAACGGCAATATCTGCACCTTGCGCTCTCAATACCTCAATCGCAGGCAGAATTTCATTTAAATGTTGAGCAATGTATTTTTCTTTAAACTGTAAAATCAGTGGTTGAGGTGCTTTTGCTCCTACAATCATGAGCAGTTTTGAAATTAATTCTGCCAATTGATGATGCTTTAAAAGAACATGGTGTCGTAAATTAATAATCAGTTTAGCTTCAGGATATTGTGTTAAAAAATTGTGCAGTTGCTTTGCTGCTTCAACCAAAATCCATCGGTCAATTTTAATAGACAACTCAGGGTCATCCACCAATTCTTCAATATCGTCCAATTGAATCCATTGGTTTTCAAAAATAAACCCACTGCTTACTTCATAGGTATTAAGACTAGTGTCTTCTTTATCATAGATTTGTTGGAACTTTAGCGTAATTTGATCGCGTTCAAGAACTTTACGAAGATGTACTAGGATATCGCCGTGAACTTCGTCTGACTGTACAGGTTCTTCAATTGCTTGAAATACAAATTCTGTTGAATGATCAGGCTCTACTTCAGAAGAAGGTGTATTCAACTGAATAGAGGTCGGCTCATCTGCTTGAGTAACTTCAAAATGAATCTCTTCAATTTCTTCAAGCGTTGTCTCTAAAGCAGCATCATTGCTCAATAAATTGGGTAGGGGTGTGTTATAAGCATTTGCAATGAGCTGTTCAAAATTAACTACATTTAAATCTGACAGTTTGAAGAGACTATAACCAATTTTGACATGCTGTTGATAGGTTTGATCTCCCAGATTGACGAGCCTAGGTTTTTCAAGCGCATGTAGCGCAGAGAGTCTTGATTTTAGAACTTTAATCGTTTCAGCTTGAATGATAGTGGCATACAGGGCTGTTTCAATTTTAAATACAGCGCCATTGGTCTGTTCGAGAATAAAGTCTGAAAGTTTGCCGAAATAGCCTTTAAAAGTATCCCAATCAGAACTCAAGATATAGTCTGGACAACTGGCTAGGCTGAAGATGACTAAAGCATTTTCTTGAGCAGGGTGTTCTTCAAGATGTTGTAAAATTTTTGCCAATGTTGTGTGTGGTGCAATTCTACTGTCTTGGTGAGGTGCAGTCTCAAGTTGAGGACTAAATGGTTGATCATCCTGTTGAAAATGCGTTGAAATCGTAATTTCAATGATTTGATTTTGATCTGTAGGATTACATTCAATTTGGACTGGATTTTGATGTGTTAACTGTGGATTAAGAGAAATCAGTTCAAAAGGTCCATACTCAAATTTACCGAAAGCTAATTTTTTAAATCGTGCTTTAAAAGATTGAATATCCTCAGGTTGTATTAAATCAATGAGCGGGGATCCAATAACGTCATCAAACGTGTTGAAGCCAAATAAATGCGTAAACTCATGGTTGCATTCAACGACAATCCCTTCTTCTATGATTGCAACTGCTTTTTTATGCTCTTCGATCCAATTTTGTTTAATTTGAACATTGTGTTTCAGTTCATCCGTTAATTGCATCTGATTTTTTTGTAAGCGACTAAAAGCCAATGCTCGAATAATTTTAAGTAAACATTGTTCAGGTTGATCAATATTTAAAACATCGTAGATGCCCATCGAAATGAGTTTTACTTCAGACATTTCTAGCGCTTCTGGAGCTAGATAAAGTGTTGGGGTAAAAGCTTTATCAGAATCTGCAAGCAGTCGAAGAAAATGAGTTAAGGTCAGTTCATAGGCACGACCAAACAGAATTAAATCCCAATCTAAATGAAGTTGCTTTTCAAGACTCACTTGATCATCGAGTAGCACTGCTTCTACCTTGTACTCGCGTTTTTCGAGTAAAGAGATAATATGGTTATAACGAATCTGATTATCATCGACAATGAGTAAGCGCATTCCAGATTGCTTTAATTGTGTTGATAGAAGTAGGTTTTTCACTTCAATGCTTCCCATACGTCTTGAAAACGATTTGATTCAAGGTTTTGATGTTGTAAAAATTCATCAATCAGATAATGCTGCTCATCATTAAATAATTCAAATTCAAATTGAACAAAACTTTGTGTGATGAGCATGGTCTTTATCAATTCTACTTTGATATCTTGATCAGTTAAGCGTAAATAAATAGATTGTTGTTCTTTGAAAAACTGTAAATTTGGCAAAATAAGAGAATGCTGTGGAGCATCAATCTTCAAGGTATGTACAAATAAACATGGATGATAATTAAAAGAACTTCGATCTGTATAAACTTTTGCGGCGCAAGGGTGGATGTCGGGTCCAATCACTTCAAGCCCAAGTTCATAGCTTTTTTTAACAGATTGTTTGATCCAACGAATTACACCACCTTTCCATTTGCTGTTCACTCCCTCATTGATCAGGATAAATTCACCAGTTCTTAAATTTGGAGGTGCTTCTTCTTCTAACCAACGTACGCGATAACCATTTAAACTGATATCTAAAACTTGAGCCGCATGGATTTGACGTGCCTGTTTATCTAGAACCTTGTTTGATTTGTCTGTATAGGCATCTGGGTAGTCATTTAAATATGTAAATGCAAACTCGTCTTCTGATTTTGATTTAGGCGGTGTTAGTCGTAAGGTTTCGCTAAAAGTTTTGGTTTTAGAGAGATAATAATGAGCGGTAAGTAAACTGAAACAGAGTTGTAACTGAGCGGAATGTTCATAACGTTCATGTCTGCGTTCAATGGTCGAGCCTAAAACATTTTGTACATGAAATTTAAGAGGCGCAGTTAAATATGCTTTCTCTTTCTTAGATAAATATTCATTGTCCTTTTGAATGGTTAAGTTGACATGCTCAAGCAACGATTGTGTCGCCACGAAAATGTTAGGTTTAAAACTCTCATGGTGTTTTCGGTTGTAAACTGGCGGATGATCTTTAGTGGTATCAATGACGTAACGAGATAAAGCGGTTTCGCGTGGTAAAACTTGCACTAATTGTGCCCAATCCGCTGTGCATTGATAGAGCGCGTAGATCTCAGAAGGACGAATTTGGTGAGTATTAAATATTTCTAATAATAAGACTTGGGCATAGCACTGTTGAATATTTTTTAAAGCGTGATGAGTGCCTTGCAATAAATTAATATTGACCGTGTGTTCTTGGTTTTTTAATGCCAAATCATACAGATAATGGGTCATTAACCATTGCTTAGACAAGGCAGAACGATAAAGCATCTGTTGTTGTACTAGCAATAAACCCAATTGTTGAAGAGCGTAATAACTGGAAAGGAGTCGTGCAGTTTTCACATTACGCTTTTGAGCAAACTTCAAAATAGAAAACTTTTGTTGTTTTAGCTGCATTTCACTGCGCTGTGCAATATCTATGTAGATATCAGCAAATAATGTTCTCAAGCGAGTGGTTAATTCTATAATATCTTTGTTACGTTCAGATAGAAAAAGACCTTGATTTAAAAAGTTTTTTTCAAGTCTCTCTAAAATATTTTCGATCAAAGGGTGTAGCGCTTGAATAAGATCAAAGCGCAATGTTTCCGAACATTTGAGTTCAGCGATTTCATATAGGGCTTTTAACACCGCTTCAGAGGTGTCACCTAATTGCATAATTGAAAGTTGAGATGCCCAAAAACCCAAGTCCTGAACATTTGCATTTGCAAAACTCAGTTGATCTCGAGTCAAGGCAGTAGGATAGTGAAAAATTTCTGAAATCTGAGCCTGAAGCATGTGAATGAGTCTCTAAAAAGTGGCAACTCCATAAAGCGGTGTTTTATTCTGTTCTCCCGCAATTTCTCTAACCAGCTTTGGAACCAAGTATCCAGGCAACCTTGCCAAAACCTCTTTATAGATTGAATCAATAGATTCACTTGGTAAATCAAAATGCTGAGCACCTTTCACTTTATCCAACACATGTAAATAATAAGGCATCACACGCGCATCAAATAATCGATGACTTAGATCAACCAAAATATCAGGATGATCATTAATACCTTTTAATAACACAGCTTGATTCAACACCAAAATATTTTGTTGTGAAATTTGCATTAATTTCGAAGCGGTAAAGTCATCAATTTCAGTAGCATGGTTTGAGTGTACCACTAGAATAATACGTAGCCTACTGTTTTTTAACAGAGAAATAAGTTCATCATCAAGCCGATTTGGGATAACGATTGGAACTCGAGAATGAATACGCAAAATTTTAAGATGTGGAATTGAACTTAATCTATCGATCCAAACGGCAAGTTTACGATTTGAAAGTGTTAGGGGATCCCCTCCGCTTAAGATCACTTCATTGATTTCTGGATGAGTGAGTAAGTAGTCTTGTATTTTTTTCCAGTCGTCATTTTTAGGTAAATTTTCTTGATATGGAAAATGACGTCTAAAACAATAACGACAATGAACAGCACATGCACCTGTTAAAGTCAGTAAAAAACGTGACTGATATTTATGTAATACACCTGGAATTAAATTGGCAGCCTCCTCATCAAGGGGGTCTGTCACAAAATCAGGATGTTCATTTAACTCCAGATGATGAGGGAGTACTTGAAGTAACAGTGGATCATCAGGATTAGATTTTTGCATCTTCGCGACGAAGGCGCGAGGGACTCTTAATTTAAATTGGGCTGATGCCAAAATTGCACCATGTATTAAATCTTCAGGTTGCAATTCCAAGAGTTCAATGAGCTCATGTGGGTCAGTGATTAAATCGCTGAGTTGATTTTGCCAATGTTGCTCTTGATACAAATAGTGGGTCATACAGTTTAAATTTAGAGGGAGATGAAAGGCTTCATTTTAAATCAAAACCCATTGAAAAACTCAGTTGTGTCCTGATTAAGCCTTCTTTATTGAATGTTGGGATGAAAATACTCAAGCCTAAAGATGATCAAATTAAGTCTACAACAGTAGTTCTGCATGGAACTTAGACAGCTTAAACGTTGTATTTCGGAATTTATCATTGCGGCAGAGTAGGTTGGTCATTTAGAATACGCAGCATAAATGCATGTGCATGTGGCATATCATGCACCTGTCAGCCTTGCTAAATGACAGTGTAGCAGCCCATCGCATTAATAGATTAAAGTTAGTAAGTTTGGAGTGAGCCTCTCATGGCCTATTATTCTACGAACGATTTCAAGTCTGGCCTTAAGGTAATGCTTGATGGTAACCCATGCTCAATCATGGAAAACGAATACGTTAAACCAGGTAAAGGCCAAGCGTTCAACCGTGTTAAATTACGTAACCTTAAATCAGGTAAAGTATTAGAAAAAACATTTAAATCTGGTGATTCTTTAGAAGCAGCAGATATCGTAGAAGTAGAAATGGACTACTTATACAACGACGGCGAACTATGGAACTTCATGGATCCTGTGACTTTCGAGCAAATTGCGGCTGACAAAGTTGCAATGGGTGATGCTGCGAAATGGTTGAAAGACGATTCAAACGAAAAATGCACAATCATGTTATGGAATGGTGTTCCTTTAACAGTGAATGCACCTAACTTCGTGGTATTAAAAATTGTTGAAACTGATCCAGGCGTACGTGGTGATACTTCTGGCGGTGGTGGTAAACCAGCGAAACTTGAAACAGGTGCTGTAGTACGTGTTCCATTATTCGTACAACAAGAAGAAAGCGTTCGTGTTGACACACGTACTGGTGAATACTTAGAACGTGCATAATGGTGTAAATTTATACTATTATCGAAAGGGATGATGACAATCATCCCTTTTTTAATGCCAAGGTCTAAGGTAAAGAAGAATTATTGAGGAGTATAGTCGCAAGGGAAAACAGCAGTAACACGAATAATAAAATTGAGCTGATTGCAAATACGTAATAATGAGGGTTTGATATGGATCAAATACAACCGAAGTCATCCATGACTTCGAAATTGATTTGGATTATTGTGGCCATAATCGGTGCAGTATCCTTTGGAATATTAGCGGTTAGTCGTGGAGAACATGTCAACGCAGTTTGGCTCGTACTCGCTGCAGTCTGTGTTTACAGTATTGCATATCGTTTTTATAGTTTATTTATTGCTAATAAAGTATTCGAGTTAAATGCTCGGCGTTTAACACCTGCGCACCGTCTAGCGGATGGTCTAGATTATGTGCCTACAAATAAAAGTGTTCTGTTTGGTCATCACTTTGCTGCGATTGCAGGTGCTGGTCCGTTAGTTGGGCCTATTCTTGCTGCGCAAATGGGTTATTTACCAGGAACGATTTGGCTGTTAGTCGGTGTTGTACTGGCTGGTGCAGTCCAAGATTTTCTAGTTTTATTTATTTCTACACGCCGTGACGGACGTTCACTGGGTGAAATGGCAAAACAAGAACTGGGTTCATTTGCAGGAATTATTGTGATGCTTGGTGCATTAGGGGTAATGATCATTATCCTTGCTGTGCTTGCACTCGTGGTGGTTAAAGCATTAACCAATAGTCCATGGGGTGTGTTTAGTATTGCTGCCACCATTCCAATTGCATTATTTATGGGCGTATATATGCGATATATCCGTCCAGGAAAGATTGCCGAAGTTTCAATCATTGGCTTTGTACTGATGATGCTCGGTATCATCTACGGTGAAAATATTGCTCAACATCCTTATTGGGGGCAATTATTCACTTTATCTGGTACAGAGTTAACATGGGCATTGATTATCTACGGTTTCATCGCTTCTGTATTACCAGTATGGTTGTTATTGGCTCCACGTGATTATTTATCGACTTTCTTGAAAATTGGTGTGATTGCAGGTTTAGCATTGGGTATCGTATTTGCGATGCCTGAATTAAAAATGCCTGCAATTACCCACTTCGTAGATGGTACGGGACCTGTATTCTCTGGATCACTTTTCCCATTCTTATTTATTACCATTGCCTGTGGTGCAATTTCAGGTTTCCATGCATTGGTTTCATCAGGAACTACACCTAAGCTCGTAAATAATGAACGCGATATTCGGATGATTGGATACGGCGGTATGTTGATGGAATCATTTGTCGCAATCATGGCGATGATCTGTGCAACGATCTTGGATCCAGGCGTTTATTTTGCCATTAACTCACCAGCTGCGGTGATAGGAACAACGGTTGAAAGTGCCGCAGAAGCGGTACGTAATTTAGGATTTGTGGTTACACCTGAAGCTTTAACGCTACTTGCTCAAGAGGTTGGTGAGAGCACAATTCTTTCTCGTACTGGTGGTGCTCCGACGTTTGCGATTGGTATGGCGCACATCATCACTGAAATTTTTAATAGTCGTGAAATGATGGCATTTTGGTATCACTTTGCAATATTGTTTGAAGCGCTATTTATTCTAACTGCTGTTGATGCAGGAACACGTGCTTGCCGTTTTATGGTTCAAGATACTGTGGGTATCGTTGTCCCTGCGGTTAAAAACTCTAAATCGTTTGTGGGCAACTTGATTGGTACTGCTGTTGCAGTCGCAGGCTGGGGTTTCTTTGTATATCAAGGCGTAGTTGATCCACTGGGCGGTATCAATAGTTTGTGGCCATTATTTGGTATTGGTAACCAAATTTTAGCTGCGATGGCGCTGATGCTAGGAACTGTCATTTTGTTCAAGATGAAGAAAGAAAAATATGTGTGGGTCACTATTGTTCCAACGATTTTCCTATTCATTACAGCGATGACTGCTGGTTGGCAAAAAATCTTCCATGAAAATCCAAAAATCGGATTCTTGGCACAAGCAGATCGTTTCAATGCGGCTATTGAGCGAAACGAAATTTTAGCGCCTGCGAAATCAATTGCGGAAATGCAAACTGTTGCTTTATCTAATCAGATTAATGCTGCGTTGTGTGCATTCTTTATGATTGTTGCCGTGGTGATGTTGTTTGCTGCCATTAAAGTGATTCGTCGTGCTTTGGCAAGTCCGCAGCCAACGGCTCAGGAAGCTGAAGCAATTTATACAGATCAAATCCCTGCAGGAGAGACCAAATGAGTTTGAAAGAACAAATTCGTCAAAAGCTGGCATTGGGTAAAATCATTAAATTCACGATTTTGGCTCAGCCGAAGAAGTTTTTAATGTTGAATGGAATCAAAACAGTTCAACTGATTTGGCAGCGGCTACAACAAAGTTTTCGTTTAATGGTGGGTGTCCCAGATTACCAAAACTATGTAGAACATATGAAAAAGCATCACCCTGACCTAGAGCCGATGGATGAAAAAACTTTTCATCGTTATTGTGTCGATGCACGCTATCCAAGTGCAGCAGGCGGTATGAAGAAATGTCCATGTTAATTTTTTAGCTTTACATAAAAAACGGCACTGAGGTGTCGTTTTTTATTTGTCTTAATTGTATAAAACCTGACAAATTTATTGTTCTGAAACTCGTATACTCTTGATTAATAACAAAGGATAAAAACATGAAAATTGGAATTTATGGTGCTGGGTCGATTGGGTGTTATATCGGTGGAAGAATGGTCGCAGCAGGCCATCAGGTGACATTTTACTGTAGGGAAAGAAGCTATCAAAAATTAAGCCAAAATGGATTGGAGCTCAGTGATTTAAACGGCTACCATCATAAGCTCACTCCAGATCAATTAAGACTTACAACAAATCTAGCAGAAGTCTTAGACACGGACTTAGTCATGATTTGTGTAAAATCAGCAGCGACAGAGCAAGTGGCATCTGAAATACGAAGCTGTGACACTCTCAATAAACCGAGTCTCATCAGTTTTCAAAATGGGGTGAGTAATGTTCCACGGTTAAAAAAAATGCTGCCAGAATGGGAGATTATGGAAGGAATGGTTCCATTTAATGTCGCAGAACTCAAACCGTCTCATTTCCATCAAGGTTCTGATGGAACATTAATGATAAAAAAATTTGTAGAAAGTAATCAGCTAAAAATAGTGTTAGATGCGGCGAAACTGCAAGTTGAATTCCGTGATGATATGTTAGAGGTACAGTGGGCTAAAGTCTTATTCAACTTGAACAATTCGATTAACGCTTTATCTGGTCTAACTTTAAGAAATCAACTTACTAATCGAATGTATAGAAAGTGCCTTGCTCAGGCACAGTTAGAGACGCTTCAGATTTTAAAGCAGGCAAATATTAAACCCGCACAATTAACGCCTGTACCAGCGAACATCATTCCTCATATTCTTCGACTTCCTAATTGGTTGTTTAAGTTGATCAGTCGCAAAATGTTAGCCATTGATCCACTAGCTCGTTCATCTATGCAGGATGATCTGAATTTAGGGCGCACGACGGAGGTTGATTGGATTAATGGTGAAGTGGTCAGACTTGCTAATACACTCGGGGGGAATGCACCGATCAACAGCTATTTTATTGAACAGATCAAGCTGGCGGAAAACAATAATTCAAGCCTTCAAATTGGACCTGAAGAGATGCTCACACAGTTGAAGCTTATTCAGCATTAAGTTTGATACTGATTCTTTAATACACTGATTATTAGAAATATTTGAGAAAATAAAAAAAACCTGTATGGTAGAAATATATAGTTTTGGAAATGTAAATGATGATTTGGGGAATGAAGCAGAGTGTTCAATCAAAAGATATTATACAGCCTGAGTTAGAATCTCAGATTCAATCATTTACTCCCAAAATTTCATTATTTCTAGAACAAATCAATCAAATTGTTTTGGATAAAAATACGCAAACTGAATTGGCTTTATGTAGTTTAATTGCAGGTGGTCATATTTTATTTGAAGACTTACCTGGATTGGGTAAGACCACATTGGCCAGTAGTTTGGCATCATTATCAGGTTTATCATTTCAAAGAATCCAATTTACCAATGATATGCTCGCCAGTGATGTAATTGGCGTGAATGTTTTTAATCAAAAAGAGCATCAGTTTGAATTTAAGTACGGACCTGTCTTTACCCAAGTTCTTTTGGCAGATGAAATTAATCGCTGTAGTCCTAAGACACAGAGTGCATTGCTAGAAGCGATGGAAGAGGGCTACGCCACGATTGATGGACAGCGTTATGCTTTACCTCAGCCTTTTTGGGTGATAGCAACTCAGAATCCACTCTTTCAAAGCGGGACTTATGCACTACCAGAGTCTCAGTTAGACAGATTCCTCATGCGGTTATCTCTTGGCTATCCATCTCGCCATGCAGAAAAAATACTTCTTCAACAAGAATCACGTGCCAAATTAATCGCACAGTTGATCCATGTATTTAATGAGACTGAAATACTAAGATTGCAATCCTTGACTCATCAAGTCCATTTAAGTGATGCAATTCAAGACTATTTATTGGATTTGGCTGCGGTAACACGAAAAAGTGCGCATGGTTTATCGACGCGTGGATTATTGGCTTTAAAACGAGCATCACAAGCGAGAGCGATCGTGCATGCCAGAGCCTTTGTCATTCCTGATGATGTAAAAGCTGTATTTTCAGCAGTATGCGCTCATCGATTAAACTTGAGTGAGGATGAGACGGTCTCCCTAATGAATCAGGTTAAATTGATTTGAGGGTATGCAGGTGACCAGTATCTGGAAGCAATGGTTAAAAAAAAGATTTCGGTTTGAGCAGAGTAAAAAAATTGGTCAACGCGACATTTTGATTTTTATTTATCAGCAAGGTTTCTTATATCTTGTGTTGATTTTGATCACATTTATTGCGGGTATTAACTATGCCAATAATTTGATATTAGGTTTCTGCTTTTTAATTAGTGCGATCTTATGCATTAGTTTTTATATCACCTTTAAACAATTGCATGGTCTTGAGATAGACATCATTACTGATGAAGTCGGACAGGTAGGGCACTCGATTTTATTTAAAATCTACTTGAATCAACCTTATTCATATTCACGTTATTTATCGATCTCCATCGATTCTGAGACACAGCACATTCACATTGACCAAAAACAGTCTGAATGTGTTATACCGATTCATGTTGATCAACGAGGAAAGTATAACTATCCCGATATACACATTGCTTCAGTGTATCCATTTGGTCTTGTTCGAGCTTGGACTTATATCTTTCATGGACGACATGCATGGATTGCGCCACAAGCCAAAATAAATCCGAATACAAGCTTTTCAAATGCATTTGTATTGGATCAGGAAAAAGATGAGTTTAAAGAATTAAGAAGTTTTCAGGTCGGCGACTCATTACAAAGTGTATCGTGGAAGCAGGCAGCTCGTGGCCAAGGTTTGTATATTAAAGTTTTTGAAGAGCATCAACAGGATCGATGTGTTGATATTCATTATCATCATATGCCGTCAGTCGAGCATGAAGAAAAGCTCAAATATATGATGGGTGTGGTGGAGCAGTGTGAGCAATTACAAATTTCTTTTAAGCTAGTGTTACCTCATGCCGAATTGAATCAAGGATTTGGAGCTGAGCATATCAAGCAGGCTAAAATTCTGCTTGCTCAGGCATAAAGTGTGAAATAGAAAATAGGTTTAGATATATGGTACATCCTAAAGTTTCACAATCCATGCTATTGAGTTTGGCACTCATTTTATTTATCCAGATTATTTATCTACCTTATGCTTTATTTTTGGTGCTCTGTATTGAGCTTATATATTTATGGCATATTCAAAAAAGTAAAAAAAATGTCTCCAAAGCAATAAAATTTAGTTTTACAGCAATTGCACTTGGCGCGATTTATCTGCATTACCATACCTTTGTTGGTGTTGAGGCTGGGGTAGCATCGCTGACAACTTTTCTATTTGCAAAAGCATTAGAAACCCAAAAAAAACGTGATTTGATCATCGTTTTTAATTTTGCCTTATTCGTGGCGGCAAGTACGTTTTTATACAGTCAAACGTTGTATGTTGCTTTGGGAGTGGTGCTGTGCTTAGTGAGCTGTTTTGTAGGACTCTATAGAATTCAAACCGCGGAGTTTCTGTCCACTCGAGAAACTAAAAATGGCTTAAAGCACGATGTCATTCATGTTGGTAAATTCATCGGATTGGCAATTCCTTTTTTTATACTACTCTTTATTTTTTTTCCACGATTACCTCCGCTCTGGCATATCCCCATTCAACAAAATAAGGGGATGACAGGAATCAGTGATTCTATGTCCCCAGGTGACATTGCTGAGCTGTCTCAGTCAAATGAATTAGCATTTCGTATTATTGGTGATATGACAAAATTACCGACTCGTTCAGAAATGTATTGGCGAGCTTTGGTCTTAGATCAATATGATGGTCAAAAATGGACGAGTCATGGATTTAATAGAGGGTTATACGAGTTAAACTCTTATCAAATTTCTATTTTAAATCAAAAAGTTGAATATCAGTATTTGGCTAAAGATCCTTCTGTAGAATGGATCATGGGATTAGAGCAATCTGTACCTCAACAACGAAATTATTATCTCCGTTATGACGGTGGTATTTCAGCTCAACGACCTATTCAAACGGCTCAACCTATAAACTTAGTTTGGTTAGGGCGTGGGACGAAAATAAATCATGAACTTAGTCAGTTTCAAATTCAGTATTACACCCAGTATCTCCGTCAGCGCGATATCAAAAGTCAAAGTTTAGCATGGGACTTATTTATTAAAAGTGGAGAGCAGCCAGAGCGTTATATCCAGCAAGTTTTAGACTGGTTTAAGCAAAATAGCTTTCAGTATTCTTTATCTCCCGGTGTTTTGAGTGGTGATCGGATAGATGCATTTATGTTTAATTCACAACAAGGATTTTGTGAGCATTTTGCTTCTAGTTTTGTCATGATGATGCGTTATGTCGGTATTCCTGCCCGAGTCGTAACAGGTTATCAAGGAGGTCAATTTGCGCCAGACCAGAAAAGTTGGGAAGTGAGGCAGTTAGATGCACATGCTTGGACTGAAGTATATTTTGGAGGTCAATGGCAGAGGATTGATCCCACTGCAATGATTGCTCCTGAACGTATTGATCAGGGAATGCAAAATTTAATTCAAAATAATCAAACACTCTACTCTGAGAATACAAATTGGTCAGTTGCAAAATATCCTTTTTTGACAAAAATTCGTGTATGGAGTGATTACGCAAGTTATCAATGGCAAAGTAAAATTGTTGGATATAACGCTGATCAACAACAGAATTGGATGACAAAATTCGGAATTCATTCAGTTGCTTCAGTGTTTGTGATTATCCTTGCAGGCTCACTGATCATATTAGGATGTTATGCACTATGGATGTTGAGAAAAAAAAGAAAACACTATTCACAAATCGATTGGGTACTTCATATTTTTAATAAAAAATTAGGACTTCACAATCGCCGTTATTCTTACGAAACGGTTCGACAATGGTTGGAAAGAATTTCATCACCTTTAAGTCAAAATGATAGAGCTGTTTTCCTCGAAATTATCATTCTGTACGAGCACTTAAGTTATTCACAATCGAGTATTTCCAAACAAGAGTTCGCAAATTTTAAGTCAATGATTAAAACTTGTTCATTTCTTTTGGTTAAATATGAAAAAGGCTTGTCAGCCAAGTGATTTTTGCATAAGATGCGAAGCATTCTAGGTGTATAGCTCAGTTGGTTAGAGCGCTACGTTGACATCGTAGAGGTCTCCAGTTCGAGTCTGGATATACCTACCAAGATTTAAAAAAAGGGCTTAAGTATTTTACTTAAGCCCTTTTTTCGTAATCAAGACATTACTTCTTTTTTTAAAAGTAAAGTATTCGTTATCACTTGCTCTATCAAGAAAAATTGCGTTTAAAAAATCTCTAAATTTGATATTAAATTATATATTTTAAGTATAAATACCCAAAATGCTTTAATCTAAATATTGGGTATTTCCGTAATTTATTAATATACCCGTACATTAACACTTACAATAACGCCCGAAATGTACGCTTTTGCCATCCTGTTTAAATATGAGACACGTATAATGTTCATATTACAGGGAAGTTGAGATCAACGTTCATTACCAGTTCTTCACTTTTCATTCAGAAGTAATGAAATTCATACAGTATTATCAAACTAAAGATGGATACTATTTTGTATGTTATTTCATCAAAATAGCGTACTAAAAGCTTATTTCATTGACTGAAATGCGACGAAGAACGATACTCTCAACGTTTTAATTTAAGCAAATCGGTTCTAAGAGACTGGACCAAAAGTTCGGTGCTCTGTAACTCAATCCAAAGCAAGGGGCTATATATGGCTGGTGGAAAGTCAACTATCATCTACACACTGACCGACGAGGCGCCATTACTGGCGACTTACTCACTACTGCCGATCATTGAGACCTTTACTAAGCCTGCTGGTGTTGAGATTGTAAAAACTGACATCTCAGTTGCAGCACGCGTGCTCGCTGAATTCTCTGAATACCTTAGCGAAGAGCAGAAAGTATCAGACAATCTTGCAGAATTAGGTCGTCTTACACAAGATCCAGACACAAACATCATCAAACTTCCAAACATCAGTGCATCTGTAGCTCAGTTGACTGCATGTATCAAAGAGCTTCAATCAAAAGGCTATGCAATTCCAGATTATCCTGAGAATCCTACGACTGAAGAAGAAAAAGCACTCAAAGCACGTTTTGGTAAATGCTTAGGTTCAGCAGTAAACCCAGTATTGCGTGAAGGGAACTCTGACCGTCGTGCGCCTGCTGCTGTTAAAAACTATGCGAAAAAACACCCACATTCTATGGGTGAGTGGAAACAGTGGTCACAAACTCACGTTTCTCACATGGATGAAGGTGACTTCTATCACGGCGAAAAGTCTATGACTTTAGATCGTCCTCGCAATGTGAAAATGGAACTGATCACCAATTCTGGTAAAACCATCGTTCTTAAAGACAAAGTTGCACTGCAAGACGGCGAAATTATCGATTCTATGTTCATGAGCAAGAAAGCACTTTGCGACTTCTATGAAAAAGAATTAGATGATTGTAAAGAAGCGGGCATCTTGTTCTCTTTACACGTTAAAGCAACCATGATGAAAGTTTCACACCCGATCGTATTCGGTCACTGTGTGAAGATTTATTACAAAGAAGCGTTCGAAAAACACGGTAAACTGTTCGACGAACTAGGTATTAACGTAAACAACGGTATGGCTGGTCTTTACGAGAAGATCGAAACTTTACCGACTTCTTTACGTGAAGAGATCATCGAAGATCTACACGCATGTCAAGAACACCGTCCCGCTTTAGCAATGGTGGATTCAGCAAAAGGTATCACTAATTTCCATTCTCCAAACGATGTGATCGTAGATGCTTCTATGCCTGCAATGATCCGTGGAGGTGGTAAAATGTGGGGTGCTGACGGTAAGCCTTACGACTGTAAAGCAGTAATGCCTGAATCTACATTTGCGCGTATTTACCAAGAAATGATCAACTTCTGTAAGTGGAATGGTAACTTCGACCCACGCACAATGGGTACTGTACCTAACGTTGGTCTAATGGCTCAAAAAGCTGAAGAATACGGTTCACACGACAAAACATTCGAAATCGCGCAAGCTGGTGTAGCTAACATCACAGATATCGAAACTGGCGAAGTTTTAATGTCTCAAAACGTGGAAGAAGGTGATATCTGGCGTATGTGTCAGGTGAAAGATGCACCGATCCGCGACTGGGTAAAACTAGCTGTAACACGTGCACGTAACTCTGGTATGCCAGCAATCTTCTGGTTAGACCCATACCGTCCACACGAAAACGAATTGATCAAGAAAGTTCAAAAATACTTAAAAGATCACGATACAGATGGTCTAGACATCCAAATCATGTCTCAAGTACGTGCAATGCGTTACACACTTGAACGTGTTGCTCGTGGTCTAGATACAATCTCTGTAACGGGTAACATTCTACGTGACTACCTCACTGACTTGTTCCCGATTATGGAGCTTGGTACTTCTGCGAAAATGCTGTCTATCGTGCCTTTAATGGCGGGTGGTGGTATGTACGAAACTGGTGCAGGTGGTTCAGCACCTAAACACGTACAGCAACTTGTTGAAGAAAACCACTTACGTTGGGATTCTTTAGGTGAGTTCCTTGCACTCGCTGTTTCACTTGAAGAGCTTGGTATTAAAGAAAACAACCCTAAAGCTAAACTTCTTGCGAAAACATTGGATGCTGCAACTGGTAAATTACTTGACAACGACAAATCTCCATCACGTCGTACAGGTGAGTTAGACAACCGTGGTAGCCATTTCTATTTAGCTAAGTTCTGGGCTGAAGAATTAGCAGCTCAAGACGAAGATGCTGAATTAAAAGCGACATTCTCTACTTTAGCGAAGACTTTAGCTGAAAATGAAGAGAAGATCGTTGCTGAACTTGCAGAAGTTCAAGGTAAATCTGTTGATATCGGTGGTTACTACGCAATCGATCAAGAGAAAGTAAATGCAGTTATGCGTCCAAGTGCAACTTTAAATGCTGCTATTGCAAGCATCTAATAACACTTAATTTGAACTGAATTTCAGTTTGGCGGATTAAAAAAAGCTGGTACTTCGGTACCAGCTTTTTTTATTAAAATTTTTGTAAATAAAACACTGATAACGCCCAATTAGAGAGAGCTTAAGGGGAGGATTTAAAAAACTTTCATTCAATTTGCAAGCATTTCTGATTACAATGCGTTTTAATTTATTTTTAACTTATCTAGCTGTTTGGATAAGTTCTGTAGGTGCCCGCATGGAAATCAAAGTCAATTATCTCGACAATCTTCGACAGGAAGCAAAGTTCGACGATTTCACGGTTATTGCCGATCAACCTATTCGTTATAAAGGTGATGGATCTGCGCCAGGCCCATTTGACTATTTTCTTGCGTCTTCAGCCTTATGTGCAGCTTATTTTGTAAAGGTGTATTGTGCTGCACGAGATATTCCTACAGAAAATATTCGATTATCCCAAAATAATATTGTTGATCCAGAAAATCGTTATAAACAAATTTTTAAAATTCAAGTCGAATTACCCTCAGATATCTCTGAGAAGGATCGACAAGGTATTTTACGTTCAATCGACCGCTGCACTGTAAAAAAAGTGATTCAAACAGGTCCGGAATTTGTTATTGAGGAAGTTGAAAGCATTGATGCGGATGCTCAAGCTTTACTTATGCCAAATATTGCCAAGGAAAATGTGACTGTTATTCAGGGCAAAGATTTACCGCTTGAAGAAACGATTGCCAATATGTCTGCAATTTTGGCGGGCTTAGGAATGAAGATTGAAATTGCGTCTTGGCGAAATATTGTGCCAAACGTATGGTCTTTACATATTCGCGATGCACAAGCGCCAATGTGCTTTACCAATGGTAAAGGTTCAACGAAAGAGAGTGCTTTAGCGTCTGCATTAGGCGAGTTTATTGAACGTTTGAATTGTAATTTCTTCTATAACGACCAATTTTGGGGTGAAGAAATCGCAAATGCTGAATTTGTGCATTACCCTGATGAAAAGTGGTTCCAACCAGGTCCAAATGGTGAATTGCCATCAGAAATTTTAGATGAATATACACTTGAAATTTACGATCCTGAAGATGAATTATTAGGCACACATCTGTACGACACAAATTCTGGCAATACTGCGAGAGGTATTTGTTCGTTACCTTTTGTACGCCAGTCGGATGGTGAGATTGTATATTTCCCTTCAAATTTGATTGAAAATTTGTATCTGTCAAATGGTATGAGCGCAGGAAATACCTTGGCTGAAGCACAAGTACAATGTTTATCTGAAATATTTGAACGTGCAGTGAAGCGCGAAATTTTAGAGGGTGAAATTACCCTGCCAGATGTACCTGAACATGTTCTAGCAAAGTACCCAAAAATAGTTGAGGGTATTAAGGGGCTTGAGGAGCAAGGTTTTCCAGTGCTGGTCAAAGATGCTTCATTAGGTGGGAAATTCCCAGTCATGTGCGTGACATTAATGAATCCAAGAACGGGTGGTGTTTTTGCATCATTCGGGGCTCATCCAAACTTTGAAGTTGCATTGGAACGCAGCCTAACAGAGCTTTTACAAGGTCGTAGTTTTGAAGGTTTAAATGACTTACCACGTCCTACTTTCAATAGCCATGCACTGACAGAACCAAATAACTTTGTGGAACACTTTATTGATTCATCGGGTGTTGTGTCTTGGAGATTCTTCAGTTCGAAATCTGATTATGATTTCGTAGAGTGGGATTTCACCAGTCAAGGTGAAAATACAAACGCTGAAGAAGCTGAAAAGATGTTCAATATCCTAAAAGAGATGGGTAAAGAAGTTTACATGGCTGTATACCAACATTTAGGTGCAACTGCATGCCGAATTCTGGTGCCAGGATATTCTGAGGTGTATTTGGTTGAAGATCTGGTTTGGGACAATACCAATAAAGCTTTAGCCTTTAGGGAAGATATTCTTAACTTACATCGTTTAGATAATGAACAGCTCGAAGCTTTGCTAGAGAAACTTGAAGAAGTTGAAGTGGATGACTATACCGATATTATTACCTTGATTGGTGTTGAATTTGACGATAATACGGTGTGGGGCCAGTTAACTATTCTTGAATTAAAACTATTAATTAACTTAGCTTTGGAAAATTTCGAAGAAGCGAAAGACCAAGTAGAACAGTTCTTACAATACAACACCAATACTGTAGAACGAGGCTTATTCTATCAATGCATGGATGTTGTATTAGAAGTGTTGTTAGATGAAGAAATGGAAATTGAAGACTATGAACCGAATTTTAGACGTATGTTCGGTGATGAGAGAGTTGATGCTGCAATAGGCTCAATCGAAGGTGATGTGCGTTTTTATGGATTGACGCCAACCAATATGCAACTTGAAGGTCTCGATCGTCATTTAAAACTTATTGAGAGCTATAAGAAGCTTCATGCTGCTAGAGCACGTTTTGTTTCTCAACAAAACTGATCTAATGAAAGGCCACTATGAAGAGTGGCCTTTTTATTTTAAAGATCAGCAAATCGATGCATCTAGTTAGGGTGCTCAATTTTTTATAATAAAATGAAGTGGTTATGAAAAGTACTGATAGTATTTATTAAAAATAGTAATTTATTGATATTTAAGGGAAATAATTCTATTTAACTGGTATTATTAGCGAAATGCATTATCATAGTGCATGACGAGTTAACTTAAGGCGAGCATTATGAATTTCTTGAAAAAAAAGAATAAAGCAAGTTTCGTTTTCTTTATTATTACTGCGTATTCCTGTTTGGGCTTTGGATTAGGTTACCTAATTTGGGAATACCTCCAAATGAAATAATGTTCATATTGATCGGTAAGAGTGCAAATTTAGAAAGTATTCACTGTTAGCAAGCTTAATTTACTCTACCATTTAAAATTAAATGATCTAAAAATCATCAGTGATTTTTTAAGGGGTATATTTAAATTTATATTTTTTAACGTGATTTAAATAAAGATTAAATTTTAGCGTTTTATAACCTATGACTGTGTATTCAGCCCTTCAAATTCAGTCTATGTTATAATTAAAAATATATCCCGATAGATCGAATTGTCTAGCGACTGTTCAATTGATAGATCATCATATCAAAGCTGCTTTATTGCAGCTTTTTTAATTGTGCTTCAATTTATCGGAAATGTCATTTTGGTACGTTTATTGAATGCGTCATCTGAGCTACATTTGCCAATGAATCATTGAATAAATGATCTAAATAATTTTTACGACTCGCTCGATCTTAAGCAGGGGCTCGACAATGACAAATCCAAATTCTTCAGCGGGTTTGCTTGAACGCTTATTTAAACTAAGCGAAAACAAAACAACTTTTCGAACTGAAATGATTGCAGGGATGACGACATTCCTGACAATGTGCTACATCATCATTGTCAATCCAATGATTCTGTCTGAAACAGGAATGGATCATGGTGCGGTATTTGTTGCGACATGTTTGGCAGCAGCAATTGGTTGTTTTGTCATGGGTATTATTGCCAATTACCCAATCGCATTGGCTCCGGGTATGGGCTTAAATGCATATTTCACCTATTCGGTATGTTTAGGAATGGGTGTGCCTTGGCAAACCGCTTTAGCTGCGGTATTTGTGTCTGGTCTGGTCTTCATCGCGATCAGTATGTTTAAAATTCGTGAAGCTATCGTGAATGCCATTCCAATGTCTTTAAAATTGGCTATTGGTGGTGGTATTGGTTTATTCCTAGCATT
Source organism: Acinetobacter sp. ANC_7655 (assembly GCF_056784015.1). Lineage (NCBI taxonomy): Bacteria > Pseudomonadati > Pseudomonadota > Gammaproteobacteria > Moraxellales > Moraxellaceae > Acinetobacter > Acinetobacter sp. ANC_7655. The sequence continues at coordinate 543,975 of NZ_JBWYJB010000001.1, read as the reverse complement.
AATCGCTTTGAAAAATGCTGGCATCATTGTGGATAATCCTGCGACTCTAGTGGGTTTAGGTGATTTAAAACAACCAACCGTTCTCTTAGCCTTATTCGGTTTTTTGATGGTTGTTGTTATGCATCACTTTAAAATACGTGGTGCGATTATCATTAGTATTTTAGTGCTGACTGCAATCTCAACATTCCTAGGATTGAGTGAATTTAAAGGTGTGATTGGTCAAATTCCTTCAATTGCACCAACATTCATGCAAATGGATTTTGAAGGCTTATTTACCGCAAGTTTAATCGGTGTAATTTTTGTGTTCTTCTTAGTTGATCTATTTGATTCAACAGGAACGCTGGTTGGTGTTTCACATCGTGCTGGTTTACTCAAAGATGGTAAATTACCACGTTTGAAGAAAGCTCTGTTTGCCGACTCTTCAGCGATTGTTGCTGGTGCTGCATTAGGTACATCATCAACGACACCATATATTGAGTCTTCTGCGGGTGTAGCAGCAGGGGGGCGTACAGGTCTTACAGCGGTAATAGTTGGCTTACTTTTTATTGCTTGTTTGTTCTTAGCACCGTTGGCTCAATCTGTTCCTGGATTTGCAACTGCACCAGCCTTACTCTTTGTAGGGGTATTGATGATTCAGGGTATTACACATATTGATTGGGATGATATTACTGAAGCGGTTCCTGCTTTCTTAACGATCGTGTTTATGCCGTTCACTTACTCAATCGCTGATGGTATTGCCATGGGCTTTATCAGTTATGCGTTGGTGAAGTTACTTACAGGTAAAGCATCTACAGTACCATATATGGTATGGATTATCGCAGTATTATGGGCGCTAAAATTTGCAATGTTTGGCGGCTAATTTTTAACAGTTTTTAAAAGGGTGTAAACTCAGTTTGCACCCTTTTTATTTTTGGTTTCATGAGGAGTAGCAATGAACCGTGTTGAGTTAATTAAAGCTTTACCTAAAGCTGAGCTTCATGTCCATATTGAAGGGACATTTGAACCTGAGTTGATGTTTGCCATTGCTCAGCGCAATGAAATTGCAATCCCATATCAATCAGTTGAAGAAGTCAAACAGGCTTATAATTTTCACAATCTGCAATCATTTCTAGATATTTACTATGCAGGTGCGAATGTATTGATCAATGAGCAAGATTTTTATGATCTTGCATGGGCATATTTTGAAAAATGTGCAGAAGATCGAGTGGTTCATACTGAAATGTTTTTTGATCCGCAAACCCATACGGATCGTGGTGTGTCATTTGAAACGGTAATTAAAGGCTTAAAACGAGCTTGCCACGATGCTGAGGTAAAATTAGGCATCACAACGCATTTGATTATGTGTTTCTTACGTCATTTGAGTGAAGAGGCAGCATTTGAAACACTTGAACAGGCTTTACCTTACAAAGACCAAATTATTGGGGTAGGGTTAGATTCAAGTGAAGTTGGGCATCCACCTTCTAAATTTGAAAGGGTATTTGCAAAATCACGTGATGAAGGATTTTTGGTTGTTGCTCATGCAGGTGAAGAAGGTCCAGCAGAATATGTCTGGGAAGCTTTGGATTTACTTAAAGTGAATCGTATTGATCACGGCGTACGCTCTGAAGAAGATCCAAAGTTGTTGGCGCGTTTGATTGCTGAAAAAATGCCTTTAACGGTTTGTCCATTATCAAATTTAAAGCTTTGTGTTGTAGATGATATGGCAGATCATAATATTCGCCGTTTGTTACAGCAGGGTGTGCATGTAACCGTCAATTCAGATGATCCATCTTATTTCGGTGGGTATATGAATGATAACTTTATTGCGATTGCTGAGGCCTTAGATTTAACAAATCATGAATTAAAGCAACTCGCTATAAATTCATTTGAAGCATCGTTTATTTCCGATGTGCAAAAACAAAAGTGGAAAGATAAAATTCTCGCAATTTAAAACAGTTAAACTTGTTTATGTGAAATACTGGAAGGTGGGGGCAAAATCCCACCTTTGGTTTAATATGCTTTAAACAATAGAGCCGAATGTGATGTTGAAATTGAAGTCTTTGTTTTGCTTGAGTCTGCTAATGTTGCCCGTAGTTATCGCGAATGCAAATACGACATTGACACAGCGTATATTAAAGCCTGTCATCCAGTATCAATGTGAGCGTGAAGTCGACCATTCAAAAATATGGAAAATAACGACATATTTAATGAATGAAGAAAACAAAAAGAAATTAAAATTAGAAACCTGTGATTGTGTATCAAATCATGCTTTAAAAGATATTCCGGCTCAGGAACTTGTCAAAGCAACAGTTAACGAAGATATCAAGCAAGAAGTCATTCGAAAAGCCATGTTGAATAGCCTAAAAGCATGTGTGATTAGCTCTAAATCTAACTCAGAAATTTAGAGCCGTACTCAATCAATCTTTAGGTTGTTTGGTCATGCTGTCTAAGACATGATCTTTATCTATAAAGTGATGCTTTAATGCCGCAGCAATATGTCCGAGTAAAAGTAAACCTGCAGCCCAAGAAATCCAAATATGAAGTGGTTTTACAATTTCAGTTACTTGAGGATTCTCACCTATTAAAGCGGGTAGATCAAATAAGAATAATACTGGTGCAGGGTAGCCGAGACTCCAACTCCATAAGCAACCCGTAATTGGTAAAGCCAGAAGCATAAAATAAAGTCCAAGATGCCCTAAATGTGCGAGTCTTTTCATGAGGGGAGACATTGTCTCTGGTAACTCGGGTGCAGGATGAGTGTAGCGCCAAAAGATACGAACCACGACCAGAAAAATAATTGTGGTTGCAATATTTTTGTGAAGCGTGATGACGTCACCTTTGAAGCTACCATCTACTTCATAACTTAAAAAATTGCCGCTATAAAAGCCGATCGCCCACGCCGTGATAAAAATAATCGCCATGACCCAATGCAAGACTTGAGCTGTACGTGTGTAATATTTGGATTTATTATTCATGATATAAACTTATGATTGAATTTCGCACATAATAATTTAAGCATAAATTATTTATAAGTATTGAAATGGGACACAGTGTTGAAAATATGCAACGGAATGCGACTTATAACTGAACATATAGTCGGGAAATACAAAAAATCTATTTCTTCATGATGTTACATTAGGCAAAATAGCTCAATTCGTAAGATGATAAGGACAATACTGTGAAAAAATTAATCGCTTTACTCGCACCAATGACATTAGTGCTCGGAGCTTGTGCTACAGGTACAACAGGGACATCATCACCTGCCGCAAATACCACTCAACAGTTAGGTTCGGCTGCACTTAAAATTGCGATCAATGCAAAATGCACAACTGAATTGAACAATATTTCTGCTTGGAAAACTGCAACGAAATTAATGACTGCAGAGCAGAAAGAAAATATCCAAGGTGAAATTTGTGGATGTGTAAGTGAAAAAGCTCCTCAAAGCGTAACTACGGTTGATTTGGCTACAGCAGCGATTGATCCAACAGCACGTGCAACAATCGTCAGCAATATCGTGACTAAAACTATTAATGAATGTGTAGCTGAAGCTGTACGTTAATTTTAAAGATATATGAATAGGCTGATTTTGATCGGCCTATTTTTTTAAGGATAAATTAGGAAAATGATGTTGATTGCTGGTGCTGATGAAGCAGGGCGCGGTCCACTGGTGGGATCGGTCGTTGCGGCTGCTGTAATTTTGGATCCTAACAATCCGATTCTTGGGTTAAATGATTCTAAAAAACTCAGTGAAAAGAAACGTGAAAAATTATTTATAGAGATCAAAGAAAAAGCACTAGCTTGGGCTATCGCTGAAGCGAGTCATCACGAAATTGATGAACTCAATATATTGAATGCTTCGTTGTTGGCAATGCGTCGTGCCGTTGAACAATTGACTGTGCAACCACAACATGTATTGGTTGATGGTAATAAAATTCCCCAAGGATTGAGTATGAGTTGTGATGCTGTAGTTGGAGGAGATGCATTACATCCAGAAATTTCTGCTGCCAGTATCCTGGCTAAGGTGACACGTGATCATCAAATGTTAGAACTTGATGCTAAATATCCTCAGTTTGGTTTTGCAAAACATAAAGGCTACCCGACCAAAGCTCATTTTGAAGCTATTGCACAGTTTGGCGTGGTTGAAGAGCACAGGCGTAGTTTTGGTCCAGTACGCAAATCATTGGGACTTTAAACAGCTTAAACACCAAAAATTTAAAGCGGCTAAATTTAGCCGCTTTAGTCACAAAATCATTTCTAATCAACGATTGAAATCATTTTGAGTGTAATTCTCTTCTTCGTAAGAAGGTTGGTAATCTTGGTCAAGATGTTGCAAGTGCTCATGCATCGCACGTTCATGCTGAATTCGTTGATAGATTTCTTCACGATGTACAGATACTTCTTTAGGCGCATTCACACCAATTCGCACTTGGTTACCTTTTACACCAAGTACAGTGACACTGACTTGATCCCCAATCATTAATGTTTCACCAACACGACGGGTGAGAATCAGCATGTTTATCTCCTTGCTTAAACGCTAAACCTGCGATAGTTTTTTCAAAAAGTGAAAATAACAACCTCGGCACCACGAAATATTTTAATAGATAAATGTGACGAATTTAACCATTCGCACAGGACTATTGAAATTATCCCATAAACCTCTAGACCTAATATAACAGAGCCACTATAGGAAAAACTATAGTGGCTCTGAATATTTCTTCATCAAGTATGCATTGTTTCTGCTAACTCATGGCAGAAAATTAAGCACGTGCGCTAGACTCACCATGTTCGCGGTCAAGACCAAACGCAGTGTGAAGTGAGCGAACAGCAAGCTCTAAATAATTTTCTTCAATAATAACAGAGATTTTGATTTCAGAAGTTGAAATCATCAGGATATTGATGCCTTCATCAGCAAGTGCTGTAAACATTTTACTTGCAACACCAGCATGAGAGCGCATACCAACACCTACGATAGATACTTTTACAATATCATCACGTGTTGCAACTTCACGAGCACCGATTGCTTGAGCAGTTTCTTCAAGAATTTTTTTAGCTTTAGCAAGTTCGCCACGATTGACTGTGAATGTGAAGTCAGTTGTACCATCTTCTTCAACGTTTTGGATGATCATATCCACTTCGATATTAGCATCACCAATCGGTTTTAAAATTTTAGATGCAATACCAGGAAGATCAGGCACACCTAAGATAGTTAATTTAGCTTCGTCACGGTTAAATGCGATACCAGAGATAATTGGCTGTTCCATGTTGTCTTCCAATTCAGTAGTGATAAGTGTTCCGACGTTGTTTTTGAATTCTTCGTCAAATGCGCCATCATTTTCATTGTCGAAGCTAGAGAGTACGCGTAAAGGGACTTGATATTTACCCGCGAACTCAACAGAACGTATCTGTAAAACTTTAGAACCAAGAGAAGCCATTTCGAGCATTTCTTCAAAAGAAATACGATCAACTTTTTTCGCTTTTGGTGCAACACGTGGATCTGTTGTATATACACCATCCACATCTGTATAAATTTGGCATTCATCCGCTTTGAGTGCAGCTGCTAATGCAACACCAGAAGTATCAGAACCACCACGACCCAAAGTTGTTGTGTTTCCATTAGCATCAAAACCTTGGAAACCTGCAACAACGATGACACGACCAGCATCTAATTGTTCAGTCATGACATCTGTATCAATTGATTCAATACGTGCTTTTGTGAATGAGCTGTCAGTTTTAATACCAACTTGGCGTCCAGTCAAAGATTTCGCTTCCACACCGATAGAGTTCAGTGCCATTGCTAACATTGAAATCGTTACCTGTTCACCCGTTGAAACCATTTGGTCTAATTCTCGTGGGTCAGGGGTGTCGGTAATGGCTTTCGCTAAAGCGAGTAGGCGATTAGTTTCACCACTCATTGCTGATACAACAACCACAACCTTGTGGCCGTGATCATGCCAACGCTTTACACGACGAGCAACATTTAAAATGCGCTCAGGAGTACCCATTGAAGTACCGCCATATTTTTGAACGATTAATGCCATAGTTGTTCCATATAAACCATGACCTTGAAGAGTTGTTCAAGGTCAGTTACACAAAAGGTGAAGTTTTATTTTGCAGCTAGCCAAGCAGTTAATTCTGCCATGACAGAAGCAAACTTCTCGTTAAGTGGCGCGCCACCTTGTGCCAAATCAGGCTTACCACCACCTTTACCACCTAGCTCAGTTGCTAAGTGTTTGATGATGTCACCTGCTTTTATAGAAGCTGTGAAGTCTTTAGCTACAGATGCGATCAAGCTCACCTTGTCACCCTCTACACCTGCAAGGACAATCACAGCATTTTCTAATTTTGATTTCACGCCGTCGTGTAGATTGCGAAGTGATTTCGCATCCATACCTTGAACAGTCGTGATTAACGTTTTGCGACCTGCAATTTCCTTAACTTGGCTAAGTAGTTCAGCCGCCTGTAAATGTGCAAGTTTTTGATTCAATTGATCAATTTGCTTTTGTAAGCTTGATGCTGTGTCCGCTAAGGCTTCAACTTTCTCAATCGTTTGATCTTTTTGTGCTTTCAATAAGCCATTAATCGTGTTGATGTCTCGATCAGCTTTTTGAGCCACCTCAATTGCTTTCGTACCTGTAACTGCCTCAATACGACGTACACCTGCAGCAACACCGCCTTCAGAAGTGATTTTGAACAGACCAATGTCACCTGTACGTTTTACGTGAATACCGCCACAAAGTTCGATCGAGAAGTTTTTCTCTTCAATGATTGAACCCATAGAAAGTACGCGAACTTCTTCGCCATATTTCTCACCAAACAACATCATCGCACCTTTAGCTTTTGCAGATTCGATGTCAAGGAGTTCGGTTGTTACAGGCGTATTGGCAATCACTTCAGCATTTACCAGACGTTCAATTTCTTGAATCTGTTCAAATGTCACGGGTTGATCATTGGCAAAGTCGAAACGTAACACGTCAGAAGCAACCAATGAACCTTTTTGTTGAACATGTGAACCCAAGATTTGACGAAGTGCAGCATGTAGAAGGTGAGTCGCAGAGTGGTTACGTGCTGTTGCTGCACGAATGTCTGCTTTAACTGTTGCTTCTACATTTTGAGTAACTTTAAAGTTACCCATGGTCACGATACCTTGGTGAACGAACGCACCACCAGATTTTTTCGTGTCTTGAACTTCGAAAATACCTGTATCGTTTTTAAAGATACCTGTATCACCAATTTGACCACCGCTTTCTGCATAGAAAGGTGTTTGGTTTAGAACGATTAAAGCTTCATCACCTTCAACGACTTCATCAACTTGTTCGCCATCCTTATAGATTGCGATGATTTGACCCTCACCAGCAGTTGCATCGTAGCCGTCAAACTGAGTTTCGCCTTCAACTTTTACAACGTTGTTGTAGTCGATTGCGAATTTACCCGCATCACGTGCACGTTGACGTTGAGCAGCCATTTCTTTTTCAAAACCAGCTTCGTCAATCGTTAAATCACGTTCACGTGCGATGTCAGCCGTTAAGTCAGTTGGGAAGCCGTACGTGTCGTAAAGTTTGAATACTACTTCGCCTGGAATTACAGAACCTTTTAAGTTCGCAAGTTCGCCCTCAAGCAATTTCAAACCTTGTTCTAAGGTTTTAGCAAATTGCTCTTCTTCTTTTAAAAGTTGCGCTTCGATACGCGCTTGTTGTGCTTCAAGTTCAGGATAGGCAGCGCCCATCACCTCAATTAAAGGCTTTAACATTTTGTGGAAGAATGAACCTGTCGCACCCAACTTGTTACCATGACGAACTGCACGACGGATGATACGACGTAGAACGTAGCCACGCCCTTCATTTGATGGGTTTACGCCATCAGCGATTAGGAATGAGCACGAGCGTGCATGGTCGGCAACGACTTTAAGTGATGCTGGGTATTCAACTGGTTTGCCTTCCGCTTGCGCTTTCGCTTCAAGTTCAGCAGTATCTAAACCAATAATTTCAGCTGCAGCTTTTAATAGGTGTTGGAATAGATCAATTTCGTAGTTTGAGTTGACGTGTTGTAAAACAGCAGAAATACGCTCTAAGCCCATACCTGTATCGACAGACGGAGCAGGAAGCGGATGGAGTACGCCATCAGCAGTACGGTTAAACTGCATGAATACGTTGTTCCAAATTTCGATGAAGCGGTCGCCATCTTCTTCAGGTGTACCTGGTAAGCCGCCCCAAATGTGATCGCCATGGTCATAGAAAATTTCAGAACATGGACCACAAGGACCTGTATCGCCCATTGCCCAGAAGTTATCTGAAGCGTATTGACCGCCTTTGTTGTCGCCGATACGGATAATGCGAGACTCATCTAGACCGATTTCTTTGTTCCAGATGTCGAATGCTTCATCATCAGTGTGATAAACCGTTGCATATAATTTGTCTTTAGGTAGACCTAACCATTTTTCATTGGTTAAGAAATCCCAAGCGAATTTAATCGCGTCACGTTTAAAGTAATCTCCGAAAGAGAAGTTACCTAACATTTCAAAAAACGTATGGTGACGAGCTGTGTAGCCCACGTTATCTAAGTCGTTATGTTTACCGCCAGCACGAACACATTTTTGTGATGACACTGCACGTACATAATCTCGTTTTTCTAGGCCTAAGAAGCAATCTTTGAACTGGTTCATACCAGCATTTGTAAAGAGCAAAGTTGGGTCGTTGGCAGGAACTAGAGAACTCGACGCGACACGTGTGTGGCCTTGCGATTCAAAGTAACGCAAAAATGCTTCACGAATTTCAGCTGATGTCATAAAACGAGTACTCACAACCAAGTCACTCCATTAATTCTGTATTGGCAAATAATATGTCTGGGAAATAAAGTGCGAATTCACAAAAAAATTCACCCCAGCATACCGGGCTAAAAGTTTAAAAACGCCAAATTATAACGGAATTTGCCACCTGTACCAATGATTTTAAAGTGTTTTAATGACAATTCTCTTTAATTCTGATTTTAGGTGAAATTTTAATCATTATTGGTGTTGAGATCATTTTCAAATGCTTAAGCAGTGTATCTCGCACGAAGATCAATCAAAAATATTGAGTAGTCATAAGACCATTATTTATTACTGAATATTTTAGAAATACTTTAACATAGAGCTTTCAAGAACTTGTATTAAAGAGTTGAAGGTTACATATGCAGCGTATCGCAATTAATGGATTTGGACGAATCGGGCGAAATGTTTTAAGAGCTTGGTTTGAAAATCCAAAACAATTCAATTTTGAAATCGTTGCGATTAATGATGTGGCTGATGTAGAAACTTTAATTCATTTATTTAAATATGACACCACACATGGAAGATTTCATGGGGAAGTGGAGTTGAGTTATGTTGCAGAGCAAGTATTTCTCAATATTCATGCCTATCAAAAAAAATTAACTATTGAAGTCCACTGTCAAACAGAACCTGATCAACTGCCATGGAAGCGTTTAAACGTTGATGTTGTTTTAGAGTGTACTGGTTTATTTAGATCTCGAGCAGAAGCGACACGCCATCTCAATGCTGGCGCTCAACGTGTGATAATTGGGGCTGCACCTTTTGATACGGTTGATGCTGCAATTGTCTACGGGGTAAATCATACAGAGGTTAAAACTACGGATCAGATTATTTCGAGTGTTTCATGTACGACACAAGCATTGGTTCCTCTGGTCAAAATTATTGACGATGCCTTTGGCATAGAAAGTGCGTTAATGACAGAAATTCATGCTGTTACAGCGGATCAATCCGTTTTAGATCATGTTCACCGCGATTTACGTCGTGCGAGGGCATCTGGGCAAAACATTATTCCAACGACTTCATCTGCTCTAGGTGCAATCAAACGTGTCATGCCAAAAATGGAAGGGCGAATAGACGGTTACTCAATTCGTGTTCCTACCATTAATGTGGCAGCTATTGATTTGACATTTATAGCGCAACAGCCAATTACAGACCATCAGTTAAATGAAGCGTTAATTTCAGCAGCACGAGAGCAATTTTCGGAAATTATGTCGGTAACAGATGAGCCTTTAGTATCATCTGACTTTAATCATTCTCCGTTTTCACTCATTGTAGATTTAACTCAAACCATGGTGGTCGGGAAGCAAGCTAAAGTCTATGCTTGGTATGATAATGAGTGGGGATATACCAATCGTTTACTAGATTTATGTCATTCATTTCCAGATCAGTCATGAAACTGAAATGCTGTGTCTTTTATAAAGGCTTAAGTCTATAACATAGATCAACTGCTAGTGCGTTCAGAATTACCAATAGAAGCTTATGAATAATCTAAAATTCCGATTTAATTATTTAAAAGTCTGATGCACATGGGGGTTGATCGTGATAGACTAGGAGAAATCGGGTGTGTTCCCGATTTTTTTATGCGGATTTGTTCCGCGCTGACAGAATTTAGGTTTACAACATGCCCATTTCAGAGACATGGTTATTACCTGATGGTGTAGCTGATGTATTACCAGAGCAAGCGCAAGTTATTGAAACTTTGCGTCGTACCGCGTTAGATTTCCTCGCAGCTCGAGGTTATCAATTGGTGTACACGCCATTTATTGAATACATCGAATCTCTATCTTCTCTTTCAGAATCGAATCAAGATTTAGACTTAGCCACATTTAAAGTAATCGATCAACTTTCAGGTCGTTTACTTGGTGTGCGTGCAGATATGACGCCTCAGGTGGCGCGTATAGATGCACACGTGTATCCAGTTGAAGGTGTTGCACGCTATTGCTACGCTGGAACGGTACTTCATACCAAACCACAAGGTTTCAATACCACACGTGCGCCTTTACAGCTCGGTGCTGAGTTGTTTGGTTCAGACAGTATCGATGCTGACGTCGAAATGATCGATGTTATGTTGGAATTATTAAAAAATACAGGTGTAACTGAGGCGATCCATTTAGATATTGGACACGTTGGTCTATTCCGTAGCTTAGTTAAACATGCAGGATTGAACAAAGCTACAGAGTCGCATCTATCTGATTTATATCAGCGTAAAGCATTGCCAGAACTTGCTGAATATACGCAACAACTTAAATTCGGATCTGATTTTTATTCGCTTGGTCGTTATGCAAGTGATTTAGTCGCTTTAAAATCACATTTAAGCCAAGAAATCTTAGAAGATTCGGCATTCCAAGAAGCATTTAATGCAGTTCAAAGCACACAAGATGCGATTCAGCAACGTTGGCCAAATCTGCATATTGGTATCGATGTAGTAGAGCTTCGTTCATATCACTATCACACTGGCTTAATGTATGCAGTGTATGCACCAAATCGTGCTGCGCCATTAGCTCAAGGTGGACGTTATGATGGTATTGGTGAGCATTTTGGTCGTGCACGTCCAGCAACTGGCTTTTCATGTGACTTATACGCTTTAAGCGCTGGTCAATTTAAAGCATTGGAAGTGATCGTTGCACCTAAGGGCAATAATGCTGACCTAGTCAAAGCAATTCAAGGATTACGTGATCAAGGCAAAAGCGTTGTGCAGTTGCTTGGTCAAGATGAGTTGAATTCAGTACCTAACGCGACTCACCAGTTGGTGAATCAAGCGGGTGAGTGGAAACTCGAACAGATTTAATCACCTGATTTGAATACTAAATTTCAAATCATGTTCTTCAATTTTAACAGCATGATGCAATGAGGCTATTATGGGCAAGAATGTTGTGGTACTTGGTACCCAATGGGGCGACGAAGGTAAAGGTAAAATCGTTGACCTGCTCACAGATCAAGCGGCTGCAGTTGTTCGCTATCAAGGTGGACACAATGCAGGTCATACTCTCGTCGTAGGTGGTAAGAAAACTGTTTTACACCTCATTCCATCTGGTATTTTACGTGAAAACGTACTTTGCTTAATTGGTAACGGTGTAGTGCTTTCTCCTGAAGCGTTAATCAAAGAGATGACGATTCTTGAAGAGCAAGGTGTGCCAGTTAAAGAACGTTTACGTATTTCTCCAAACTGTCCATTAATTTTGCCAAACCATATTGCATTAGACCAAGCACGTGAGAAAAAACGTGGGAATGCCAAGATTGGTACAACAGGTCGTGGTATTGGTCCAGCGTATGAGGATAAAGTTGCACGTCGTGCGGTTCGTGTCGCTGATTTAGTGCGTGGTGGTGATCATCTTAAAGCATTGCTTGAAGAGTTACTTGAATACCATAACTTCCAATTAACACAATTCTACGGTGTAGAAGCGGTTAAGCTTGAAGACGTGCTTGCGTTATGTGATCAATGGCGTGAAGTTGTTGCTCCACTGGTTGTTGATGTTACTGGCGAATTGCATAAATATCGTAAGAACGGTGACAACATCATGTTTGAAGGTGCTCAAGGCTCACTTCTTGATGTTGACCATGGTACTTATCCATACGTAACATCTTCAAATACGACTGCTGGTGGTGTGAGTTCTGGTTCTGGTCTTGGTCCATTACACCTTGACTATGTATTGGGTATTACCAAAGCTTATACAACTCGCGTAGGTGCAGGTCCATTCCCAACTGAGTTGGTTTATGATGCTGCAAACGATGTTGGTGATGCAATTGGTAAGCACCTTGGTACTGTAGGTTCAGAATTTGGCGCATCTACTGGTCGCCAACGTCGCTGTGGTTGGTTCGATGCTGAAATCCTTCGTCGTTCAGTAGAAGTAAACTCACTTTCGGGTATTTGCTTGACTAAACTTGACGTTCTTGATGGTTTAGAAGAAATCAAAATCTGTGTAGGTTATGAAGCTGCAGATTCGGGCTGCGTAGGTTCTTCTGATGCACTTGCATTTGAAACTTTAAAACCAATTTACGAAACAATGCCTGGTTGGACTGAGTCTACTTTTGGTGCTAAATCTTTAGACCAATTGCCAGAAGCAGCAATCAACTATATTAAGCGACTTGAACAGTTAATCGAATGTCCAATCGACATCGTATCAACTGGTCCAGACCGTGATGAAACGATTATTCTTCGTCACCCGTTTGAAGCTTAATTAAAAGTTTTAAAAAAGCCCTGTGATATCACAGGGCTTTTTTTGATCTAAACAACGACCAAAGTTGTATAAAAATTGGCTGTGCTGAATCTTAGAGATTGTTAAAATCGAATGTATAAAATAATAGAGTGTGCAGGATGCATAAAAATATTTCTGGAACAATGTTTTATTCGTTGTTATTTGCAATGGGGGGGGCACCCACGATTGCGATGATGATAATTCGATCTCAAACAGTAGCCGAAGATGTGGTCTACCAAGTCTTTATTGGGCTGTCGATTATGATCGCTTGCATATTGGTCCCTATTATTTTAATTCAGAACACCTATTTATTTTTTAAACGTAAAGATGAGAAGCTTGAAACTTGTTTAAAACCGTGGAGTCAAACCTATCTCGTGCTTAATATTTTTTGTTTGGTCTTTTGGATCAGCTATCAATTTGTTTACTAAATTACATAACAAATAAAAAAGTGAAGAAAAATGAGATATTAAGCTTAGTTGAGTTTGTCTATAATTATGAACAAGTACTTTCAAGTAGATTGGAACATTATAATGAAGAACAAATTATTGCTCGGTCTTACAGCATCTGCGGTGATCTCGATTTCAGGGTGTACAACATTTGCGGATATGGCGGGTGCGGACTCAGCGACATTAAATGCAGCTGCTGCACAAAGTTACTCGCAAGCCATTGATACAGCTCGCAGCAAGGGCTTATTGGATACAAGCTCAAATACCTATAAGCGTATTACCAATGTCTACAATCGTTTGCGTCCATATGCTGATCAAATGAATCAAACGGGTCAGCCATTCCAATGGCAGGTATCTGTAATTAAATCAAGTGAATTAAATGCTTCTGTCATGCCGGGTGGTAAAGTTGTTTTTTATACAGGTATTGTGGAACGTTTAAATTTAACAGATGCTGAAATTGCGGCCATCATGGGACATGAAATGATCCATGCTTTGGAAGAGCATGCAAAAAGTAAATTGGGTGCTCAAGCTTTAACTGACTTGGCTTTAGGTGTTGGTTTAAGTGCAGCTGGGGTAGGTCAAGGTGGCGCAGCAGTTGCACAAATTGGTTCTCAACTGGGTGTAGGGTTGCCTTATTCACGTAACTTGGAAAGCCGTGCTGATCAGGGTGGATTAATGTTAATGGCTCGAGCTGGTTATAACCCACAAGCAGCGATTACATTATGGGAGAAAATGGCTAAAGCAAGTAATGGTGGCAATGCATCTTTCTTATCAACACACCCTTCAAATGCTCAACGAATTGAGGCGATGCGTAAAAACTTACCTGCAGCTCAAGCGATTTATAACCAAAGTCGCCGTTAAAAGAATAAAGCTAAAAAAGGATGCGTTAGCATCCTTTTTTTTATATTCACCACTTAGTAAATTGTTATCACAGTATGGCTTTGATTCAAATGTATTGAAATCGAATTTATTAGACACTTAAGGTGCTGGATTTGGCTGTTGTTTATGGATGATCTCAATTTCCTGAAGTATTTCTGCTGACAATGACACATTAAAAGCATCAATATTTTCTTTGAGTTGATTTAAATCGGTTGCACCAATGATTGTGCTGGTCACGAAGAACTGCTGCTTAATGAAAGCTAACGCCAATTGCGTTAATGTCAGTCCATGTTTTTCTGCTAAGAGGGCGTATTGTTCAGTTGCCCATTCACTTTCAGGATTACTATAACGCACAAATCTAGAGTATAAGGTGACTCTGGCATTTGCAGGTCTCGCACCATGTCTAAATTTTCCTGTTAAATAGCCAAAAGCGAGCGGTGAATAGGCCAGTAAACCGATGCCTTCAAATTTAGCAATCTCCGACATGCCGATTTCATAGGTACGATTTAATAAGTTATAGGGGTTTTGTACAGAAACAAATTTAGACAGCCCTAACTTTTCAGCTAAATGTAGAAATTTCATGGTTCCCCATGGTGTCTCATTGGAGAGTCCGATATAACGAATTCTACCTCTATTAATTTCCGCTTGAAGGGCAGATAAGGTTTCCTCGAGTGGTGTGATATCTAGTGTACTGTGAGCATGGTGATTGGTATAACCCAATTGACCAAACATATTGGTTGGGCGTTGAGGCCAATGCAGCTGATAAAGATCAATATAGTCAGTTTTTAAGCGTCTAAGATTTGAGTCTAAGGCTGAGCTCATGTCGCTGGCAGTATAGCGAGTTGTGCCGCCTCTAATATTGCTACCACCTTGGCCTGGACCTGCAATTTTTGAAGCAAGAAAAAGTTGATCACGTTGGCCGCGCTGCTGAATCCAATTGCCGATAATTTCTTCCGTCGCTCCTTGAGTTTCGACTTTAGGTGGTACTGGGTACATCTCTGCAGTATCCCAAAAATTTAACCCCCGCTCGAGTGCATATTCCAGTTGTTGGAAAGCCTCGGACTGGCTATTTTGCTCACCAAAGGTCATTGTTCCTAAACAAATTTCGGGAACGTGTATATCTGTTTGCCCAAGTCGATTAAATTTCATGCTCAACATCCTTGCTGTATTTTTTAAGTTGATATATTTAAATCATACCTAATCTAAGATTCAAAACGTATGTAAAATAAATTCGAAAGTTTTCAGAGAAAAGGCAATAAAAAAGCAAATCGTCAGATTTGCTTTTTTGAATGTAGATCAGATGAAAATTTATTCATCATCATTGTTGTCAAAGTCTTCTTCAACAGAATTTACTGCTTCTAATGATGAATCAAAAATTAAGATAGCTTTACCATCAGTTTCAATCATGCCTTGTTCTTCAAGTGTTTTAAGAACACGACCAACCATTTCACGTGAACAACCTACAATACGACCAATTTCTTGACGAGTAATACGAATTTGGCGTCCATTTGGAAGAATCATTGCTTCAGGTTGAGCTGACAAGTCGATTAAACAACGTGCAATACGACCCGATACATCAATAAATGCTAGGTCAGTTACTTTTCGAGTTGTATTTTTTAAGCGACGAACGAGCTGTGCGAACACCGCATAGCTAAGATCTGGATACTGCTTACTTACTTCATGGAAGTTAGCATATGAAATTTCAGCAATCTCACATACATCACGTGTACGTACTTCTGCAGTACGCTGAGGATTACTTTCAAATAATCCCATCTCTCCAAAAAAGTCCCCTGGGTTTAAATAGGCTACCACAATTTCACGTTCATCATCTTCACGTAAAATAATTGAAACCGACCCTTTTAAAATTAGATACAGAGATTTCGACTCTGAGCCCGCATCAATAATTGAAGTTCGTTTTGGAAATCTATTGATGTGCGCACGCTTGAGCAAAGCTTTGACAGATTCAGGTAATTGACCTGGCGACAAAGCATCTGTACTAAGTTGTGAAAAATTAGAAGTCATGCTTTTTAAATTCCGATTTGGATAGTAACTAGATCTTTAGACCTAAATAAACTTGCCACGTGAAGCATAAGAGGTGAAATTCCTTATCAGCTCAATATATGCTAGTGTACAGTCCTAAGTAAATTTATAGTTTTTTTTAGGTAGTTGCAATGCATACTAGCGTACATTGGTTAGAGAATGTTGCTTTTGAAGCAAAATCTGAAAGCGGTCACCAAATTATCATGGATGGTGCTGAAGCTTACGGTGGTGAAAACCGTGGTCCACGTCCGATGGAACTCATTTTAATGGGGCTTGGTGGGTGTGCTTCGTTTGATATTGTGACCATATTAAAAAAATCTAGACAAGATGTGACTGGTGTTCAATGTCAGTTGAAAGCTGAGAGGGCAGACACAATTCCTGCGGTTTTCACGAAGATACATTTGCATTTTGTGGTTACAGGAAAAGCAATTAAAGAAAAGCAAGTCGCTAAAGCTGTTGAGCTATCTGCAGAAAAATATTGCTCAGCAAGTAAAATGCTTTCAGATGGCGGTGTTGAAATTACACATGATTTTGAAATCATTGAAGCCGAAGCTTGATTTTATCGAGTTAAAAAAAGCAACCTTAAGGTTGCTTTTTTTATGTAATTTGAGCGAATCAATTTTACTCTTGTACCCATGGCAGATTATGAAATCGCCAGCCATTGTAAGTACCACGATGGGAGTTGGGATCTAAATCACCTTCAAAACCTTGATCGATATTATATACGTTTGTGAAACCAGCGTTATACGCCACACTCGCTGCTGCTGCAGAGCGCTTTCCACTACGGCACATGAGCAAAATGATGTCATATGCATTAACAAAAGATTGTAACTTCTCTAAAAACTCAGGGTTACGTTCAAGTGAGATGCCTGTGAGCCAAGGAATATGTTCAGAATGTTCGACATAACCTACGAATTTTCGCTCTTCATGTGTTCTGACATCAATAATGATCGCTTGTTGGGATTGGAACAAAAGCCACGCATCTTGGGGTTTTAAAGAGCCTGCAAAGAGGAGTGTATGATCTTCTACATTTTTTTTTGCTTCAGATAAAATAAATTTAATTTTATCTTGATGGACTTTATTTTCTGAGAGATTTATAAAATGATTCATGTAAGTATGCCTGAATGATTAAATCATCCGTTTATGGAAAACGGTGATTATTATAAGTTTTATCTATATTCTTTAAATAAATATAAAATTGATTGTTTATCTTATAAATTCATATTGAATGATTTTGCACAACATGTACCGATTAGGTCGATATAAGTTCGGCGTACTCCTATGTGATGATTTGAGAACAATAATGACCGTTTACTGAGAATATATTTTCTTTGTCATATCCATATCTAGTGAATAGTAGATAAATATCATAATCACCATGAAAAAATTGTGAAGTGGTATTGAAAAATGTATGAGCAGCACAAATATTATAATTATAATCTATCTTTATTTTTTAAATAATTGAAATGTAAGAAAATAATTTAAAAACCGACTTGAAATATGACGCTTCTCACCCATTAACTAAGCAAGTACCAAATTTGTTGTGAGGAAAATAATAATGCGTTTTGAAAAATTTACAAATCGCTTACAGCAAGCCTTATCTGATGCGCAATCTTTAGCAATGGGCAAGGATCATACAGCGATTGAAGGCATCCATATACTATCGACCCTGCTTGAAGAGCCATCAAATATGAGTTTGTTGCAGCAGGCAGGGGCGAATTTACGAGAATTGAGCACAAAGTTGCAACAGGCGCTTGCTGATGCACCAACACTTGCCCATCCAACTGGGGATATCAATCTCAGTCCAGATGCGGTTAAAGCGCTTAACTTGGCAGATAGTTATGCACAAAAATCGGGTGATGAGTTTCTTTCAACAGATTGGGTGTTACTTGGTTTAGCGGAAACGGGTGCAACCAAAACTATTTTGAATGCGGTTGGAGTTCAATCCGCAGGTTTAAAAGCGGCGATAACTAAAGTTCGAGGTGATGAAAAAGTCATGAGTAACAATCATGAAGATCAACGTGATTCATTAAACAAATACACCATCGATCTCACTGAGCGAGCACTTTCTGGCAAACTTGATCCAGTGATTGGGCGAGATGATGAAATTCGTCGAACAGTTCAAGTTTTATCACGCCGTACAAAAAATAATCCTGTTTTGATTGGTGAGCCGGGTGTCGGTAAAACTGCCATTGTTGAGGGTTTAGCACAGCGTATCGTTAATGGAGAAGTGCCTGAAAGTTTAAAAAATAAACGTGTCTTATCACTTGATCTTGGATCGCTTTTAGCTGGTGCAAAATATCGTGGTGAATTTGAAGAGCGCTTAAAAGCAGTATTAAAAGATCTTGCTAAACATGATGGTGAAATTATTCTGTTTATCGATGAGTTGCACACTCTAGTCGGTGCAGGTAAAGGCGACGGTGCAATGGATGCAGGTAACATGTTGAAACCTGCTTTAGCACGCGGAGAATTACGTTGTGTAGGTGCTACAACTTTAGATGAATATCGACAATTCATTGAAAAAGATGCAGCACTTGAACGTCGTTTCCAGAAAGTATTGGTTGACGAGCCTAGCGTTGAAGACACGATTGCAATTTTACGTGGATTAAAAGAGCGCTATGAAGTACATCATGGTGTCAAAATCTTAGATTCTGCCATCATTGCTGCAGCTAAAATGTCACATCGCTACATTACAGATCGTCAACTACCAGATAAAGCGATTGATCTAATTGATGAGGCGGCATCTCGAATTAAGATGGAGCTTGATTCAAAACCTGAGTCTCTAGATAAATTAGAGCGTCGTCTTATTCAACTCAAATTACAGCTTGAGGCTGTAAAAAAAGACGAAGATGCGGGAAGTAAAGCTGAAGTTTCACACTTAGAAAAACAAATTGCTGAAGTGGAGAAGGAATACAGCGATCTTGAAGAAGTGTGGATTTCTGAAAAGCGTTTGGTCCAAGGCGATCAACAAACTCAGGCTGAGCTTGATCAAGCACGTATTGCGATGCAAAAGGCACAACGTGAAAATGATCTAGCTGAAATGGCACGACTTCAATATGGAGTAATTCCTGATTTGGAGAAACGACTCAGTGAAGAAGCATCTGAAGAGAAAGTTGAACCTAAATTATTGCGTAATAAAGTGACGGACAATGAAATTGCCGAAGTTGTAAGTGCAGCAACAGGAATTCCTGTAGCAAAAATGCTACAGGGTGAGCGTGAAAAATTACTCAGTATGGAAACATTTTTACATAACCGCGTCGTAGGCCAAGATGAAGCGGTAGTTGCAGTTTCTAATGCTGTACGACGCTCACGTGCTGGACTTTCAGATCCAAATCGCCCAAGTGGTTCATTCTTATTTTTAGGTCCAACAGGTGTCGGTAAAACTGAGTTAACTAAAGCTTTAGCAAACTTCTTATTTGACAGTGACGATGCCATGATCCGTATCGATATGTCTGAATTTATGGAGAAACATTCTGTTAGTCGTTTGGTGGGAGCACCTCCTGGTTATGTTGGTTATGAAGAGGGTGGTGTGCTAACTGAAGCAGTTCGCCGTAAGCCTTATAGCGTGGTGTTATTTGATGAAGTAGAGAAGGCTCATCCAGATGTATTTAATATTCTGCTTCAGGTACTTGACGATGGTCGCTTGACTGATTCGCAAGGGCGTGTGGTGGATTTTAAAAATACCGTGATCGTCATGACTTCAAACTTAGGTTCAAATGAAGTGCGCGAATTAGGTGACATGGCGACGGAACAAGATGTACGCAGTGTTGTGATGGCTGCTGTTTCTGAGCATTTTAGACCAGAGTTTATTAACCGAATTGATGAGCTTGTAATCTTCCATGCACTGAAAAAATCGCAGATTCGAGGTATCGCGGATATTCAGTTAGATCGCTTACGTGCTCGTTTGGCTGATCGTGATTTAAGTTTGACTGTAGATGACACTGCTTTCGATGAATTAATTGAGGCAGGATATGACCCAATCTATGGGGCTCGACCACTTAAACGTGCTATTCAACAAAAGGTTGAAAATACATTGGCTCAAAAAATCTTGGCGGGAGAATTTTTGCCAGGAGATACAATTGTTATACAAAGCACTGATGGAAATTTGAGTTTTAGTAAACTTAAATTAAATTAGAATTTAATAAACAAACTTAGAAAACCTGAATTCGTTCAGGTTTTTTTTCATTTAAGTGATTTAAAAATAATAAATTTATTTTTTAATAAAATTGCTACTCAAATCTATTAAGTATAAGATTGCACTCAATATTTTTGTGAATAAATGTTTAATTTGTTTATTGATTCACAAAAGGAATTCATTGTTTAGCTTAATGGGATCAATATGCTAGAATTAAAACGACTCCGAAAATTAAAAAAAGAACCTTATAGTGAGTTTGTTAAGGTAAAAGATTTAAAACCCCGTGATATTGAAAAGATGTTCAATATTTACAGTAACTATTATTCAAATACAGTCTTTGAAATTTTTGAAAGAGACCTTCTGGAAAAGACTGGTGTGTTTATCATTCGAGAACCCAAAAAAGATTTTTTAGTGGGTTTCTCAACTGTAATGGAGCGAAATTTTACCGTGAATGGTAAAACTGCCCATGCTTTTTTTAGTGGTGATACCATTATTGAGGAGGCGTATTGGGGTAGTCGAGCATTACAACGTGCGATGTTTCGTTATGTAATGACCTTCAAATTACGTCATACGGGGGTACCGATCTATTGGATGCTGATCTCAAAGGGCTTTAAGACCTACTTACTTCTTGCAAATAATTATTATCACTATTATCCAAATCCAGAAAATAAAGATGAATATTTAAAAGATTATGTTGAAGCGTATTGTCGTGAGTATTTTGCAGAATACTATGATGATGAATCAAAGCTGATTGATTTTGGAGAAAACTATCAGTGTCTGAAACCTGATGTGGCCCCAATAACAGAAGAAATGCGCCAGAAAAATCGTAAAATTGAGTTTTTTGAGGAATGCAATCCATCTTGGGTTCAAGGTACTGAATTACCGTGTATTGGTGAGCTGCGTTGGGTTGATATTTTGCAAACAGCGGTAAGGTTTGTGAAAAAATCATCGCTCAAAAAAAATAAGTCGAATCTGAATAAAGATAAATTATCTAAATCGGCTCAAACCAAAGATCAAGATCAAGATTCTAAGGTGGCCTAATGTCTGTGATATTTGCAGCTCATCAAGTTTTAAATTTGGCCTGTAAAAAATCATTTAAAGACTTTTATCAATACGCTGATCAATTGGAAAAAGTTCAGCGTGATAAATTAAAAGTTATATGTGATGATCCAAAGATGGAATATGAGTCGTTTGCTCAACATTTTCCAGTAACACGTTATGCTGATTGGAAGCAGAAAGTTGAAGCATCACGTAATCAAGGCGTAAATTTACTTAATAAAAGTAAAATTATCCGATTCCAGCCTACAAGTGGTTCAAGTGAAGCACTCAAATTTATTCCATATACCCAACAATTTTTAGATGAAATAGATCAGGCGATTGGTTTATGGCTCACGAGTTTATATCGTCGTTATCCTGAACTAAAACGTACAACTCACTATTGGTCTGTATCTTGGTTGCCTGAAAGCCAGCGTCAACTGACGACCACTCATAATTTAAATGATGATAGTGCCTTACTTTCTTTTTCAAAACGAATTTTAACTCAAATTACGCAGGCCGTGCCTGCTGACATTGCTTTGGCAGAAACTGCTGAAGATGCGATGTTCGCTACGGCTGTATATTTAGTCAGAGATGAAAATCTCGGCATGATTTCAGTGTGGAGCCCAACTTTTGCACTGCAACTGATCGAAATTATCCAAGAAAATAAGAGTGAAATCGTTGAGGTTTTATCGACTGGTCAGTGGAGTCGTCAAAGTTTAGATTTTTTAAAAATCAAAAAATCAGTAAAACGTAGCCAGATTCTAGAACGATTAGATTTGGAAGATCCGACTTGTTGGAAAAAATTGTGGCCAAAGCTATTTTTAATTTCATCTTGGGATACCGCAAGCGCACAGCACTGGGCACAAATTTTAAAAACCAAAATTAAGGGTGTAAGTTTTGAAGGTAAAGGGCTTTGGGCCACTGAAGGCGTAGTGACTATACCTTTAGATGATCATTATCCCTTGATGTATCAAGCTCATTTTTATGAGTTTCAAGATTTAGATACTCAGCAAATTTATCCTGCTTGGCAGCTTAAACCAGGTCAAATCGTGAGTCCGATTATTACGACAGGGTCTGGCCTAAAACGCTACATTATTGATGATGAATTATTGGTTGATTCTTTTTATCAGGGCATTCCGTGCTTTAAATTTCTCGGTCGAAAGATGACAGTTGATTTGGTCGGAGAAAAGATTGATCAATCTGTTGCTTTGAGTGTGATCGATACATTTAAACAAAACGGTTTTTTACCCATTAGTTTACTCGGTATAGAACAGACCGAATCGAAACCTTATTATGTTTTGCTTTCTGAGGGTAGTGTGAGTGGGCAGCCGTCCGATCAACAGTTAGATCAATTGCTAAAACAAAATTTTCACTATGAGTTGGCACGTAATTTAGGGCAATTAGATGAAGCACGCGTGATGCATGTGGAAGAAGCA
This sequence comes from Acinetobacter sp. ANC_7655, assembly GCF_056784015.1. Taxonomy (NCBI): domain Bacteria; kingdom Pseudomonadati; phylum Pseudomonadota; class Gammaproteobacteria; order Moraxellales; family Moraxellaceae; genus Acinetobacter; species Acinetobacter sp. ANC_7655. The sequence continues at coordinate 521,023 of NZ_JBWYJB010000001.1, read as the reverse complement.
TGGCATGAATATAAGACAATCGCAATGCGCAATGGCATGATTGAGGGGAATATCAAGCCAGAACCGTTGAAGAAAATGAAATTTATTTAAGAATTTAAAAATGACAGAGCAAAATTTACTATATCGATCAAAAATCTCGCCTGAATTTTATCTACGTTATGCTGCGGAGCAAGATGATCCTCAATTGATTGAGCTGATTTCTGAAAGTATGCCGAGTAACGGTATGGTGATTTCATTTGAGCGGAAACCGAGTTATTTTCGGGCTACACATGCACAATATAATAAGCCTGAAATTTTGGTTGTCGTACATCAAGATCAGCCTGATCAAATTATTGCCATGATGAACATCGGTTGGAAATCGTATTGGATCAATGGCGTCACTGAACAATTACGCTATGTATCAGATTTACGAATCAAACTTACAGCTCGGGGTAAAAAAGCGTTTAATGTATTTATGGAATACATTTTTGAATGTTTCCCTCGTGAAATTATCTTCCAGAGTGTGATTTTAGAAGATAATAAAGTAGCTCGTAATATGATGCATCGTGAAAGAGAAGGATATGCTTTACCTTATATCTTTGATTCGATGACCACTTTTACCATTTCTAAGGTGCCTAAGTTTAAGCAGTCTGCTGAACTTCGCCTTGAAACAATGACCATAGATAAGATTGATGCGGTCAATGGTTTTATACAAGAAATGGCTTCCCATTATAATTTTTTACCTGATTATGACTTTAGACAGTTATTGGAAGCTAATCATCCTTTTTGGTATGGGCTGAGATTAGAAGACTTTCATTTAGTGCTCAATTCAGATCATAAAATCGTAGGTTTATTTGGTTTGTGGGATCAAAAAGATTTCAAACAAACTAAAGTGGCGAGTTATTCTACAACGTTAAAACTGTTAAAACCTGTCTATAACACTTATGCTCGAATTACTGGACAGTTAACGCTTCCCGAAGAAGGGCAATCCTTTGATTATCTCATGACGCATAGTTTCCTCTGTGATCCAAGTGCGTTAGACGTACTAAAGTTTATGCTGACCAAAGTAAATACATTGGTGAAAGCTCAGGGTAAAACATCATTTTGTGTGACTGTGGTTGAGAATGACCCACGTAAGCAAGTTCTAGAGCAGTGTTCATCACATAAAATGAAAGCAGTTCACACGCTTCATAGTTATGAAAGTAAACCCTATGACGTGATTGATCGTTCTAAATACTCTTACTTTGAAGTGAGTCGTATTTAAGAATATGGTGCGTTCATCGGAATGCGAGTGAACGCACTTGATTAGCTGTAATTAATAAATATATAAATAAAATTACAATAATAATTCTCGAGATAAAAAATGGAATTCATAAGTGTTACTTTTCGACGGTCAATTTTAATTTCTTGCATGCTGATGTGTGGTTTCCAATGGGCAACTGCACAGCAATTAGATGAATCTGAACTCATCGAACAGCAAGTGATTGATCAGAATTTGAATGAAAATTTAGTGCAAGAATTAAAAAAAGAAGTATCACAGAGCGCTGAGGTACAAATACAAAATCAACAACATTTGGCTCAGACTCAAGCAGAAGAGTTTAATCAGAAGCAATTGGTTTCAAATGCAGTTTCTGATTTTGAATTGAGCAAAAAAGCAGATCCAGAGCAGATTAGCAAAACCATTAAACCACTGACGTATTATCCTTATGATACGCTACCACGCACTGTCTATGTTTCAACAGATCCAACCATTATTGTGACAAAGGAATATTCACCTTCAAAAAATTTAAAAAAATAAAAAAAGGGCAAACGAATTGCCCTTTTTTTTATTGGTCAAGCTCTCTAGTCATTAGGCTTGAAGGTGTCTAATTTTCCATGAACGATGAATTTTAGTATTACGTTTAAAGTCTAGACCAATTGTTTCATGGGTGAGTTCTTCAATGTCATAAAACGCTTTGATTTCGTCGTCTAATTCGAAACCACGATAGTTATTTGAGAAATACAGCGTACCACCAGTGGTTAAACGATTCATTGCACGTTTAATCAGGGATAAGTGATCACGTTGAACGTCAAACGTACCATGGAATTTTTTAGAGTTCGAGAACGTTGGCGGATCGATAAAGATTAAGTCATATTGTTCATGACCTTCTTTTAACCATTCAAAACAATCGCTGGCAAAGAACTGGTGTTGTTGGTCAGCATGATCAACCGTTAAACCATTTAAGACAAAGTTTTCTTTAGACCAGTTCAAATAAGTATTTGAAAGGTCGACACTGGTCGTGCTCGCAGCACCACCTAACGCAGCATGTAAACTTGCAGTTGAGGTATAACTGTATAGATTAAGGAAATGTTTACCTTTTGCTTCAGCAGCGATGCGTAAGCGAATTTGGCGATGGTCGAGGAAAAGGCCAGTATCCAAATAATCTGTGAGGTTAACCAAAATTTTCGCTTTGCCTTCTTGAACGATAAAGCGTTTAGAGGCAGTACTTTGTTTTGTGTATTGGTTTTTACCTTCCTGACGAGCACGAGTCTTGATAAAAATGGCATCGCGACCTAAACCTGTGACAGCACGGATAGCTTGTAAAGCAAGATTAAAACGTTTTTTCGCTTTTTCAGGATCGATTGATTTTGGTGGGGCATATTCTTGAACATGCAATCGGTCACCATATAGATCTACGGCGACATTGAAGTCTGGTAGATCAGCATCATAAATTCGCAAACAATAGATATTTTCTTTTACTGCCCATTTTTTCAAATTCTGCATATTCTTTTGCAGGCGATTTGTAAAATCTTCAGCACCTTCAATTTTATCGAATTGAAGTGGTTGCCAATTGGCTAAGAAAGGTTGTGTCACAACAGGCGGCTTAATCTTACCTGAGCGAATATAAATAGGTAGCTTACCATTCATTAAGCGAAGTGTTTGAGTTTCGCTAAATGCCAACACGTCTGCTTGTTCAATTTGAGCTGCAATAACTGCGGCAGTTTGGTTGGCAAAGTTCTTTTGAAGTAAGCCAGATAGACCAAGATAGAATGAACGGCTAGAGCCTTTATCACCAAGACGCTCACCATAAGGTGGGTTAGTGACAACGACCACAGATTTACCTTCTGCCTTAAAATCTGGCCAATCAGAAAGGGTGCGCTCTTCTATTTGAATTTGATCTAGCAATGCCTCAAATCCTGCAGCGCGGATATTATTTTTGGTTGCTTTTACTGCTTCCCAATCTGCGTCAAAGGCATAGAATTTTGGAAGCGGTTTTTCTAAGGCAACTTTGTGACGTTCCGCAGCTTCACCTTTAATTTGCATCCAAAGATCATGATCATGACCATTCCAGCCATTAAAGCCGAAACGACGAACCAAACCAGGAGCACGGTCAGTTAACATCATCAAAGCTTCAATAATGAATGTTCCTGAACCACACATTGGATCAAGAACAATATCTGGATTCTTTTCAATTAATTTTGCATGTTGAAGGATGGCTGCAGCCAAGTTTTCTTTGATGGGTGCATCAGTCATATAGTGGCGATAGCCACGTTTATGCAATGAATCACCAGACAAATCTAAACAAAAAGTATGTTCTTTCTTACCAGCCAAAGCATAAATGGTAATTTCTGGTTGTTTGATATCGATGCTTGGACGTTTACCGACAGCCTCCATGAAGGAATCTACGATACCGTCTTTTACACGTAATGTGGCGAATTGGCTATTGACCTTGATCTCACGTTCAACATGTAAACGCACAGCAAATGTACTTTGAGGTGCAAAAATAAGCGACCAGTCAAAACTATTTGCACCTTCGTAGAGTTCTTCAGCTACATCGCGTGCATCGTGAGTAAATTCAACTTCAAACGTATGAATAGGCGTCAAAACACGTGATGCAAGACGAGACCACATACAAATGCGGTAGGCATCAGCCAATTGACCTTTGAAAACCAATCGCCCAGGGAAACGTTCAACGTTTTGTACTCCTAAACCTTCAATTTCTTCTTGAAGTAAGGTTTCAAGCCCATCTGCACAGGTAACCCAATATGTAGAAAGACGAGGTTTAGAATTCATGAACATTCCCAAAGACAAATAAAGCAATCGCATATTTTAACTTATTTTTGATTTTAAAACTGCTTTAATGCGTTGATCCAACCATTTTAAAAATAATTTAAATTTAAAAGATTGATTGAAACTGGTTGATATAGCCCCATAAAACTAAAAAACACTAAAAGATAAAAAAATATGCTGGCTTTAATTTTCTCTATGTTTACCTTTTCATTATCGATGTCTATCTCTCCTGGACCTGTTAATTTAACTATTCTCAGTAGCAGTATGAACTTTGGTGTTCGAAAAACTTTTGCTTTTATTTCAGGTGCTACCATTGGATTTACTGCTTTACTTGCAGCAGTTTGCTTTGGTCTATATCAGATTATTTTATTGTATCCGGTTCTTTTGGATGCTATTGCGCTGTTAGGAACGGCTCTATTGGTTTGGATTGGCTGGAATATTTTAAGTGCTAAAGACGAGAAAATTAAAACGGATCAACAAGATCTAGAGAAAATTCCAAATTTTACGCAAGGTGCTTTAATGCAGTGGCTGAATCCAAAAGCTTGGATTGCCGCTGTTTCAGGTACAGCTCTATTTTCAGCTTCAGAGAATAGTGTTTATTTAGCGCTTTTTGTTTTGATTTATTTTATGGTCTGCTATGTCTCTTTATGGCTTTGGGGATATGCAGGGGAAAAATTGGCTCAGTTTCTTAATGTGGGAAATCGAGCAAGAATTTTGAATAGGGTGATGGGAAGTCTTTTAATCGTGATTGCTATACAGATGTGTCTCACTCATTTTTTAACATATCCATAAAACTATGAGTGGATCATTTATTAAAAATTTCTATTTTTATAATCTAACTCACTATTTCAGGGAAATTTGATTGAACAGATGTATCAAAATAAAGATAAACAAAATTTTATGTAAGAGTTTGGAGCCTAATTTTGAGGGAATTAGAAGATTTCAATGGGATGCTTTTGGTTAAATTAAGTTTTTGAAAAATTTTATGAAACATCATAAGTCGTGATTAAGTTAGATATTGATCAGCTGCAGTGTGGGTCACTGCCAAATCATTTTAGAATCTGTATAATACGTTGACTTAACGTATAAGGAATCTCTCATGCACTTCGCTGCATTGCATACACCGAGCCAGATTCAACTCAACCAAGATGGGAATCTCAAACACTTCCTCACCATCGAAGGCCTTTCAAAAGAAACTCTTACAAAAATATTGGACACTGCACAGTCCTTTTTTAATGACCAAAATCAGCTCATTACCAATAATATGCTTGAAGGCAAAACGGTAATGAACCTGTTTTTCGAAAATTCGACACGTACACGAACGACATTTGAAGCAGCGGCAAAACGTCTTTCTGCCAACGTGCTCAATATTGATATTGCTCGCTCAAGTACTTCTAAAGGCGAAACACTGAGAGATACACTGTGGAATTTAGAAGCAATGGCGGCTGATATCTTTGTGGTTCGACATTCTTCATCGGGTGCTGCACATTTTATTGCGAAGGATGTTTGTCCAACTGTTGCGATTATCAACGCGGGTGATGGACGTCATGCGCATCCAACACAAGCAATGCTGGATATGCTTACGATTCGCCGTGAAACCAATAAAAAATTTGAAGATATTTCCATTGCAATCATTGGGGATATTAAACATTCACGAGTTGCACGTTCTGATGTGGCTGCATTGCAAACATTAGGTTGTAAAGATATTCGTGTGATTGCGCCGAATACGTTACTTCCTTATGGCTTCGATGAATATGGTGAAGGTGTTCGCCTATTTAACAATATGGAAGCTGGGATTAAGGATTGTGATGTCATCATTACTTTACGTATTCAAAATGAACGTATCGATTCACCTGCATTATCTTCACAAGCTGAATTTTACAAAATGTATGGTTTGAACAAAGAGCGTTTGGCTTTGGCCAAACCTGATTGTATCGTGATGCATCCAGGGCCGATGAATCGTGGTGTTGAGATTGATTCAAGTATTGCAGATGGTCCTCAATCAGTGATTTTGAATCAGGTGACCAATGGTATTGCGGTGCGTATGGCAGTTCTCGCGCTGGCGATGCAGGGTCAGTTACAAGAACAAGGTTTAATTGAAGCAGTTGCGGTATAAGGAATCAGTCATGTCTATTGTTAAAGTCGAAAATGTACGCGTCCTAGATCCAATTGCTCAAACTGATCAAATACAAACTATTTTTATTCAAGATGGAAAACGCATCGAAGCGACTTCAGATGTGCATGAAAGCATCGATGGGCAAGGCAAATGGTTGATGCCAACGATGGTTGATTTGTGTGCACGTTTACGAGAGCCAGGTCAACAACAACATGGAACGTTGAAATCTGAAGGTAAAGCAGCACGTGAAAATGGCATTTTACATGTATTTACCCCACCAGATTCAAAACCTATCGTTCAGGACAATGGTGCTTTAATTCATGGTCTTGTTGAAAAGGCAATGTTAGATGGCGGGATTTACCTTGAAGTGATAGGTGCACAAACACAAGGGCTTCAAGGAAATCAACCAGCCAACATGGCAGGTTTAAAAAAGGGTGGTTGTACTGCTGTATCAAATGCAAATGCACCTTTTGCGAATGACGATGTGGTGCTTCGTACGCTTGAATATGCTGCAGGTTTGAATTTAACTGTCGTATTCTATGCTGAAGAGCCTCAAATTGCGAAAGATGGCTGTGTGCATGAAGGCTTTATTGCTTCACGCCAAGGTTTACCAATGATTCCTGCTTTGGCAGAAACGGTCGCGATCGCAAAATATCTATTAATGATAGAGGCGACAAAAGTCCGCGCACACTTCGGATTACTGTCTTGTGGTGCTTCGGTTGAGTTAATACGTATCGCGAAGGAAAAAGGATTGCCAGTCACGTGTGATGTTGCAATGCATCAGTTACATCTTACGGAATCTTTAATTGATGGATTCAATTCCTTGGCACATGTACGTCCACCTTTGCGTTCAGAATCTGATAAAGAGTTACTTCGTCAGGGAGTGAAATCTGGAGTAATTGACGCGATTTGTACGCATCATGAACCACTCAGTAGTTCTGCAAAAATGGCACCTTTTGCAGAGACTTTGCCAGGTTTTACTGCTTTTGATTCATATGTTCCTTTTGGAATCAAATTGATTGAAGAAGGTTTATTTAGTCCATTAGAGTGGGTTGAAAAAGTAACGAGTGCGCCAGCTGCTGTTGCACAAATGACTGAGACATGGAAAGCACAGGCTGGATGGGTGCTGGTTGATCCAGATTTGGAATGGACACTTGATAAATCTTCTATTATTTCTCAAGGTAAAAATACACCGTTGATTAATCAAAAAGTCAAAGGTAAGGTAATTCGTACTTTCATAAAATAATGTGAATTCAATCATTTAAAGGTCGATTAATATCGGCCTTTTTTATTTTGGATGATTGAATAATTCATGATTCAGTATATTTTATGAAGATCTGTATTTTTTAATAAAATTTAACTGAGAGCTTTAATAAGAATCAAAACAAAACCAATGAGGTTTGGTATCAAGAGCTTGAGTTTGATTGGGGGAGTAGCATGAAACTTCGGATGAAAACATTGACCACATTGTGCATGGTTGGTGCATTGTCAGGATGCCAACAAGTGTATTCAATCATGTATGCTTTTAATCGTTGTGATCAACCTGAAGTGCAATTAAAACTCGAACAAGTCATCCATAAAGACATCGCGAATATCTCAGCGACTCAACTCAAAAGTATTATAGAAAATGAGCAAGTTATTATAGATGGTCAACTCTTACAGCGTAGTTTGAAACCAGTTCAATTTAAAATTGAAAACATTGATAAAATAAAGAAAATGAGATCCTCTGATCAGACGATGTGTACAGCAAGAGTCACTGCTGAACTACCATCAAATTATCTGACGGATGCTGATGTATCGCGCGCATTAAATCGAGAGTCAAATGTTTTAGAATCAGCTGCACTTTCTCAATTAAACTTTGAGAACAATCAGATTTCTACTGAGTTAAATTATAGTGTACGAATTTCAGAGCATGAAGTAACTGTACAATTGGTGAATGCACTACATTTCACCAGTTTTATGCAAAAAGTTCTAATAGATGCCCATTTAAAACCATCACGTTTGACGGCTTTAGTGTTAGATCGTCAAAAGAAACAAGCACTTTTAAATCAGCAAAATAAAACATCAGATGATTATCAATCCATTCTTATTGCTGAAGCACAACTTAAATTAGATCAAGCCAATGAAGATCTAAATTCTGTATGGAGTAGAGCTTCACTTCAAGCACGCCAAAAAATACAATACGAGCAAGAACTGTGGGCAAAAAAGCGTAATTTAGAATGTAAATTAAATAGTGAAGGCGCCGATAATCCTGAAGTTTTTCGATTGAATTGCGAAACAAATATGGCGATTAGTCGAACATCTGAATTACAGCAAAAAATTTTCACTCTAAGTTAGGCATTGATTAAACAGGGTTGTTGAGCGTTAGCTTTTACGCATCAAATTTTAAAAAAATAAAAATGTGATGGAGTTGTTGTTTTTTATTTGATTAAATATGTCAAAATTATAAATATGCGGTATAAAAAATGACGTATAAGATTAAATTGGCTTTGATTATCTCTACCATCTTCGTTGCAGGTTGTGATCTGAATAAGAAAAGCAAAGACACCTCACAGAATGTAGAAATTGCTGATTGGAGTTGTACTTCTCCTACGAATGTCAAAGAAATTGAACGCTTTGCGCAACAGGAATATAACAACATTTTAGATCGTCGTTTAAAAGCAACACATCAGTATGAGTCAGATTTAAAATTACTTTCCCAAATCAACTCATCGCTTAGATTTGAACTAAAGTCGATTACAACAACGAATGATCCTTCAAATGCAACAAACAAATTGACGTGTTCAAGCCAGTTAGTTATCCACCTGCCGAAGGGGCTTCAACGTCGTGCTGAAAATGCATACCTTGAAAAACCTTGCGAATATGAATGTGAACATGACGAAGGTAGTTATACGCTCCAACATTGGATTAATGATGTTCATGGCAATATCAGTTATGGGCAAGATAAGCTCATAGGCACTTTGAATTATGAGATTACCAAGACAGATAAAGAAGGTTTAATGCTAAGTGTGCAACCTGATAATGCATTGTTAGATATTGCTGCAAGTATGACGAGATATGCTGTTCAATTTGAAGCATTTCGTAAAGCAAATCAGAATGAATCAAAAGCTTACGAAGAATATGAGGCAGTACAACAAAAACAAAAGGCCTTGGCACTCAAAGCCATGCAATTGAGAAAATCTGATTTAGATAAAGAGCAAGCACGAGCTGTCGAGCGACTTAATTTAACTTGGGATAATTTGAGCGGCGAACAAAAAGAACAGCTAAAGAGCGATCAAACTGAATGGTTCGAACGTCGTGACGTGGATTGTAAAGTGGTCTCTCAAAAGTCAATTGAAAGTATCCCAGAAAAAGAACGCGAAACTTATCAGCAACATTATCAATATTGGGACAATGAAATGAATCAAATAAATGTTGAGATGCAATATTCTAAATGTTTCATTCAAAAGACCAATGAGAGAATTGTGTACCTAAACAATGTGTTTAATTAATTCATTACAATATAGCAAAAGGGCGAATTGATTCGCTCTTTTTTTATCGGCATGCTTAGGTATACAGAATATATGTGGAAGCGATATGCGTATTAGTGTGATTGGAGCAGGGCGCGTAGCTCATCATTTGGCTCAGGTATTGAGTCAGCATCATGAGATTGTCCAAGTGTTTAGTCGAGAGCAATCTAAAGCCAATTTGTTGGCGGCTTTAGTAAGAGCTAGACCATGCAATGCAATTGAAGATCTCGAAGACACTGTTGATATTGCATTATTGGTGGTGAGTGATAAGGCAATTGAAGAAGTTGCTGAAAAAGTTGCAAAACAGCTTCCTCAGGCTTTAATTGTACATACGTCTGGCAGTACCCATATCTCTAAAATCACGCAATATCATGAGCGTGCAGGTGTGTTCTATCCACTACAAACCTTTAGCTTTGAAAGTCAAATTGATTGGTTGAGTACGCCAATATTTGTTGAAGCGATGAGCGACCAGGATTTAGCATCCTTGACTCAAATGGCAAAAGAGTTGAGTCAAAAGGTTTATCAATATGACTCAACACAGCGCTTGAGTTTGCATTTAGCAGCTGTCTTCGCGTGTAACTTTACCAACTACTGCTATGACGTCGCTAAGCAGCTTGTAGATGCACAAAAAGTCGATTTTAATTTATTGTACCCATTGATTTTGGAAACTGCGAAAAAAGCGACTTTAAATCCCCCAAAACAGGTGCAAACTGGTCCAGCGATGCGTGGTGATCAAAACATTATCCATATGCATCAAGAGATGCTGGCGCAGGCTGGACGTACGGATTTAAGCCAAGTGTATAGTGTGGTGAGTGATCAAATTTATAAAAGACAATCAGAATAAAAAAACAGGACTTAAGTCCTGTTTTTTTATTATTGAATCTTTTTAAATAAGAAGTCGTTAATTTTATGGCCTTCTTCAATTCCACGACGTTCAAACTTAGTTTGAGGACGCCAGTCAGGACGAGGATAACTGTTACCTTTACCCGCCATATTTTCTAAACGAGGGCGGTTATCTAATACATCTAACATCCATTCTGCATAGGGTTCCCAATCGGTTGCAGCATGGAATGTTCCACCCATTTCAAGTTTTTCTTCAACTAAAGGCATACGATCGTGTGAGACAAAGCGACGTTTATGGTGACGTTTTTTCTGCCAAGGATCGGGGAAATAAAGTTGAATTGCATTGATACTGTTATCTGGCATTTCACGCAAAACTTGAATTGCATTCGCATCAAGTAAACGTAAGTTTGTCAAACCAGCCATACCCGCTTCATATACACATTGTGCAATGCCAGGAACATGTACTTCAATGCCGACATAATTGCGTTCAGGATTGGCTTTTGCCATAAGTACAAGAGAGCGCCCCATACCGAAACCGATTTCAACCGTCAATGGACGTTCAGGATGCTCAAATTGCTGACGTAAATCACCAACAGGATATTCCAAAATTAAGTGACCATATTGTTCAAGCGCAGTTCGTTGAGAAGTATTCAACGGAGATGAACGGCGCATAAATGTGACAATTTCGCGATGCTCGTTCAAGTTGTCTAATTCTACAACTTGCGGGTCTAATTGATCGTTCGACATAACTTTGGCAAATGAGAAAAAATTCGAATGCGGTATTTTAAGACCTGAGACTCCTAAGTCAAACCTTTTTCTACCTGAAAGCGCTACGTAGCTATCAATGATTTGTCGATCTATTCATGAACTTTTTCAAAATGTCATGAATTGTTCATCTACTTGTCATGCCTGTACACTAGGCTTGGAAAATAATATGAACAATGAATAAGACTTAAAATGAATAAAATAACGCTAAATAAATGGGTGTTCAATAAACTCACATTATCTTTCTGTTTGATCGGATTTAGTTCAACGCCGTATGCTGAACTCATGATCAGCCAGTATGTGGATGGTAATAACAACAAGAAAGGTATTGAACTATACAATCCAGATGGAGGTGTTGTTGATTTATCCGCGTATCAATTAAAAATATTTCCGAATGGTCTAACCACCGCGAATTTGACGGTCAAGCTGCAAGGAACTTTAACAGCTCAGCAGCACTTTTTAATTGGACATTCAAATTTAAAAACTGAATTGGGTGAAGCAGTTCAGCAAACTGCTAACCTATCATTCAATGGCGATGATGCAATTGTTCTCTATAAAAACAATGTGGCTGTCGACCGTTTTGGTGCGATTGGAATACAGCAAAACTGGGCAACCGGTTTAAGCTTTGAACGTACAAATAAAACACATGATGTCGTTTCGATAGATCCATCTGCACCCTTTGAAATTCAAAAAGAGTGGGCTAAATGGTCGGATCGCAATGATTTTAACCAGTATTTAGCGATTAGTACAAATAAACCAATAGAGCCATCTCCGACGACTCTAAGTTGTAACTCTGTGAATACACCTATCGCTGAACTCTCACAAGCAGCTAAGAATCAAAACTATACTGTTAAGGGGGTGATTACTGCGGATTATCGTTATGCGAATGGATTCTCAGGTTTCTATATCCAAACCCCTGATGCCAAAGCAAAACCCGATCTAACTAACGCGATTTTTGTATATGCTCCTGCTTCAAGTCCTATAAAAGGAGGAAAAGTCGGAGAAGAAGTCGTTCTTAAAGGTCGATTAACTGAATATCAAAATCAGTTACAGATTGATAATTTATCCGAAAATATTTTAACTTGTAATCAAGCGGCAAGCGCTTGGATAACGCCATTATCAATCGAGTTACCATTTGAGAGTTTAACTAACGCGTCAGGGCATGCGCCAAAGCGTTATCAAGGTATGTTGGTTAAAATCCCTCAAACATTAACGGTAAGTGAAAATTACAATTATGGTCGCTACGGACAACTGTCATTAAGTCTAGGACGTTTGTTTATGCCGACCAATATTTATCCAGCTAAATCAGCAGAAGCAACGGCATTGGCGCAAAAAAATCTTTTGTCCAAAATTGAACTTGATGACGGATATAATGCACAAAATTTAACGCCTACACTGCCAAGTCAGTTTAGTGCTTTAAATACTTTACGTGCAGGTGATCAGTTAAATGCTGTTGAGGGTATTCTAGAATATCGATTCAATTCTTGGCGTATTCAACCTGTACAAGGTCGTACTCAAATCCAAATTAAAGCGAATAACCCGCGGCCACCAATGATTCAGAAAAATTCAAACCAAACCCGTGTCGTGGCTTTCAATGTTTTGAACTATGATAATGGTTTAAATGGTTTTCCAACTGAGCGAGGTGCTAGCAGCAAAGCTGAGTTTGAGAAGCAACATGCCAAAATTGTCAGTGCAATGAAAGAAATCGATGCTGATGTATTTGGTTTAATGGAAATTGCGAATAATGGATATGGTGAAAATAGTGCCATTGCATATTTAACACGAGCACTTGGATCGGAGTGGAAATATATCACTCCGCCAAATTCAAATCGATTAGGTGATGATGCGATTGCTGTTGCGATTATTTACAACAGTAAGCGTGTAAAACCTGTTAACGCTGCTGCAGTGTTTGATGACCAGTCACAAAGAAATCGAGTGACGCTTGCTCAGAGTTTTCAATCATTGAATGGCGGTAAAATCTTTACGGTTATTCCGAATCATTTGAAGTCTAAAGGTAGTTGTCCTTCAAATGATCAATCTGCTGATGCGGATCAAGGTGATGGTCAGGGGTGTTGGAATGCGACACGAGTTAAAGCGGTACAACAACTCATGCAGTGGATTGCAAAGAATCCAACGCAAATTACAGGTCATCCGAATACGCTCTTGATTGGTGATTTAAATAGTTATGCAAAAGAAGATCCAATTTTGGCTTTAGAGCGTGCTAATTATACGAATGTACTGGCGGACAAAGTTGTAGGGCTCGGCGAACAGGCGTATACCTATGTATTTGGTGTCGACAGTAACAAAGCTGGTTTTGGTGGAGCAGGTAATTTGGATCATGCTTTAGCTGATGCTTCGTTATTTCCTGCGGTTAAGCGTGCATTTGTATGGCACATTAACGCTGATGAGCCAACGAACCTAGATTATAACGAAGAATTTAAGACTACAGAGCAGAAGTCGCTCTTTTATGCTGATCATGCATTTAGATCATCTGATCATGATCCAGTGATTGTCGACTTAGAGCTTAACAGCTCAACAAATGCTGAGCAGCCACAGCGTGACACTAAGTCAGGTGGTGGTTCGTTGAACTTGCTATCCATTTTAGGATTAAGCCTGTTAGCCTTGGTTGGTTGGAGACGCAGAAATCATTCCTAAAACTTAGCAGTAAAAAAAAAGAGCCATTTGGCTCTTTTTTTTAAGTATTTGAGATACGTTCTATCAATGTTATGCTCGCTTGGTTTAAACCAATCACACGTACCTGAGTCCCTTCGGCTTCAAATTTAGCCACGACATTCGCTAACATATTGACAGAAGTGATGTCCCAAATATGAGCATAGCTGAGATCTATTTCTACTTGCTTGATATCTTCTTTGAAATCAAAAAATGCATAAAAAATTTCTGCGCTACTGAAAAATATTTGACCTTTCACCGTATAGTAGCGTACGTGATTTTCTAATTCAGATTGAACTTTTACTTCACTCTCGAGTTTATTAATGAGAAATAAGGCTGACAGAACTACACCAATCAATACGCCTAGAGCAAGGTTATGTGTTGCAAGAACAATCACCACGACAGTAAGCATGACAACATTACTTTGCACGGGATGTTTGCGGAAATTTTTTACTGAATCCCAATTAAATGTCGTGAACGCGACCATGATCATAATGGCGACTAAAGCAGCCATAGGAATATAAGCCAACCAATCTTTAAAGAAGACCACGAGACATAGCAAAAAAACACCAGCCACTAATGTCGATAATCTTGTTCTTGCACCTGAGCTGACATTGATGATGGATTGCCCGATCATTGCACATCCAGCCATCCCCCCCATAAAGCCACTTACCATGTTCGCGATCCCTTGACCGCGACATTCTTGATGACGATCTCCTTCAGACTCAGTCATTTCATCAATCACAGTCGTAGTCATCATGGTCTCAAGCAAACCAACTGTGGCGAGCGTGAGAGAGTACGGTAAAATAATAAGTAAAGTGTCGAGATTGAATGGAATTTCAGGAACTAAAAATACAGGCAAGGTATCTGGGAATGCACCTAAATCACTAACTGTTCTCATGTCAGCGCCAAGTAGAAGTGCCAATACACTGAGTACAATAATACACACTAATGGCGATGGTATGATTTTTCCGATTTTGGGTAAATAGGGAAATGCGTAAATGACCAATAAACCAATCGCTAAAAATATATAGCCTAAGCTATTCATTTGAGCAATTTCTGGAAATTGAGCGATAAAAATGAGAATCGCTAAAGCATTTAAGAAACCATAGACCACTGACTGGGAAACAAAACGCATGAGTTTTGCGACTTTGAGATATCCAGCGATAATTTGAATTACACCTGTCAGAATCGTAGCTGCCAATAAATATTGTAATCCATGTTCTTTAACAAGAGTGATCATCAGCAGCGCCATCGCACCTGTAGCAGCCGAAATCATAGCAGTCCTACCACCAAAGAAGGCGATCGTAACAGCTATACAAAATGAGGCATACAGACCTAACTGAGGATCAACGCCAGCTATCGCCGAAAATGCGATTGACTCTGGAATCAAAGCTAAGCCTACGACTAAGCCTGCAAGTACGTCAGTTCGAATGTTAGAAAACCACTGATCTTTCTTTAAATAAATCACAATTTGCCTTTCACAAAGATGTAGCAGCGCTATGGTAAAACATCACACAAATAAAAGCTGAATAAAGCTTGAAAATTAATTCAATCTGCACAATATTCATAAGGAGATCATCGATGTTTACGCTTGCTTGCAATTTAAAAAACAGTTCTTATTGAAAAAAAGCGTGAAGCAATTTAAAAATGATAGTAGTTAGATAACAAGGAAAAAGTATGAAGTTGTATTATTCGCCAGGTGCATGTTCACTCGCAGCGCATATTATTTTAAATGAAATTAATGTTGATTTTGATTTGGTTCGTGTTGATCTTAAAACTCATACCACTGAAAAAGGCGAAGATTACTTCGCAATTAATCCTAAAGGCTATGTGCCGGCGCTAGAAATTAATCCTGGCTTAATTTTAACGGAAAATGTCGCAATTTTACCATTTTTGGCACAGCATGATCCTGCTCAAGATTTAATTCCACCTTCTGGATTAGGTCGAGCAAAAGTACTGGAGTGGCTTGGTTATCTAAATTCTGAATTACACGATGCTTATGCAGTGTTTTTCGGTGCACCACTCACGGAAGATGCTAAACAAAAAGCTTATGCCGAAGTTGATCGTTTACTGACTTTCATTGATAAAACCATTGGTGAATCTAATAATGATTATTTGGTAGATGATAATTTTGGACCTGCAGATGCGTACTTATTTGTACTCACCAATTGGTCTAATCATATTGAACATGACTTGAGTCCTTATAAAAATATTATTCATATACGCAATAAAGTTGCAGAGCGTCAGTCTGTACAGATTGCGATGCGAGATGAAGGATTGATTCCTTAACAGGTAAGGTTTCGTTCCGTTTGTTTCGAGAAAGAGCCGAAAGGCTCTTTTTTTACTCTAAAATTTTCAAAGAAATTTCACAAATATTTTTCAGAAATAGAGAGCATTAAAAAGACAAATTTTTCATCATAATTCGTTTCAGATTCAGTGGTAATTCATTAAATAAGATATCGTTATTCATGATATTTTTTGAACTAAACATTATTTAAGTTGCTGATTTAAATATGATACTTGTATTTTGTATTTAAATCGTTGGACTAAAAAATGAGTTTGAAATTATATTCTTACAACGAATCAGGTAACAGTTATAAAGTACGTCTTTTAGCAGCATTATTGAAAGTGGATCTTGAAATTGTAGAACTAGATTATTTCAGTGATGAACAGCATAGTGAGAAATTTTTAAAAATTAATCCTAAAGGCGAAGTGCCAGCATTAGTAGATGGCGATATTGTTTTAACTGATTCTGCCGCAATTTTGGTGTATTTAGCAGGTAAATATTCAGATAAAAACACATGGTGGTCTGAAGATTTAGTAGAACAAGCTAAAATTGTAGATTGGCTTGCCTTTGCTGCCAGTTGGGTGCAATTCGGGGTTTTCACGGCACGCGCGATATTGTCTTTCAAAGGTCCATACAATGGTTTGGGATTAGAAAGTACTGAGCAAACATTTAAAGAGGCGAAAATACGTGGTCACAAATCTTTGGCTATTTTAGATGGTGTGCTCAAAGACCGTGAATGGTTAGCGAATAATAGACCAACTATTGCGGATATCGCAGTGTTTGTCTATGTCGCGTTAGCACCTATGGGTGATATTTCTCTAGAGCCTTATCCAAACGTACGCGCTTGGATTGAAAGAATAAAAGATTTACCTAACTTTATCAAAATTGATGGATTGGATGATCCTTTGTATCGTCGAGTGAGTTAAGAAAAAACCCACTTTAAAAAGTGGGTTTTTTTTATTTAAAAAAGTATCCAGTTTCTGGAGAGCTTGCATTTGCCATACGTTTGCGTGGCATACGACCAGCAAGATAAGCCTCGCGTCCAGCTTCAACGGCTTTTTTCATAGCAGAAGCCATTAGAATCGGATTCTGTGCAGCAGCAATTGCAGTGTTCATGAGTACGCCATCACAACCTAATTCCATCGCAATAGCAGCATCACTAGCTGTACCAACCCCAGCATCCACCAAGACAGGGACTTTGGCATTTTCTTTGATGATAGAAATGGTATGTGGATTAAGAATACCTAAACCAGAACCAATTAAACTCCCCAAAGGCATAATAGCGACACAGCCCATACTCTCAAGTTCTTGCGCGACGATAGGATCATCAGAGGTATAAACCATGATTTCAAAACCATCATCGATCAATGTTCTTGCAGCTTTTAAGGTTTCAGTAATATTAGGATAAAGCGTTTTTTCATCACCTAATACTTCAAGCTTGACTAAATTGTGACCATCTAAAAGTTCACGTGCGAGCATACAAGTGCGAATGGCACTATTGGCATCAAAGCAACCAGCTGTATTGGGAAGAATGGTGTATTTTTCCGGTGGAATCACTGAGAGTAGGTTAGGTTGATCTGGATTTTGACCAATGTTTACGCGACGGATTGCAACAGTAACGATCTCAGCACCACTGGCTTGGATTGCTAAGTCAGTTTCCTGCATATCCTTATATTTTCCAGTGCCCACTAATAGTCGTGAACTAAATGAACGTGATCCTATGATCAACGGACTATCTTCCATATTTACTCCGAGTTAACCACCGCCAACAGCATGAATTATTTCTATACGGTCAGCATCTGAAATAGGGGTATCTGCCAGTTTACTTTTTGAAATGATCATTTCATTTTTTTCAACAGCAAATCGTTTACCTTCTAGCGATAATTCTTGAACCAGTTCTAATAAGTTTTGGCATTGCGTTTGAATCGACTCGCCATTTAAAAAAATATTCATCAGATGACCTTCAAATTAATGTTGAATTTTGAATGCTTGCCATGCTAAAAGTAGCCAGCCAATAATCATCAATGCTCCACCAAGAGGTGTAATTGCCCCTAACCCGCGCGGGAGCCCTAAAGCCATGAGATATAGAGATCCACAAAATAAAATGATACCGAACTGGATGAAGATAAAGCTGAATTGAGTTGAAAAGTTTGGAATTATTTTTGGTATGAGTGCGAGTATTAATAATCCAATTGCATGATAAAAGAAATAATCAGTTGCAGTCTGCCACCATGTCAGTTGGGCTTCGGTTGCACGAGCTTTAAGGCCATGAGCGCCGAAAGCACCTAGCATTACGGCAAGCGCTAAATTAATGGCTGATATTGAGATCCACATCAGGTTATTCCCAATCGAAAATTGCGTCATACGATAGCATACATGACGTACGATTTTTTTAAACTTGCATAGCGTAAATACAAAAAAAGAGCTTATAGCTCTTTTTTTGTAATCGTATTAATTTGATGACATGGCGATCTTGATCTTGTCCATGGCATTTTTTTCAAGCTGGCGAATACGTTCAGCGGAAACATTATATTCGGCTGCTAGTTCATGCAACGTAGACTTATCATCATCTAACCAGCGGCGCTGTAAAATATTGCGTGAACGATCATCCAGCTGATCCATTGCTTCATGTAAAGCAGAGGTGCTCTGAGATTCATAATCTTCTTCCTCTGCTAAACGAGCAGGGTCATAACGATTATCCTCTAAGTAAAGCGCAGGAGCGACATGAACTGAGCTTTCATCATCTTCATCGGATTGAGCTTCGAAGGCTGCGTCATAAGCTGTTAAACGACCTTCCATTTCAAGAACTTGTTCAGCTGTTACATTTAAATCAGCCGCAATAGATTGCGCTTCCTCGAGCGTTAATTTCTTGCTCGATTTTTTTAAGCTTCTTAAGTTGAAGAACAGTTTACGTTGAGCTTTAGTTGTCGCAATTTTAACAATACGCCAGTTACGAATCACATATTCGTGGATTTCAGCTTTAATCCAATGTACTGCAAAAGAAACTAAGCGTACTCCCATATTGGGATCGAAGCGTTTTACGGCTTTCATCAAGCCTAAATTACCTTCTTGGATTAAATCGCCTTGAGGTAAGCCGTAACCTGCGTAACTGCGGGCAATATGCACAACAAAACGAAGGTGGGACATCACCAGCATTTTAGCTGCGTCTAGATCTTGGTCATAAAAATAACGTTCAGCTAACTCTTTTTCTTGTTCAGCTGTCAAAATAGGGATCTGATTTACAGTACTAATGTAAGCACCTAAATTGACCCCGGGCGCAGACAATGACAGGGGCATCAATTGATTGCTGCTGTCAGTCATGAGTACTCCTTATAGGAAAATAGTTTAAAAAACCAATTACATTCATCTTAATCCTTATAGCATACAGAATTAAGCGAATTTGGGTAGTGAAATGTAAATTTAAATACAATATTTATCCATGATTAATTTAGATGAAAACACCTAAGATTCAATCACGTAATGAAATTCAGAATCCGAAACTTGTTTAAATGCGCATGTCAATTTATGTAGCTGACAATAACGTTGAATATCGATTTGACTGTTCGGATCTGAAGCTTTTAATAAAAATTGCTGAGGTGCACTATTTTGTTTCATCGATTTCTTAAGTAGCAGTAAAGGTAAAGGGCAAGGTTTACCCATCGCATCGATTAACACTTGAGACATAGTAAAACACGAGATTGAATAATAAAGTTGGTCATTATTCTAGCAAAAGTGTGACTTAAGAATAAAATTAAATGATTTAGATGAACTGTTCAAATAAAGTGCAATTTTTGCACTAAATTTGTGTGATTAATATACAAGTTTTAGTTAGATAATTAGCTAAAATTTTTCTATTAATTGTGTTGTACCCATGTTAAGCTCAATGCGTACTTAAGGATTGCGTAGAGAAATTTGTTCTCTAAGCCTTATTTATAATGGATATAACCGGGATTTTGTTAATAGTTTTACAGAATGATTACAAGCTTTGAAATAAAAAATGTTTTAAAATTTGTTTGCTCTGCTGTTTGCAACACCGGGTGGTCCCTTTTCTTACCAACTGAGGATTAACTTATGACAGCTCGCGAACAAGGCGTTGTTAAGTGGTTTAACGATACTAAAGGTTTTGGCTTTATTCAACGCGCAGGCGGTGATGACGTATTCGTTCATTTCCGTGCTATTCAAGGTGAAGGCCACCGTTCACTTCGTGACGGTCAACGCGTAGAATTCAGCGTTGTGCAAGGTCAAAAAGGTTTTCAAGCTGAAGAAGTTCAGCCTTTAGACTAATCCTACTTTTCACTGAAAATTAGGTTGCGCTCCAATTTTGATAAATTGGGGCGTTTTTTGTTTATACTATAGACCATTATCAAATATTGATTGTAGAGCCCCTTATATGTCATCAGGTTTCGAAACCCTTAATTTACATCCGCAACTTAAGCAAGCGATTGATGCTTTAGGGTTTAATGAAATGACCCCCATTCAACAGAAAGTATTGAAATATACGTTGGCAGGGCATGATGCAATTGGACGTGCACAAACAGGCACAGGAAAAACCGCAGCATTCTTAATTAGTGTTATTAATGATTTATTGAACAATCCGATACAAACACAGCGATATCGTGGTGAACCCCGTGCTCTAATTATGGCGCCAACGCGAGAGCTTGCGATTCAAATTGAAAACGATGCACGTGATCTGACTAAATTTACCGACTTAAATGTTGTGACTTTGGTGGGTGGCGTAGATTTTGATAAGCAAAAAAAACAACTGGATGAAAATTTCGTTGATATTCTTGTCGCGACACCAGGTCGTTTGATTGATTTCACTGAACAAAAAGAAATTTGGTTGGATCAAATTGAATTTTTAGTTATTGATGAGGCAGATCGTTTACTGGATATGGGGTTTATTCCTTCTGTTAAACGCATTGTGCGATTCTCTCCACGCAAAGAACAACGTCAAACGTTAATGTTCTCTGCTACGTTTAGTTATGATGTACTCAATCTTGCTCAACAATGGTTATTTGAACCTGTTACTGTCGAAATTGAGCCTGAGAAAAAAACCAATGCTGACGTAGAGCAACGTGTTTATGTGGTTGGGAAATCGGATAAATACAAATTGCTACAAGAAATATTGCGTGATGAGCCCATTGAAAAAGTCATGATATTTGCAAATCGCCGTGATCAGGTCCGTAAGCTGTATGATCATCTTAAGCATGATGGTTACAAAGTAGTGATGTTATCTGGTGAAATCGCGCAAGATAAACGTTTAAAGATGTTGGATCAGTTTAAAAATGGCAAACACAACATTATGATCGCAACTGATGTGGCTGGTCGAGGTATTCATGTGGATGGTGTGTCACACGTGATTAATTTTACTCTGCCTGAGCAGTCTGATGATTATGTACACCGTATAGGTCGTACAGGTCGAGCAGGAACAAGAGGGGTGAGTATCAGTTTCTTGTCAGAAGATGATGCTTTTTATTTACCTGAGATAGAAAAAGCGATTGGTCAAAAGATTCCATTGACACGTTTAGATGGTTATTGCTAATTGCTCAATAAAAAAAAGTCCCATCAAAGGGACTTTTTTTATAGGAAATTTTAGCGGGTTGAATTACAGCTGAAGGTGATTGTAGTTTGGTAGTCAGTGTCTTTTTCGATTGTATTTTTAGTGCCGATCACAGAGCCAAGAACTGATGAAGCTGCAGTAATGAGTTTACCAGTCTGTTCATCCACAACACCTTTTAGTGCGCCGTTATATTCAGTTTTTTCGTCAATTAAGACAGGCGCAGAATTCTTACCACAAGTTTTGTTCGCGGCAGAAATTGCATTATTTTTTGCAAGAACTTGGGTTTTGCCTAATCCTGACACTTCATATTGATTGTTTGGTTTTTGAATAGCAAGTGTTTCAGTAGGTGTTGATGCACAAGCACTTACGAGAATTGTTGCAGTAGCTACAGAAGCCAATGTCATTAATTTTTTCATTTTTTTTCCTCTAGCGTTGCAATATTAAGTTTGGAGCTCAGTCATGTATGCTAGGGCTTAAATTCCAAAGAATTAAGCATGTTTTGTATCGATTTTGAAGTGAAATACCTGATTTCTGTTTGATTGTAATCATGCTGGATGCATTGTGTATAAGTATAACTGTAGAGTAGTTTTCAATGTTTATGCTAAGCTTAAGTACATAGTGTTAGTTTAAAGATTAGTCTTCAAATGTCAGATCAATTTTCTCAAGTAGTGCATGACAATATTCATCAGCGTCAATCCGTTGGTCATTTGGTAGAACCTCATCCTAACGCAGAACAATTAGAATTAGCTTTTCAAGCAGCTTTAACCGCGCCTGATCATCATCGTCTGAAACCGACACAATTTATTGTTGTGAAAGGAGAGCAACGAGAAGCATTTGGAGCTTTACTCAGTGAAGCAGTAGCAGACCTTGGTGAAACTGATTCAATTCAAATTGAACGCGCACGTCAGCATCCTATGCGTGCACCTATGCTGATTATCGCTGTAACACGATTTCATGATCATGCGAAAGTTCCATATTTTGAACAAACTTTAAGTTCAGGTGCTGCAATACAAAATCTTTTGCTCAGTTTACAAGCTCAGGGTTTCAATACCATGTGGCGCAGTGGTGCTGTTGTGGAGTCGGATCTATTTAAAAGAAAGTTAGGGCTACAAACGCATGATTTAATTTCAGGTATCATTTATGTAGGGACTGCTTTTAAGGCGATTGCACCACGCGTTGAGATTGAAACAGATGCATTCGTCAGTTTTTGGCAGCCGTAATTGCAACATTGCAAATTTAACGATTAGAAAAAGAATGTTTAGGATTTAAAAGAATGTCGGAATTAAAGTTTTCAGATTTGGTCGAGCCAGTTGCAATTGATCATAAAACAGCCTTGCGTGTTACGATTCTCGGTGGTGGTAGTTTTGGTACAGCCATGGCGAATACGGCAGTGCGAAATGGTTGTGACACCATGATTTGGATTCGTGATGAGGAAATTGCGAATGAAATCAATCGAACACATGTTAATTCAAGATATTTGCCGGATTACAACCTTGAGCCAGCATTAAAAGCAGAATCCAATCTTGAAAAGGCTGTTCGAGATCGAGACATTATTTTGGTCGCTATTCCGAGCCATTCATTCCGAGATGTACTCAAACAGATCAAGCCCTTTATCACTGCTCAGGCGGTTGTATCACTCACAAAAGGGATCGAAGCTAAAACCTTTAGTTTCATGAGTGATATTATTCGTGAAGAGCTTCCAGAAGTACCTTATGGCGTCCTTTCGGGCCCAAATTTAGCGAAAGAAATTATGTCAGGAATGCCTGCTGGAACAGTGATTGCCAGCCATTCTGAATTGGTGAGATATGCAGTGCAGCAAGCATTACACAGTGCACTATTTCGTGTATTTGGAAGCGATGATGTACATGGCGTGGAGCTTGGAGGCGCACTTAAAAATATCTATGCTGTCGCAATGGGGATGGCTGCAGCCTACAACGTTGGCGAAAATACCAAAAGTATGATTTTGACACGTGCGTTGGCGGAAATGAGTCGCTTTGCTGTACAGCTAGGCGCAAATCCACTGACATTCTTAGGTTTGTCTGGTGTTGGCGATTTATTCGCAACGTGTAATAGTCCTTTAAGTCGAAATTATCAAGTTGGATTTGCTTTAGGTTCAGGTAAAACCTTAGAGCAGGCAACGACGGAACTGGGGCAAACGGCTGAAGGGATTAATACCATTGTGCAAGTGAATGCAAGAGCCAAAGAGCTTGATGTCTATATGCCAATCACCACAGCACTTTATGAAGTGATTTATGAAGGTGCACCACCATTACATATTGCATTATCTTTGATGAAGAATGGTCATCGAAGTGATGTTGAATTCGTATTGCCGCATCATAAAGTTTAAGATTAATGAATGGTTTATCATCATTGTCATAATGTTTAGATATGATGGATGACACATGGTTTAGGGAAAACAAATGCAACTCACTTTAGTTCGTCATGGTGAAGCCGCTCCACCAATTAATGGTAATGACTCGAAACGACCACTGACTGAGCGGGGTCATATTCAAGCTGAACAAACTGCGCACTTTTTAAAAGACGTAGTAGCACCTGATATATTTGTAGTGAGTACTTTGCTCAGGGCGCAGGAAACTTTAAAACATATACAGCAACTCTTTCCAAATGTTGAAGTTTTAGTATGTGATAAAATTAAACCTGACGATGATGCTAAAGTTGCAGTTGAGTGGTTATCTCAACTACCTTTTGAGAATATTGTGGTTGTATGTCATATGAATGTTGTGGCATATATTGAAGAAATTATTACGTCTGAATTTTTTAATCCTTTTTCGCTTGCTGAAGCGCGGATTTATGATCAGACAGTCATTGCTGCGGGACTTTCCACAAAATTAAAACATTTTGTACCGTCAGCTTAATAACCATAAGTGTTTAATGAATAAAACGGCAGAATAAAATTAATGTTGTATTTATGGATGCCAGTGTCGAATGGGGTTTGGCTCTGGTCAAATGGTGAAAATTGGAATTCATCAACAACGCTAGAAGAGTTGATTCAAGATACTCAACCGTATCATGGACAAGAAGCTGTTGTATTCTTTTCAAGCCATGATGTACAAATTATTCAACAAAATATGCCCAAAGCTCAATTCAAGCAAATTGGAAGCGAAGGCGCTAAATATTTACTTGAAGAATATACCATTCACTCCATTGATCAGATGAAAGTGCTTACTCAATTTGAGGCACCAGACCAATTGTCAGTATTGGGGATCAGTCAATACCAAGTCCAAACAATGCAACATGCTCTGAACTTGATTCCGGTGAAAGTGGTTGCGCTATTACCCGATTTTTTGGTCTTACCAGTGCCAGAACAGGGGGAAACTATTTTAGCTAATATTCATGGGCATTTATTGGCGAGAACAGGATCAAATCAAGGTTTTGCGATTGATGATTTACCATTGTTTTTGGATCTATTGCCAAAGCCTATACATATTTTGCATGATCGGTTAAATGATGATCAGATGATGAGTTTGATTCATGCAACGGAACAAAATGAGCGGGAAAGCTTTAATTATGTATTTAAAGCTGAAAAAAAATTAAAGAATCATCCATTCAATGTTTTGCCTAAAGCAAAAAACACAGAGGGTGGAATCTCAGGCTATTGGAAAGCATGTGCAGCACTGCTTGTGGGCTTGCTTGTAGTGCAATTCAGTTATGATTTAGTGCGTTGGGTAAAGTTAAAAAAAGTATCTGATCAAACGGCTTTGGTTGCGGTAGAGCAATATCAATCTTGGTTTGGACCCAATAGTCGTCTCAATGAGCAAAATTTGCGAAGCCAATTTGAAAGTAATTTGCGGATGAGTAAACCTGCAAATACTGAGGTCTTACAGTTAATCAGCCGTGTAGGTCCGATTTTAATGCAACATCAAATTATCGCAAATCGTGTTTCTTATGAAGCATCTGGTTTAAGTATGGATTTGGTGGCGGACTCATCCGAAAAATTACAAAATCTAATTCAGCAAATGAATCAGCAAGGCTTCAAAGCTGAACTTGGGAATGTGCAAACTCAGGATAAAATGGTCGTTGGTTTGGTGAAAGTACAATAATGAAAACTTTAGAAAAATTTCAAAATCAATTTGATCAATTATTTGAAAAGATTGATGACTATTTATCGTCATTGAGTGTGCGTGAGCGTTTACTTGTCATCGCTGCAACGATTATCGTTGTCGTCGCATCAATTGGATCTGCTTTGTGGAAAATGCACGAAGCAGCAGATAATCAGCAAAAAAGATTGAATGAACTGAAAGACACATTGGTGTGGATGCAATCCAATGTGGTGACAATGAAATCTTCAACAGATTTGAGCCTAACACCTTCGGATAAAATTCAGCGTGTGGCACAACAAGCAGGATTATCTGTGGTCACACAACCAAGCGATAATAAATTAATGATCAGTGCTGAGCATGAAAACTACGCGATCCTCGCAAATTTTCTTACCCAATTGGTTCAAATGGGTTTAAGTGTTGAAAAATTGGAACTTATTAAGTCTGGAGCTGCGATTAAATTAACAGCATTAGTACAGTAAGTGGTGAAAATAAACCTATGACAGGCATAGCGTTTTGGGCATACTCAGCCTATAATGTGGCAACTTAAAAAACCGCAGTTTTTGAGATATGTTATATTCGCTTGCTCGTCCATTTCTATTTTCATTGGCGCCTGAGCGTGCACATGATTTGACATTATCAATGCTTAAATCGACATATAAGTTTGGCATAATGCGTCAAAAAATAGACCCAAAGCCAGTGACTTGTATGGGTATTCAATTTCCAAACCCAGTTGGTTTGGCTGCAGGTTTAGATAAAAATGGTGCATATATTGATGCACTTGCGAGTTTAGGTTTTGGTTTTATCGAAATTGGAACCATTACCCCTCGACCTCAGTCTGGTAATCCTCAACCGCGTTTATTCCGCCTTCCAGAGGCTCAAGCGATTATTAATCGTATGGGTTTTAATAATGATGGTGTAGATCAGCTGATTGAGAATGTTAAAGCAGCAAATTATAAAGGTGTATTAGGCATCAATATCGGTAAGAACGCCGATACAGCAGTTGAAGATGCTGTAACTGATTATCTCATTTGTTTAGAAAAAGTTTATAATTATGCATCTTATATTACTGTTAATATTTCATCTCCGAATACCAAGAACTTACGTAGTTTACAAAGTGGACACGCATTAACAGAACTTCTTGAAACTTTAAAAAATCGTCAACTTGAACTTGCTGAACAATATCAACACTATGTTCCACTGGTATTAAAGGTTGCCCCAGATTTAACTGAGTCAGATATTGAATTTATTGCATCTCAATTAATTCAATTTAAAATTGATGGTCTGATTGTGACCAATACGACTTTGTCACGTGAGGGTGTAGAAAATTTAGCGCATGGTGATGAAGCAGGTGGTTTATCTGGTGCGCCTGTATTTGAAAAAAGTACACAATGTCTATCTGCATTTTCAAAATTACTTCAAGGTCAAATCCCATTGATTGGTGTTGGTGGTATTCTTAGTGGTGATCAAGCTGCGACTAAACAGCAATCGGGTGCGCAATTGGTTCAAATTTATAGTGGTCTAATTTATACAGGGCCAAAACTGATTAAAGATTGCGTACAAGCTATGACCTAATCTATGAATACCATCGATATCTTTATACTGATTATTCTGCTCATTGGAGGGCTTAACGGTTTGCGTCAAGGATTCGTTAAAGCCTTTGCGAACTTGGTAGGATGGATTTTTGCACTCATTATGGGTGCAAAATTTGCGGGTCAAATTGCGCCTTCAATGTCCGCACTCAGTCAAGATCCTGTGGTTCAAAAAATAGCGGCATTTGCTTTTATTGTTCTGATTATTGTTGTTTTGACTTGGATCGTCACTGCAATATTAAATCGGTTGCTGAAAAGCTTAAAGCTTGGTCCATTAAATCGATTGGCAGGTGGTGCATTTGGCACCTTGAAAGGTCTCTTAATCGTCCTCATTACTATGCAAGGGATTGGTTCATTTGTAGAGAGCTCTCCACATTGGAAACAATCTAAGTTTATTCAAACTTTATTGCCTTACGCGCCTTTAGCGACTGAGTACACCAAAGAGACAGCGTCAAAAGCTTTAAGTCATATGAAATCAGAAGAGTCGAATCAATCATCAGATTCTTCTCGTCAATCATCTTCTGAACAAGATGATTCGTCATCTCATTCAACGAATAATCCTTTTTATTAATCCTAGCTTGTCTGCGAGGTTGCTATGTGTGGAGTTGTTGGTATAGCTGGTAAATCACCTGTTAACCAAATGTTGTTTGATGCATTAACGATGTTACAACATCGTGGACAAGATGCTGCAGGGATTGTGACATGCCATAATGGTCGTCTCTTTTTGAGAAAAGACAATGGCATGGTGCGTGATGTATTTCATACACGTCATATGCGTGCATTGTTAGGTAATTACGGAATTGGTCATGTGCGATATCCAACAGCTGGCTCATCGAGTAGCGCTGAAGCACAACCATTTTACGTAAACTCTCCTTATGGTATTACTTTAGCGCACAATGGTAATTTAACCAATGCTGACGAGATTCATGATGATCTGTTTAAAACAGATTTACGTCACATGAATACTGATTCAGATTCAGAAGTGTTATTAAACGTTTTTGCACATGAATTACAAAAACGCGGCAAACTTACACCGACTGCGGATGATATTTTCCATGTAGTCACTCGTGTGCATGAGCGTTGTAAAGGTGGTTATGCTGTTGTTGCGATGATCACTGGTCATGGTTTAGTTGGTTTTCGTGATCCAAATGGTATTCGACCTTTAATTTTAGGATCGCGTGATACTGATGATGGTGTTGAATATATTCTTGCTTCCGAATCAGTTGCTTTAACAGCGCTTGGTTTTAAAGTTGAACGTGATGTGATGCCAGGTGAAGCAATTTTTATTGATGATGCGGGTAATCTATTCACGAAGCAATGTGCGGCTAACCCACACCATAGCCCATGTATTTTTGAGTATGTTTATTTTGCTCGTCCAGATGCCATCATTGATGGAATTTCGGTATACAAAGCACGTTTGAAAATGGGTGAGAAGTTGGCGCAGAAAATCCTGCGTGAATGGAGCGAGGAGCATGACATTGATGTTGTCATTCCTATTCCAGATACTTCGCGTACATCTGCTTTAGAACTTGCAAATACACTCGGTGTGAAGTTCCGTGAAGGTTTCATGAAAAACCGTTATATCGGTCGTACCTTCATTATGCCGGGTCAGCAGTTGCGTAAAAAGTCTGTACGTCAAAAGCTCAATCCAGTTGAATTAGAGTTTAAAGATAAGAACGTATTGCTTGTAGATGACTCAATTGTGCGTGGCACAACGTGTAATGAGATTATTCAAATGGCGCGTGACGCCGGTGCTAAAAAAGTTTTCTTTGCATCGGCTGCACCAATGGTGAAATACCCGAATGTCTACGGTATTGATATGCCAGTTAAAAACGAATTAATTGCTTCAAATCGTGATGTTGAAGAAATTCGTGAAATGATTGGTGCTGATCGTTTGATTTTCCAAGATTTGGAAGATTTAAAGCAAGCTGTTCGTACGAAAAAAGTACCTGAGTTAACTGACTTTGACTGCTCAGTATTTGACGGTATTTACGTTGCGGGTAACATTGATGAGTCGTATCTCGATGGTTTAGAGCGCAAGCGTAATGACTCTGCCAAGAAAATCAAAGATGGTTATATCGATCTAAATATTGATGCAGCCTCAGTTGATCTGAGTGGCCTTAAAGAAAATTAATTTATAGTTTTCTATTTGAAAAAGCGGGTATTTCCCGCTTTTTTAATTTATGATCACAAGACAATGTAATGAGGAAATTTTACATTGAAAGATGTGAGTGGTTACTTAATTAAAAACAAAAATATGCTGTGGTCATTAAGCGTATGTTTAATTGTTATTGTGCTCGCAATTATCATTTTAAACACGACGCTCGGATTGTTGGTTCATTATATTGATCCTTCTGAGTCCATTTGGTGGCATTTTCTCAGTCCATATATGATGGTGCTATTGATTAGCATTATTGGTGGTTCTGTCGTTTATGAGTTTTATGTCTTCCGCTCTGGTGGTCATACGCTCGCAAAACAATTGAAAGCACGACAACTCACTTTTATTGAAAGTACTCCAGAAGAAAGTACAGCGCTTAGACTTGCTGAAAAATTAGCACATCGTTTCTCAATTGATACACCTACACTCTATGTCTTACCCGATGAAATAGGGGTTAATGCACTGACTGCGGGTTTTCATCCCAAAGATACTGTGATTATTCTGACTTGGGGGGCGCTACAAAATCTTGATGAGTTAGAGCTTTATGGATTGTTGGGTCATGAATTCCATAAAATTTTATCGGGTGAAACTCGAGAAAATACTCGTCTTAAAATTTTATACAGTGGGTTAATTACCTTTAGCCAATGGGGCAGTAAAATCGCGAAGCAGGGATTTCGACGTAATCGGGATCAATTGAGGGATAGTTTGGAAACAACTTTTGTGGCGATCGGTGGAGTCATATGGTTAATTGGTAGTTTAGGCGTCTTTATTACGCGTCTGATGAAATATATTACTTTGGGTAGTCGAACATTGTATAACGATGCAATGACAAGACAATTATTGAGTAGTAATGCAAATATTCAAACCTTATTAAGAATCTATGTTCATCACGCAGGATCACAGATTCATAGTGAATATTCTGAAGCTATTTCTCATATGTGCTTTGCTAACTCACTTAGTCCTCAAAGTTGGTTGAATATCCAACCTTGTATTCAAGATCGTATATATGAATTAAATCCGAATTTACTTGAAGATATTCAATTAGAAAATTTACAAAAATTACGAAATCAACCACTATTTAGTTTAATGCGTTCTTTAGAGGAGTCTATTGCTGAAGAATATAATCCATGGATGTCACCACAGCCACTTCCATTATTAAGATTATCACCGATCAGCTTTGCAATTAAGGATGCCATCAAACCCTTAAATAGTGAAGTTAGACAGCAGATGAAACGTCCAGAACTCATTCAAAGGGCTTTGCAAACTTCGACTGGTGCGCGTGAAGTGATGGTTGCGATTTTAATGATTCGGCAATACCGTGAATTTATTCCTTCTGATGCACCTGTGAGTCGTGCAATTGTCGACTCACTGTTAAATATAGATGGACGAGTGCATATTCAAATTTTTCATGAGGCATGTAGGCAATTGGGAAATATGCCTGCTACAAGTGCACGTCAGTTCATTACTAAATTGGCTAAAATTATTCAAGAAGATGGTGAAATTGGGCTTTTGGATGCTTTACTGATTGAAAAGGTGAAGTCTCAACTGGATTTATTGCCAATACATCGTCCAACCTCAATTGAGGATGCTAAGCCGCAAATTGTTAGGTTAATAGATGCGTTATTACATGTTCAGCAGTTAAATACTGCTAATCAGCTTGAAGTTAGAACCCAAATCTTAGAACGAATTTTAACTCGTGATGAAATTGAGTTTTATGAAGAAATTTCAGATGAACCTATCGACTTAGGTGAAATTCTTAATGATATTGCTGGATTGTTGTTGAGAGATCGGTTGAGTATTTTGGGTGTTGCTGAATTATGTTTATGGAATGATCGAATCATTACACAAGATGAGTTGGATGTACTTGAATTATTATATTGGCGACTTGGATTTGAAAGTGATGAAATTGTGGATCAAATGCATAAGAAAAACAGCGTCATTATTGTTTAGCTATCAATAGACCTCTTTCATAATTCATTTTTTACTCAGTTCCATATTGTATATTCCAGCAATTAAATTGAATCTTAAACCCAGTCTTTTTCCTCGATTACGATATCGCTCGGCAAGGATTTTGAAGGTCTTCAAAGTTCCAAATACATGCTCAATCCCAATTCTTCTTTTATTGATTTCTTGGTTATAAAGTTTTAGCTCAGGATGTAGTTTACAGCGCTTTTTTGCTTTTAATGGCAATAGACTATTTGGATACAATGCATAGATCCCTTGATAGCCTTTATCTGCAAGAATAAAGGTATTTGCAGGAATTTGATTTAAGTTCTGTTTTAAGAGCTCGAAATCATGTACCGTTCCATGACTTGTACATAAACTCAGAATTTGCTGAGTTCTATAATGAATAATGGCCTGTACTTTAAAGGTATGCGCTTTCTTTTTGCCACTATAGCTTTTCTTCTGTTTTTTTAGGTCTTTGTATTGGTATTTCTGTGGCATCAACAATCACCACATTCCAGTCGATGCCTTCACCTTCAGGCAAATTCTTCGGTAAATTAAATAGATTGGACTTGATCAGGCAGTCTTCTACATGACGTACGACTCTTGAAGCAGTGGGCTCTGACACACCAAAACTTGTTGTAACATGGAATAAGGTTCTGTATTCGCGCCAATAACTTAAACACAGAAGGATTTGATCTTCTGTGCTCAATTTAGTTGGTCTACCTTTAGTAGGGACATACATTTTTAGTTGTTCAACCATTGAATCAAAGGTTGACCATGAAATGCCTGTGTATCGCTTAAACTGTGTTTCAGAAAGCTTCTTTGAATCAATGTATTTCATCCGCAGATTATGCATGAAGATTTAGAATTCTTCGGTTCAAAGAATCAACTAAAGATAGATCAGTTTTTGATTTATGAAAGAGGTCTAATGCATTCTGAATTTAAAAGCTGCAAGGATATTAATGCGTCAGAAATGAAATTAAGTTATGATTGTTTGCGGATTAAAAGTTCAGTAAAAGATTTAAAAAGTGGGTAGAATACCCAGCCCTCATGCCAGTCCATCTGTAATGAATGTGAATATGTTAGAGCATCAAAGAAGCCTCTTAGCTGTGATGGGAATCGATATATGGATTCCACAAAATACGGCACAAACACGTCATTACAAACCTTCCTTATATCGCGATCAAGTTGAAGAAAATCATCCAACAGATGTATCTTTTCCTGAATTTACGCAAGCTCAATCAGAACAGTTCATCACAAAACCAGCTTCACAAGCTGAACAGCTAAATAAAGATGATTCTTCGCTTCAATTAAAAAGTAATCCAGACGGTGTGCAGCTTCCTCGAGAGTCTGTGGAAAATGACAAACAGTCTCAAGATGAGGTTGTTGAGCGTCAACCGCTAGCAATCGATGCTTTTGAAATTCAAGCGATGATCACTAAAACACATACTATTCTGCTAGATGCTACAGCGCTCACCACAGAACAAGAAAACTTATGGGTGAATATCCAGCTTAGTGTGAGTTCACAGTTTTACGATTTAAAATGGCCATTTAATTTCGCACAATTCCAAGATGGAAGAGGTGCTGAAGTATTTATACAGGGTTTTATCGATGCATTATCTGTTGATAAAAAAATATTGAGCTTAGGGTATTTGCCGCATATATCGACGACGCAGCATATGCAGATTGCAAGTTTACAAGACATGATTGAGCAGCCATTGTTAAAACGTCGCTTGTGGAACTTAATTAAAAATTAAATCGATACTGGATCTAAAGAGGGAGTTTTATGAAAAAAAAGGTTGTGGTATTTAGTCAGATAGATCCGAAAATATTAAATCAATTAGAATCGAAATATCAGGTCGTTCAACTTAATCCGAAACAGGGTGACATTAATGAGCAACTTTTAAGAGAAGTTGCGGATGCAGATGGGATGATAGGCGCTGGGCGTCGTTTAAATCAAGACAACTTGAAGACTGCAAAAAAACTTAAAATTATTTCGTCGGTCAGTGTGGGTTACGATAATTACGACGTTGAATATCTAAAACAACAGGGTATTTGGTTGACCAATACGCCTCATGTGTTGACAGAGACGACCGCTGATTTGGCTTTTACCTTATTGATGAGTGCGGCTCGTAAAGTGACACATTTAGATTCTTGGACAAAGCATGGACATTGGACGCGTACCGCTGGTGTTGCACAATTTGGTCAAGATGTTTATGGGAAAACGCTAGGTATCATTGGCTTGGGTCATATCGGTGCTGCGATAGCTCGACGTGGTTTTTATGGATTTAATATGAATATTCAATACCATAATCGAAAACCATGTATAGAGCGAGCTGAGCCTTTAAAGGCGAAATATTGTGATCTTGATACTTTACTTTCAACGTCTGATTTTATCGTCATTGCAGTCGATTTAAATGAGCAATCGAAAGCGCTGATCGGTCAAGCTCAATTTGAGAAAATGCAAAAACATGCTGTGTTTGTGAATATTGCCAGAGGATCAGTTGTGGATGAGTCGGCCTTGATTGAGGCGCTTGAAAATCACAAAATTTTTGCTGCTGGTTTAGATGTTTATCAGAAAGAGCCGCTCCAAGAATCACCATTGTTTCGATTGGAAAATGTAGTGACATTGCCGCACGTAGGTTCGGCGACAGCAGAAACCAGAATGAAAATGGCAAATCTTGCTTATGATAATCTGGTAAAAGCCTTAGATGGGGATGAGCCTCTATATATTGTGAATAAGTAAAGTCTTTTGAGCGTAATAATAAACGTAACAGTTCATCATTAATCTTCACATCATTCAGTGTTATAGTCGATGGAGTACACGTTTAGGAATACAGGTTTGAAGAAGATCATTTTGGCTTTATTGATAGCGAGTTCGAGTTTTTCAGCGGTGGCTGATGAACTCTACAGTGCCAATAAAATTCAATTTGAAGTGCCTGATATTAATAGTGGTGTTGGATTTATCGATCAACAAAAAGAAAAAATGATCGGTGAAAAAGTCTATCGTCAAGTACAGCAACAACTTCCAGTGTTAAACAATGTTTGGTTGGAAGATCAATTTATGGCTGTATTCCGAAAAATTATTGCGCAAACACAGTTGGGTCAACCAATTGCTTTGGTGATTGTAAATGATCCACAAATTAATGCCTTTGCTGTACCTGGTGGTTTATTTGCATTGAATAGTGGGTTAATTACGTCGGCAAAGAATATGGATGAAGTTGCGGGTGTGGTTGCTCATGAGGTGGCACACGTCTCGCAAAGACACTACAGCCGTTCTCAAGAGGCTTTTAAAGGGCAGGGATTGCTTGCACTCGCTGGTATCATTGTGGGTGCTGCAATTGCATCACAAGCTGATGGTAATGCAGGTGCTGCACTGATGATGGGAACGCAGGCTGCATTGGTGGATCGACAGTTAAGTTATAGTCGTAATCAAGAGCGTGAAGCAGACCGTATTGGAATGCAATTGATGTATCGTGCCGGATATAACCCGTACAGTATGTCTGAGTTTTTTGAAACCATGAATCGTGCGACTCCAAAAATTAGTTATCTTCCTGATTTTTGGTTAACACATCCTTTGACTACTCAGCGCATGAGTGAGGCACGTTTACGAGCAGATCAACTTCCTAAAGTTCCGTATAGCAACACACTCTCTGAGTTTGATCAGATCAAGTGGTATACCGCAGTTGTGACCAATCAAACCAATGAGGAACAGTTAAAGGGAGTGGTGAGAGCAAATGCATTGGCTGGAAGAATTGCACTGTCTGCTTTTTATTTAAAGCGTGGTGATTTTGATCTAGCACAAAAAGAAATTGAACTTGCTAAGAAAATCCAGCCAAATCATCAACTTATCGCGCTTATTCAAGCAGATATCTACTTGGCGACCAATCAATTTGATTCTGCGCAGGAAACGATATTGGTGCGTCAACGAATAACGCCTGAAAATCGTGCTTTAAGTTATAAATTAGCTGAAATTTATATTCGACAGGGAAATTTTGTTGCTGCTGAAAGGTTGGCGAATAAATTTATCCAAATCAATAATCGTGATGCACAAGCATGGTTCATCCGACAACAAGCGGCAAATTTAGATATTAAAAATCCTTTACGTACTGTAAATGTATTGCGATATCGGGCTGAAGTTGAATATTGGAAGGGGGCGGAAGAGAATGCGATACGCTCACTCATTCATGCTCAGCGTTTAGCTAAGGAAAATAACTCTATGAGTGCAGTCATCAATCAAAGGCTGCGGATGATGCAGGATGAGCGTCAACAAAAATTATAAGAGGTTTAAATGATAAAAGGTCAATGCTTATGTGGAAAGGTGCAATATATTTATCATGGTGATCTTGAGAAAAGTATCTTGTGCTATTGCAAGCACTGTCAGTTGGCTCAAGGCGGTTTTACTGCATGGAATAGCCCGATCCCGCTTGAAAACTTCGAGTTAATTTCTGGTGAAGATGTGCTTAAGTCTTATTTTCATACCGAGTTAAAGGCAAGAGTATTTTGCGGTGAATGTGGAAGTCCTTTATATTCACATCGGCTTGATTTACCAGGCGTTATACGTTTAAGGCTCGGTTCTGTGGTTGAAGGGAAAATACCGCCACCTTATGAAGAGTTTTTCCAGGAATACAAACCTAACTTTATTGAAACTATTCATTCTTAATGGTTAGATTGTTTTAGAATGATGAATGAATAAATATTTTAAATTATGTGATTGAATCTAATAATGAAATTGCCACTATTTTTTATGATGTTGTTTGGGGTGGGTGTGTTCACTCATGCGGAAACACTTCCTGTTAAATTTACACAAGAGATTGAAGTTATATCGCAAATATATAATGCCGATATGAGGCATTTTCTAAAAACACTAGCGCCAAATACAACACAGTTTAGTGTTGATCAGACTCAAAGATATTGTGTCATTGTTGGAACTTATGTCGATGGCTTTTATCAGGTGGTGGATAAATATCGAAAGGATTTACCATTTTCCTACTCTAGAATGAGTAAGCAGGATGTTGTTGTGAAAGTGAAGCAATCGAAAGAAATGCAGATTTTACAAAGATATAATATTCAATGTGAGCTTAAATAATCAGAAAGTGAAAAACTAAAAAGTATTGTTGTAATAATATCGGGGATACGTGATTTAGACTGGACTATTTAATGACATTATTAAATAGACCAAATCAAACATAATACGAAAACTTAAGAAAGTTGAGCTTTAATTTTACTCGAAACTTGTGCAGGATCGGCACGTCCGGCTATGATCGGACGTAGAGAATTCATCACCTTACCCATATCTTTCATGCTAGTAGCTTGTTGCGCAGCAATCGTTTGCGCAATAATTGAATCAAGTTCTTCCTCAGTCATAGCTGCTGGTAGAAATTGAGATAAAACCTCAACCTCGGCTTGTTCCTTACTAGCTAAGTCTTGTCGATTAGCGCTTTCAAAAGCTTTAATCGATTCTTTACGTTGCTTGATTTGTTTTTCAATGACCGCGAGAACTCGACTATCATCTAGTTCTACGCGTTCATCGACTTCGATTTGCTTAATTGCTGCTTGGAGACTACGAATCACCGTTAACTTATCCATTTCTTTAGCACGCATTGTTGCTTTCAAAACGTCAGTAATTTGGTTTTTTAAAGTAGTCATTTATATATCCGAGCAGTCAATCACAAATTAATCTTAGTAAAGGCGAGTAGTACGTACTGATTCACGCGCCAATTTCTTTTGGTAGCGTTTAACAGCAGCAGCTTTTTTGCGCTTACGTTCTTGAGTTGGTTTCTCGTAGAATTCACGTTTACGAACGTCAGCTAAAACACCCGCTTTTTCGCATGAACGTTTGAAACGACGGATAGCTACGTCTACTGGTTCGCCTTCTTTCAATTTAACTTGTGGCATGAAGAATCCTCTAGTTTATGGATAAGACTAAGCGCCGAATTGCGCTGAGTCACAAGTGAAGGTCAGTATTTTACTCATTTACATCTCATATCACAAGTCTATAATAGCTTTAGCAATATTTTGAAATGGGTTAAAGGCAATTTAATGATCGTTTTAGGCTTAGAAACGTCGTGTGATGAAACTGGTCTCGCACTCTATGACAGCGAAGTCGGCTTAAGAGGACAGGTGTTATATAGTCAGATTAAATTGCATGCTGAATATGGTGGAGTGGTACCTGAATTGGCATCCCGCGATCATGTTCGTAAATTAATTCCTTTAATCAATCAATTGCTTGAAGAAAGTCAAATCAAAAAATCTGAGATTGATGCGGTGGCTTATACACGTGGTCCAGGCCTAATGGGTGCACTCATGACTGGAGCATTATTTGGTCGTACGCTTGCATTTGCGTTAAATAAACCAGCGATTGGTGTGCATCATATGGAAGGGCATATGTTGGCGCCTCTTTTATCAGCTACTCCACCGGAATTTCCGTTTGTCGCTTTGTTGGTCTCGGGTGGGCATACACAATTAATGGCGGCATATGATATTGGTCATTATGAAATCTTAGGTGAGTCGATCGATGATGCAGCGGGTGAAGCATTCGATAAGGTTGCTAAGATGATGGGGTTGCCTTATCCAGGCGGTCCAAATATCTCTAAACTTGCTGAGCAAGGTGATGCCACTGCTTTTGAATTTCCACGCCCTATGTTGCATCAAGGTTTGGAATTTTCATTTAGCGGCTTAAAAACAGCAGTTTCTGTCCAAATGAAAAAATTAGGTGAAGAAAACCGAGACGCTGATATTGCTGCGAGTTTTCAAGAGGCTATTGTTGATACATTGGTCAAAAAATCAGTTAAAGCATTAAAACAAACTGGTCTTAAGCGTTTGGTCATTGCTGGTGGTGTGAGTGCCAATAAGCGTCTTCGTGAACGTCTTGAAGCAGATTTAGCTAAAATAAAAGCTCAAGTATATTATGCTGAACCAGCTTTATGTACGGATAATGGCGCCATGATTGCTTTTGCTGGATATCAACGCTTAAAAGCAGGACAGCATGATGGCTTAGCCGTGACAACGACGCCACGTTGGCCGATGACGGAACTCAAAAAACCTACTGAAGCATAAATGTTTGGTCCCGAGAAAAAAGAGGCTTATAGCCTCTTTTTTATATTTACATTATTGAAAGAATTTGCATGTCTTCTGGTGAGAGTTGAAGATTCACTGCATTTGAAAATTGGGTAATTTGTTCAAGGTTTGTTGCACTGGCGATTGGTGCTGAAATATGCTTTTGCGCAAGTAACCAAGCCAAAGCTACCTCAGCAGGTGCCGCATTGTGGCGCGATGCCACTTCTCTGAGCTTATCTAAAAGGTTTAAGCCTCGCTCATCAAAATATTTTACAAGCGTATCTGCACGTTGACGCCCTTGAATATTGTCTAATGACGAATATTTCCCAGATAGAAATCCACTAGCCAGACTATAAAAACTTACGACACCAATTTGATGGCGTTCACAAATGGGTTGCAGTGTTTGTTCGAATATATCGCGATCGTAAAGATTATATTCAGGTTGAAGAACCTGATAATGTTGCACACCAATCTTTTGTGCAGCTTGAATAGAAGCGTCTAATTGATCAGCTGAAAAATTAGAAGTGCCATAGGCACGAATTTTTCCTTGATCTTTGAGCTTTGAAAATGCTGATAATGTTTCCTCATGAGGTGTGTTTTCATCAGGCCAGTGTGCAAAATAAAGATCAAGATAATCTGTTTTCAAACGGCTTAGAGAGTCTTCAACTGCTTGCATAATCCATCGTTCAGATAAACCTTGATGGCCGGGAATCCCCATATCTAAACCGACTTTAGTAAATAGCACGATGTCTTCACGTTTACTTGGATTTTGTTTTAACCAATTACCAATGATTGTTTCTGACTCGCCACCATGATTGCCTGGTGCCCAAATGGAATAGAAGTCTGCTGTATCAATGGTGTTAAATCCACGCTCATACAGTGCATCTAAAATTTTGAAACTTTGTTTTTCATCAACCGTCCAACCGAATACATTTCCTCCGAATACGATGGGTGCGATGAATAAATCAGTTTGTCCAAGTTTTCTTTTTTGCATGAAATATCCTAGGTAGAATAATACGACTTATTCTAGCTATATAGGATTCGTCTATTTCTCGCTATCCAAATAATGTATAAACATTATCCAATGATTTTGACAAAAAAAGAGGCAAAAAGCCTCTTTTTTAATTCTCTATGTATTCAAGCAGAATCAGAAACGATAACCTGCGCTGATGTTGAACCCATCAAATTTAGCCCCATCAACTTTAGTACCTTCATAACCGATATTGATCGCATATTGCGGAGCAGGATTAATATTAATACCAACACCATATGCAAACGCTGTTTCACTTAGATCCATGTTTTCGTATATGTTCAAGGCGCGATATGAACTTTCAACTTTTGAATGCGCGATCCCGACAACACCATAAACACTGAAATTCTCATTAAGACGATATGCAGGGCCTGCTAGCAAAGAAAAATGTTTTACATCTGTATCTTGGCGTTCACCTGGTTCAATCCAAGTTTCATCACCAGTTTGATACGACATTGTTGCCATAACGCTTAAAGGAGTCTCGAGTTCATAGCGATATTGAGCGTGAACACCGCGAATATCAAACGCATTTTCAATTTCAGACTGAGCATAACCCAATGAAACGGTGTGTTGTTGGGCAAAAGTTGTCGTTGTTAAAGTGGTCATCGAGAGGATTAAACCCAATTTTAAAAATTTAGTTATCATGGCGCATGCTCATTATTTGTGATTTGTTTATCTTTAAATGCAAAAAATGGTGATCATTTTTTGGTAAATGCTATTGTACTTTCTATTTTTCTATTGTAAATAAAAATTAAAGAAATAGTTTTGTTTGTATTATAAATGGTGTGAGAATGTATTTATTGACTCGCAATTGAGTTTTTAAATCGTTCTTTTAATGCAATATAGTGGGA
The DNA here is from genome assembly GCF_056784015.1 of Acinetobacter sp. ANC_7655. NCBI lineage: Bacteria > Pseudomonadati > Pseudomonadota > Gammaproteobacteria > Moraxellales > Moraxellaceae > Acinetobacter > Acinetobacter sp. ANC_7655. Next base: position 480,545 of record NZ_JBWYJB010000001.1, on the reverse strand, counting down.
ATGCTGTTTAGCTTCATCCCATTTCACTTTAAAAATTCGTGCTGCTGCAGCCTTAATAGGGTCTTCTTGTTGGCGTGGTAGTTCTTCACGCCCGTGATCACCACTTAAACCTTTTTTGTCATTAGGTACAGGACCTTTATATTTTTTTCCACCTTTATGGTTTGCATAACGTCTCGCTCGGGTATAACCCATTTGTAAAAATTTACGAGCCATATCTGCACCGACAAAATCATCGACTGCTAAATATTCAAGAAAGAGTTGATAAATCTTATTAGAACTCTCTCTAGCTTTATCTTCATCTGCAAATTTCCAAAAGGGCAGAATTTCAGATTTGTAGGGTTCGACGAGTAATACACCCTGTTCACCACGACCAATTCGATAGAGTTCTGGCCTTTCTCTGAAGTTAATTTTTGCAAAGTCCAATGAGTAATCAAAACTTTGAGAATAAACACGAGTGCTTCTATGTGGGATGGTATCAAGGTCGTTATGATTGAGAGTCATCACGTTCTCTTTTGTACTTTTAAAAATATATTAGGTGATCTCAAATGAAAAACGATTATAGAATTGTGAGTGATATTTTAAAAATGTGATTAGTTGTTTTAAAGAGATGTGCTAAACACGTGAAAGATTGAAATTGAACTGTATTAGAAATCAAAACAACGAATTAGACTATGGACGATAGCGGGGCGAAATTAAGTTTTAAACTTAAAATCTAGCAGACACAAATGATTAGACATGACGATGCTCTATAAGAAACATTTTGTCATATAAGTTTTATATCTATGAATTAATCTAAGCGATACGTATAAAAATAATTTTGGAAGTCTGATTGGATCTTATCATCATCATTTTTGGCTATCTATATGGTCGTAAATTTCATCCCAACAAGTACATTGAACAAGTATTTTTTTTAGCCCTGATTTTATTTATATTTTTTTGCACTGTTTACGCAGCGCCAAACCTACTCGCATTAGAAAATCCTAGAGCTGTTTTGAGCAAGCTAGCTATTCTCGCACTCGGGGTATGCGCATTTACTTATTGGTTTAGTTCACTATTTTATAAGAAGAAACAGCAGGAAAACAGCAAACGTAAAACAATCCAAATTAAGGATATCATTAAAATATTGACAGTATATCTTTTGCTTATTTTGGTGTTTGTGGGAGGGATCTTCACTTATCGAATGGATTTAATAGATGAGCAAATAGCTTTAAGTATTCAAAACGTTCTGATCTACATTATTCTATTTTTGATCGGAGTCTTTATATCAGCATTTAAAATCAAAACATTGCAATGGCATGATTTTAAACTCCCAATCATAATGGTATTGGCAAATACAATATTTGCCTGCTTTATGCTGATAATTTGGAAGGAAAGTGCTGTATTGCTTTCTGGATTCGGTTGGGCAAGTCTGTCTGCTGCTATGATTTCACAAAAACTAAATCCCTTATTGGCAGTTCAAGCTTTAATTGTGGATATGATTCGAGGGATGTTTTCCATCATTTTTCTACAGCTTTTTGGAAGACATCAACCACAAGCAGCAATTAGCACCACAGGTGTACTGTCCTGTGATGCATTCTTACCGATGATTAAGCAACATTGTGGTGAGCAATATGTGCTAGATGCGTTTAAAGCGGGACTATTGTTGTCGCTGTTTTGTCCATTGAATATATTTATTGCGATTCATTTTACCCAAAGTGTGACACGTTAAACGGTAAAACACCTCAAAGACAGTGATTTTGGCAATCACTAGCATACCATCACCATTAATATATCCGGCATTGTGATTCAAAAAAAATGCAGCATCCTCATTCATGTTATCGTGTTCATGCTTACAACCGCGTGTTCCTCCAAGGCCATCGTTATAAATAAAAACATGGCCAGATTTTGAAAGTTGATAATTGAATTGCTGAGAGAATAGGGTGCAAAGGTCTTGCATTTCTGTATTGTTATCGAGGTTTAAGCGAGTAGGCCATGTATTTTTTTTGAAAGCATATCGTGTAATTGCACGATAACTTGAGGGATGTAAACACACAGCAAAAAAATACGATGGTGCTGGGTGGCGGAGCATTTGAGAAATAATGAAATAAATGTATTGGAATTTTAACAGATTTGATTTTCGATAGGCGCTAAGAAGACCTGCTTGACCACGAAAAACATTCATTGTCTGGTCATTCTTTTTGACTTCATAACGTTGCATACTTAAAAATCCAACAGGTTTTTCTTCATCAAAATAGATCAAAACCCGTTTGCTTGCAGCATCATCGGGGGCATAGGCTTGAGCAATATCATTCAAATCACAACCCTCTGGTGTCATGAAGATCGCTTGATGAAGCGTTTTTAATATATTTTGAACATCTGGGGATTGTGTATGTTGGTTACTATATTTTTTAATTTGGAGCATGGATGCAGCCTTTTTCTATAATTATTTGCGTCCCTCATACTATTTTTGAATTGTTAAGTTTGGGTTACATTAATTTTTTCGAAAAACAAAAAATGGTTGTTATGTTATATTGTTTTAAATTTAAATTATTTTTTTAATTTTTATTTATATAATAAATTTTATTTAAATTAATAACTTAAAGTAATATTCGCGATTTTTTGATTTAAAATTTTTTGATATCGATAGAGAGCAATAAGTTAAATTGTTAATTTTATCTTTATAATTATTCATGAATAATTTATTAACTTTTATCGTAATAAAAGCTAATAACTTAGATTAAAGAGTGAAAGTTGAGAAACTAAGACGTTATTCCATCTTAGTTTCTTATTGAAGAAGCTGATGTAAATGCTTAATCACGCTTTAATTGAGTAGAGCCGATCCAATGTTTTGAAAATTGGAATGCAGAACGACCTGAGCGTTGACCTCTGGCTTGGCACCAACGTAGCGCTTCAGCACGTACTTCAGGTGTCATTTCAATACCAGATTTTTTTAAATAGTGCTCTACAATCTCTAAATAAAGATTTTGATCCATCGGGTAGAATGAAAGCCAAAGACCAAAACGATCAGACAATGAGATTTTTTCTTCGATCGCTTCTTGCGGATGTAATTCAGTATATTGAGGCACGTCCACTTTAGTGATCGGGGTGTTTTCATGCATAAATTCCGGGAGTAGGTGGCGGCGGTTACTGGTCGCATAAATAATAAAGTTGCCAGAACCTGACTCTAGTGAACCATCTAACACACTTTTTAAACTACGATAATTTTCGTCTTCAGCATTAAAGGCTAAGTCATCACAATACACGATAAATTTTTCGGGACGACCTTCAATAATTTTTTGTATTTCTGGTAGGTCTGACAGATTATCACGCTCAATTTCAATGATGCGTAAACCACGGTCAGCATATTTTGACAGTAAAGATCTTACAATAGATGATTTTCCGGTTCCACGAGATCCAGTCAATAAAATATCGTTTGCAGGTAAACCTTGTAAAAATTGTTCAGTGTTTTGCAGTATTTTTTCTTTTTGTTTTTCGATACCTTTTAAATCATCAAGATGAATTATTTTAGGTTTTTGAATGGGGATCAGCCGTTTATTTTGCCATTTGTATCCTAGTGCTGAGAAATCAATTTCCTGACTCGGTTCAGATAATGTGTGATTAAGTTGGTCAATAAGTTGAGAAATTTTTGTTAACAGTTGATCTGGTAGTTCTAGAGTCGCCATAGGTATTCGTGAAATACAATTCAATAAAATCAAGTTTAATCTACATGATGACGATAGCGATGTGAACTGATCTAAGGGATAAATCTATGATGACTGGTCGATACAAGAAATAAATTTTATTAAGTTGATTATTTTCTGCTTTTTTTGCATAGTTTAAAAACTGAACAAAACTAATTGAACTAATAAAAATCAAAGGACTAGCTCAATGATTTTAGGCACTCGTAGTCAAATTAATCCGCATCAAGCGTATCGAATTAAAAAAATGCAACATGAGCTTGAACGTGCGGAGAGCTATGAAGAGTGGAAAGACATTGCCTTAAAGCTGGATGAGGAGACGGGCGCTCAGGAATGGAAGTTTGATAATACTTCACCCTATTTTGATGCTGAAATTATATCGCATCGTTTAAATCTTTTACGCCGTTACAAGCTGAATCATCGTGTAATTGATCTGATCTATATATTGCGAGAAGGCCTGAGTCATGATGTCGCCAATATTGGTCATCCTATGCTGTTCACACAAACATATATTGGCACAAAAAAACTCATTGAGGACTATATTGAAGAGGTTTCACAGAGTTTAATTTATATCGCTTCAGATGAATGTTCAGGTTTGACACATCAAGAAAAATTTGATTTTTTTAAAAATTGTCAACTGACCTATGGTCAACCAGCAATGATGTTTTCTGGTGGGGCCTCATTAGGTTTGTTTCATACAGGCGTGTGTAAGGCGCTGATGGAACAAGATTTGATGCCGAAAGTTTTATCAGGTTCGAGTGCTGGTGCGTTGATGACGGCGATGTTAGGCGTTTCTGATCAAAAAGATATTGATCAGCTGCTGACAGGAGAGAGCTTTTATAGTGAAGCATTCCATTTCAGAAGTTTCAAAGAGTTGCTTAGAGGAAATGGTGGTATTGCTGATGTGCGATATCTTAAGAAATTTTTAGTGGAAAATTTAGGAGACTTAACGTTTCAAGAAGCGTATGAAAAGTCTGGACTTGATATTAATATCAGTGTCGCACCTTATGATGTCGCTCAGGAAGATGCTCGTATCATGAACAAATATACTGCGCCAGATTTACTGGTGTGGAGTGCAGTATTGGCATCATGTGCGGTTCCTATCTTATTTCCTCCAGTTCGACTGACCAGTAAGCGTTATGATGGGGTGCATACACCATACTTGGCAAGTATTCGTTGGGTGGATGGCAGTGTGAGAAGTGATTTTCCACAAGAGAAAATGGCTCGTCTTTACAATATTAATTACACCATTGCCAGTCAGGTGAATCCACATATTGTGCCATTCATGCAAAGTGATGCGGAGCGTTTTAGAACAGATCTACTCAGCTGGCCGCAACGTTTAGTGCGTAAACATGGTAAAACGATTGCGATGGATGTCATGAATTTCACTCGTGACCGAATGGGCAGTGTGCCGACGATTAGACGACTATTGGATCATGGTTATGGTATTGTTGATCAGCGTTATTATGGTGATTTAAATATTGTAGGTAATTATAGTCTGCGACATTATCATTATATGTTACAAAATCCGCGACCTCATTTGTTTAAAGTCCTTCAAAGAGAAGGGGAACGGGCAACTTGGTCAAAACTGTCCAGTATTGAAACACATGCGCGTATAGGAAAAACCATTGAACATTGTTTGGATATGCTGACGCAACTGAAACAGCAAAATGAATCTCTTAAAAAACAATCTACAGTGGCAAACCATTCAGCCTCTGCTCAGGCAACCAGTTAATTCTGAACAAAGTCAGCAGTATGGTCGTCTAATTTATTGTATCGAAATAGACGACCAAACGTATTGGGTTAAGCGACAACAGCAGGGTATCAGTTCACAGCATGAGCAGTGGTTCGACAATGAGATAAAACACTACCAATCACTCAGTACTCGCTCTTCAAAGATCTTAGTGCCGTTTGAGATCGTGTATGACGAAAACAGTAGATTCAATACACCTACATCAAAACATGATTCTTCATCATTGATTCTGATTGAAAATGCGGCGCCGCTATTTGAAGTAGAAAATTCTGTCTATACTCAAATGCAGACCTTCCCACACAATGAGTTTTCAAATGTGGTCAATTTATTATTACATAGTCTAGATGCATTACTATCAATTCATGAGCAAGGATGGGTTCATGCAGATCTTAAAAGAGAACATTTTAGAATATTCAATGGTCAACCCAAATTAATTGATTTTGAACAGATGTTTCACTTTGAGTGCCATCCTCAAGTTTCTACACATGGAACACCAAGGTATATGGCGCCTGAGTTGTTTCATGGTGAGTCAAAATCACAAGCATCAGATATATATGCACTCGGTATTATTTGGTTAGAATGGTTAAATCAGTACTCAATCCGTAAAAAAAGCTATATAGATTGGGCAAAATGGCATTGTCAGCAATTAAAAGTTGAAATTATTAGGCCTTTTTCTGACTTAACACCAGTACTCCAGCAGATGTTGATGAAAAATAAATCACAAAGATTGGACAATATTTATCAATTAAAACAGATATTAAGCGAATTTGTCTAAAGAAAAACCAGTAAAATGGATAATTGTTTTATATTTAGTCAAACAATAAGGTTTTTCAAAAAAAGGGCTTGTCATGAGATAATGATCTCTATAATATACACAGCCATCGGGGACGTGGCGAAATTGGTAGACGCACTGGATTTAGGTTCCAGCGCCGCAAGGTGTGAGAGTTCGAGTCTCTCCGTCCCCACCAAGTAATTTACTAGGTGGAACGACCGAAGTAGGTGAAATAGAGGATTGGTGTAATGGTAGCATGACGGTCTCCAAAACCGTTCGTCAAGGTTCGAATCCTTGATCCTCTGCCAAGTTTTATGAAGCTCAGTAATATGATTGAGTATTCAAAGGGGACGTGGCGAAATTGGTAGACGCACTGGATTTAGGTTCCAGCGCCGCAAGGTGTGAGAGTTCGAGTCTCTCCGTCCCCACCATATTAAGGCAAGGTTTGATACCTTGCTTTTTTATTGCCTATATTTTTATATAAAAACAGACTGAAAACTGAAATATATAAATATAAAAAATCGCCTACAAAGAGGCGATGTTAATATTTAGATGATCTATTTAGTATTCATTCCGTTGAATTAAGGTGAGATTAAGCTTTTAAGTGATCCTCGAATTCTTCACCTAATTGCATTGCCAGAGTATTTCCAGATAAGTCACATGTCACTAAACCATATTCTTTTTTAAAACTGAAAGTGAAGCCTTGGTTATCCTTTAAATTTCGAACGGAATAACCTAATTTTTCTAACCAAATTCTGAATGCAATTAAATTTTTTGCTTTGACCACTTTCTTCATGAGACAACTCCTTTGACTAATGAAATATTAATAAGGTTAATGATGTTGTTTTTAAAGGGCTTTAACCTAAATTAATGTAAATATATTTTAATTCTATAAAAATGTATATATTTCATGCAATTAAAAGAAAGAATTTGATCATGTTGTTAAAGCTTTAAGATAAAGAAGAGAATGTATTGTCTGAAGGGTTTAAAAACTGAGCGAATATCGCTCAGTAATGAACACCTGTAATTTGAACAGATAATGCTAAATTTAGAAATTATCTTTCATTTCCCGAATACGTTTAAATTCTTCAGCACTGTTGACGCGCAAGAAAGGATTGGTCTCAAGTTCAATTTCAATGGTGGAAGGTAAGGTTATTTGATTTTGATCTCGAAGTTTCTGAACTTGCTCAAATCGTTCTTGCAGTGCCTTATTCTCAGGTTCTACTTGCAAAGCGAATTGTGCATTTGAGAGCGTGTATTCATGGGTACAGTAGACTTGAGTTCTTGGAGGGAGCGCTGACAGTTGGTTAAGTGATTGATACATTTGTTCAGCCGTTCCTTCAAAAAGGCGTCCGCATCCCATTGCAAATAAGGTATCTCCACAGAATAAACTGTCAATTTCATCTGCAAATATTGCGATATGACCTAAGGTGTGGCCAGGAACAGCGATGACGTCAAGTTTTAAGTCATTAAAATAAAATTCATCATCATGATTGAGTGGACAACTGATAAATGGAATTTTAGATAATTCTTCACGTGGACCATAAACTTCAATATTTTTTTCCGCGATTAACTCTGGCACACCACCAATATGGTCTTTATGCCAGTGGGTAAGCCATATTTGCTTAAGTGTTAAACCATTCGAGTCACAATAGTTGACCACCAAATTGGCTTCTGTAGGGTCTACCACTGCAATTTCTTGGGTTTCAGTATCTTCAATAATCCATATATAGTTTTGTAGCGCATTGTTAACATCAATTACGCGAACTTGATAACGCATCCTAAACGATCCTAAAGCATGTGACTTATTTGATCTCATCCTAGATCAAGCTTATCAAATTGTAAAATTCACCCAAATTTTAAACAGCGATGTATTGTAAATATTGATTTCGAATTTGATGAGGTGCATTGTTGTTAGCTTAAGATTATCTGATCTGATGAACTAATTTCGAGTAAAAAGTAAATGATGATAAAAGTGAGATTGAGTGCTTGCATCAGCGCAGTGATGAGTTCGATTGTTCTTGTTGGTTGTATGCAAAACTCTCAAGTTGGTCAACTGCAAAAGTCTCAATTATACGAGCGTCCAAGCAGCTGTAAGGTCAATGAGACAATCGAACGTAAAGCGGTTCCTCAAACACCCAACCAAATGAGCCTTCCGAGTTTTGGGCAAGGGGTTATCGGTTGGGCAACAGGTCCAGAAGGTGCTCAAGCACGTTTAGAAAGTGTATCTAAGCAAGACATCCATCAGTTTAAAGCACAAGGTGTTAGTTTGGAAATGATACGCGAATGGCAAGCGTTTTATACGCATGAAGCAAAGCGTAATCCATGCAATCGGACTGCGCCGTTACGTGCGCAATTAATGGAAAAAATCGCTTCACTTTGGATGGATTGATATTAAAAAAGATCTCATTTGAGATCTTTTTTAAATTTACTATCGCATTTTGGCGAGTTTTTCACCTGTCATTTGCACCAATTGAACTAATACTAAAAGCACAATGACGGTGAGTATAACGACACTGGTATCAAAGCGTTGATAACCATAGGAGATCGCAAGATCACCAATGCCGCCTGCACCGACCGCACCAGCCATGGCTGTTGCACCAATTAAGCTGATTGCAGCTGTAGTTAAATTGAGAATGAGGGAGCTACGCGCCTCAGGCAGAATAAACTTGAAAATAATTTGCAGGGGTGTTGCGCCCATAGCTTGCGCTGACTCCACGATACCTTCGTTGACTTCAAGGAGTGAAGTTTCAACCAGACGACCAATATAAGGTCCTACATAAATGGTTAAAGGAACAATAGCTGCCCATGTCCCAATAGAAGTACCCACAATCATTTTTGTCAGTGGAATAACCGCGATCAGGAGGATAATAAACGGGAGGGAACGTAATGCATTCACAATAGGGTTTAATCCATAGTAAATCACACGATTGGCTAAAATCCCGTTTGGTCGTGTAACAAGTAGAGTTATCCCTTGAATTAAACCCCAAATCGTACCGAATAGCATTGCAAAAAAAACCATATGAAAGGTTTCTTGTAGGGCTGTCACAAATTGATCAATTGAAAGCGAGCTTTTCCAAAAAGGTTCAGTAATTTCTGTTAGCCATTGAACAATCATATCTCTCATGCACGTACTCCTGATTGCTCAACTTTAACGCCATGTTGTTGGAAAAAGCTGATGGTTTCTTGAATAATGTCTGGATCACCCAGTAATTGCACAAACATTTGCCCAATCACAGCGCCATTAATTTCGGTCATGTTGGCAAATAAAATATTGAGACTAATATCAAATCGTTTAATGGCAGCTTGCACAACCGTTTCTTGGGCCGAAGTACCTAAGAACTGCAAGCTATAAATACTGTGGTGATTTTGATTTTCTAAGTTATTTAAAATATTGATAGGTAATTGCTGCTGTAAAACAGTTTGAATAAATGTTTTGGTCGTCGGGTGGTGAGGTTGACTAAAGATATCGAGAGTACTGCCGTGTTCAATCACTTTGCCTTGCTCCATAACTGCAACAAAGTCGCAAATCGACTCAATAACATCCATTTCATGCGTAACCATAACAATGGTGATTCCTTGCTCTTGATTAATTTTTTTCAAAAGGGCAAGTACAGACTTTGTCGTTTGAGGATCAAGCGCTGATGTTGCTTCGTCACAGAGTAGAATTTTTGGATGATTGGCAAGTGCCCGAGCGATACCTACACGCTGTTTTTGACCACCAGAAAGCTCATCTGGAAAAGCATCGCGTTTATGTTTTAAATCGATAAACTCAAGTAGCTCATCTAAGCGTTTTAGACGCTCAGCTTTACTCCAGCCAAGGAGTTTCATTGGCATTTCAATATTGGCTGCAACGGTTTTGGTTTGTAGTAAATTGAAATGCTGGAAAATCATACCAATATTGGCGCGTTCTTGACGTAATTTTGAAGCGCTCAAAGCAGTGAAATCTTGACCGTGGATGATCATTTGACCTTGATTGGGTCTTTCTAGTAAATTGATCAAACGGATCAGTGTACTTTTACCTGCACCACTATAGCCTATAATTCCGAAGATACTTCCATCTGGAATCGTCAGATTAATATTGTCTAAGGCGTGAATAGTTTGGCCTTTAAGCTGATAATGTTTACTAATATTTTTAAATTCAATCATAACGTCAAGAACTATTAAAAATGAAAAACAGGCAAATTAAATTTGCCTGTTAAAAATACAGAAGTCTAGAATTATTGAGCTTCTGTGAGATATGTCGTTGGTTTATCAACATTAACTTTAGTGCCACCAAAGTTCTCTTTCACATATTGCTTAACCGCATCTGTATGATATAGCTGACCTACCTTTTGCAATACAGGATCATTCTGACGGCCTTCAGCTACAGCCAGTACATTCACATTCATTTTTGTACTTTGATCGATTGGCTCGTAGTAGATCGCATCTTTTAATACGTTCAAACCACCTTCCATTGCTAAGGTGTTGCCTAATACAATGGCATCCACTTCATCTTTCACACGTACCGCAGTTGCCATTTGAATCGGTTTGATGGTGATCTGTTTAGGATTCTCAGTTACATCAGAAGTTGTGCCTTTGACATTGTCAAATTGAGGTTTTAACTTTACTAAACCAGCAGATTGCAATAATAAAAGGGCACGTGATTCATTAGCACCATCGTTTGGAATTGCAATGGTCGAACCTGTTTTGAAATCATTTAGATTTTTAACTTTGCTTGAGTAAATCCCCATTGGCTCAAGATAAGTCGTAGATAATGGCGCAATTTTTTGAGTATTAGCATCATTGTATGCAACCATATATGCATATGATTGGAAGGCATTGATATCAATCTCTTTATTGGCTACCGCAGTGTTCATTGAAACATAATCAGTAAAGTTTTTAACATCTAACTTTAAACCTGCAGCTTCAGTTTCTGGCAATTTTGCAATGAACTTCCAGATATCTGCATCTGAACCTGTAGAAGCGATTGTAATGGTTTGAACTGAATCTTTATTCGTGTTGTTTGCAGCGGTTTCTGGAGCATCTTGTTTTGAGCATCCAGCGATACCCACTGATAGGCCCAAAACTAAACCAAGAGTTTTCTTCATGATATTTCCTGAGTATGTTGAAACAATCTTCAACTTACATATGCAGTGAGGTGAATAGTGAAATGAACTGTCCTTGTTTAAAGAGCATTTCAACCTATTCATCTGTTAGAGATAATTCGGTATTTAGCTATCAATTATTTAAGCATTGATAACAAAAAAGTTGGTTGATGATAACAATTTTTTTTTATTCAATATAGTGATGTTAATGAACTAGCTTAGCATAAAGCGTCATATACAATTTATGAGAATGTATAAATAAACTTTAAATATCATACTTATAATTTGAGTGTTTAAAATTAGCAAGATCTGTTACCAGTCGAACACCTTATAATGATTTAATATATCAATATGAAAAATATGGATTTAATTTAATTTAGAAATTTGCTTGGTAAGATCATTATTGTATTTCTGCCGATATTGGCTAGGGGTCATACCAAACCAACGCTTGAATGCTCGTCTGAAATTTGAGGCATCGTGATAATTAAGAAGCATACCAATTGTTTCAATCGTGAGTTGCGTATGCTCAAGAAAATAAGCACTTTGTTGTGCAAGTACCTGATCTTTGACCTCTTTAAAGGTTAAACCTTCTTTTTCTAAATGACGAGCTAAGGTTCGTTTGCTCATGAATAATGAAGCGGCAATCTCGGATTCATTTTTGGGATCTGATAAATGCTCAATCAGTATTTTTTTGACACGAAATTGATAAGTATTTTGGGGTGTAAGAAGATCCTTAAGTACATTTTCACATTGTTTTTTTGCAATCAGATAGTTCTCCTGACTTGCTGAAGCATTCGGGATTTTACACACAGATAAAGGTATCTGAATGCCATCAAAAGATTGTGAAAATGCGAAATCACATTGAAAAATTTCTGTATAAGCAGCATGGTAAGCAGGTTTAGGATAGCTAAAAAGCAACTTCGCCTCAGTTAATGGCTTACCTAAAATAAATTCAGCACACTCTTTAAATACCACCATGCAAGACTCGATCATGCTTTGATATACAAGGGTGGAGCAATCGATATTAAAGTGAATTTTACAATTCATCTGCTGATCACGTTTTTCGAGAATGACCTCTGCAAATCCTATTCGAGTAGGTAGATAATGTTGAATCGCATCAAGTGCAGCATAAAGGTTCGGGCAACTGTGCATCAAAAAGCCCATTGCGCCATGAGTCGTGGGTTTAAGGCGATGCCCAAGTTCTAAACCGAAATCGGGAACATCTGTCATGTTCAATGCATTTTCAAATATACGAATAAAATCAGATGCTGAAATCCGAGAATCTTCTTGTTGAATAAATTCAGCAGTCAGTGATGTGCCATTCAATAAAGTTGGGAATACACGCAGCCTACCTCCCAATTGTTGCGCAATAATTCTGACATAGGCGCAGGGAATCAATGCCCGAATTGCATTATTGTCCTGATTGCTATGTTCTATTCCTTTAGACATCATACTCAAGTCCAGATAGCGTGATATTGATCTTTCTTAAATCTAGCCTCATTAGAGCTGCTAATTTGAATTAAAAGAATGTCAAAAAATGACTTATTAATGTCAAAAAATGACCTGATTCTGTATTTTTTAAATTCTATGCTCAAACACAGATCATCAGCTTAATGGAATAAAGGCTGAATATAAATTTAAAGATGAGATCACATAGGACACATTGTCATGAATAATTTAGTCAAAAAAATGAATGCTGTTCGAGTAGATTTGGTGAATTTTAGCGCTCGCTATATTCCCTTAGAAAATCACATCAAAGCTGCCCATGTATACCATAAATTAAAAAGTAGCCTATTTAAGAATCCTGATTTTGATCAAATTGAAGAAATTCAACTTCCAGATCCAAATGTTTGCCCCTTACAAGAGCTTGATGTCAGTAGCCCTTTTTTATACAAGCAAGGTGTATGGAAGGATACTTTTAAGCGATTACGGAAAGATGCGCCGATACATTATCAATCAAACAGTTTATTTGGTCCTTTTTGGTCGATGACACAGTACGAAGATGTCATGTACGTTGATAAAAATCATCAGCTCTTCTCTTCAGAACCGATCATTATGTTGGGTGAGCAACCGCAAGGTTTAGAGCTTGAAATGTTTATTGCGATGGATCCACCGAAACATGATATTCAGCGTAAAGCTGTGCAGGGGGTTTTCGTACCAAAAAACTTGAAAGACATGGAAAGTTTGATTCGGACACGGACCCAAGACGTACTTGATCACTTGCCTTTAAATGAAGCTTTCGACTTTGTAGATCGAGTATCAATTGAATTGACTTCAAGAATGTTGGCGACATTGTTAGATTTTCCTTACGAAGAACGACGTAAATTGGTCTATTGGTCTGAAATTGCATCCTCATCGCCAGGTACCACAGGCGGTACGATGACCATTGAAAATACTTTTGATGGTCTAAAAGAGATGGTGAGAGATTTGTCACAACTTTGGCATGATAAGGCTGCACGTATAGAAGCAGGTGAGGCTTCAAGCTTTGACTTGATGAGTATGCTTATTCGGAGTGATGAGACAAAGGATCTGATTCAGCGACCATTAGAGTTTCTGGGGAATTTGGCATTACTAATCGTAGGCGGGAATGATACGACTCGTAACTCGATGTCGGGCGGGGTTTATGCAATGCATTTGTTCCCTCAGGAATTAGACAAGCTGAAGAATAATCCTGATCTGTTGCCTAATATGGTTAGTGAGATTATTCGTTGGCAGACACCATTGGCGTATATGCGCCGTGTAGCGACTCAAGATCTAATTTATAAAGGTCAGTATATCCGTAAAGGTGACAAAGTTGTTATGTGGTATGCGTCTGCTAACCGTGATGAAACTGTGTTTGAAAATGCGGATGAATTTCGTATTGATCGTGAAAATGTGAAAAAACATCTATCATTTGGTTATGGAATTCATCGTTGTATGGGGAGTCGTTTGGCTGAGATGCAATTGACTATTCTTTGGGAGGAGATTCTCAAACGTTATAACAGAATTGAAGTCTTGGAAGAACCTGAGATTGTTCAGTCTAATTTTGTTCGTGGATATTCTAAGATGATGGTGAGACTGCATCCAAAGTCAGAATCTAAATAGTCCAAAATCCCTCATACTAGATGAGGGATGTTTTTATGTATCGTGAAAAAGAGGTTGGATTTGATCATAAATTATAACTCAAGCATCTACACACATTTGGGTAAATGGGGAAATGTCGTAATCTTGCTATTGGCAGAGGATGAGGCGAGGAATGACTATAGATAACATTGTTAGATTTAAGAGGGGAGTAATCGAATAGTATAAATATCTTATTCGATTACTCAGAGTTTTTTTAAAGTTCTAACTTGTTAAAGTGAATTATAGATGATCGAATATAGATCCTTTATGTGGAGCATAAATTTTTTCATATAGTCGTGTTGCGTATTCATCTGTCATTCCTGATACGTAATCACAAATTACACGCATTTTTTCATTGTTATCTTTTCCTTGAGCATATTTATCATATGTGGATTTTGGAAGTAATCTTTTTGGATCAGAACTTAATGCCTCAAACAGTTCTATAACAATCTTCTGTCCTTTGAATTCCAATAGCTGAACATTTGTACTTTTGATCACTTTTGATTTAACTAAATCAAAAATATGATCTTTGAGTTCATCCCAAGGTTGAGCCATGTGTGCATTCCAACGCAATAATGGTTCTTCAAATATTTCATTTTCTTGAAGATAAATATTAGTAATGAATTTATGCACTAAATTGCCAATTTGTTGTTTTCGTTGGTAGCTGTCTTTTGAAAAAAGCTGTTTACCGACATTATCTGAACTAAGCTCGCAATTTGCAAAGAGATATTCTTTCTTCTTATTATGTTCTTCCCAATCATCAAATGTAATTAATTTAAGTGATAATGCATCTTCAAAATCATGCAAACTATATGAAATATCGTCAGCGAGTTCCATAATACTTGCATCTAAACTGTGAAACTTAGGTTTATGATGTTTTTTATTATTGAATTCGAGTTCAACAAAATGGTCTTTATCTTTTTTACTTAATTTATCTAAAATAAATTTTTCAACTATATCTTTTTCAGAATCTAAATAGCATTTAGGTGGTTTTTGATCATCTGCTTTTGCCAACCAAATTTTTTCTGGCAGCGTTCCGTAGAAGTCGCTATTGCATGCTGCACTATAGGAAATTGGATATTTTAAGACCCCTAACAGTAATCTGCGAGTAGGGTTCATTCCATTTTGTTCAGTATATTTTTCTAATTTAGTAAGAATTCTGAGTGTTTGACCATTCCCTTCAAAACCACCAGATTCGCGCATACATATATTTAAAGCAACTTCACCCCCATGACCAAAAGGGGGATGACCTAAATCATGTGCTAAGCATATTGCATTCATTAATGCAGAACTTGGAAGTATTTTTTCCAAAGTTTCTGGATTAGGTTTTTCAGCATACTCTCCTTTTTTCAAATGACGTTTAATGCCTACACCTATTTGTGCAACTTCCATTGAATGCGTTAAACGTGTGCGGTAAAAATCACTCTCTCCAAGACCCAAAACTTGTGTTTTAGCCTGAAGTCTACGAAAAGCTGATGAATGAATTAAACGTGAAAAATCACGCTCATATTCATAACGTGAATCATTTGATTTACTATCCTGTTTAAGAATTCTTTCTTCCCAATGTTTTTGTTCCATATCTATAACCTTTTAATTTTTATGTTTTTATTTTACACAAAAAACCCCGCACTTAGCGGGGTTTTTATTAATCTAAATTAATATTAAGCATTTTCACGGGCAATCGCGCGGTAACCAATATCTTTACGATACTGCACGCCATCAAAAGTTACTTTTTGGCAAAGCTCTAACGCTTTTGCTTGTGCTTCACCAATCGTATTACCAAGCGCAGTCACGCAAAGTACACGACCACCAGCAGTTACGATGTCACCATTCTCATTGGCTTTCGTACCTGCATGGAACACTTTCGCATCTGCCATTTCAGTATCTAAACCAGAAATCACGTCGCCATTGCTAGACGTTTCAGGGTATCCACGTGACGCAAGTACGATACCAACCGTTTTACGCTCATCCCATTCAGCTTCTGCAGGAAGTTTACCTTCAATACCTGCTTCAACTAAATCAACTAAAGATGATTTTAAACGCATCATGATCGGTTGAGTTTCAGGGTCACCAAAACGACAGTTGAACTCGATTACTTTAGGCTGACCTTGTTCATCAATCATCAAACCTGCGTATAAGAAACCTGTATAAACGTGCCCGTCTTTTTTCATACCTTCAACGGTAGGACGCATCACTTCATTCATGGTTTTTTCAAAAACTTCAGCCGTTACCACAGGAGCAGGAGAGTAAGCACCCATACCGCCCGTGTTAGGACCTTGGTCACCTTCAAAGATACGTTTATGATCTTGTGACGTAGCCATAGGTAAAATGTTGTCGCCATCAATCATACAAATGAAAGATGCTTCTTCACCTGCCAAGAACTCTTCGATGACAACGCGTGAACCTGCATCACCAAATTTGTTGCCTGCAAGCATGTCATCAATTGCATCGAATGCTTCTTGATTGGTCATCGCAACGATCACGCCTTTACCAGCAGCAAGACCATCAGCCTTGATTACGATCGGCGCACCATTTTTCTCAACAAATGCCTTAGCAGCACCGACTTCTGTGAACACGTCATAGAAAGCCGTTGGGATGTTGTGACGTTTCAGGAAGTGCTTCGCAAATGCTTTAGAGCCTTCTAATTGCGCTGCAAATTGGGTAGGACCCCAAATTTTCACACCTGCAGCGCGACAAGCATCGACTACACCATTTACAAGCGGTGCTTCAGGACCGACAACAATCAGGTCCACGGCATTATTTTTTGCAAAGTCGATAATGGCAGGGTTATCTAAAATGTTAAGTGCTACATTTTCACATTTTGGTTCAGTTGCTGTGCCCGCATTACCCGGTGCAACAAAAACTTTAGCTACTTTTTCATCTTGAGCGATTTTCCATGCTAACGCATGTTCACGACCGCCATTACCCAAAACTAAAATATTCATCGGTTCATACTCCATGAATCGAAAATGACATAAAGTCCTCAACTAAATGAATAGAAGAGGACTTTAGGCAAGATTAAAAATCTCTTATCAGTGTTATAGGTGACTTATGAGAAGTCATCATGACACGAACCATTAATTAATGACGGAAATGACGCATGCCAGTGAACACCATTGCAATACCTACTTCGTCAGCAGCAGCAATCGTTTCTTCATCACGCATTGAACCACCCGGTTGGATGATACATTTGATACCTGCTTTAGCGGCGTTATCAATACCATCACGGAATGGGAAGAATGCGTCAGATGCCATTACTGCACCTTCAACGACTAAGCCTGCATGTTCAGCTTTGATCGCAGCAATACGAGCAGAGTTTACGCGGCTCATTTGACCTGCACCCACACCAATCGTTTGACGGTTTTTAGCATACACAATCGCGTTTGATTTAACGTATTTCGCAACTTTCCAAGCAAAGATCATGTCATCAATTTCTTGTTCAGTTGGGGCACGTTTCGTCACAACTTTAAGATCATCTTTAGTAATCATACCTAAGTCTTGATCTTGAACAAGTAAACCACCGTTTACACGTTTGTAGTCCATTTGTGGAGCACGTTCGTCAATTGCTGGTAATTCGCCACATACAAGTACACGTACGTTTTTCTTCGCACCAGTCACTTCTAATACGCCTTCAGCAACGCTTGGTGCAATGATCACTTCAACAAATTGACGATCAACAATAGCTTGTGCAGTTGCAACGTCTAATTCACGGTTGAATGCAATGATGCCACCGAATGCAGATTCTGGGTCAGTTGCATAAGCTAAATCATATGCAGCTTTAATGCCGTCTAAAGAGACTGCAACGCCACATGGGTTTGCGTGTTTTACGATTACACATGCAGGTTTTGCAAATGATTTAACACATTCAAGTGCTGCATCAGTATCGGCAATGTTGTTATAAGATAATTCTTTACCTTGCAACTGTTTAGCAGTAGAAACAGAAGCTTCAGTTGCAGCAGGGTCAACATAGAATGCAGCAGATTGATGTGGGTTTTCACCGTAACGTAAATCTTGAGCTTTATTTAATTGCGTATTGAATGTACGTGCAAATTGATCAGCTTGACCTTCTTCTTTACCAACGCGAGCGCCTAAGTAAGATGCGATCATACCGTCGTACTGAGCAGTATGTTCAAATGCTTTAACTGCTAAGTCAAAACGAGTTGCATAAGAAAGTGAGCCTTCAGCTTTAAGCTCAGCAACTACAGTCGCATAGTCAGATGCATTTACAACGATACCTACAGACGCATGGTTTTTCGCAGCAGCACGAACCATCGTTGGACCACCGATGTCGATATTTTCAATCGCATCAGCAAGTGAGCAGTTAGGTTTTGCAACAGTTGCAGCAAATGGATAAAGGTTTACCACAACTAAATCGATCGCATCGATGTTGTGTTCAGCCATCACAGCTTCATCTAGACCACGACGAGCCAAGATACCACCGTGGATTTTCGGATGAAGTGTTTTTACACGTCCGTCCATCATCTCTGGGAAACCAGTGTGCTCTGAAACTTCGACTACAGCAATATTGTTGTCACGTAACAACTTATAAGTACCGCCAGTAGATAAAATTTCTACCCCTAGAGCAACAAGGTCTTGGGCAAATTCAACAATGCCTGTTTTATCAGAAACAGAGATTAATGCGCGTTTAATAGTCATGATTTAGTCACAGTTATCAAGAATTAAAACAAAAAAGCTAAATAGCAGGTAAAAAAAATGCCCGCGGAAGCCGCAAGCATTTTATCATTTATTCACTCATTAAACCGTGAGCTTTCAACTTTTTACGTAAAGTACCACGGTTAAGGCCTAGAATCTCAGCAGCGCGAGTCTGGTTGCCACGTGTATATTCTAACACTACAGATAAAAGAGGTTTCTCCATTTCTGCTAAAACCATGTCATAAACTTGAGATGGTTGCTCGCCTTGCAATTGTGCAAAATAATGGCGAACTGCGCGATCTACGTGAATACGAAGAGCGACATCAGATTGTGCAGTAAAAATAGGAGATTTGCTATTCATGCGAGTTAATCCGAGAATCAATAATCACTTAGGGTAAAAGTGATTTTGTGGTCAAAATAAAAAAAACGAGCTCCGTTTTAGGTCCTAAAACGGTCGACTCTAAAACAAGAACAATTAGCTTGCCACAACTAGAGCAATTGAGTGAAAAATAAGCGTAACAATAGTTTAATATTTGTTACGGTTCCACATAAAACAAAAAACATCCCTGATGCGCTGAATAAAAAAATTAAGCACATGAACAGAACTGTATTTATTTTGAGAAATTGCGAGGAGTTTGCGGTACAAAGCTTTCGTGGCGCGTATCATACCATTGTCTATGAAAAAGTGAGCAAGAAAACTACATTTTTTTTAATTTTTTTATCGTTTTTTTTGATCTTATGGTCGTATAACTTCCAATTTATAATTGTCAAACTCAGATTGAGAAAAATTTATACTAAATTTGAAACCAAATGGACTGTCTTGAGGAATTCGTGTAATTCCATGCAAACTTTCTACTAAATATTCATTGGGTGCTTTAATAGAAGATGAAATCAGCTTCCCTTGTTGATAAATGCTTATTTTCAACAGAGGCAGTTTTAAACCTTTGCTATATTGGTTCACCAAGTGACCTGAAAAAACAGTAGATATCGCTGATGTTGACTCAATATTGAGGTCTTGTACTTTTATATGGGTATAGCGTTTATCGAGCGTGTCACAATTAAATAAATTACATGCTGATATAAATGCCTGATTTAGCGCAGGTGAGCGTTGCAGTACATTTGGGTTAAACCATAAAAATTGAAAAACCAGTAATAACGCTAAAATTGTATTTACGATCGCCCATATCGCAATATAAATCCTAGTTCTTGGTTTCGATTGGCTATTGGCATGGATTGATGATGAAAGATTTAAAGAAGGGTAGTTGGTAATCGGATCATGATTGAACGTATTTAAGTTATTTAAATACGTACGCAAGGTAATATTTGAATGTGCAACTTTACGATCGAAAATATCCAATAGGTGTTGTTCTTGTTTGGGTTCGATCACATCTTCAGATGGTGCTGTACTGTCTTGGACTTCTTTGATTAAAGGCTCAACCACTTTCGGTTGAGGATTGAATAGATGTAGAAGCGCATTAAACTCAGCAGAACATTTAGGACAACAAACCATACCCTCGGCAACAGTTAACTGGGTGACTGATACCTTGTAAATTGTGGAGCAATTTGGGCAGCGGGTTTGTTTATCACTCATATCTTAAATTAAGCTCTACTTATTTATGGCGTTTCCCAGAAAGACGGTACCAATTTTCATCACGCTTTTCTTTGTCTAATATATCAAAAAATTCAGCATAAACACGAGAAACATCATCAACTTGCTCTTCAATAATACCAGCTAGTGCGAATTCACCCTCAGGTTGAATGAGTGTTGAAAACTCCTCAGCAAGTGCCATCAGTGGGCCAGCAAGAATATTTGCGACAAATACATCTGCCTTTTGCTCACCGAGTGCTTGATTAAATTCTTCAGGTAAGCCGACATATAAATTTTCGAGAACGCCATTTAATTCAGCATTTTGTTGTGTAGCGAGTACAGCTTGAGGATCAATATCTGTTGCATATACTTTTTTTGCACCCAGCAATAGGGCAGCAACACCTAGAATGCCAGAACCGCAGCCGTAATCGATGACGATTTTGTCTTTTACATCGGTTTTACCTAACCATTGTAGGCAGAGGAATGTTGAAGCATGATTACCTGTACCAAAAGCTAGGCCTGGATCTAATTTAATATTGACCGCATCCGCTTCAGGTGCTTCCATCCACTCAGGCACGATCCAATATTTTTCACCAATTTGAATTGGCTCATATGCATCCATCCAAGTGCGTTCCCACTCTTGATCTTCGATAAACTCATAACGTAAAGGCGCTTCAGGCATCTGGTCTTTAATGAAAGTTTCTAGTGCGACGACATCGATTTCTTCATCATCTTCTTGAGCGTAAATACCCGTTACGATGACTTTGTTCCAAAGCGGAGTCTCACCTGGAAGTGGTTCTAATAACGCTTGATCTTCTGCATCATCTAGCGTCACACTGACTGCACCAAGAGATAATAATAATGTTTCAGTAAAATCAACTTGTGCTTGATCGACAGTAATATGGATTTGTAACCACTTCACAGTAAAAAAACCTAAATATGCAATACGAGAGTTAGCATTGTACTGTATTCGCTTTAAGAATGCAGATAAAACCTGAAGCATAAATAAAGGCACGATTACAGTGCCTTTAAGATGAGTTGGTTAACTCAATTAATATCAGTTAATTTGTGAGTGGTTTCGAGTTAACTCAGCCGGATGGTCTAATGGTGCAAAACGATTCAGCAACATGCCGAAAATAGCAGCGAAGATATACATAAAGATTGAATAAACAGCTGCTGGCATCGCAATTTCGCTGCTATTCATTATCGTGATTGCAATCGCCATGGCCAAAGTACTGTTATGGATACCAATTTCAAAAGCACACGCTCTTGCTTGAAAACTCGGTACACCAAAGAAGCGTGGTAGAAAATAACCAACGCTAAGACTTGCGATACAAAATAACGCTGTTGCCAAACCAATTTGAGCAAGATAATTCATAATGTTTGCACGTTCAGAAAGTACTGCACCGACAATAATTAACACTAAGAATACAACGGCAAAAATACGCACTGGTTTTTCTAGTTTAGTTGCAACATTTGGAAATTTGTAGCGCACAAACATACCGAGGGCAACTGGAATAAGAATAATGGCGAACACTTGTAAAATTTTACTAAATTGTAGACCAATTTGAGTTGAATCCTGAATGAAATGTGTGATTGCAAAATTCACGATAAGTGGCAAGGTCACTGCAGCAATAATGGCATTAATCGCAGTCAAGGTGATGTTGAGCGCAACATCACCTTTGTATAAATAGCTAAACAGATTGGCTGTCGCACCCCCTGGTGAGGCAGCAAGCAACACTAAGCCGACAGCCAAGTAAGGAGAAAGATTGAGTATTTTACATATAATAAATGCAACGCCAACCAAAATGATGAGTTGGGAAAATAATGCGATGAGCACTGCTTTAGGGTGTTTACGAACGCGTAGAAAATCTTGAACAGTGAGTTCAAGTCCTAAACCCGCCATCACAATTGCAAGTGCTAAAGGTAAAAAAATCGTAAGGATCCCTGTGTCCATAAATTCATCCTGAATTTTGTTGTGTTATTTGTAAATAGATCATTATTTTTAATTTGGTTTTATCGTTATCAATAAATAAAAGCAACCAATTTTTCAATTGGTTGCATAAATGGTCGAACTTAAAAAAAATTGGGTTAAGACGCTTTTGGCATCGGTGGCGCATATCCGAGTGCACATTTGCCTTTATATTCTTGACCTTCGATATTTACTGAAACACTCGCTGCATCAGACTTACAAGCTGAATTAAGCTGCTCTTCATTTCCTTTCAAATCTTTACTTTGGGTTGGGAAAAATTGAGTTTGGCAAGTACCATTCCAAATGATTCCTTTATATGGGAAACTGACAGCATCACCTTCGCTTTTACCCTTACATACGCTTTGGAATTGTTTGGCATTATAGGCATTATCAACTTTGTCATTCGCAATACTCATACTACTTACGCTTAGACCCAAACAACATAACATTGACATCGTAAATAACTGGACTTTCATGTTCGTATACTCTTGTTAAAAAATATGACATGAATATGTTGAAAAAATAGTCAAATCAATGGAAGGGCAATGCTGTAAATAAATTTTCTAAATTGTTAAAAAATCACTTAAATCTGCAAAATTTATAAATTTTTATATCAATATGGTTTATATTATTGGACTTCAAAAAAATTAGAATTAAATTGTTCTCGATTGTCTCAAGGCAAACAAAATTTGCTATAATTTTCTGTCATTATTTTTATCTCCTCATATACCACTATGCATTATCCTAAAGTTTACGATGTCATTGTTATCGGTGGCGGACACGCTGGTACAGAAGCAGCGCTTGCTGCGGCACGTATGGGTCGACAGACTTTACTCTTAACTCATAATATTGAGACTTTAGGGCAGATGAGCTGTAACCCAGCGATTGGTGGTATTGGTAAATCACACCTTGTTCGCGAAATTGATGCCTTAGGTGGTGCGATGGCACTCGCTGCAGACAAGGGTGGTATTCAGTTCCGTATTCTGAACTCACGTAAAGGTGCTGCAGTTCGTGCAACGCGTGCGCAGGCTGACCGTATACGTTATAAAGCGGCTATTCGCGAAACATTAGAAAATCAAGCCAATCTTGATATTTTCCAACAAGCAGCAGATGATCTCATTGTTGATGGCGATACCGTTAAAGGTGTGGTAACACAAATGGGGATTCGCTTTGATGCGAAAACAGTCGTGTTAACCGCTGGTACATTCTTGGGTGGCGTGATTCATGTTGGTCTTGAGAAATCAAGCGGCGGTCGTGCAGGTGATCCACCTTCAATTTCTTTAGCGCACCGTTTACGTGAGCTTCAATTGCCAGTAGGTCGTTTAAAAACAGGTACGCCACCACGTATTGATGCACGTTCTGTAGATTTCTCTGTCATGACACCACAGCCGGGTGATTTCCCATCACCAACGATGTCATTTATGGGTGATGCATCTATGCACCCAGAGCAAGTCAACTGCTACATCACGCATACCAATGAAAAAACTCATGATATTATTCGTGGCGGCCTAGACCGTTCACCGATGTATACTGGTGTGATTGAAGGTGTAGGACCACGTTACTGTCCGTCAATCGAAGATAAAATTCATAAATTTGCCGATAAAGATTCTCACCAAGTATTCTTAGAGCCTGAAGGCCTAGATACACATGAACTTTATCCAAATGGTATCTCTACATCGCTTCCATTTGATGTCCAGTTTGAATTAGTACGCTCAATCCGTGGTATGGAAAATGCGCATATCCTGCGCCCGGGTTATGCCATTGAGTATGATTATTTCAACCCACAAGCTTTGAAATTCACTTTAGAGACTAAAGCGATTAATAACTTGTACTTTGCGGGTCAAATTAACGGTACGACAGGTTATGAAGAAGCCGGTGCACAGGGTTTACTTGCAGGTTTGAATGCTGCACGCCGTGCGTGGGATCAAGAACAATGGACACCGAAGCGTGATGAAGCGTACATGGGTGTATTGGTCGATGACTTAATCACTTTAGGTACGAAAGAACCTTACCGTATGTTTACCTCACGTGCGGAATACCGTTTGATGCTTCGTGAAGATAACGCAGACCAACGTTTGACACCAATCGGGCGTGAAATGGGTCTTGTGGATGACGAGCGTTGGGCAGCGTACTGCGAAAAAATGGAAGCGGTTGAGCGTGAAACAGGTCGTTTACAACACATTTGGGCTGCACCTAACAATCCAATGGGTAAAAAATTCGTTGAAATGACAGGTGCGGATCTTTCTAAAGAATGTTCTGCGATTGATTTGTTGAAACGTCCGAACATTACTTTTGCTCAAATTGCGGAACTCACTGGTTCTGATGTTTCTGCTCAAGTGGGTGACCAAATTGAGATTGCAGTTAAATATGAGGGTTATATTAACCGTCAGCATCAGGATGTAGCGCAAATGAAGCGCTTAGAAGAGACTAAGATTCCAGCTGATTTTAATTATGACGTGGTATCTGGTTTATCTCGTGAAATTACTTTGAAACTCAAAGAAGTTCGCCCTGAAACTCTCGCTCAAGCAAGTCGTATTCCGGGCGTCACACCTGCTGCTGTTCAATTGGTGATGATTACGATTCGTAAGAATGCACAAACTAAAAAATCTGCTTAAGCCTGTTGCAGTCCAAAAAACCCGCTTGATGCGGGTTTTTTTGATCCTCATATAACGATTTATTCATAAATAAGATAAATAATTTATTATTTACGTTTAACAAGAATAGAGATTAATAAAGAAATTATGGTTATTTCTCAATCCAAGTTGATGTCGTTATATTGATTCTACGTTCACAACAAAGAGGAAAGGCCATGACGATGAAGCGTATTCGTTATAATGGTTATGAAATTGCATGCTGCACGATGTAAATCATAATCCAACGACATTGAAAAGTGTACGTGAGCTAAAGGGGAGTTTAGTTCACGTATTTAAACTCAACACAATAAGAAACCAGCGCAATACTGAAAATATGATAATAAAAAATCTTCAGAGCCAATTTGGCTCTTTTTTAATTTTCAATTTCATGAACGGCGTTAAATACATCGAGCGGTTCAATACGAATGATTTTTTTGCCGAAGCTTCTGAGCCACCAAACCAATTGTGAAGTAAAGGGCACATTAGCCACCACTTTAAAGAGATCATCGGATACTTGTGTGATGGATTGATCTTTACTGAGTTGGCTTTCGGAAAAGTAAAGTGCATCAGCTTTATTCATAAAGAGTTCGAGTTGAACGAGCTCAGTGGGTTTATTGAAATCAACTCTGAAGCCAAGCGCACCAGATTCAATGTAAGCATCAATATCAAAGTCAACAGGGTGTAAGGCGCGTTGTTCTAGAACTTTTGCAGATTTAAAACGATGTAAAGCAAAAGTTTGAACTTCTGATTTGTCATGTCGAGTACAAATCAAATAAATGATCGAGCCCTTTTGAACCAGTGCAAGCGGGTTTAAGGTATAACCACGTTCTTCACTTTCAGGTCCACGCGCACGATATATACATTCAATCTGTTTATCTTGTAATAGACCTTCGTAAATAGCTTGCTGCGCATGTTTCTCTACAACAGGAGGGATCAAGGGCTGGCTTGCTGGGACAATACGAACTCGGTTAATCCACTGACGTACATTGTTTTGTGTAGATAAGCTGCGTTTTGCAAGCTCGAACCAAGGGTTCATTTCCTCAATTAAGCTTGGAGGAAGCAAATGCTTCAAATGCTCTTCAACCATCATGAAGGTGACGGCTTGTGAGCTGGTCATATGCGGCAAGCTTTGAATTGGGGCATCTGATCGCCAACGCCAACCTTGTGGTACAGTTTTATTACTCTCAATAGGAAATCTTTGAGAAATTTGATTTAAATCACGTTGAATGGTTCTTAAACTGATTTCAATACCTTCTCTTTGCAGGGTCTCTTGCAACTCTCGTGTACCCATCCATTTGCCAGTGGTTAAACGTGAAAGAATTTGCCACTGTCGATATAAGCTATTCGATGTTTCTTTTTCTTGAGAGGACATAATCAACTAATGAATAAAGAGAAAATATTTTTCAAACACACAATAAAAAATCTTTAAGAGATAAGCAAGCATGGAAAGTGAAGCTGTTGAGTATATTTCGATACATCTTTAGGCCATTTTTCGTTGTGAATGCTTCAAAAATGGGGCATTAATAGATGAATAGGTAAATTTTTGGCATTGAAATTGCTTAATTTTGTTTACAATTGATAACAATTAAGAGGTATGTATGCTAAAAGAGGAAAAAGATACCACTTCAATTCTCGCAAATTTTAAGGCTGATCATACCGTCGAAGCTTTTGAAAAATCTAAGCAGATCGAAGTTAAACAAAACAGCACTGCGTACTTGTTCGATCAACTTAAATCTGAATTTTATAATGAACTTTTAGATGATAAAACGATTGGCTTAGAGGCATCTAGCAAAATCGAAAATTGGTTATGTGAAAGAAGCTTGGATGAGCTGAAATCTTTAAATCATCAAGCGAAGGAACATTTCCTCTATCAGGGCATTACATTTACAGTCTATGGTGATGCTGAGGGTACAGATCGTATTATTCCTTATGACTTAATTCCACGTGTAATTGCCAAACAACAATGGCACAAAATAGAGCAAGGCTGTGCACAAAGAGTGCAAGCATTGAACTTTTTTTTAGATGATATTTACCATAATCAGGCGATTTTAAAAGATGGTTTAGTGCCTGAGCTGCAAGTGCTCACTCATGAGGCATACCAACCATTGATGTATAAACATTCATTGAAAGGTAAAGTTTATAGTCAAATTAGCGGAATCGATATTATTCGTGATCAGCAAGGTGACTTCTTTGTATTAGAAGACAATTTAAGAACACCATCAGGCGTGTCTTATATGTTGGAAAGTCGAAAAATTAGTGAAAAAATGATGCCCGAACTTTGTAAGTCATCAAATTTACAAGGTGTAGAGCAATACCCACAACTTTTAAGACAAATACTCGAGGAAAATGCTGAAGTAGATAATCCATTTATCGTGGTGCTTACACCGGGTCGATATAACAGTGCATATTATGAGCATTGCTTCCTCGCACGTGAGATGGATGTTTCTCTAGTTACAGGTCAGGATTTATTTGTTGAAAATGCTAAGGTCTATGCCAAAACCATTTGGGGTAAAAAACAAGTCGATGTAATTTACCGACGCCTAGATGATGGATTTCTTGATCCATTGTGTTTTATGCCAGACAGTACATTAGGTGTACCTGGCCTAATGTCTGCATACTTACAACACAATGTCGTGATTGCAAATGCGCCTGGCACGGGGGTAGCAGATGACAAATCAATCTATCCTTATGTCGATAAAATGATTGATTACTATCTAAACCAGAAGCCAATTTTAAATAACGTACCGACTTACCAATGTCGTGAACGTGAAGAACTCGATTATGTACTTTGTAATTTAGAAAAGTTAGTGGTTAAAGAGGCGCAAGGTTCAGGCGGTTATGGCATGTTAATTGGTCCTAAAGCGACCGAACAAGAAATTGAACAATTTAGATTAAAGTTAATTGCACAGCCGCATGCTTACATTGCACAACCAACTTTAGCGCTTTCAGTCGCTCCCACTTTAACTGAATTCGGCATCGCTGAACGCCATATTGATTTAAGACCGTTTATTTTAAGTTCACCGTATCGTACAGAAATCGTGCCGGGAGGTTTAACCCGAGTTGCGATGCAAGAAGGGTCATTAGTTGTAAATTCATCACAGGGTGGTGGCATTAAAGATACGTGGGTTATAGATCCGCTACATTCATAAATATACAACCGGGAGCTTGTCATGATTATATTAAACAGCAATGCGCAAAATATTTACTGGGTTGGCCGTTATTTATCTCGTATTCAACATTTATGTGGTCAGTTTCCATTTCAAGATGATGTTCAAGCATTGCAGTATGCCCATGCTTTTTGCTTACCTGCTTTTAATGCGTGTTCGCTCAATGAGCTGATTCTGAGTAATGATCAGCCTGCTTCTTTTTTTCAACAATTTGAATGTGTGAAAAATAATATTCAAGATTTACGTGGTGTATTGTCAGTTCAGGCTTATTCAGAATTACAACAGATGGTGGATACAGCGACACAAAATGCAGGATTAATTTGTACTGTTGTTGATGAGTGTAGCGATATTCTAGAAGCTGAAAATGAAGACATTTTTCTGTTTTTTAGTCTAGGACAATATTTCGAAAATCTTGATCGTGAAATAAGATTGAATCAGGATGTTAATTCTACAATCAATTCTTTAAGTGTTGTGATTGAACTGTTGAAATCTAAAGGATGGGACAGTTTAGATGAGGCTTGGCAACATCTTTTAGCGCATCCAAATGCTAATAGCTTTTACCAATTGAATGATCAGGTGCAATGTTTATTTGAGGTGGATGCATGAAATTGATGATTAATCATCAAACTCATTATCAATATACGGAAACAGCAAAAAATAGTATCCAATATATACGAATGTGTCCTCAAAGTAATGCTCACCAAAAAGTAGATGCTTGGTCAGTGAGCATTCCTGGTCATAAGGTCGAAGCAATAGATGCCTTTAATAATATTTGGATCACTTCGACTCAACGCTATGCATATCAAAATTTAAGTATTATGGCGCAGGGCATTATTGAAATCGATACAGTTTCAGAACAAGCTATTGAGTCAGAAGTGCCAGTCGGTATTTTTCTACAAATTACCCCAGCGACTCAATGTGATGTTGAAATGAAAGCTTTTGCAGCTCAGCATGTGAGTAAAAAGACTCGTGATGAATTAAAACATTTAAGTTCTGCATTGCTTGAGCATATGCCATATATTTCAGATTCTACTCAAGTGAATACTACGGCAATAGATGCATTCCATCATCAACAAGGGGTATGTCAGGATCATACTCATGTATTTGTAGGTATGTGTAGAGAGTTAAATATTCCTGCGCGTTATGTTTCTGGATATCTTTACGTTCCAGAAATGAGTCATTTGGCGAGCCATGCTTGGGCTGAAGCTTATATAGATGGAGTTTGGTATACATTTGATGTTAGCAATCAGCTCTATACGCCAAGTTCACACATTTATATTGCATTAGGGCGTGATTATTGGGATGTTGCACCTATCAGAGGCGTGCGAGAAGCTGGTGGCGTGGAGAGTATGACGACCATCGTTCAGGTATTACCGTGTTAGAACAAAATTAAGAAGAGAGATTTCAATGACCTATTGTTGTGCTATGCGTTTACGTGATGGCTTAATTTGTATCAGTGACACGCGAACAAATGCAGGTGTAGATCATATCTCTGTATTTCGTAAACTCTATCTTTTCGGTGTTGAGGGTGAGCGTTTTATCAGTATACAAACTGCGGGTAATTTGGCAACGACACAAGCCGTTATAGGACATTTGCAGAATCAGCTAGATTTAAAACACGAACCTAATTTGTATAGTGTGAATAGCATGTTCGAGATGGCTGAATTGGTTGGTCATACTTTAAAGCGTGTCATTATGGATGTGACTACTGATCAACTAGAGCAAAGTAATTATCACTGTACGATTTTACTTTCTGGTCAAATTCAAGGGGAGGATATTCAGTTATATAATATTTATCCTCAGGGTAATTTTATCAATGCGACGTCAGATACGCCCTTTTTTCAGATTGGGGAAAGTAAATACGGTAAACCAATTTTAGATCGTGCATTAAATTACAATACTGAGTTAGATGAAGCATTAAGATGCGGTTTAATTTCATTTGATTCAACCCTTAGATCTAATGTCTCTGTGGGCTTACCACTAGATGCATGTATTTATAAAAAAGATAGTTTTGCGATTCCTTTGTCTAAACGTATTCATGATGATGATCCATATTTCTCATCTATTAGTAAACTTTGGTCAGATACTTTGCGTCAAGGATTAAACGGTTTGCCACGTCCAACAGAAGACTATTGGCAATAATTTTGCTTTATGGTTAAGTTTAGATTAAATTGAGTTGCATTGAATATTAAATCATTACTATAAAAATTAGGGGAAGCAATGCAACAGTTCAGTTATGCGAGTGTGTCAACTGCAGATGCAAGTCGGTTATTGATTGATGTTCGTGAAATCTTGACTGAAGCCCGTCATTTCAATTTTGAGCATCAAATTTCTGGAGCACTTTATTATGCAGATGGGCACTATTTTCAATGTCTAGAGGGTGATGAAGCCACACTAGATATATTGTTGCAAAAGCTTCACAAGGATAAACGCCATCATCAAATTCGCCTATTTCAGCGAAAAAATATTGAAAAAAAACAATTTCAAGAATGGTCTATGAAGTTTGTAGGACGACAAAGTCCAGTGAAGCAGGCTTTAATAGATATGGGATTTAGTCAATTTACGCCAACACAGTTTACTCAAGATCAAGCTGATTATCTAATTCGATTTTTGACACGCGCTCAGGATACGGATTTTAATGAACTACAACGTAATGCTGTTTAGCATTACGTTGATTTAATTCGCTCATTACATTTTGAGACGCTTCGGACGTTGGCTTAATCGACATAACAACTCATAACCAATCGTACCATTCGCTTCAGCAACATCATCCACTAAACGATGTTTACCCCATAATTCTACTAGATCACCAATTTTTGCGTTGAGATCAGTGACATCTATGGCAATCATATCCATGGCAACCCGACCGATCACTGGGGTCAATTGACCTTTAAATGAAACTGAATTCTCACGAATAAAAGCTCTTGGATACCCATCACCATATCCGATCGAGACAATTGCTAATTGCATAGGTCGCTGTGCAACAAAGGTTGAGCCATAACCTACAGCTTCACCTGATTGAATGGCGTTAAGTGCAATAATCTCAGCACTAAATGTCATGACAGGTTTTAAATCTAGAGCGTGGACGTCACGATCTGCAAATGGCGTTGCGCCGTACAGCATAATACCAGGACGAACATAGTCAAAATGTAATTCAGGGTATTTATAAATTGCTGCTGAATTACAACACGAAGCTAAAATTGGTGCACAATCTTGTTTTACTTCAAGAAATTGAGATATTTGTTGTTCATTTAAAGGGTGATCAACATCTGCATTAGCAAAATGCATTGCAAGTACACAGGTAAAACCTTCATTTTTTAATTGATGAATAATCGATTTGATTACATCAATTTTGAAGCCTAAGCGGTTCATTCCGCTATTTAGTTTAACCCATACTTTTAGATTTCGGGCGATATAAGCATCTTTAACTTGCAACAACCACTGCAGTTGTTGATGATGATGAACGATTACTTCAATATGTTGCTCAATCGCAATTTGCATTTCATCTTCAGAAAAAACACCTTCAATTAAGGTGATAGGTTGTTTAAAACCTAATTCACGTATTTCAAGTGCTTCTTCTAAACATGCAACGCCAAAAGCATCAGACTGGCTCAATGCGGCTAAGCAGTCTGAGACTCCATGACCATAAGCATTTGCCTTTACCATACTTACAACTTTAGAGTTTGGTGCAAGTTGTTTCACGCGATTTAAATTGTATTGCAATGCGTGTGTGTCAATACAAACCGTTGCTTGGCGCACTCTAATTTACTCCTAGAGGCATGTGGAAAGGTTAAATCTTTTAAACTGAAAAAAGATAATTGTGGTCGATCAATTCGTGCGTTCTTAACTAAGAATTGATCAAAGCAAAATTACTCTTCTTCTTGGTTCTGCGCGTAATATTCAGGTGACAAGTTACTAAAACGCGTATATTGACCTTCAAAAGCGAGTCGAACGGTACCAATTGGACCATTACGTTGTTTACCGATAATGATTTCAGCAGTTCCTGCTTCTTTAGATTCTTTGTTATATACCTCATCACGGTAAATGAACATGATCAAATCGGCATCCTGCTCAATTGCTCCAGATTCACGTAAGTCTGACATCACAGGACGTTTATTTGGACGGTTTTCGAGTGAGCGGTTAAGCTGCGAAAGTGCAATCACAGGGCAATGCATCTCTTTCGCCAATGCTTTCAAGCTTCGAGAAATTTCACCAATTTCACCCACACGGTTATCACCCATACCTGGTACTTTCATTAACTGCAGGTAATCGACCATGATGCAACCGAGTTTACCACCGTGTTGTTTGGCTATACGTCTTGCACGTGCGCGCATTTCAGTCGGTGGAAGGGCAGAAGAATCATCAATATAGAGATGCTTCTCTTGCAGTTGAAGAATCGTTCCTGTGACCTTGTTCCATTCTTCGCCATCTAATTTGCCAGATCGTAAATGTCCTTGATGCACTTTACCAAACGAGGAAATTAAACGCATGGCAATAGAGTCAGCAGGCATCTCCATGGAGAATACAAGAGCAGGAAGGTTGCAATTGAATAGCACACTTTCGACTAAATTCATTGCGAAAGTTGTTTTACCCATTGATGGACGGGCAGCAACGACGATCATATCTCCAGCTTGCATACCTGATGTTTTATTATCAAGCTCCACAAATCCTGTGGTCAGACCAGTAATATTCCCATCAAGTTGTGATAATTCGTTGAGTTTATCGAATACATCTGCGACAACGGTATTAATTGCTTTTGGTCCTTGAGCTTTAGCATTGTTATTGTGTTGTTCAGCCAAAGAAAAGATACTGGTCTCAGCTAAATCTAAAATTTCACTGACTTCTCGACCTTTCGTGTCATACGCATTTTGTAGAATTTCATTACCAACTTTGATCATATTTCTCAAAGTTGCAAATTCACGTATTTTATTGGCATAAGTTTCAAGGTTATAAAAGCTTGATGGAGAATCCGCCATCAATTGCATTAAATATTCTTCACCGCCAATCGCATCAAGCAGGTTCTGTTTGATTAACCAATCATTGACCAATACGGCATCATAAGGTGAACTTTCTTTAGAAAGTTTTTCAATTGCTCTAAAAATATATTTATGTCGAGTCGCGTAAAAATCATTCTCGGTTAATATATCGCTGACCTGTTCGAATGACTCAGCTACTGTCATGAGTGCGGCAAGAACAGCCTGTTCAATAGCAAGATTGTGCGGAGGCGTACGAAACTCTTTGAGTGCTGAAGATTCGCTCTTTAGCAAATCTAACTCAGTGTTATTCGTATTTTTTTTGGCAGTCGCCTGAGACATATAAAACCTTGATTTACAATAATTACGAAAATGAATAGGGGAGACTTATCTTAATGCAAAATGCACAATCAAGACAGTGCAACAAATAATATCGATAACAAATGAAAAACTAAGTCCAAATTTCAGCTTGCTAAATCAAATTTTATAATTTTTAGGGATAAAAAAAGAGCATGCAGATGCATGCTCTTTTTCTTTGCATAAAATTACTCAGATACGATAGTAACGAGAACTTCAGCAACAACATCATGGTGCAATTGGATTGCGATGTTGAATTCGCCAGTGTGACGAAGTGCACCGTTCGGTAAACGAACTTCAGCACGGTCAACTTCAAGACCAGCATTTGTCAACGCGTCAGCGATGTCACGAGTACCGATAGAACCAAATAGTTTACCTTCGTCACCAGCTTTCGCAGTGATTACGATATTTACTTCGTTCAATTGGTCAGCACGTGCTTGAGCAGCAGCTAATACTTCAGCTTCTTGCTTCTCAAGTTCAGCACGACGAGCTTCAAATGCAGCAGTGTTAGCTTCAGTAGCAGCAACTGCTTTACCTTGAGGGATTAAGTAGTTGCGGCCGTAACCAGCTTTAACTGAAACTTTATCACCTAATTTACCAAGGTTCTTAATGCGTTGTAATAAGATAATATCCACAGCTCAACCTCACTTATGATTGTCAGTGTAAGGAATCAACGCTAAGTAGCGAGCTTGTTTGATAGCAAGAGCTAATTGACGTTGGTAACGAGCTTTAGTACCTGTAATACGGCTAGGAACAATCTTGCCGTTTTCAGTGATGTACTGTTTTAAAGTATCGATATCTTTATAGTCGATATATGTAACGTTCTCAGCTGTAAAGCGGCAGAACTTACGACGACGGTAGAAACGTGCCATTGATGTTCTCCTTATGCTTCAGCAGAGTCTTGAGCTTGTTGTGCTTCTTCACGTTGAGCTTTACGCGCACGTTTTTCTTCAGCACTCTTAGCCAATAAAGACTCTTCAGTGATTGCGTTTTCACGACGAATAATAACGTTACGAAGAATAGCATCGTTGTAACGGAATAATTCTTCCAATTCATTAAGCGTAGTTTGGTTACATTCAACGTTCATTAAAATGTAGTGCGCTTTGTGAATTTTGTTAATTGGGTAAGCCAATTGGCGACGGCCCCAATCTTCAAGACGGTGAATTTGACCTTCAGCATCTTTAATGTGAGAGATATAGCGTTCTACCATACCTACCACTTGATCGCTTTGGTCTGGATGTACCAGAATTACGATTTCGTAGTGACGCATTGTCAGCTCCTTACGGTTTTATGCAGCCCCTAACGCATTTGTTAGAAGCAAGGAGTCACAAATAAATTTTATTGGTTTCAAAAAAACTTAATGTGTCGCAAAAAAATGCGAAGCTGTATTGTAAGGATGTCGGCAGGGGATTACAAGAAAAATAAAGCAAAATATAACGACGAAGAAAATAAATTGGACTATTCAATTTTGAAAATTAACTTACTTTTAGAAAGTATTTGAAGGTAGTGTTGAGTATAGATATTTATAGACTGCTTAAAGCGAAGATAAAAAAAAGATAGAGGCTTCTCTATCTTTTAAAAAATGACAAGATTGTTTATTGGTGTAGTAGCAGTAAAACTAAAGCAGATACTAATAATCGTAATTAGGAGAACAGAAAATAAAAAATATTTCTTTGCCCATAATTGATCATTTTCAGCTTTAAATCCAATGATATTTAAATATAGCCAATAAACAGTCAATACGTTGAGAATTATACAATAAAGCCAATTTGCATAGCCAAATACAAATAAAGCGTTCATTGAGATTGCAAATAGCACAATGTAAATCAGCGATTCGATCTTGGTGCGAACAATCGAGCGCGCAACAGGAAGAATCGGAATACCTGCATTTTTGTAATCATCAAAACGATAAATTGCAATTCCCCATGAGTGAGGCATTTGCCAAAATGCATAACCCAAGAAAATGAGTAGCGCACCTAAATCGAATTGATTCGCGACCGCTGTATATCCAATGACAGGGGGGGCTGCACCAGAAATACTACCGACCACAGTTTGGTGGATCGTTGTTCGTTTTGTCCATAGGCTGTAAAAACCAACATATACAACAAAACCAATAACTGCGAATAAAAAAGCGTACGCATTTACCCAAAACCATAAAATACCAAAACCGAGTATGCCTAATAGCAAAGCAAAAGCTAATGCAATTTGAACAGAAATGGTTTTCTTAACTAACGCACGATTTTGAGTGCGCTGCATTTTTTGGTCGATGTCTTGATCAATAACGTTATTAACCACACATCCAGATGCAACTACGAGGGTAGTGCCAATGAGGGTAAGAAGCAGGAGAAGGAAATCTACTGAACCTTGGGTAGCTACAAAGTAGCCACCCAAAGTGGTAACAAAGTTACCAAAGAGAATTCCTGGCTTAGTCAGGAATAAGTACTTTTTAAACATGACAATCAGTTTAGATCATCATGTTTGAATGTAAGTAGTTCATGATCCATACAGAACCAACTAAAAGAACAGCAATAGTTAGAATTGTATAGATAAATGCAATCACGTTCCAACGTTGCTCTGAAGATGAGTTCATGTGCAAGAAGTAAACTAATTGTACAAGTACCTGAGCAACAGCTGTAATACCGATAACAGCAATAATTGCACCACGGCTGAAGCTATCAGTATTCATTGCCATGTAGAATGGAACTACAGTCAATAAAACAGAAAGTACAAAACCGATTGTGTATTGCTTTACGTTACCGTGTGATGCACCAGCAGCATTATGATCATGACTCATTATAATACTCCCATTAAGTACACTACGCTGAATACGCAGATCCATACGATGTCAAGGAAGTGCCAGAACAAGCTTAGGCAAGCAAGACGACGAGTATTGATTGTAGTCAAACCATATTTTTTGATTTGAATCATCAACACGATCATCCATACCAAACCAGAAGTAACGTGAATACCGTGCGTACCAACTAAAGTAAAGAACGCAGATAAGAACGCACTAACGCTTGGTCCATGACCAGCATGAACTAAATGATTAAATTCATAAAGTTCCATGCCGATGAAGATTGCACCGAATACAAATGTAACTGCTAACCAAGCTAGAACTTGACCAACATTTTTCTTGTAAGAAGCAAGTACCGCAAAACCAAATGTCACTGATGAAATCAAAAGTGCGAAAGTTTCAGTTAAAACGAAACCTAAAGAATCTGCAAAAAGATCCTTTGCACTTGGAGTGCCAGGTGGAATATGACTGCTTAATACAGCGAACGCGATGAAGAGTGTACCGAATAAAATCAAGTCACTCATCAAGTAAGTCCAAAAACCAAAGACCGTGATGTCTGTATCATCGTGATGATGTTCATCATGCTCGTGGTTTTCGTGATGAAGTACTTCAGCCATATCCTTAGTCCTTCTTCAAGTGTTTTTCGAGTAACGCATAACGTTCGTTTTCAATACGTTCTACTTCAGCAGCTGGAACATAGTAATCCACTTTCTTCGTGAATGAGCTCCAGATAAAGCCGATGATTGCAGAAACGAAAGAAACAATCGCTAACCACCAAATGTGCCAGATAAGTGCAAAGCCCATAACAGTGATGATCAGTGCAATAAGTACACCCGCAGCACGGTTAGTTGGCATATGAACATCTTCATATTTAGCAGGACGTGCGTAAGCTACACCATTTTCTTTGTCAGTCCAGAAGCGGTCGATACCGTTCGCTTGAGGCAATACTGCAAAGTTATAGAATGGAGCTGGAGATGAAGTCGCCCATTCAAGCGTACGTGCATCCCATGGATCGCCTGTAACGTCACGAGTTTGTTCGCGTTGTAAGAAACCAACAATGATTTGCATGATGAAACAAGCAATACCAATTGCGATTAATACAGCACCGAATAATGCGATACCAACATATGGATCCCAGTCTGGGTTGTCATACGAGTTTAGACGACGAGTCATACCCATGAAACCTAGGATATACAATGGCATGAACGCGAAGTAGAAACCGAAGAACCAGAACCAGAAGCATGCTTTGCCCCAGAATTCACTTAACTGCCAACCGAACATTTTCGGCCAGTAGAAAGTAATACCAGCAAACATACCAAATACAACACCACCAATAATTACGTTATGGAAGTGAGCGATTAAGAATAGTGAGTTGTGTACAAGGAAGTCCGCAGGTGGAACCGCCATAAGTACACCGGTCAAACCACCGATACCGAAAGTCACTAAGAAGCCAACTGTCCAGTACATAGGTGATGTGAAGGTAATACGACCCTTATACATTGTGAATAACCAAGAGAAGATTTTCACACCTGTAGGAATCGCGATAATCATGGTCATAATACCGAAGAACGCGTTAACGTTGGCACCTGAACCCATTGTAAAGAAGTGGTGTAACCATACAACGAATGCAAGAACTGTAATCGCGATCGTTGCATACACCATTGATTTGTAACCAAACAATGTCTTACGAGAGAATACAGAAGTAATCTCAGAGAATAGACCGAATGCAGGTAAGATCAAGATATAAACTTCTGGGTGACCCCATGTCCAAATCAAGTTTACATACAACATTGGGCTACCACCCATGTCATTTGTAAAGAAGTGGAAACCGAAGTAACGGTCAAGCGTTAACATTGCAATTGTTGCAGTCAACACTGGGAATGATGCGATGATCAATACTGCAGTACATAAAGATGTCCACGTAAAGATCGGCATATCCATAAGACCCATGCCAGGAGCACGCATTTTTATGATGGTAACGAAGAAGTTAACACCAGTAAGAAGTGTACCAAGACCAGAGATCTGAAGTGCCCAGATATAGTAGTCAACACCAACACCAGGAGAGTATTCGATACCTGAAAGAGGAGGGTAAGCCATCCAACCAGTTGCCGCAAACTCACCAAGCGCAAGAGAAACCATCATCAAACCAGCAGCACCAGCGAATAACCAGAAGCTTAAAGAGTTTAATAATGGGAATGCTACGTCACGCGCACCAATTTGTAGTGGAACAGAAATGTTCATCATACCCACTACAAGACCCATCGCTACGAAGAAAATCATGATTACACCGTGTGCGGTGAAAATCTGGTCGTAGTGTTCAGGATGTAGATAGCCTTCGCCACCGCCTTTTGCAAGGAACAATTGAAGACGCATCATAATCGCATCCGCGAAACCACGTAATAACATGATCACAGAAACGATAAGGTACATAATACCAATTTTTTTATGGTCTACAGATGTGAACCATTCGTTCCACAAGTAGCCCCATTTTTTGAAATAAGTGATACCAGCAAATACTGCAATACCACCTAAAATCATCATTAACACTGTTACCTGTACGATTGGATCGTACGGGATAGCATCTACACTTAACTTACCTAAGAAGCTCATGTCTTATTCCCCTACAACTGAAGAAGCAGGTTCAGCATTTACATCAGCAGCTACAGCATGACCTTCAGCTTTAGCTGAGTGATCTGCACCGTGGTAGTTTGCCATGTATTTGTTGATAATTGATTCAAACAAGCCTTTTTCAACAGAAGAGTAGTAAGTCACAGGATGAGGATGTGCCTTATATGGACCTTCTTTTTGAGCAATTTCAGCTTGTTGCTTCTCTAGATCGGTTTTAGCGTTACGAACCATCGCAGCGATTTGTTTCTCTGAACGGTTACCATCACGCAAGGTTGCAAATTCAGCTTGGTCTAAAACTGTTTTTTGAACAGCTTCAGGGTTAATTGAAGTACCGTTACCAGCTTTTACTGCAGACACCCATTCAGCGAACTTAGCTTCTGAAACAGAATGAGCTTGGAAGCGCATTTGTGTGAAACCATAGCCTGAATAGTTCGAAGAGAAACCACGGTATACACCTTCATTATCCGCAAGGACATGAAGTTGAGTTTGCATACCCGCCATTGCATAAATCTGACCAGCTAACTGAGGAATGAAGAAAGAGTTCATTGTGAAGTTAGAGGTGATATTGAAATTAATCGGAGTTTTTTCTGGGAAACGAACTTCGTTAACTGTTGCAATTTCTTGTTCAGGGTAAACAAAAACCCATTTGAACTGTTCAGCAATAACTTGAATAGTTAAATGCGATTTCTCTGATTCTAGCGGACGATAAGGGTCATACTTGTGTGAGCCCCACCATGTTAAATACGCTAAAATACCAATAATAATACACGGGATACCCCACACTACGATTTCAATAATAGTAGAGTGCGCCCATGTAGGTTTATAGTCTGCATCTTTATTTGACGCACGATATTTCCAACTAAACCATAAAGCCATCAATGCTGATGGAATTACTACCAATAGCATGAGGTAGATCGCAGTCATCATAAGATCAGACTGACCTTGTGCTACTGGACCTTTTGAGTTTAGAAGTACTATATCACCGCCACACCCTGTTAAGAGCACGGCAAGCGTTGATAAAGACAATACAGCTAAAATTGTTTGTCTCATTTTACAACCTCGGTGAAGAGTCCCATTCCCTAATAAAATTATGGGATAGCGATTATAGTGTCACATGATTGAAAAACAGAAAATTACATTTACTGAATTTCAGTCATATGACACCGCTACGTTGTAGGGCATTATGCCCTATAACGACCAACTAAGCTATATGTAAAGTGCCTTTAAATATAAGGATTAAACCCAATTTGTTTGGTCGGAATTGGTTGAAGAATTAATTACTTTTGGTATGAAAACAGAGGCAAAACAAAGAGGAGCATTTGCTCCCCTAAGATAAAAATTATCGTTTTATGACTTTAGTCTTTGCTAATTTATCGTGCAAAGTTTGTCTTTTTTGACTTAGACCGAAGGCATGATCAATGATGGTAATGAATGGCATAAAGAGTAAATTCAATACAATAAAAATCACACTACGCAATGTGAATGCGCGCATTAAGTTTACTTGCTGTCCATTTTCAGCATCAACAATTTGAATTTTTGCTACTTTTTTTCCTAAACTCTGACCACTTTTCGCAATTAAAAATGCTTGAGCAGCTAGCATTAATACAATGTAAACCAACATTGCTTGCCAAGCTTCCATTGGAATCAGTGTAAATAACTGTTCCTGTAATTTGATTGCTTGATCTGATGAGCTAGCATTCTGCATTTTTTGCTGAAGTTCAGTCAATTGAGCAACTTGTTCTTCCTGCATAAAGAACGAAGGAATCACCATGGCAGGCAACCAAAGCGCCAGATCAACGAGTTTAGCTAAAAATCGAGATCCAATTGAGGCAAGTTCTTGCTGAGCAGTATTTTTTTGAATATTTACACTCGCGATTGAAGGATTTGAATAGCTTTGTTGTACTGGTGGAGTCGGTTGATAGCCTTCAGGTTGGTAATATAATTTTCCTTGAGTGAGTTCACCTAAAGCTTTCCATTCAGTCATACCTTGATGCCAGACCAAGTCTGTGAGTAAAACTTGTTGGCTCGAGAGCATTTGATTTAACTGCTCTACCGTATACGGTCCAGCTTGTTGATTATTTCTCGCCAAGTAAATTTGCATAAACCTAATTTCTCAAAAATTACTAAAAAATAATGGGGTAAAAAAAAGACCCACGAATGGGTCTTTTTTTAACATAGTTTATTAAGCTTGTTTAGTCTTTTCTTCAGATAAGAAGAACCATGTATCTAAAACAGAGTCTGGGTTGAGTGAAACAGATTCGATACCTTGTTCCATTAACCAGCGAGCAAGATCTGGGTGGTCTGATGGTCCTTGGCCACAAATACCCACATATTTGCCTGCTTTACGACATGCGTGAATCGCCATTGAAAGAAGAGCTTTTACTGCTGGATCGCGTTCATCAAACAAATGAGAAACGATGCCTGAGTCACGGTCAAGCCCAAGCGTTAACTGAGTTAAGTCATTTGAACCGATTGAGAAGCCATCAAAATGTTCTAAGAATTGTTCAGCAAGTAGGGCATTGGTTGGTAATTCACACATCATGATCACTTTAAGACCATTTTCACCACGTTTTAAGCCATTTGCAGCAAGAAGTTCAATAACACGTTTTGCTTCAGCAACTGTGCGGACGAATGGGATCATGATTTGAATGTTAGTTAGACCCATTTCATCACGAACTTTCTTCAATGCACGGCATTCTAATTCGAAGCAGTCACGGAAGTTGTCAGAAACATAACGGCTCGCACCACGGAAGCCCAACATCGGGTTTTCTTCTTCAGGTTCGTATAACTTACCACCGATTAAGTTCGCGTATTCATTCGATTTGAAGTCAGACATACGTACGATGACAGGTTTATCAGCAAATGCAGCAGCAAGTGTAGAAATACCTTCAACGAGTTTTTCAACGTAGAACTCGATCGGTGAAGAGTAACCTGCAGTACGGGTCATCACAGCTGCACGTGTTTCGCGAGGTAAGCTGTCAATATTGAGTAATGCTTTAGGGTGAACACCAATCATACGGTTGATGATGAACTCTAGACGTGCAAGACCAATACCTTCGTTTGGAATTTGAGCGAAGTCAAATGCACGATCAGGGTTACCAACGTTCATCATGATTTTGAACGGAAGTGTTGGCATAGATTCAATCGAGTTACGTTGAACTTCGAAATCTAAAGCGCCTTCGTAAATGAAACCTGTATCGCCTTCAGCACATGAAACAGTTACTTCTTGACCATCAACAAGTACTTCTGTTGCGTTACCACATCCAACAATCGCTGGAACACCGAGTTCACGTGCAATAATCGCGGCATGACAAGTACGACCACCACGGTTTGTAACGATCGCAGCAGCACGTTTCATAACTGGTTCCCAATCAGGATCGGTCATGTCAGAAACAAGAACGTCGCCATCTTGGACTTTGTCCATCTCTTTGATTGAATTAACAATACGTACTTTACCAGAACCGATACGTTGACCGATTGAGCGACCTTCACAAAGAACTGTACCTTTTTGTTTTAATAGGTAGCGTTCCATTGTGCCGACATTCTCACGGCTTTTCACAGTTTCAGGACGTGCTTGAACGATGTAAATTTGACCATCATCACCGTCTTTCGCCCATTCGATATCCATTGGCGCACCATAGTGTTGCTCAATGATTAACGCCTGCTTAGCAAGTTCTTGTAATTCTTGATCATTTAAAGCAAATTGTTGGCGTTCAGTTTTTTCAACATCCACAACAACAACTGATTTACCTGCAGAGCCTTCTTCACCATAGATCATTTTTTGGTGTTTAGAGCCGAGGTTACGACGCAATACTGCGTGTTTACCTGCATTTAAAAGTGGCTTAGATAAATAGAATTCATCAGGGTTTACAGCACCCTGTACGACCATTTCGCCTAAACCGTAAGATGCAGTAATGAATACAACGTCACGGAAACCAGATTCAGTGTCCAGTGTAAACATTACACCAGCAGCACCAGTTTCTGAGCGAACCATACGTTGCACACCAGCAGAAAGAGCAACGATGTCATGATCGAAGTTTTGGTGTACACGGTAAGCAATTGCGCGGTCGTTATAAAGTGAAGCAAAAACTTCCTTAATCGCGATTAAGACGTTGTCAATACCGCGGATGTTTAGGAAAGTCTCTTGTTGTCCTGCAAAAGATGCGTCTGGTAAATCTTCTGCAGTCGCAGATGAACGAACGGCAACCGCGATCTCAGGGTTGCCGTTAGAAAGAGTTGCGAATGCATCACGAACTTCTTTTTCAAGTGCTGGAGTAAGCGGAGTATCAACGATCCATTGACGAATTTTAGCACCAGTTTCAGCAAGTGCATTTACGTCGTCAACATTGAGTTGTTTGAGCTCGGCTGAAATTTTGGCATTTAGACCACTTTGCTCAAGGAATTCACGGTAAGCTGCAGCAGTTGTTGCAAAACCACCTGGAACTGATACACCAGCATTTGCTAAATGGCTGATCATTTCGCCTAGAGATGAGTTTTTACCGCCCACGATTTCTACGTCGTGTTTACCTAATTTTTCCAGACCGATTACGCGTGCTTCCAAAGTTGTTACTCCACTTTTGCAGTATTAATCACTATCTTGGCATGATATTTTTCTGTGAAAACTTAGCAAACTTTCATTACTAAGCGACAGTCATGTAAGATCGGTTTACTATAAAGATTATATAGTACTTAGACAAATATTTGAGGATTAATTTAATGGCAGAAAGTAAAGATATTAAACGAAGTGTTTTTTTTATTTCCGATGGTACTGCCATTACGGCTGAAACACTCGGGCATTCTTTATTGGCTCAATTTCCTCATGTCGATTTTGATATTCATATCATTCCGTATATCACTACAGAAGAAGCCGCAATGAACGTCGTTGCAGAGATTAACGCGCGCGCAGAGTCTGATGGCCAACAACCTCTTGTCTTTGATACTCTTGTGGATCCCTATGTTCGGGATATCATCAATACGGCAAATGCGGTTAATTTAGATGTGTTTGAAGGGTTAATTAGTAAGCTATCTGAGGTGCTTGGAACAGCCCCTACAACTTTAGTCGGACAAACGCATGCTGTGACTGATTCTGAGTCTTATAAGGCACGTATTGATGCTGTACATTTCGCGCTGGATAATGATGATGGCGCACGTACAAGACACTATGATAAAGCGGACTTAATTTTGATTGGAGTGTCGCGTTCTGGTAAAACACCGACCTCAATTTATTTGTCATTACAATTTGGTATTCGAGTTGCGAACTATCCGTTAACTGAAGAAGATTTGGATGACAACCGTTTGCCAGCAGTTTTACGTCCACATAAGCATAAGTTGTTTGGATTAATGATTGATGCTGATCGTTTGGTGGCAATTCGATCTGAACGCAAAGCCAACAGTCGTTATGCAAGTTTTAGCCAATGTCAGATGGAATTGCGTGCAATCGAAGGTATTTATATTTCTGAAGGGATTAAATATCTAAATGTTTCAGAAATGTCGATTGAAGAAATCTCAACACGAGTATTGCAAATGACAGGCTTGAAACGCCGGATTGGTTAAATCGGTAAAT
The DNA here is from genome assembly GCF_056784015.1 of Acinetobacter sp. ANC_7655. NCBI lineage: Bacteria > Pseudomonadati > Pseudomonadota > Gammaproteobacteria > Moraxellales > Moraxellaceae > Acinetobacter > Acinetobacter sp. ANC_7655. Next base: position 435,826 of record NZ_JBWYJB010000001.1, on the reverse strand, counting down.
CTAATTTAAAAAAAAGAAGCACTAGCTGTGCTTCTTTTTTTTAAGAGATTAATCGTCATAAATACTCATAAAATTCAAAAATTATATAATTCAAGTGTCTATAATTTCATCATAAAATGTAATTTAGAATCGCATTTATCTACTAAATGATGGTTATTTTTCGTACGTTGTAATAATAATATCTACTAAGTGTTCGATTCCTTCCATACTTTGAACGGCATTTTCAGTAATTTTCACGACTGGCCATGTGATCAATTTACAGTTTTCTCGCTGTAAGGCGCTGTAATAATGATCGGATTTAAAAAATATTTTTTGCGACGAAGCTGGATTTGGCATCAATTGTCTTTTTAACCAAGTATCTGAAATCTGAGAATCTAAATATCGTATTGCCAATGTCGTCTTAATTCGCTGATTAAATAATCGTTTATTTTTAGCGATGAGGGGATGAGCAATAATTTTTTGAATCCCTTTTTCAGTGTGTGGCAAAACGAAATGAGGTGTCATTTGAAATACTTTGACGAATAGCGCATTTTGACAAACCACATCTAAATGTGAAACTGACATTTGATTGGCACCAATAATCGCGACCTTTAATCCTGAAAAATCGGTTTGTTTGATGTCCTCAGCTGAGATAATTTTTCCTTTGAAGTTGGAAAAATACTCAGCTTCATTATGAAAGAACGAATCCGTGTGGGCTTTATTCCTTTTTTTCATTTCTGTACCTAATTATTGTTTTAGTGGGTTGCTTTTGGTTCTGCAGTTAATTCATATATCCAAGATGGGATTTTAGGTAAAGATTTTTCTGGAATCTTATCAGTCATTTTTACCATGGTGTCGACAGGGATATGAAACCATTTATTACGTCGATTCATGGCACTTCGTGCATGGAAGTTAATAATTTGATACCAAGGATTACGACGACCTTCTGCAGTACGTCCACCTATTCGAGCAAATTTGTGCATCGCTGCATAGAGCTTTTCTTCTGGCAGACCTAGTTTAATCACATTATCACGCATTTTGTTAATGAGTGGTAAGTATGCAAGAATACCAAGTAATAAACGTGGATCTACAACTCGCGCTGCCATTTTAGAAAGCTCAATAAAGGTTTTATTGTAGCCTTGATCTTCCATGACACTAAATCCAACACCTAAATGACGAGCTTCATCACCATTAATCAGTTCAAAAGCTTGATGACAAACTGGGTCTTCTACAGTGTCCAATAGGAATGTACAAAGTGCGCCATCAAGAGCGACTTCCAGCATCGGAATGACAGCACCTAGAATATAGAAGGGCATTTCATCAGCATAAGTGTCGAGCCATTCGATGATCAGTCTTAAATTTTTATTGGGTTTAGGAATATCGCCTTCAAGCATACCCCATCTTTTCATCAGTGCCATTTCGGCATTGGCGTGACGCTGTTCCTCAGCGTGGAAAATGGCATACATTTCGCGAAGCGTATCTGTCGGTGCTTTTTTTGACATCGCAGAAAATGCACGAGCACCTACATGTTCGATCCACATTAGATCAGCCATAAAATCTTTAAGCTTGGGCCACTGTTCTGCGGTGACTAATTCTTTGCCAGGAGCATCCCAGTCAATATCCGAGAGTGTCCATTGAGTATGTTTTACTTTATCCAACATTTTTTCTAAGTCGATAGAGGCCATGTTATACATCCGTATTTATTTTTTAATCATGAAATTTTATCGCTTAAAAATGTGATGTGTTTTGCAGAAGTGCTTATTTTAGTTTGATATAAAATGCCAAATTTTAAGTATTTGATTATGAATAATTAATATTGTTGGTTAAAAGAATTTTTTCATTGGAATAGTCTTTTAGGGACATTTGATGTCATTTGTTGCCAATAGTTGTTTGACAAACTCAAGAAATGAAAGAGTAATTAATTATAGATTTGAAATCAAAACCATTACTCAATCATTTCAGGATTTTTTTGATCTAAGCATTTTGCTTAATTTGCATTAAATACTCAAAGTTTTGAATGCGTTTGTCTGTATCGTAGATATCACAGGTAAAAATAAACTCATCTACATCATAAGGCACCAGTAGTTGTTCAAGACCTTGTTTCACTGTTTCTGGTGATCCGATTTGAGCCATTGCGTAAAAATTGTCAACTGACATCTTTTCTGGAGCAGACCAAATTCCATCCATTGATTTAACTGGAGGTTTGAGTTTTAAGCTTTGCCCACGCATTAAGCCTAATACACGTTGATAAGCGCTAGTAGCCAAGTATTCAGCTTCTTCATCAGTGTCAGCTACAACAGTTGGAACGCCCATTGATACATAAGGACGATCCAAATATTCAGAAGGTTCGAAGTTTTCTCTGTAAAGTTGAATCGCTTGACCCAGCATACGAGGGGCAAAGTGAGAGGCAAAAGAATAAGGTAAGCCAAGTTTAGCTGCCAATTGTGCGCTAAATAAGCTAGAACCTAACAGCCATACGGGAACATGTGTTCCTTGACCTGGTGTCGCTTTGATTCTCTGATGTGGCGATGGTTCCCCCAAATAGCTCAAAATTTCGAGCACGTGTTGTGGAAATTGATCTTCAGTCTCTTGACGACCTCGGCGTAAGGCACGCATGGTCAATTGATCTGTACCTGGTGCGCGTCCTAGTCCGAGCTCAACTCGATCAGGATAAAGCGTTGCTAGTGTTCCAAATTGTTCTGCTACAACAAGTGGTGCATGATTAGGCAGCATGATTCCGCCAGAACCTACTTTTAAAGAGGAGGTGTTAGCAAGGATATAGCCTAATAACACAGCTGTAGCTGAGCTAGCGATACCATCCATATTATGGTGCTCTGCAAGCCACAGTCGTTTAAAACCCAATTGTTCGATTTTTTGTGCTAACTCCAAAGCATGCTGTAGTGAAAAAGCAATCGTTTTATCATCACGTACAGGAGCGAGTTCCAATACTGAAAACTCGATATCTTTTAAGCTTCGCATAACTTTCTACTCTTTTGAACACTCATAAAGATGTTAATACGAACTCGAGTATTTGTATATTGAAAAAAAACGATATAAGTGTAAATAAAAAAGCGCTCTAAGTTGAGCGCTTGAATTCTAAGAGTTTGGAATTAACGTTTACCGTTTTTATACCAGCCTAAATGACGACCATTGTCACTTCTGTAATTACGGTCATTATAACGATAGTTTGAATTGCGATAACCGCTTTCACGGCGATCATAACGATCTCTATAGTCATCTTCGCGACGATCTTCAGCCACTTTTTTACCTAAAACTGAACCACCAGCTGAACCTAATGCAGCCCCAGCATAACCAGCATTTGTTCCGCCCATATTATTACCAACGGTGTAACCACCAGCACCACCTAATGCAGCACCAATTGCAGCAGCATTACGATCTTTTTTGTTCGCTGATGCAGCTGCGCCACCAGCACCACCAATCGCTGATCCGATCATTGCTCCAGTCGAGCCACCCATTTGTTGACCAATCGCAGCACCAACGACTCCACCTAAAGCAGATGTGAGGGCAACTCTAGACGAACTATCAGCATAAGCAGTTGTTGTACTCAAGGCCGCAGTTGCGATCGCAGCAGCAAATAACTTTGAATTAAATTTCATGGTGAACTCCTTGTCGAAGTCTTATATTTGATGGTTTTAATTTAATCCAAATTTCTGCAATCATTTTGGAGAGCAAGTTGCTGGTTTGTATTTTTCTCTCCCTAATTTATCCATAATTAATTTGTTAATAAAAAAATGCGCCCTAAGGCGCATCGAGGTGAATACAGAGTATTCAAAGGGGAAACGATCAATCAGATTATATTAACGACGGCTATGTTTTTTCTTTTTCCATTTACGATCTTGACGTGAATCATATGCTTTGTCTTTCGCAATTTTGTTACCAAGAGCAGCACCACCAGCAGCACCTAAAGCAGAGCCGATATAACCGCCATTGGTTCCACCCATACTATTACCTACGGTATATCCCGCACCGCCACCTAATGCACCTCCGATGGCAGATTCAGTACGGTTACGTTTATTACTAGCAACAGCAGCACCACCAGCACCACCAAGTGCTGCACCTAAAGTTGCACCTGTTGTGCCACCCATGTTTTTACCAATTGCTGTACCTGCTACACTACCTAAAGCACTCGCAGCAGCGACACGCGCTGTACTGTCTGCATGTGCAGATACCGTGAACATTGATGCAGTGGCTAAGGTGGCTGACATTAATAGGGTATTTAATTTCATGTGTGACTCCATGTCCTTGTTCGTGGACGAGTAATAATTCGTTGAGCACAATGTAACAAGAATTGAAGCGCTAAATATGTAGAAGTTAACCTAGAGTTTTACGTTTTGGTTGCACAATGTTGTTTTTATATTACAACTGATCATTCAATATGCATTATTGGGCTGATTAAGAAGAAACTATGGAGAGTTGATTCAGTAAACAGTTTTTAAACTTGGCAGTTATGGAGCTAATTTTTGATTATCCATTAATTGGGTGTGACAAGGAATGAAAATGGTTTTGCAAAGTCATTCTATATAAATATGTTAATTGAATGTCAGAGTCGTTAAACTACTCGCAATTTTAGAAATATTAATTTAAGGCAGTCCTTAAATTAATCCAGTATTAGAGATTTTATTTAACATGAAAGAATCGTTACGTTTACGATTAGACCAACTTTGTGATCGTCATGAAGAATTAGAAGCGCTATTGGCTGATGTTGAAGTCATTTCCGACAATAAGCGTTTCCGTAATTTGTCACGTGAACACAATGATTTGACTGAAATCACCACTGTTTGGAAAAAATATACCCAAGCGGAAGAAGATATTGTAACGGCTGAAGCAATGTTGTCAGATCCTGACTTTAAGGAAATGGCACAAGAAGAAATTAAAGAGAATAAAGCATTAATTGAATCTTTAGAGGCAGAATTGAATATTCTGATGATTCCGAAAGATCCAAATGATGCGAACTCTGCATATCTGGAAGTACGTGCAGGGACAGGTGGCGATGAAGCTGCGATTTTCTCTGGTGATTTATTCCGTATGTACAGTAAATATGCTGAATCACAGGGTTGGCGTGTCGAAATCCTTTCTGAAAATGAAGGTGAACATGGCGGTTACAAAGAAATTATTTGTTTAATTAATGGTGAAGGTGTTTACGGACGCTTAAAATTTGAAAGCGGTGCTCATCGAGTTCAGCGCGTTCCTGCAACTGAATCACAGGGGCGAGTTCATACTTCAGCTTGTACCGTTGCAATTCTTCCTGAAATTGATGTTGATACGACTGTAGATATTAACCCTTCAGACTTGCGTATTGATACTTATCGTGCATCTGGGGCGGGTGGTCAGCACGTCAATAAAACGGATTCTGCTGTACGAATCACGCATATTCCGACAGGTACTGTTGTTGAATGTCAGGAAGAGCGTTCACAACATAAGAACAAAGCAAAGGCAATGGCATTATTGGCATCTCGTCTTGAGAATGCTAAACGTGCAGCAGCTGATGCTGCTACATCTGAAATGCGCCGTGATTTGGTGGGTTCAGGTGATCGTTCAGAACGTATTCGTACCTATAATTATCCTCAGGGTCGTATGACTGATCATCGTATTAACTTAACTTTATATAAGTTGGATGCAGTGATGGAGGGAGATTTGACTGAGCTTTTAGATAGCTTACATCGTGAATATCAAGCGGATCAATTGGCAATGCTTGCACAGCAGAATGGTGGTTAATGAACATTCAACAAGCGCTTGCACTGCGTGGTGAGCCTGAAAGTTATGAGCGTCAAGAAAATGCTTGGTTGCTCGAACATATCACTAAAATCGATTCATTCGATTTGGTGATGAAGAAGGATAAAGAGCTCACTGCAGAACAAGAGCAGGCGTATCGAGAGGCGATTGCTCGGATTGAAGCAGGTGAGCCTTTAGCTTATGTCACAGGTTCGCAACCTTTTTGGACATTGGACTTAAAAGTGACGTCCGATACTTTGGTGCCTAGACCGGACACCGAAGTTTTGGTGGAGACAGTTTTAAAGTTAGAGTTGCCTGAGGATGCGCGCGTTGTAGATTTAGGAACTGGGACAGGCGCCATTGCATTGTCACTCGCTTCCGAACGTCCTAATTGGTCTTTAACAGCAACCGATATTTATGAGCCTACATTGGAAGTCGCTAAATTTAATGCTGAGCAACATGACTTAGATCAGGTTCAATTTGTACTAGGCAGTTGGTTAAAACCGTTTGGGCGTCAATTTTTTGATGTCATTGTATCTAATCCGCCTTATATTGATCCAGCAGATGAACATATGCACAATTTGGCGACCGAGCCTCAACGTGCATTAATCTCTGATAAAAAAGGTTTAGCTGATCTTGAGCAAATTATTTTACAAGCCAAGAAGCATCTGACTGTTGAAGGTTGGGTGGTACTTGAACATGGATATGATCAAGCAGACGCTGTTCAGCATCTATTTCGTCAAGCAGGTTATAAGAAAGTGAGAACCGTTAAAGATTATGGTGGTAACGATCGCGTGACTTTAGCACAATGGCCTCATTAGAAATAAAAAAGCGACTTTAGGTCGCTTTTTTATTGATTCATCTTTTGATGACATCACGCCATAACAATAATTTTGATTCAAATACTTTCATTATGGTATCCGTGATTTTTCCCAATATTGCCAATAAAATAATAGCAATGATCACAATATCTGGACGCGATGTTTCACGTCCATCACTTAATAAATATCCAATACCTTGCGTTGCTGCAATGAGTTCAGCGGCAATCATGAACATCCAAGCTAAACTCAAACTATTGCGCAAGCCTGTAAGGATAGATGGAGAAGCTGCGGGTAAAACGATTTGGTAGATTTGTTGCCAGCGATTCAGTCTATACACTTGAGCCAACTCAATCAATTTTCGGTCGACACCATGAATACCAGCCACAGTATTGGTATAGGTTGGAAAAAAAGCACCAATCGCAATAAGGGTGATTTTTGAGGATTCATCAATACCAAGCCATAACAAAAGGAGAGGAATCCACGCAAGACTAGGAATTGACTTAATTGCAGAAAAGGTCGGTTCAATAAACTCTTCTGCATGGTGATTGAGTCCTACCAAAACTGCAAAAAATAGTGCTAAGCCACTACCAATAGCAAACCCTAAAAACACTCGCCATGTACTTGCCCAAATATGTTGACCTAAATCATTCTTAGCAAGTTCTTGCAGGGAAACTAATAAGCTACTTGGTGCAGGTAGCAGATAAGGTTCAACTACACCACCTCGAACCAAAATTTCACACAGCAATACCAGTAATACAGGGAGGAAAATACCTTTCAACCATTTATTCCCTTTTGTCGACAGTTGTGAATGGACATCGATATTCCGATGTTCAATCGCTTTTTCACTGATCGCCATTATTTTGTCACCACTTTTTGAGCGAATGAGGCATTAAATAACTGTTGAACAACTTGATTTACATTTGTTCCTTTACGAACTAAGTCTTCTTCAGTCAAGATTTTGCCGGATTTTTGTAGTGCATTAATGTGTTGGGCTGTAGGAATGTTTTGATTAAAGTCAGTACGCTGAAGCTGAAGTTTTGCAACCTCTAAAGGTAGTTTAGCTTCAGTGGCGAGTAACTGCGCCAGTTTATCTGGATTGGCTTTTGCCCATTTACGTGCTTGCTCATACGCTTTAATTACGGCTTCAATTGCTTCTGGGCTAGATTGAGTAAATGGCTCTTTGACGCTTAACACGCTATAACTATTAAAGCCTACATTACGATAAAGCAGTTTTGCACCCGACTGAACTTGAGCTGATGCCATCAAAGGGTCTAAGCCAGCCCAAGCATCCACTTGCTTACGCTCTAACGCCGTTTTGCCATCTGGATGTTGCAAATGAACAAGCTGTACATCTTTTTTATTCAATCCAACGGTATCTAAAGCTTGTAGCGTGAATAAAAATGGGTCAGTTCCTTTTGTTGCGGCAATTTTTTTACCTTTTAGATCTTTTAAGGATTTAATCGGGGAGTCTTTTGGCACGACTAAAGCTGTCCATTCAGGTTGGCTTTGGATATAAACTGTTTTAACAGAGCTACCATTGGCACGACTTAATACAGCGGCAAGACCAGCTGTTGAAGCAAAATCAACACTGCCGCTATTGAGATATTCTAAGGAGCGATTACTGCCTTGACTAAATACCCATTTGATTTTGGTATTGGGTAAAGCCTTTTCTAATAACTTTTGATTTTTAACCACTAAGCTCGTAGGAGCATAATAGGCATAATCCAGTTTGATTTCCTTAGGGAGGGCAGCATTAGCTCCACTATGAACAACACTAATTACTAAACCCAACAGTCCTAATTTCAATGGAGATATCGATTTTTTCATTGAAGTACCTGATTTAATTCGCTAAATTTTCGATATAAATAGCCTTTCAGGTGATTTGTGACAAAAAAGAAAATGAGATATTAAAAGAACAAATTTTGATAAAGTTAAAATTATGAGTTAACACATTGAAATCAAATCAATATTTTATAAATATTGTGGTTTTGTGAAAATATAGTGATTTATCAGAACTTTATATAAATTAATGCAATGAGATGAAGGTCACATAATTTAATATAGCAAGGCTAAGAGTGAAAATGAGACCAAACCATATCAGTTTGATCTCAATACTTACATTATACGAAATACTCAGTTGAAATATCGCTCACTTCTAGAAGGTCTAATGAGTCTGACTCCAAAGCCAAGCATAGCGCTACTACCTTTAAAGTGTCCGAAATTTTTGAAGCATCTTTTAACGCAATACCAGATTTCAGTTCATTAAGACGATCAGTTGAAATATCTAATGCAAGTGCAGTTTCACTTGCATCTTGAGTGTCTAGGAATTGATTGATTGCATTTTTTAAATCTATTTCGGATGCATTCAGAATGCTCATTTGAAGCTGCTCTGAAATTTGATCTGAATCTTGATTAAGTGCATGGGTGAAAGTTTGAGCAAAATTTTGCTCTAAGACATCGATCATTTTAAACATGATTGAACCTTTAGGAGATATGGCAAAATGCCGAAATGAATAAGATTAAAATAGTTTAAATATTAGCCGAATTCAAAAGAATATCGATGACTGCATGGTTTTTAAATCATGTCATTAAGGCAAAAAAAATTGTCATGGGTGATTTATTTTTATATAAAATAAATATTAAATTATATCTATTTTGAATTATTTAGACCAATTAGTCACTGAATAAATTGAATCCGTATTGGAGGAAGATTACCCTAAAGCCAACCTAAAACTAAAAATGGATAATGGGATTTATGAATATTCAAGGAAAAGTGATTGTTGTTACAGGTGGCGCTTCTGGGTTAGGTGCGGCGACAGCAGCTTATCTTCAACAGCAGGGTGCTCGAGTCGTAATTGTTGATATGAATGCATCTTTGGGCGAGCAAACGGGTCAAGAAATTGGTGCAGAATTTATTCAACTAGATGTAACTGATGAAAAAGCAGTTGAATCATTCTTTGCACACATACAAGAAAAATATGGACAATTAAATGGTTTAATCAACTGTGCTGGTATTGCACCATCAGCTAAAGTGCTTGGTCGTGATGGCCTGCATGCCTTAGATATGTTCCAAACAGTACTGAATATCAACGTCAGTGGAACCTTTAATATGTTGCGATATGCTGCGCAATTAATGTCACAGTATGCGCTTTCGGGGGAAGAGGAAGAACGCGGTGTCATTGTGAACACGGCTTCAGTTGCTGCTTTTGATGGTCAAATTGGTCAGGCTGCATATTCTGCATCTAAGGGCGCTGTTGTTGGTATGACTTTGCCATTGGCGCGTGAGTTAGCACGCGAAAAGATCCGTGTTATGACTATTGCACCTGGGATCATGGAAACTCCGATGCTTAAAGGTCTTCCGCAAAATGTGCAGGATGTATTGGGACAGATGGTTCCATTCCCACCACGTTTAGCTAAACCTGAAGAATTTGCGAAACTGGTTGGACATATCTTTGAAAATTCGTATTTAAATGGTGAAGTGATTCGATTGGATGGCGCAATTCGTATGGCGCCAAAATAATATATGAAAATCAGTTTAGTCTTCACTTAAATAGACGACTAAACTGATCTCAGATGCTTTATGGTGTAATCGCCGGACGAGCTACATTACGATACTTCTCAAGTAATGCATCAAGGCGGGCTACAGTTTCAATATCCGCGAAACCATCATATTTCTCAGGATAAAAATGCATTTGGAATGCAGATACAACATTTTGAGTGACTTGATCATATTGACCAGTGACAGGAACGTTATAACCGTATAATGCCAATTTGCTTTGTAACGAAGCAATATCATTCTTCCAAGGATGATAGGTACGATAATAATTTACAGTGTCGTTATCGTACCAAGCACCAATGTTATAGTCTTCATGTAAACGTTTCCAAGGAAATAGTGGACCTGGATCAAATTTACGACCTGGAGAAATATCACTGTGCCCCAAAATTCGGTCGGGTCTGATCTCGTATTTTTTAGTTATTTTTAAAATAATATCTGCAAGGACTTCGATTTGTTGTTTTGATGAAAATGGATACCATCGACGTTGCATCAAAGGGAGTTGTTCATCGTCTGCAGGGAAACCGAGATTTTCAATTTCAATGCCGATACTTGAGGCATTCAAACTGCTGTTGGTCTGCCAAGAACTCGTGCCAGCATGCCAAGCTCTTTTATCATCAGGCACAAGACGGTACACAGTAAATTTACCATTGGTTGGTAATTCGGGTACAAAATAGTGACTACTGGCAGGGAAATTAGGATCTTTAAACAAAGCCAATGTTTCGTCTTTAGATACTGCTGTGTAGTGCAGAATCAAGAACATTTGCCGATTGTCTTGATTGGGTGAAGCATTCTCTTCGTCCAGATCATAAAGCGTGCTTTCTATATATTCTGGTTGGGTATCCGAACCTTGATTGACGTATGTAATGTTGGTGATCTTTTCATCTTTACATGCCGTCAGGAATAAACTCGAAACTAATAATGTAGCGAGTGCAAAAATTTTTTTATTCATAAGTATGACTGTCATTTATTGGAGTTAGATGTTTTTAAAATTAATTGCTAGTGAAGCAATTATTGAGATTATGTTTATTAATAGTACAAAATAAAATAAGAAAAATTAAACAAACCTATTCGAATTGTAACAATAAGGTACAGATCTTCTAGGGTAAAAATTATCTTCAGAATTGTATGAATAGACTGCTTATTTATTCGGTATCATAGGCTTATACAAGCATGTAATCAGGGTGTTTAGGTGAGTGATAGCATTGAACTGAGTGATGTTGAGCTACAGTTGTACGCAAGACAAATATTACTAGAGGATTGGGATATTGATGCACAAGAAAGATTAAAGCTGTCCAATGTGCTTATTATTGGTTGTGGTGGAATAGGGTGTTTGACTGCAGAGTTATTGGCGAGAGCAGGCGTGGGTAAATTGACACTCATCGATGCTGATACTGTAGAAATTAGTAATTTACAGCGACAAATTGCCTTTGATCATCATGATGTGGGTTTTTACAAAGCTGAAGTGTTAGCCAAGAAAATTTCTCAAATTAATCCTTATATTAAGATTGAATACATCAATACTAAATTTGATTTTAATAATGCTGCCGCACTGATTACACAGCAAGATCTTGTGTTAGATGGTTGTGACAATTTTGAAACCCGTTATTTGGTCAATCAAATGTGTAAGGATGCGAATGTTCCACTCATTAGTGCATCTGCGATTGGTTTGCAGGGGCAGTTATTTATGGTGGATGGTGAATCAGCATGTTATGAATGTCTTTTTCCTAAAGAAGATCATGCAGATGAGAGTTTAAGGTGTGCAGATTCAGGAGTTTTAGCAACAACTCCTAACCTGATGGCAAGTATGCAAGCACATCATGCGCTATTATATCTGGGGTTAAATTTAACACCATTAAAACAGAAGATCCTTCTATGGAATGGAAGGAACATGCAACAGCGAATTTTGAATTTTGACAAGGATAAAGAATGTCAAATCTGTCACATCAGTCAATCCGCAAAGACAATTTAATTTGCTACACTCAACATATCGAAATTTAATATCGACATTATGAAAAATAATATTTGGTTAGATGGTTTACGCTCAGTGGCCCGTGTAGGTGAAACTGCGGTCATTGCTGCGCGAGCAGGGATTAAATACGCGACAGAAAAACCGAGTAATGCGAAATTAATGCGCGAAACTTTCGAGTCACTTGGTTCAACGTATATTAAGTTGGGACAGTTTATTGCCAGTACGCCTTCATTATTTCCACGTGAATATGTTGAGGAATTTCAAGGGTGTTTAGATCAGACACCTAAACTCCCATTTAGCTATATTGAAAGTGTTTTGAATGCTGAGTTTGACGGTCGCGATTTAGGTGAAATTTTCGCATCTATTGATGAAACGCCATTAGCTTCTGCTTCGATCGCACAAGTGCATGCTGCTAAATTGGTGAGCGGCGAAGATGTCGTGATCAAAGTCCAAAAACCTGGTGTTGAAACTATCCTTTATACGGATTTAAATGTCCTACATTGGGCGACCAAGATTCTAGAGAAGGCAGTTCCTAAAGTAAAATTTGCTTCACTTGCGGATATTGTTGAAGAAATCAAAACACGTATGGTTCGTGAAGTTGATTTTATTGAAGAAGCAAAAAATATTGATGATTTTGTTAATTATCTGCACATTACTCAAAATACTAAAGCGACTGCACCAAAGGTATATCATCAATATTCAACACGTCGTGTCCTGACAATGCAGCGTCTTTATGGCGTGCCGTTGACGGATTTCGATGTGGTTCGTCAAGTTTCTAAAGACCCATCACAGGTTTTGATTACTGCCATGAACACATGGTTTGGTAGTTTGATGATGTGTGAAAGTTTCCACGCAGATTTACATGCTGGCAACCTCATGCTTTTGGATGATGGTCGCATTGGATTCATTGATTTTGGTATTGTGGGACAATTAAAGCCTGAAGTATGGACGGCATGTATTGCTTTCATGGATGCATTGCAAAATACCAATTATCCATTGATGGCAGAAAATATGCTGAAAATGGGCATGACCAATACGCAAATTGATACAACAGTTTTGGCAAACGATTTAGAGCGATTATTCAGTGGTGTACTCACAGCTGATCCTCAGCAAATTCTGTCATCTAATCCAGCCGACTTAAATGACATCATGATGGATATGGTGGCTGTAGGTGAGCGTCATGGCATCCGTTTTCCACGGGATTTCGCATTGTTGTTTAAACAAATGCTTTATTTTGATCGTTTTATGAGAATTCTTGCGCCGTACACTGATATTTATGCAGATCAGCGCTTACAAATGGTACAAACAATCGATCCTAATCTTTTGTTGAAACATTAAATCTTAAACAAGTGTTAAAATATCACAGCAAATCCTCAATAGAAGAGGATTTGCTTTTATCGCCTCCCGTCAAGCGTGCTATCACTGTTTGATAGTTTACGAAAAGGTCATGATTGAAGATGGATTCCATATTAATTGAAGGATTGAAAGTTGAAACAGTCATCGGATGTTTTGACTGGGAACGGCAAATCATTCAACCATTATTGCTTGATCTTCATATTGCGACTGATTTAGAGCAGGCATCAAATTCAGATCTTCTCGCTGATACTTTAAATTATGCTGAAATTTGTGAAATCGCGACTCAGACGATTCAAAAAGCTCAACCTGAATTAATTGAATTTGCTGCAAAAATTGTCCTCAAAGCTTTGTTTGAACAATATCCAGCAATTGAGTCTATCCAAATTACTGTGCGTAAGCCTGCTATTATTCCACAAGCTAATTCAGTAGGAATTCGTCTTGAAAGACACCGTAATGATTTATGCGCTAGCATTGGCGAGTAATAGCCAACCGCACAATCATCTGGTGAATGCATTAAAACAAATTGCGTCATTGGGATGTATTACGCGTTCTCCTATCTATGTCATACCTTGTCGAGATGGTGTTGGACAAGATTATTGGAATGCTGCATGTTTATTAGAATCAAAGCGGCAAGTCAATGAAATTACCAATCTTTTAAAAGCGCTGGAAAAAGCTTCTGGTCGAGTCCGTCCGTCACATGATATTTCTTTGGATGTAGATCTCATTGCATGGGGAAATACGCTCCAAAATATGCAATTTAATCCAAAAAAAATGCCATTAGCCTTAGATGTTAAAATTCCAATGTTTGATATTTGGGAAAATCCATTATTTGAGCATGAAGCGCATCATTTTCCTCAAGTGTCACTAGATGGTTCATTTTCTAAAATAGGATGAGTTTCGCCGAATAGTCCAACGGTAGCATTGATCAAATATGTCTTTGATACGGAAATAGGCTGTGATGTAACAATAATCAGCTTCTTTTAAATGGACTAATTTTTATAATACGCCACTTCAAAATAAATAAGCTCCATATCAAGAAGATGTATAAAATTATTGTGTTAAGCGCAATTTTGGCGTTCCTCTCAGGTTGTGCAACGCTTTCCCCTCAAGAGTGTCGAACTGCTCAATGGTCGGAAATAGGTGAAAAAGATGGAAGCAGTGGTTATTCGAATCGCATTGTTAAACATCAAAAAGCCTGTTCAAAAGTGAATATTGAACCTGATCACAAGTTATATGAAAAAGGTTACCAACTTGGGCTTCGTTCATATTGTCAACCCGAAGTTATTTTCGATGGAGCTTTGGATGGAAGAGGTGGGTATAGGGTTTGTCCATCAGAGTTACATGCCCAATTAGCACCCTTTTATAATGTGGCCGATCAGTACTATCGTTCTAAGAAAGACAAAGATGCTAAAGATAAAGAAATTGAAACTTATCGAGACTACTTACTGGATGACAAAATCACCAAAGAAAAGCGGGAAGAGTATCTTAAGAAAATAAAGTCCTTAAAGCAGGATAAATTGCGGTTAGATTTGAATTTCAATCATGCTGAGCGTGAATTAAATAAGTTTAGACGATTCCATCATCTATAAAAAATGCGGCCCATGAGCCGCGTTTTTTTTAAATATAATAACTTGTTTTGGTCATGAGTTTGGATATACCCGTCATTGCGATTTTGACCGCAGCTGGTAATTCCACACCACCTGCATTTAGTGCAGTATCTCGATGTTGAAGTTCATCCTGATTCATCTGTGTCAAAATTTGACGAGAGCGTTCATCATGCGGTGGGAGTTGGTCAAGATGGTGTTGCAAATGCAGACTCACTTGGCGTTCAGTTTCTGCAACGAAGCCTAAACTGTATTTGTCACCAGCAATACCTGCAATCGCACCCATACCAAAAGAAAGACCATACCATACAGGATTGAGTAGACTTGTATGACTATCTAACTCTTTTAAACGATCTTCACACCATGCTAAATGATCTTGTTCTTCAATCGCGGCATGCTCCATTTCACGACGAACATTAGGCAATTTAGCTGTCAATGCTTGACCGTGATAAAGCGCTTGAGCGCAGACTTCACCACTGTGATTAACACGCATGAGTCCAGCAACATGCCTTGCTTCACTCACTGCGAGATGAGTCTCTGCTTGACTTGCTGGATTTTCACGTTGTGAGGTGGTGGTGCCTGGTACCAAACTACGCAGTGCTTGATCAAATGAATGGATAAATTTATCTAGACCTGTGTAGTGACGCATAACCTTAATCCTCTAAATCAATTTGAGCATTTTTTAACATTGGTTTTAAGCGTGTTAATAACCAAATCGTGTACAGAGCACTCAATATTGCTGTAATACCGAATAGAATCTTAATATCAATACTTAAGATACTTAAAATAATAATGGAGAATATAGCAGAAGACACCATGAATACTGCATTCATAATGTTATTAGCAGCCACTACGCGAGCACGATGTGAACACGGTGAATAGGCTTGCATCATGGCATACAGCGGAACAATATAAAAACCACCACTGATCCCTAATAAAGTAACTGCAATCATCACATGATAATAAATCATACCAGAATTAAACATGTCTGATATGCCAATAAAATCTCCAGTCCTTTCAGGAACAAAGGCTAAACTTCCTGCTAAATAGAAGGCGAAAACGGTTAAGCCTACTGCACCAATAGGCACCATTTTAATATTGACCTCTGAGCCACCAATTTTTCGGCATAGCAATGAACCTACACCAATACCCACAGAAAAAAAGGTAAGGAGGAGGCTAACCACATTTTCGTTGGCATGAAGATTTTGCTGAGTCATTTGAGGTATTTGAGTTAAATATGTCGCGCCATAAAACCAATACCAAGAATTACCCAATAAAATGGTAAAGATGAGGGGTAAGCTTTTTGCATAACGTATGGTTTGAAAACTGGTTCGAAAGAAATTCCAATCGACATTGATATGATTTTCACGGACTTTTTGTTTGAGAATGAAGCGACTACAACTATAACCAAGTATCGCGATGGTCACGACCGTCAGGCTGATCCAAACTAAGTTACCTTCAGAGTTTGAAATCACTACACCACCCAAGATCATCCCCATCAATATTGCAATGGAAGTACCTGACTGGAATAAAGCATTACCCGACATCAATTCATTCGGTTTTAATATTTCAGGGAGAATGGCGTATTTAATCGGTCCGAAGAAGGTACTGTGTGTACCCATGAGGAACAATGCTAATAACAATAGCCATAAATTGCCGAGTAAAAATCCAGCAGTACCAATCAGCATAATCAAGATTTCAAGCAATTTGATATTACGAATCAAGAAAGAGCGTTCGTATTTGTCTGCAATTTGTCCTGCAGTCGCTGAAAAAATGAAGTAAGGTAGAATAAAGAGAAGTGCAGCTAGATTATTCAGTGTGCTTACGCTTGCGGTCTGTTGTTGAATCCAACCATAGGTAATGACGAGCAATAAGGATTGTTTAAAGACATTATCGTTTAAGGCCCCAAAAAATTGAGTCAAAAACATAGGTAAAAAACGGCGCGAACTCAGTAGATGCTCTTGTTTTTGCATGACAATTCAGCTTTTTTAAAAATTATTAAGAAATGTGATGATTTAGTAACAATATCGGAAAATCATGTATCATATTTTCATCCTAAAAATTTTGAAAATACTAGAAATTTGATTCAGTTAGCTTGAGTGAAAAATCTGTATTTTCTATTTAAAATATAAAGTATTCAGAGCGCAGTATGCCATCGAAAACACAATTTAAAAAATCATTACTTTCCCAATGTGTACAGCACACATGGATATCAAATGATATCAATAAATGGTTATATGCAAGTGTTTTTTTAGGTGCGCTTTCTTCACCTGTATTATTTGCAGCCGACACAGTGATTTCAAGTCAGGAGCTTGAGCCTGCGACATCCGTACAAGCCATCGAAAATAATAAACAAAAAATTGAAAACGTTGCGCAACAACAGGGATTATCAAAAGAGAAAATTGAAAGTATTGATCAAAAAATAGATCAGTTGAGTGGGCAAGATGATTTTAATAGTTATGAAATGCTTCAGCAGCAAGAGCAATTGAGTCCACAAGAGCAATTCAAGCCGATAGAATTTGATGATTTGGAGTTGCTGCCTGAGGAGAGTGTGGACCCTCGACTTGCCAATGAAATTTTATCAGTCGCTGAAGAAGCCAAGCAGGAAGCGCAAAATTTCAGATCGGGATTGACGACTCCAGCCATTCAAGTACAAGATCTACCTGCGAATGACATTTCAGAAGCTGAGTTAACAAAAGCGCCAGTCAACATTGATCAGTTGATGCAAAATATTCAGTCTGATCGTCAGATTGAGGTGTCTGAAAATGTGGAAGGACGTTCATTATCCGTTCAAACCCAAGAACCTGAAAATAAAGAACCAGAAAAAGTAAATGTGTTTAAACGCATTTTCTACAAAATACGTCCTCCACGTCTTAATCAGCCCGCTGCTGTTCCACGTATTACCGCAGATGTTACGGGCGCACCTAAACCACTCGCGGACAATATCAAAGCAAAGTTATCATCATTCACTGTTGAGTCATTTTCAGATTTCAATGCTGCCGTCCCGCAACTCCGTAATATGACTGTCCAAGCTGCACAAGCCGTAGGTTATTACGATGCTGAATTTAAGTTTGAAAAAGTCAGTGATAACCGAGTGCGTGTCAATGTCACACCTCATAATCCAGTAGTGGTGCGAGAACAAAATATTGAATTTACTGGGCCTGGGGAGAATCTTGCTCAATTGCAAGTGATTCGAGTGCTTCCTGATTTGGAGGTGGGTGATATTTTCGATCATGGTAAATACGAAGCGACAAAAGCTCGAATCATTGAAGCGGCGAATAACAACGGTTTCTTTGATTATTATTGGCGAATGCACGATGTCATGTTGGCCCGCCCTCAAAATCAAGCAGATATAAATTTGAAGATGGAAACAGGTGAACGTTATAAGCTGGATGATGTGCAGTTTAGAATGAGTGATCCATCAAAAAAATTACCGATTCGTGAAGATATTTTAAGAACCTTAGCTCCTTGGCAAGAAGGTGCAGACTTTACCGCATGGCGTGTAAATGTATTAGCCAACAACTTAACCAATTCACGTTATTTTAACTATAGCCTTGTTGACGCTGTTAAACCTGATCCAATTATTAAGCCGCTTGAACTCGCACCTGATTTGCAGGCTTTAGTGGATGAGCAAAAAATTGATAGAAGTTTATTAACAGGTCAAGAAAAGGCTGAACAACAGGCAAGTTCATCAGAAGAAGTCACGCAGAATGTGGCAGATGAAACTCAATTTGCGGGTGGAAATGAACGTCGTACTTTGCAAGAGCGTAATGATGCTGATAATCAAGCGCAAGCCAAGCAGGAAGAAACTGAGCGTTTACAAGCCTTAGCACGTGAAGAGAAAAAAATCCCTGTCATCGTGACATTGAATGCGGATAAATTAAATAGTGTTGAAGCGGGTATTGGTTATGGTACTGATACCGGTGTGCGCTTACGAAGTCAGTACCGCCGTTCTATTGTGAATGAACGTGGTCATTCATTTGATGCAAACTTGGAGTTGTCACAAGTCAGACAATCGATTGATGGTCGCTATAATATTCCATATAAACACCCATTAAATGATTATGTCAGTCTAGTTGGTGGTTACGAGCGTGAAGATCGTGATGAAATTGGGAATGGATTAAATCTCATTGTGGAATCCGCCGTTGCCGGAGCTGACAGAATTATTAAAGGTGCGCGTCGTGATTGGCAGCATATTTTTGGTGTGCGTTATCGTCTAGATCGTATGACGATTGAAGGTGATATTCCTGAGACACTTGACCCAGATACCAATTGGGATGAAATTCCAGAGTTCGTCGTTGCAACGGGTAATGATGAGCAGCAATCTTTATTACTTGGTTATGAAGCCACTAAAGTCACCAGTGATAATCGATTAAATCCGACAAAAGGATTTAAACAAAACTACAAAATCCAATTGGGGAGTGAAAGCCTGCTATCCGATGCTGATATGGCGATTGTAAATGCGAACTGGAAATTTTTATATTCATTAGGCAGTAACAATGATCATCAATTCATTGGTGGGGCAAACCTCGGTTATATCATCACAGAAGATTTTCAAAAAGTGCCCTATAACTTGAGATTCTTTGAAGGGGGTGACCAAAGTCTACGAGGCTTTGACTATAAGAGTTTGTCCCCTGTGGAATTTGGATATAAAGTCGGAGGTCAAGCGCGTGCGATTGGGACTTTAGAGTACAATTACCAATTTAAAGAAGGCTGGCGCGCCGCGTTATTTAGTGATTTTGGTAATGCTTATGATGAAAAATTTACCAATGATACTGAATATAGCATAGGAGCAGGAATCCGCTGGAACTCTCCAATTGGTCCAATTCGTCTAGATGTGGCATCGGGGATATCTGATCCTGGTAAACCGATTCGTCTACATTTCTTTATCGGGCCGCAACTTTAATATTTAAGATAATAAAAGTACTCAATCATTTTTTGGAATAAGTATGGCTGAAGACATCGAGCAGCAACCTGAGCAACAACCTGATCAAAACGTGACGCCACAGCGAAGTTTATTGCGCCGTGTATTGCTGATCATTTTATTTATTCTGATCTTTTTTGTGGCTTCGCTTGCCGTAATGTTTTCAACAGACAAAGGCAGTAAATTCTTACTTGACCGTGCTTTGTCCACTCAACAGATTATTCAGTATGAATATGAAGGTGGAAATTTACTTCAAGGCATTATTCTAAAAAATGTATTGGTGACGCTGAAATCAGTTGATGTGAAAATTGATAGAGCTGATGTCACTTTGGGTTGGCGTGCCATATTAGATAAAGAAATTCATTTGAATCGTGCCGATGTCCGAAATTTGCGTGTCATTAACAAGTCACCGCCAAGTGATGAGCCATTTAAGTTTAGTGAAATTAAACTCCCTTTTGTTTTACGTGTTGATCAAGCCGATATCGATCAATTGGTCATTCAGACTTCAAGTTCTAAAGTACAATTTAATGACATTATCCTAAACGAAGCACTATGGTCAGGTACTGAGCTTAAGTTTGAAGATTCGCAGTTTGATATGGGTTATTTGTCTGTAAAAAAAGCAACAGGTCAGATGGATTTTAAAGGTAAATATCCGTTAGATGCGCAAGCGGTTGTAAGACTCCCATCTTTAAAGTCGATCAACGTTGAGGATATTTATGTCCATGCAAAAGGCTCTTTAGATACCATTCAAGCGGGCATTGCCACACGTACCCCTGATTTATTAACAGGTTGGGCAGTGGTACATCCAGTTCGAAAAAATGTACCAATGCAAGGTGCTTTAAACTTTAAAGATTATCACTGGCCTTTAATGCTAGAGCAGGAGCTCTTATCTAAACAAGGAGTTGCTAAGTTTTCTGGAGATATCCAACGTTTGAATTTGGATATTAACACCGATATTTCTGGTAAAAATATTCCTCAAGGACAATATACTGCGCTTGCGCATACAGATCTCGTCAATCAATTGAATATTTCAAACCTGAATGGTCAATTGATGAACGGGGCGCTGAATCTTGCGGGTGTCGTTGGGTGGAAGGATAAAGTCACTTGGGATGTGCAAGGTCGCTTAGATAAAATCAATCCAAAAGATAAAGTGATTCCACAAGTGGTGCAAGATTTTCTGCCAGAACGTTTGGATGCCAAAATCGCCTCAGCTGGGTCGTTAGAGAAGGGATTAGCTCTCACAGCACTTATTGATTTTGACCAATATGAAACATGGAATTTAAATCTTAATCAAGCTGAACAAAAAAATAATAAACCGAATCCGATGTTGCTAGATGTCGCTTGGAAAAATATTGATCGTGCTGTTCCGTACATTGGTTGGTTAAGTAGTGAATCTGGGGATGTAAAACTTGCTTTAGTTGAAGGTCAACAAAATATTCATGTGGCAACCGTAGTTGGTGCAAATGAAAAAGGAACTTTACCTGCTGGCAAATACAATGCCCAATTAGACCTTAAAGGGAATGATCTTCATGTTCCTTCATTTATCTATCAAGCAGATGGAAAAGGATCTTTACAAGCAAATGCCAAGGTTGAATTACCATCTGATCAAAGACAGTTGAAGTGGAATGCGGTGCTTAATGCAAAAGACTTTAATCCGCAAACCATCAGTTCTGCTGCTCCTGTAAATTTATTAAATGGACAAATTCAAGCGAGTGGCTTTGCTCGACCTAACCAGCAAATTATTCAGTTAAATCAGATCAATCTTTCAGGTCAACTTGCCAATCAAAATCCACCGGAAACAATTAAGCTGACTGGCTCAAGTACAGCAGCCATTCTTCTACATGATGAAAAGTCGGGTGGTGGCTTTAAAGGCTTCGCAGTCAATTATGATGGTGCATTACATGCAAGCCAACTGCCACAAGGGGATGGTCAGCTTAAAATACGTGTAGCAGGCACACCTCAGCGCATCAATATTTCCGAATTTAAACATCAGGGTGCTGCGGGTCAGATCAATGCCAATGGTTTAGTCAATTTAGCCAATGGAATCGGATGGGACATTAATGCTTCTTTAATACGCTTTAAGCCTCATTATTTTGTTTCAAGTGTTAAAGGGGAAATTTCAGGTAATATCAAAACGGATGGTGTTTGGTCAGATCGTTTGAAAAAAATTAATATTGATCGACTCAATCTCGCTGGCATGATCAATAAAAAACCGCTGAGAGCAAAAGGTAATCTTGCTGTTATTCTTAATTCGAATCAGACAGGTTTCCTACCACAACAGTTTGAAGCCAATAATTTGTATTTGGTGTATGCGCAGAATCAGATTCAAGCCGAAGGGAATGCTCAGAATCTTCGCGTTAAGATTGACGCGCCTGCATTATTTGAGCTTTATCCTGGTTTACGTGGTCGTGCGCAAGGTTTTGTTAACGTGCAGTCTCAACCGAGATTGTCTGCAACTGCGAATGTGAGGGTGAATAACTTTGGTTTCAATGATCTTGTCAGTATCAAATCACTCAACATCCAAGGGGAATTACCAACTTCAGACACAGTGCCTACTGCATTAACTGCAAGAATGGACAGTTTAAGAAGTGGCAATCGTGAGATTCAAAACGCTGAAGTCTCAATTGCTGGTACACGAAAAGCACATTTATTGAAAGTGCAAGCCTCGAACAAGCTGTCTAAATTTTATGTGCAACTGGCAGGTGGATTTAATCCTGCGAATGATTGGTTAGGTCAAATTCAAAAAGGTGACTTTGACTCTGCACGGGTGCATTTGAAACAGGCCCAACCTGCACCTGTGATTTATAATACTGCGAAAACTGAATTATTTGTGGGTGCTCATTGCTGGACCAGTAATCAAAGCCAACTTTGCTTTGATCAGCCCTTACGTGTGAGTAAGACCAAAGGTAGCGCCTCATTTGTGAGTCGGAATTTAGATCTTGGTGACTTTGCCGCATTTATGCCTGAAGGTTTCGCAATTACGGGTAAATTGGATGGTTATGCTAAAGCGTCTTGGGGGCAAGGCATTCAACCAAAAATCGATGCCAAACTTGTTACGCGTAATGGTGTTGTCGGTCTAGCAGCTGCCGATCCAGATGATATCAGCACCACGATGAACTACGATGAAGTAAGTCTTATTGCACGAAGTATTCGTGAAGGATTATTACTTCGTGCTGATTTGAAAGCTCCGAATATTGGGACTGGATATGCAAATGTTGTGGTGAATCCATTTGTTGATTCGAAACCAATGCGTGGTGAAGTTGCTCTGAGTCAAGTACAACTGAAAATTTTAAAACCATTCATTTCGGATGTGCGTAAAATCGATGGTAATTTATCCCTTGCAGGTAAAATCAGTGGGACATTGACTCAACCGTTATTTAACGGCGAAATGCGACTTAAAAATGGTTCAATCAGCATGATTTCGTTACCTGTTAATCTCACGAATATTCAGCTGTATTCATCTATTCGTCAAAACCAAGCGACGATCGATGGCGCTTTCAATAGTGGTCGAGGTGTGGGTAAGTTAACGGGTGATATCGATTGGAAAAATGATCCTAGAATTCGTTTAAAACTCAAAGGTGATAATTTATTTATTCGCCAAGCACCATTAATCACAGCTGTTGTGAACACTGAAATGGATTTAGATGCACGTCCCGTCAGTAAGCAATTAACTTTGAATGGTAAAGTTGAAGTTCCGCGTGCGCTGATTTCAATGCCAGAATCGAGCGCATCCGTAGTGCCTTTATCCGCCGATGTTCGAGTGGTACGTGAAGGTGATAATCAACTCGCGGTACTTAAGGCTGCAAAGCCATGGGATATCCGCGCTGACTTAGAATTAAATTTAGGAAACCAAGTGATTTTCCAAGGCTTTAATAGTCGTATTCCATTGCTAGGGCGAATTTACTTAACGCAACGCGGTTTAGAAACTGCCATGCGTGCCAATGGTGCGATTGGTGTAAGTAAGCGCGTTACTATTGAAGCTTATGGGCAGTCTTTAGAATTAAGTCGTGCAATTGCGCGTTTCAATGGTGCATTGTCTAACCCAACCCTTGAGGTTGAAGCAAGTAAACTCATTTCAGGCAGTACAGTTGGTGTGCGTGTTACTGGAACTGCAAGCAGTCCAAATATCCAAGTCTTTAATGATGCCGGGTTGTCTGAACAAGAGGCGATGAATGCCTTGATTACAGGTCGAATTAATGAAGGTTCTAGTAGCTTGAGTCAAGCAGAAGGCTTTAAATCAGATGTGAACAATACCATTGCTGCAGCGGGGATTAGTTTAGGGCTTGGTGGTACACGTGCTTTAACCAATCAAATTGGACAGACATTTGGGTTAAGTGGTCTTGCTCTTGATGCGCAAGGAACAGGTGATGACACTCAAGTGAGTGTGACAGGTTATCTGACCCCTGATTTATATATCCGTTATGGTGTTGGTGTCTTTACGCCAGTCAATAAATTGACGCTACGATATCAGATGAACCAAAGACTCTATTTGGAAGCAAGTCAGTCTTTAGAAAAAGCCATTGATATTTTCTACAATTGGCGATTCTAAAAGGTAAAAGGGCTTCAATCGAAGCCTTTTTTAATTCACTGTATAAACCGAAATTAAATTTAAGCCCTATTGTTAAAATGCTAGACTTAAAATTTATCGGACAAGAAAGAATTAAAAAATGAAAACAATTGCAATATTCATCGCGATGATAGCGGCAACACTCATGGCGGGCTGTCAAACCACTCAAACTGAGCAACTTACTCCAAAAATTGGAATGGCTAATCCTGCAAGCAAATTTTGTGTTCAACAAGGTGGAAAATTAGAAATACGCGATGAGGCAAATGGTCAAGTGGGTTATTGCCAGTTGCCAGATGGCGTTGTAGTAGAAGAATGGGAGTTATTTAGACATCATCAAAATATTTGCAAGCCTGAAGAAGCGAAAAAAATAGTCGGTATGCATAATCTTGATGATCAACAGATTTTGAATAAAACCAAAGCCAAAATTATTCGCCGGGTCGGACCAAATGATCTGGTTACTATGGATTATCGAAATGATCGTATTACAGTAACCGTGGATGATCAGAATAAAATTATTCGTTCAAGCTGCGGTTAATGAACGAGAAATGTCATTGCACGATTTCCTATTCGGTTTAACTCGATTATCATAGCCGCAACAGGAGAGATGTATGAACAAATTCGTGATTCTGGGTGCTGTACTTGGTTCAGCCGTTTTGCTCAGTGCTTGTGAAGAAAAAAAGCCACTAACCCCTGAAGAAGTCTGGCATGGTTACTGTACCAGTATTGGTAATGCTGCACGCTCTATTTTGCTAGACCGTCAAAATGGTATCGAGAAAACTGCGGCGGTCGAACATGCTTCTAAACTGACCGATCCGACGACGAAGAAATTTGTAGATGCTCAAATTGAGAAGGTTTATGCTTATCCTGCGAATCAATTAGAAGTGGATCGTGATGCATTAATGGCTAAATTCAAAAAAGAAGCAACGGATGAGTGTTTAGCCACTCCTTACGATAAAGATAATCTGCCTGACTACAAACAGTTTTAAGGCGCTACAAAAAGATTGATCATAAAAAGAGGGAAGCGTAAGTTTCCCTTTTTTTGTTGAAATTAATTACAAATTTTAATTAGCATTAAAATAGAAAAGCTTATATAAAAATAAGATAAATAAAACAAAAGGAGCGGAACAATGGAAGTGGTCGCATACCTGAATAATGCCGATCTTCTGCTTGAAGATGCCAATGGTGTTGCAGTAATTAATGGCAGCCATTACGTCCTAAGTTTAGGGGATCGAGTCTATCTTAAAAATATGATCAATGAACATGCCAAAATTTATCAGGTACACATTAGTTTTGCCTGTGCCGAACACCGCATGCTACATGATGATGAAATTCTGGTCAGATTCGAAGGAACACGAGAAAGTCTGCAACAATATTTAGATCGCACGACTGTCCACTAAGGTTGAATAGTCAAAAAAGGATTTAAAAGGCAACATCTTGTTGCCTTTTATTTATTTCAGATCCGTAAAAGCTTCATGTTAATGTCAGAATTGTTCGATAAAACAACATATTGAGCAATGAGTAATCAGAAGAGAGATCATTTAGTAAGAAAATAATGGTCATCACAAAGAAACACTCTTCTTGCATTAACTTTTAACCGGAATTTTAGTAAAATTTAGCAGTCCATATTATTTGCAGGCTTTATAAGCAGGATATTGCAAGTAATTTTTTAAAGAAGAGGAATAACACCGTGCTAGAAGCTTACCGCCAACACGTTGAAGAACGTGCCGCACTCGGAGTCCCACCGAAGCCACTTGATGACGCTCAAACAGCTGCATTAGTTGAATTATTAAAAAATCCACCAGCTGGCGAAGAAGCATTCTTAGTTGATTTGCTTGAAAACCGTGTTCCAGCAGGTGTTGACCAAGCTGCTTATGTAAAAGCTGCTTTCTTGGCTGCTTTGGCGAAAGGTGAAGCGACTTCTCCATTAGTTTCTAAAGAGCGTGCGGTTTACTTACTAGGTACTATGCTTGGTGGTTACAACGTTGCTCCTTTAGTAGAATTATTAGAAGACGCAGCGCTTGGTGCTTTAGCTGCTGAAGCGCTTAAGAAAACACTTCTTGTTTTCGATGCGTTCCATGACGTTGCTGATAAAGCAAAAGCAGGTAACGAAAACGCGAAAGCTGTTCTTCAATCTTGGGCTGACGCTGAATGGTTCACTAGCCGTAAAGACGTTCCAGAAGAAATCAAACTTACAGTTTTCAAAGTTACTGGCGAAACTAACACTGACGACTTGTCACCTGCGCAAGACGCTTGGAGCCGTCCAGACATTCCGTTACACGCGAATGCAATGCTTAAAAACGTACGTGATGGTATTAACCCAGAAGTTCCTGGTGAAGTTGGTCCATTAAGCCAAATCAAAGAGTTAATCGCGAAAGGCAACCAAGTTGCTTACGTGGGTGACGTTGTTGGTACAGGTTCTTCTCGTAAATCTGCAACTAACTCTGTACTTTGGTTCTTTGGTGACGAAATCGCTCACATTCCGAACAAGAAAGAAGGCGGTTACTGCTTAGGTTCTAAGATTGCTCCGATTTTCTTCAACACTATGGAAGACGCTGGTGCGTTACCAGTTGAAATCGACGTTGCTAACATGAACATGGGTGACGAAATCACGTTGAAGATTGACAAAGCGACTGCAAAAGTTACAGCGTTCAAAGATGGCGCTCAAATTGCTGAAGCTGAGTTAAAAACTCCAGTACTTCTAGACGAAGTACGTGCGGGTGGTCGTATTAACTTGATCATTGGTCGTGGCTTGACTACTAAAGCACGTGAAGAACTGGGTCTTCCTGCTTCTGACTTGTTCCGTACTCCAGTTCAACCAGCTGCAACTGGCAAAGGCTTCACGCTTGCTCAGAAGATGGTTGGTCGTGCTTGTGGTCTTCCAGAAGGTCAAGGTGTACTTCCAGGTACTTACTGCGAACCTAAGATGACAACTGTTGGTTCTCAAGATACAACAGGACCAATGACGCGTGACGAATTGAAAGACTTAGCTTGCTTAGGTTTCTCTGCTGACCTCGTAATGCAATCTTTCTGTCATACTGCTGCGTATCCAAAACCAGTTGACGTTCAAATGCAACACACGCTTCCTGATTTCATCATGAACCGTGGTGGTGTATCACTACGTCCAGGTGACGGTATTATCCACTCTTGGTTAAACCGTATGCTTCTTCCAGATACAGTAGGTACTGGTGGTGACTCCCATACTCGTTTCCCAATCGGTATTTCTTTCCCAGCGGGTTCTGGTCTTGTAGCGTTCGCTGCAGCAACTGGTGTTATGCCACTTGATATGCCTGAATCAGTTCTTGTGAAGTTCAAAGGTAAAATGCAACCTGGTATCACACTACGTGACCTAGTACATGCGATTCCTTACTACGCAATTAAAGAAGGTGACTTAACTGTAGAGAAGAAAGGTAAGAAAAATATCTTCTCTGGTCGTATCTTAGAGATCGACTTATCAGAAATGGAAACTGACTTAACTGTTGAGCAAGCATTCGAACTTTCTGATGCTTCTGCTGAACGTTCTGCTGCTGGTTGTGCGATCACACTTTCTGAAGAGAAAGTTGCTGAATACCTTCGTTCAAACATCACGATGTTGAAGTGGATGATCTCTGAAGGTTATGGCGATGCTCGTACTATGGCACGCCGTGTTGAGAACATGGAAAAATGGTTAGCGAACCCATCACTTCTTAAAGCTGATGCTGATGCTGAATACACGAAAGTGTATGAAATCGACCTTGCTGACATCAAAGAACCTATCCTTTGCTGCCCGAACGATCCAGATGATGCAAAACTTCTTTCTGAGGTTCAAGGCGACAAAATTGATGAAGTATTCATCGGTTCTTGTATGACGAACATCGGTCACTTCCGTGCAGCTGGTAAACTTTTAGACAAAGTACCTGGTGGTTCTTTATCTACTCGTCTTTGGTTAGCTCCTCCAACTCGTATGGACGAACGCCAATTGATGGAAGAAGGTTTCTACAATACTTATGGTAAAGCTGGCGCGCGTACAGAAATGCCAGGTTGTTCATTATGTATGGGTAACCAAGCACGTGTAGCTCCAAATACAACTGTTGTATCTACTTCTACTCGTAACTTCCCGAACCGTTTAGGTCAAGGTGCGAACGTTTACTTGGCTTCTGCTGAGCTTGCATCTGTTGCTGCGGTACTTGGTAAGTTGCCAACTCCTGAAGAATACCAACAGTATGCTGCTCAAATCGACAGCATGTCTGCGGATATCTACAAGTACTTGAACTTCGATCAAATGAACGACTATACAGACGCTGCTAAAGACGTTGATACGAAGAAAATTGCTGCTGCTCAATTGTCTTAATTTGTTGAAAATTAAAGTAATATGAGTTAAAAGTAAGGGCTGATTAATCAGCCCTTATTTTTTTATGGACATTTAATGAAAAAATATTTAAGAAAGGATTTATTTTCCATTATTTTATTAGTTATTTTTATTTTTATTTTTATTTATAATTTAATTGGTAAAAAAATTGAGAATGCATTAGAAAAAACCAAAAACCAGGAGGAGTTAAAGGATGAACTTCTAAAAGGTATGGATGTAAGCAAAATTGACACTGAAAAATTCTCTCTTATCAATGCACAAGATAATTATATCGTTCACTTAGGATATATTGGTGATTTTATTTCAGGAAGTTTAGGAGTTTCATTGTCAGCAATTACACTAATTATTGTTTTGATAACTTTTTTAAAAGAAAAAACTAGAATTGAAGAACAAAAAATTGAAGATAGATTTTTTAAATTAATTGGAATTTTAGGTGAAATAAAAAATAGTAACAACTTATCTCAAGAATCTAAGGTATTTATTAAAAAATATGGAAGTGAAAAAGATCTGGGTTTTTTAAAGAATAAAATAGATTTGGAGATTAAAAATTTTTTAAATTTTTATTTAATAATTTTTCAAACTTTAAAATATTTGGAAGATCATGAAAAAGATATTACTGATAAGATTTTTTATCAAAAAACTGTAGATGATAAAATGATAGGTTATATTAATATTATAAAAGCTTATATAGAGCCAGAATTACTTTTATGTCTAGCAATATATGGTCATTCCACAGAGGGAGAAAGATCATTAAAAATTAAAAAATTATTTGAGAGATATAATTTCTTTGAAAACATATCTACTTTGAATGAGAAGGCTTATTTTTCAAATCTAATGGTTACTATCTATTGCACTTATAGCAAAAAAACTTTCGGAAATGATGGTTTTTATGAGTCAATAAAATATTTAAAAAATTATCTCATAGGTAAAAAAAATTTAACCTTGGGTGAGGCTTTTTTTAAGTTTTTAGCTGAAAATGGAGGAAAATGGGACTATAAGACAGGGGAAATGATTTGTAATGATTCTGTTTCTAAAGAAATATATTTAAGTGTAAAAGAGGAGTCGAATAAATCATTTGAGCTAATGATAATAGGTCATGATTTTTGTAAGTTAAAAAAACTGAAGTTTATTCTAGGACTTGATGAGGATGGATTATTTAGTATAGTTTCAGATAACTATCATGATGACTCAAAATTAATAATCAATAAGGGCGAAATTGTAATTAAATTTTCTCCTAATTTAAAAGAAAATGATTATCAAAATATAAATTATTATGATAATTATTCAATTATAATTAAAATTATAAATGAGAGGAAAATAGATGTAGAATTTGAGGAAAAGGTGATTTACTTTAAAACTTATAGTTAGTTTATATTTCACAATGGTGTAAAATTTAGACAATGTCTTCACAATCCCGTTTCTTCTGCATTGGTGGATTCCTTAACGGAAGCCAAGTTAAAGACCAAAGTGACAGCTTTGTTTGTATGACCGATGGAAAGAATGAAACTTATACGAAGAAGGTCATTTTCCATCAAGAAGCATGGGATCATGACTACTACGTGTTTGAAAACATCACCGACCAACAAGCAAAAGAGTGGGTGTTTCAAAAATATGGAGAAACCGTCATCTACCGAAAAAGAAAGCCCATGAAAAAGCCCCGTAATTAAAAAATTAACGGGGCTAGTCGTACCACTCTCGTGATACTCATATAAGGCTCATCTCATACTGCCTGTATTAAAACACATTCACACAGATTCGTCATGCTGAATCGAATATAAATTCAAATCGACTACTGCGAAAAGCTTACAAGCACGTAACCATAAATAAAACAGACAGCAACAATCTAGAAAGGTGAAATAAATAGAATAAGCAAAAAATGAACACAGCATGAATATAATGAAAAGCATACTCACATTAAGTTTAATCAGTCTATCGCTCATTGCATGTTCAAGCGTGGAGATTAAAAATTCTGATTCAGAAGAAGACGCACGTTATCAGAAATATAAAGATGAAACAGTAAACATGTCTGAATACGATAAACAGCGCTATTACAATCAGCATCACCTAGGTGTAGTTGAGCCAGATCAAGTTCACGAATCAATTCGAGAGCAAAGAAGAAAACAGGTGCAATAAACCAATAGGGCAGTACAAATAAATGTACTGCCTATAAATCATTGAAAAATTACATTTCAATAGCTGAATAAAGCATAATTCTTTGTGAAAATTGATTAAAATTAAAACATTAGGGAAATAGAATGAATTTTGAAGTTGATGCCTTTGGCACCATCGTGATTGCCGTATTTTTTCTATTTATTGGGCGCTATCTAGTCAACCGAGTCCAATTCTTTAAAAACTACAATTTACCTGAACCTGTGATTGGCGGTTTGGTCGCAGCAATTACAGCATTCATCTTATTTAAATTCTTTAATATCAGTGCCACATTTGATGCGCAAATTCAAAGCATTTTAATGCTGATGTTCTTTACCTCTGTGGGCTTAGGTGCAGATTTTGTTAAATTAAAAGATGGTGGCAAAGCCCTATTTATATTTTTGTTCTGTGTGATCGGATTTGTGATCGTTCAAAATATTGTTGGGGTGAGTTTAGCGACGGTATTAGGTTTAGATCCGCTCATCGGTTTAATTGTAGGTTCAATCACCTTAACGGGTGGTCATGGCACGGCAGGTGCATGGGGCCAAGTGCTTGAAACCCAGCATGGCATTCAAGGTGCTATTGTATTGGGTATGGCAAGTGCGACCTTTGGTCTGATCATTGGTGGTATCGTTGGTGGTCCAGTTGCTAAATTTTTAATTAAACGTCATCAACTGGCTGACAAAATTGACAATGATCAAAACGAATCACAATTGGATGATCAGTTAAAATCTGCACCATTTGAATATCCAAAAAAGACACGATTAATTACTGCAAGTAATGCGGTTTCGACCCTTGGTATGTTTGCACTTTGTATATTCACGGCAAACTTAATGACAGATTTTAGTCAGGGTAAATGGTTTGAGCTTCCAACCTTTGTTTGGGCACTAGGTTCAGGTGTGATTTTGAGAAATTTGCTTGAGCATGTATTCAAAGTAAATATCTTTGATCGTGCGATTGACGTGTTTGGAAATGCATCTTTATCACTTTATTTATCTATGGCATTGTTATCACTACAACTGTGGTTATTAGCAGATTTGGCAGGTCCGTTAGTCACGATTCTGATTGTGCAAATGCTGGTATTGATTTTATACACTGCTTTTGTGACATTTAAGGTGATGGGGAGCAACTACGATGCTGCGGTTTTATCAGCAGGTCATTGTGGTTTTGGTATGGGTGCGACGCCAACGGCTATTGCCAATATTCAAGCAGTAACCAATACCTATGGTCCTTCACACAAAGCATTCTTACTCATTCCACTGACAGGTGCATTTTTCATTGATATTGTAAATGCGATAGTGATCCAGCTCTCCATTGGAATATTGGGATAGAGCAAGTTTAAACAAACCGCCTTTAATGCGGTTTTTTACTTATGGAGACTTATATATGCAGTTGAGATTCGATCATCGGCCAAATATTTTGATGCGACTGTTTGAACATCATCATGTGTCCAATCGCTTTATGGCCAAGCTCTTTGGGTTTGAGTTCGATCGCTTCGGTAGGTGCATTAGGATACAAACGAAGTAAATCCTGAACATTTGCTTCGGTTGCAATCTCATCATCACTTGCCCAAATGGCCGTGACAGGAATTCGTATCTCTTTGTGATAATCTTGATCTAGGGTAACCGTTTTGCCAATTGCATTAATAACATAGCCTGGTTGACTACAAAATTGAGCCCAGTCACGTGCAACATCTTTCGGTAGATTTTCCCCCATACCAATGGCTTGGGTAGGGCCGTAACCGAGCATCATACGTGCGAGAGGAAAAATACCTTTAAACATCACAGGGGCAAGTAGTTTCGTACGACCTTTGAGCCCTTTTACATGCCCAGTCGAACCTGCAATTGCAACGACTTTTGCAACTTTATCATGGTTGGGGGTAATCCCAATGAGTTGTCCGCCGGCGCTGTGACCGACAAGAATAACTTGCTTGGCATGGGTAAGTTGTAAGAGTTGATCAATCGCAGCGGGAATATCTAACTGTCCCCATTGCACAATATTTGCTTTGGATTGCTTCAATGGGCCATAAAGAGAAGCACCAATACCACTAAAATCAAACACCATTACGGCATAGCCTTGTT
Organism: Acinetobacter sp. ANC_7655; assembly: GCF_056784015.1. Taxonomy (NCBI): domain Bacteria; kingdom Pseudomonadati; phylum Pseudomonadota; class Gammaproteobacteria; order Moraxellales; family Moraxellaceae; genus Acinetobacter; species Acinetobacter sp. ANC_7655. Next base: position 402,743 of record NZ_JBWYJB010000001.1, on the reverse strand, counting down.
GGTTAAGCCATTCGCAAAATCGATGATAAAACTTTTGAGTAATTCCAGTGGCAGGGCACACCAAGACGGGAAGACGCTTTGAATGCTCGGCAGGAAAAAAGGTAGCAGCGAGTTCGTATTGATCCTGACGAATAATTTTAATTTTTTGCATAATTTAAACTGTGCAAGTATCCGTAATCAAAATACTTTACTGCAGTTCTAAAAGATTAAACCAACAAATAATGACTGTTGCGTTTGTGAAATGATTGCTCACTCGTGAAAGCAACCTGTTTCAAGAAGTGCCAATAATAATGGAAAGTATTCCTGCTGCAATTAAAGGTCCAACAGGGACGCCACGTAAAATAGCCACACCTGCTACAGTACCAATCAGAAGTCCAGCGACAATATTTGGCTGATTCGCCATAAGCGTTACGCCACGACCACCTAACCATGCCACCAATAACCCGATTCCAATGGCTAAAATTGAGTTTAAGCTCAAGAATGACTTGAGGATATCTTTACCCGGAATGGTGCCACTGGCAATTGGCGTGAGTACGCCAATGGTGAGGATAATAATGCCGATATTTAAACCATGCTGTTGAAGCAATGGAAAATACTCGTTTAAAGGGGTGATACGAAAAACAATAAGTACTGCGACTGCAATTGTGACAGCTGTATTTTGACTGAATATTCCACATGCCAATAAAATGATTAGAACGATTAAATTGAGGTCTAATTGAGACATAAAGAAGATCCAGTGCTTATCAGGACAGTACTTGAAAGTTATAATAGTTTAACTGATTTAAAGTCTGCATTCAGATGGCATCCTTTAAATTTCAACGAATATTGTAAGTAATGGAAGTGATTCATGGTTCTGGAAAAAATGTTACAGTCTCAAGGCTTTGGATCACGAAAATATTGTCAACAATTAATTAAAGCTGGTGCAGTGGTCATTGATGGTACTGTGATCACGGACCCGAAATATAAACTGAAGCTTCAAGGTCTTAGCTTCCACGTGTATAACGATGAATATACTTATCGTGAAAAAGTTTATATAGCACTCAATAAACCTGTAGGCTATGAATGCTCGCATCAAGCGACGCATCACTTCAGCGTGTTTGAATTAATCGATGACATATTGTTGCAAAGGGGAGTGCAAACTGTCGGACGTTTAGATCAAGACACGACTGGTATATTGTTACTTACAGATGATGGACAATTTCTGCAAGCGCTGACTCATCCTAAAAAACATGTTCCTAAAGTTTATCAAATGCATACAGTAGATCCAGTCACTGAGCAGCAAATCATTCAATTGGGTCAAGGTGTAGAGCTTCGCAATGAAACAGGATTGTTTCAAGCAACAGATATTCAACTCATAAGCAATCAACACCTAAAATTTACAGTGCATCAAGGCGTTTATCATCAAGTAAAGCGTATGGTTGCTGCTGTGGGAAATCGTGTTGAATCATTGCATCGACTGCAAATTGGACAATTAAAATTAGATCAGCTTGCTGAAGGTGAATATTGCTATCTCACTGAACAGCAAATACTCGCTGCCAAAAATCAAAGTCCTGATGCTCAACTCCTTGAAATTTAAATCATTAATGCTAAAGACTCTATTCTCAAGACGATATGTTATGTAATGCCTTAAGATAGAAAGCAATGATAGGTTTGGAATTCATTGTCTTTGACGAAGCCCATCTTTTCGTAAAGTTGGTGAGATTGAAAGTTACTTCGTTGTGTCTCTAATGAAATTCGACTGGCTTTTTCGGATTGTGCAAACAAAATTGCAGTGTCAATGAGTTGTTTAGCTGAACCTTGTCTTCTATAAATTGGAGTGACATATACATCATCTAAAATGTAGTAGCTTGAACAAGCATGGGACGAAAAACCTAAATAAAGAATCACGAACCCAGTGATTACATCATTTTTGATGTGAATAAAAATAACACTTTGTTGGTTTTCGAATCGCTGTTTTAGAAAATCATAGGATTGTTGAATATTGGATGATGCACCATAAAACTGTCGGTATTCATCAAAAAGTACCGCGAGTTGATTGAGATCTTCTGTTGTGGCTTTCCGTACTATCACTGTTAAGCTCTCCTCAGATCATTATTTTTAATGTTGTTATGATGAAGAGCTAAACATATTTGCGCAGAGTGCTGTAAATTAAATTGTTTAAAAATACGACAAAGTTAACTTATGTCAAAAATTAATCTTTATCGCTTTCACCCAAAAGTGCATTCAATTCTGCAAAAAAATCGTCGTCATCTAAACTCGAAGTTGTAGTGTTGGAATCTTGATGTTCTTGCTTAAGCTTTTTAAGTTTCAACAATTGATCCATGTTGATCGTTTGATTTTCGATTGCAAAAGGAATGGACTTTGTCAGTACAACTTGTTTGAAAAATAAACGCACTGCTTGCGCTGGTGTAATCCCCAATTGCTTAAAAACTGCAAAGGCTTGTTTTTTTTCTTGTGAGTCAAGTCGGACTTGATAAACTTCTGTTTTTCTCATGAATTAAAACCAAACGACTCTAAATTTAAGTGCTTATTTTAATCTAAGTAAATGTAATTTCAATGTCTGAACGTGAAAATTATATAAATTTGTCATTACAATGAATCTACAATGTCAGTGTTTGCGTGCTTTTAAAGTGCATTTCAATATTTAATATCGGATCAATAAATTGAAGCTCATCAGCAAGTAATTGCAACGGAGCACTGAAATCATCCTCAGCTTTATGCGCGATTATCGGATAAAAAGGATCATTTTTGATTGGAATGTTGAGCGCATTGAGGTGAACGCGGATTTGATGTTGCTTACCGGTCAGTGGTTTCAAAATATATCGTCCCCACTGTGAATTGTGTTCTATCAGGTCAATTTCAGTGACAGAATTGGTGACGCCTTCACATACTTTCATTATATAAAATGGATTTCCCTTTTCCATGCGCAATTCAACTGTTCGTGGAAAGACTAATTCTTTTGAGTAAGGTGCGATGGCTTGATATGTTTTGGATACCTTTCGATCTGCAAAAAGTTGTTGATAGACTCCGCGACTTTCGACTTTTTTTGAAAATAAAACAACACCTGCTGTTTCGCGGTCTAAACGATGAATCGGTGTGAGATGAGGATTATCAGTGAACTGCTTTAATCTCACCAATAAGGTTTCTTGAACATATTGACCTGTCGGACTCATGGTTAAAAAATGAGGTTTATCCACCACGAGCAGTTCATCGTTTTCGTATAAAATTTTTTCCTTAAACGGAACATGAATTTCGTTTGCTAAAAAACGATAATAAAAAATATGAGAATTAGGTTGATACGCCGAGTTGATGGAAAGTTTGTTGCCATCTGCATTATAAATAAGACCATCTTGAAAACGTTGTTGCCACTCCAGTGCGTCTATATGAGAAAAGGCTTGAATGAGAAAATCATAAATCGTGATTGGGGAGATTTGTAGATTTGGAAGAAATACTTTGCTGGCTGTTACACCATTGATCATCGGTGGCGTAAAACTTGGGGCACTTTCTGAATTTGATTTTGGCATAACAAGACAACAGAATAAAAAAATGATCAGATGAATGAGTTTTTGAACAAGTCTAGATAGGCACTGTTCAGGAGCATGCTATTATACCTCTTCAACAGATGTCTAATGTGATCCAGATGCAATATTCTTTTCAACTCAACTTAAATGATGAAGCAGATACTCAAAAATTAGCTGCATGTTTAGGGCAGTGTATTGAAAAGGGTGTCATATACCTCATTGGAGATTTGGGTGCGGGTAAAACCACCCTGACGCGTTATTGGCTACAAAATTTAGGTCATCGTGGTGCGGTTAAAAGCCCGACTTATACACTGGTTGAACCCTATAAAATCAATCAGCAGGATGTCTTTCATTTTGATTTGTATCGTTTGAATGATCCTTATGAACTTGAGTTGATGGGTATTCGTGATTATCTGGATATTGCTGATGCACTATTCTTGTTTGAATGGCCCTCTAAAGGTGGCGACGAAATTCCAGAAGCAGATGTTATCTTGAATATTGAGAAATCTGATGATGAATCAGTACGTCATGTCACGATTTCTTCAAATGATGAAGCTTTACTCGCAAAATTAAAGACACAGTTTTAAATAATTCTATGGCGCATGATCTTAGCTTGAATCGAATTCAAACCTTATCTCCTGCATTAGCAAACCAAATTGCTGCGGGAGAGGTAATTGAACGTCCTGCATCAGTGGTGAAGGAACTTCTAGAAAACTCCATTGATGCAGGTGCGACTGAATTAATCATTCGAGTCGAACAAGGCGGTAGTACGCTGATTGAGATTATCGATAATGGCAAAGGAATTCATCCTGAGGATCTTCCGCTTGCGGTCATGCGTCATGCGACCAGTAAAATTCAAACTGCTGAAGATTTACATGCAATTGTGAGCTTAGGTTTTCGCGGAGAAGCCTTGGCTTCCATTGCTGCTGTTTCGCGCTTGACCTTGACCAGTAGTCGTGATGATTCAGGAATTGGTTATCAGGTCGAAGTAAACGGCACGGCCTTTGATCATCAAGAGATTCAAGCTGTTGCTACTCAGCAAGGCACACACATACGTGTACAAGATTTATTTTTTAATGTGCCAGCAAGACGAAAGTTTTTAAAAAAGCCAAATACGGAATTTGGTCACATTGAAGAAATCGTACGGCGCTTAGCCTTAACGCATTTCGATATTCGGATTGTGCTGGAACATAATGGTGCTATTCGTTTAAATTTGCCTGTCGCAGACAGTGGTCAACTCAGATTTCAACGTGTACAGCAGCTTTTAGGTCGACAATTTACGGAAAATGCGTATTGGATCGATGCTGATAGTGTCAATATGCGCTTATCAGGATGGTTAGGTCATCCTTCTGATGCTCGAGCACAAAGTGATTTGCAGTATGTGTACGTGAATGGTCGTATCGTAAAAGATAAAACAATCTCTCATGCTTTGCGAATGGCCTATGATGGCATCTTGCATGGGCATCAACATGCAGCTTATTTGTTGTTCTTAGAAGTTGATCCTGAATTTATTGATGTGAATGTGCATCCGACTAAACATGAAATTCGATTTTTGAATCAACGTGAAGTACACGAATTTGTACGTCATTTTGCCAAAGAAACTTTGTCGCAATTTCAAACTGCGACTGCGGATTTAGCCCAGGCTTTAAAGCTTGATCAAGATGTCATCGCACCATCAGTACAGTTACCACGTTATCAAGAGCAATTTAATCTGCATCAAAATGCTCCAGCATCGCCCCCTATGTCCCAGACGTTGCAGGAATCGAGTCATGAGGGCTATTTAACAGATTTTAGTGTTAAACAGCCTCAGTCAGTTCAATATAGTGCGTCGAGCCAGCCTTATTCAAATTCTAATATCAGTAATGCACTCAAATCTTATTTGGCACCTTTGAAAGAAACGTCATCTAATTTTGAAGTTCCTCATGATGCTGAGATGGAATCAACATCGTCTAGAGTTGATGAGTTCCCCTTGGGGATTGCAATTGCACAACTTCATGGAATTTATATTCTGGCGCAAAATTCTGAAGGTTTGATCATTGTGGATATGCATGCTGCGCATGAGCGAATCTTGTTGCAGCAAATGAAATCTGCTTGGGATAAACCTGAATTTTGGACATCACAGCAGTTGCTTATTCCAAAAGTGATTTCAATTACACGCATGCAAGCCACGCGTATCGAAGACCTTAAGCCTCAGTTGGCGCGGCTTGGTTTAGAAATTGATCAATATGGCGATGAGCAAGTGATAGTGCGAGGTGTGCCTGCTATTTTGCACAAAGCTGATTTTAATGCATTAATCCCAGAACTTTTGAATGATCTTGATCCCAATGATGAGGCCAGTGCTTTACAACAAAAAAGAGACCATATCTTGGCAGGGATGGCATGTCATGGCGCAGTGCGTGCGCATCGAATGTTAAGTATTTCTGAAATGAATGCACTGTTGAGGCAGATGGAACAAACTGAGTTTGCAAGTCAATGTAATCATGGACGACCGACTTGGAGAGCTTTTCCACTTAGTCAATTAGATAAATTATTTGCTCGAGGAGAGTAATTGTACATGTCAAATCAAATGCCAGTCATCAACTTAATGGGGCCGACTGCGAGTGGGAAAACTGCTTTGGCATGCGAGCTATATGAGCGCGGTAATTTTGAAATTGTTTCAGTGGATTCTGCGTTAATCTATAAGGACATGGATATCGGTTCGGCAAAGCCATCAAAAGAAGAGCAGGAACGATATCCACATCACTTGATTGATATTATTACACCGCTCGAGGTTTATTCGGCAGCTCAATTCGTTGAAGATGCATCGCTGCTGATTGATGAAATACATTCACGCGGTAAGACCCCAATTTTGGTGGGTGGGACGATGTTGTACTACAAAGCACTGTTGGAAGGCTTGGCAACGAATCTCCCTAATGCTGATGAAAAGGTACGTCAACAAATTGAAAATGAAGCCATGGCATTGGGTTGGGAGAGCGTCTACGAAGAGTTAAAACGTGTCGATCCTATGGCAGGTGAGAAGTTTAAAGTGAGTGATCGTCAGCGCATTATACGCGCGCTAGAGGTCTATCGTCTGACAGGTCGACCTATCACTGAGCTTCAAGCTGAACAGCCTAAAAAACAGCCATATCGTTACAATTTTCATAATTATGCGCTATTACCTGATCGTGTAGAATTACACAAAAGAATTGAACTGCGCCTAAAAATAATGTGGGATATCGGTTTTTTAAATGAGGTGGAGTATCTGATTGAAAAATACGATTTAAACGATAATTTGCCATCGGCGAGATCTGTTGGATATCGCCAAGCTTTAGATTTTCTTAAAAATAGTGATAGAAGTCTCAAATCTAAGCAAGATATGGAAGACAAGTGTTTGTTTGCAACACGACAACTTGCTAAACGTCAATACACTTGGTTACGTTCTTTGCAAGAAGCGCACAGTTTTCAAACTTTTTTGACGATAAAGCAAGCTCAAGAAGACTTGCGAAACTTATATGGATAAAGCAAAATTTACTCACTATCTTTTTTATAAATTTTAATTGAAAAATAAAGATAGTTTTTTTGCGCTGATTTTATTTTTTGGAGTATAACATGTCTAAAGGTCAAACTTTACAAGATCCGTTCTTAAACTCTCTCCGTAAGGAACGTATTCCAGTTTCAATCTTTTTAGTCAACGGTATTAAATTACAAGGTCATATCGAATCATTTGACCAATACGTTGTATTATTAAAAAACACGGTAAGCCAAATGGTTTACAAACACGCTATTTCAACAGTTGTACCTGCACGTAATCCACGTCCTGCTGGTGCTCCTGCAGGCGCTCCTGCTGGTGCTCAAGGCGGCTTCGGTGGTCAACAAGGTGGCTTCGGTGGTCAAGGTGGCTTCGGTGGTCAAGGCGGCTTCGGTGGTCAAGGTGGCTTTGGCGGTCAAGGTGGCTTTGGCGGTCAAGGTGGCTTCGGTGGCGGTCAAGGTTTTGGCGGTCAAGGTGGCTTCGGTGGTCAAGGTGGCTTCGGTGGTCAAGGTGGCTTTGGTGCGACTTCTACACCAAACTTTGATGGCGAAACAAAATTTGATGATGCTCAAGAAGACGATAACAATCGTTAATTTTTGAGTAATCAAAAAGGCACCTGATGATGGTGCCTTTTTTTATATGAACAGCCTAAAAGTTAAAATTAAAGCCCCCATAGTGGAGGCTCTCAATTAAGAAAAAATTAGTTTTGGTTGGGTTGTTTAATTTCAACGTATGTACTTGCGCGAAGCTCTCTTAACCAGCCATCTAACTCTGCATCAAATTGACGGTCACCAAGAATTTGGCGCGCTATGCGTTTTTGCTGTTCCTGAGTCATGTCTTGCTGACGTGCATCAGTAACTTGCAAAATATGCCAACCAAACTGTGTTTCAAAAGGTTCACTGACTTCGCCAATTTTCGCAGTCTGCATTTTTTGATCAAACTCTGGCACCATCATACCTGGTGAAACCCAACCTAAGCTACCACCATCACGTGCAGAACCTGGATCATTAGAATAAGTTGCAGCAAGAACTGCAAAATCATCACCTGCCTTTACACGGCTATAGATACTGTCAATAGTGTGTTTGGCATTTTCAGGGCTCACCACTTCAGAAGTCTTAATCAGAATATGGCGAGTTTGGTATTGTGGCACAATTGTCTTTTTCTCATTTGACTTGCGCTCTAAGAGTTTCAACAAGTGGATGCCATCTCGAGCCTGAATTAAATCAGTAGTATTGCCTGGTGAAACTAAAGCGATACTCGATGCAAGTTCTTCTGGAATATCTGCGATTGAGCGCGAGCCCATATCTGCACCTTCAACTTTAATTGTAGATGTAGAAAATTGTTTCTGTATCGCATCTACATCATTCGAAGCTTGAAGTGCATCTTGAACTTGTTGCGCGACTTGAGTGAGTTCTTGTTGAGAGGCTTCACCAGAAATTCTGAAGTGAATCACGTGAGCTTGAGTACCCACAGCAGCTTGACCTTCCGGTGATTTGAGGAAGTTTTCAACATCTTGGTCGCTGATTTTGATGCGTGACATCACTTGTTGTTGACGTAAGCGCTGAATAGCAAGATCATCAGCGACTTTAGCACGTAGGTTTTCATAAGTGCCTGGAGCCATACGGTCAAGCTTTTGCTGGAAGTCTTCTAGGCTATTACTGTTCGACTGGCGAGCAACATTAAGCACAGCATCATTTAAAGTTTTTTCATCAACTTGAATGCCATAACGTTTTACTTGTTCAAGTTGCGCATTTTGGATGATAAGTTTATTCAGAGCTTGATTTTCAAGTACCTGAAGTGGTGGTACATCCTGTTTTTGAGCTTTAAGCTGATGTTGTAGCTCAGCGACACCTTGTGCAATGTCACTTTTTAAAATGGCGCTTTTGCCAACAATAGCAACGATTTGATCTGATGGGTTTGCATAACTTGACACTGATGCAGAAATAACAAGTGCTAACGCTGAAGCTTTAAAGAGTTGTTTTAAATTTTGCATCTTCATTAATTCGTCCAATTTTGTTTAACTTTATCGAAACCCAAGATTCGATTTTCCAGTAAAGAGCTTAACTTACTGTTTAAGCCACCAAGTCCTTTAAGTGTAAACTCTGCCATTACAGCACGTTTTTGTTTGGTGTCTGGTGCATTAACATCATCTAAGTCATTGTAATAAGAGCGACCATAGACCGAAACACCCCAGCAGCACGACTCATAATTAATACCTAAAAGGTACTCGCGTGCAACACTGTTGTCTAGATCATATTGCATATGACCCATCAAATTCCAATTACCTTTCACAGGTTGTATAAAGGATGCTGTAACTTGGTCATAGTGGTCTTGACGATCTTCAAGTCGCTTACGATTAAAATAACCAAAGTTGTATAGGTTACCTTGATCACCTGTGTAATACACTTGTAGATCACGTTGAGCATTATCTCCGTTAGACATCCACATTGAGTTTGCATTCACAGTAAAGTTCTGAGAAAGCTGGCTGGCAATGCTGATCACAGGACCAGTTTGACGCTCAGTATTAAATGGGTCATTTTGACTATTATTCAAAGTCACCTTACGGTCTTCAAAATAGTAACTTTGTCCGATGCTGGCACGTAAACGTTCTAATCCGATTGTATCAAAGAGGCTGTAACTTACTCCGAGTGATAAGAAGTTATTATCTTCTAGGCGGTCGTGGCCATAAAAGCGACGTGGATTAAAGAGTTGATCGTAATTCAGGGACGCTGCGGTTGAGTCAAAGTTCGGTGAACTGTTTTGATTTCTGTGTGGTGCATAAGCATAGAATGCACGTGGTGTGATGGTTTGTAAGAATTTTCCATCTTTTTCAAAGATAAGACCAGCATCTAAAGTAAACTCTGGAACTATAACTGCATTATCTTTGGTGTTTTTTCTTTGTTCTTCAGTGATACGATCAATCGTATTTTGATCAAAGAAAGTATTTATAGAGCGAACTGATGCTTGTGGTATAAAGAATGACCACTGATTGCGGAAGTTATATCGAGCAGAAAACTCATTATAAAGACGTGTACCACTTGGTTGATAAATGGTGTCCATATTTGAGTTGTCTGAAGCATTTAAGTCATTAATATCTTTTTGGAAATATGCTGTATCGTTATTAAATTCATATTCCAGTCCTTGCGGATTACCAGTGATATAATTGACGAGCAATTGCGGTAGTCGTGCATAGGGGCGATCAACATCATCAACATCAGGGTCTAGCGTCTGGAAGTCTTCAACTTTGAGTTGCGCGCGTAACCCTGGAATTCCATTCGCGTAATTAAGATCCCAAGCGCGGCGTTGGTTTAACTCTGTTCTTGTATTCGGATTGCTATCTAGATCTGCAAAGAAGTCTTTATCAGAAACATAGTTATATTCTAGGTTGGTCGTCCATTGGTCATTGATTTTCCAATTGTGCACGAGGTGTAAATCTTTACGATCTTCATCATCATATTTACGATCTTGTGCTAAATAACCACCCCAAATACGACCGCCACCATATTGTTCAGTCAGATATCTGAACTCACCCTCAGCCATCAATCCACGACCGCCAATGAAACGTGGAGTGATAGTCGCATCATAATTGGGTGCTAAATTGAGATAAATTGGCGCTTCAAGTTCTAAACCACCATCGTTTGTATAACCAAAACCTGGGTTTAATAAGCCAGTGGTACGACGATCATCAATAGGGAAATTGAAATATGGCACAGCCAGCACTGGTGTGTTTTTAATATATAGTTTAGTGCCTTTGGTCACGCCACGCCCAGTGTCTTGATTTAACTCAATCGAATTGGCTTGAATCTTCCATGTTGGGCTTTGCTCAGGTGGACACGTGCTATAAGTTGCATTCTGAAGGAGTAAAATATTGGGTGAGGTGCGCTCAATATTTTCTGCACGACCATGCCCATGTGTCGCTTCTGAAATATAAAAGCTGTTATTGAGGCGTCCCGTTTGGGTTTTTAAATTGTAGTCAATTTGATCACTTTGAGCCAATAAACCCGCTTGTGCCAACTGTACATTGCCAGAAGCTTTGGCATGAGTTTGAGTATTGTCAATTTTAATTTTATCCGCACGAACCATACGACCTTGTTGATCGATGATGACATTGCCTTCTAATTCTGAATCGCCATTTGGATTGTAATATGCACGATCAGCGGTGATGATCGATGTTGCTTGCTCAGGATCAACTGCTTTAGTATCAGGGCTGATTGGTGTCAACCAAGTTTGAGCACAAAATTTCGAGCTTGGGGAGAACGTGCTACGTTGTTGCGCTTCGGCTGAATTTTTATTGACATAATATTGATCAAAGAAGCGCTGACCAGGGTAGCTTTCTTTAATTGCAGTTTGAAGTGCTTGATTGTCCACCTCAGTTGTACTGTCTTTAGAGTCGGCATAACTTGAGACTGTGCTACCACACAATAAGGTTAAAATAGCAGTCGCCAAAGGGCTGAAAGTAAACTGATGCTTCATTTATATCATTAACCAAGTATGCAAATTGCAATTAATTATTGTCGCATCATAGAGAAAAAACGGATTAGTGGCTACACTTAGCACTTTAAATATTCAGCCTGTACTAGAATTTATAGCAAATGAATACACAACGTGAACAATTGATACATACGTGGGTGCAATCTGTACTTCAATCAGAGCAGTTCGAAATAAAATATTTAGCAGGCGATGCCAGTTTCCGTCGCTATGCGCGAATCACCTTGAATAATAAATCATTTATGTTAATGGATGCACCTCCAGAAAAAGAAGATTGTGTACCTTTTGTGACGATTGACGAATTCTTTGATCGTCATGGAGTTCGTGTTCCACATATTGTTGCAAAGGATTTAGAGCAAGGGTTGTTGCTTCTTGAAGATTTTGGGGATGAGCTTTTAGCGAACCATTTAAACAATGACACGGTAGATCAGCATTATTTACAGAGTTTTAAACAACTCATTCAATTACAGTCTATTCGTGGTGTGGATCAGTTTCCAGAATATAGTTACGAAAAATTAATCAGTGAAATGGAGTTATTCACAGATTGGTTGCTTCCATCATTAAATATTCGATTAAATGCTGATGAACAAGGTTTGATTAAGCGCACTTTTGCGATATTGGCAAATGCGGCTTTAGCTCAACCCCAAGTGATTGTTCATCGAGACTTTCACAGTCGTAATCTCATGTTGTTGAATGATGAACAAGAACAAGGCGTAATTGATTTTCAAGATGCGGTAATCGGTGCGGATACCTACGACTTGATTTCAATTACACGTGATGCATACGTGCAATGGCCTCCAGCACGTGTAAAACAATGGTTTAAAACCTTCTATGAATTATTACCAGATGATTCAAAAATTGATCGTGATTTAGAGCGCTTTATTAAAGATGCCGACTTCATGGCGATTCAACGCCATTTAAAGATTTTAGGTATTTTTGTGCGATTGTTTGAACGTGATGGAAAGTCGGGCTATTTAAAAGACCTGCCTCGTGTCATGTGGTATTTACTCGAAGAGTCGAAGCCTTACGCTGAACTCACTCCATTTATTCAATGGGTTGAAGATAAAGTGCTTCATGCATTTGAAGCCAAGTATGGTCACTATGAGGTAGTAGCTGCATGAAAGCCATGATTTTAGCAGCGGGTCTGGGTAACCGTATGCGTCCCTTGACGCTTTATAAACCAAAGCCACTGTTGGAAGTGGGTGGAAAGCCTTTAATTGTATGGCATATTGAAAAATTAAAGTCGATTGGTGTTAGTGAAATTATTATTAATTCGGCATGGCTGGCAGACAAATTGATCGGTGCTTTAGGCGATGGTTCTCAGTTTGGTGTGAACATTCGCTGGACGCGTGAAGATGAGGGTTTGGAAACAGCTGGTGGAATCATCAATGCTTTGCCCTTGTTGGGTGAAGAACCATTTATTCTCGTCAATGGGGATGTGTGGACTCAGTTTGATTTTGCTCAGTTGCTTGAGCTTGATTTACAAGAAGATCTAGCACACTTAGTACTTGTGCCAAATCCGCTACAACATCCTCAAGGTGATTTCACACTATTAGATGGTCGTGCTTATACTTTTGAGCAAGAAAAAGAGGGCGAAAATCTGACTTATAGTGGTATTGCGGTGATTCATCCTCGTTTATTTCAAGGTCTAGAATGGGGCAAGCGTCCTTTAGCACCTTTGCTTAAAGATGCTATGCACAACCACAGAATTTCTGCTGCAAAAATGGCAGAAATGTGGGTGGATGTGGGTACTCCAGAAAGGTTGATGCAGTTGGATCAGCACATTCGAGAAGGACAATTTAACTAACTGAGTATTCACTAAGCGTTAAATAGTGTTCCACGATGCATAAAACGGTATACTTTGATTAATTTTATTGAGATGTTTACTGTTTATGCATCCTTTTTTTCATGAGTTACAACAAGGTAGTCAAAAACTAGGTTTATCACTCAGTGATGAGGCGTTGAGTTTATTATTAAAATATCAAGATGCGCTTGTATTGTGGAATAAGGCGTACAACTTGACCGCGATTCGTGATCCTAAAGAAATGTTAGTTAAGCATTTATTGGATAGCCTCAGCATCTTGAAAGACTTGCCTCAAGGGCGATTGCTTGATATCGGTACCGGTGGTGGTATGCCGGGGATGATCATCGCGCTATGTCAACCTGAGCGAAGCTGTGTGCTTCTGGATTCGAATGGAAAAAAAATTCGTTTTCTCAAACAGTTTATTGCTGATCTAAAACTAAAAAATGTTGTGGCAGTTCAAACTCGAGTAGAGAATGAAGAGAGTATTAATGAACTGGGTAAATTCGATGTAATTACCAGTCGTGCTTTCGCCTCACTGACAGATTTTATTACTGCTTCTCGTCCTTTTATGCATGAAAACAGTATTATTGCTTCTATGAAAGGTTTAATTCCTGCTGAGGAAATTGAAAACCATAAAGATGAGTTGAGTTGCGAAATTATTGAGCTTCACGTTCCTCGTTTAGATGAACAACGTCATTTATTGCTACTTAAACAAATTTAAAAATTCTAGGGATTGGGGTTACCATGGCTCAAATTATTGCTATTGCGAACCAAAAAGGTGGCGTAGGTAAAACCACGACTGCTGTAAATTTGGCTGCATCATTAGCAGTGCTTAAAAAGCGAGTATTGTTGATTGATATGGACTCTCAAGGCAATGCCACAATGGGTTCGGGTATTCAAAAGAATGATCTCTTATACTCAGTAACTGATGTTTTACTGGGTGAAGTGCCAATTGAAACTGCCATCACTAAAGCTGAAGTTGGATATCGCGTACTTGGCTCCAATCGTGATTTAGCAGGTGTTGAATTAGCCATTGCTGAGCAAGACGGTCGTGAATTTATTCTGCGTGATGCGATCCAACAAATTGAAGATAAGTTTGATTACATCATTGTGGATTGTGCGCCAAGCTTAAGTTTGATCACGGTAAATGCATTGGCTGCTGTTAAAAGCGTGATCATTCCAATGCAGTGTGAATATTATGCCTTGGAAGGTTTGGCGGATTTAACACAAACGATTGATCGTATTCAACAAGCGTTAAATCCTGATTTAGAAATCATTGGTGTATTGCGTACCATGTACGATGCTCGAAATGCGCTGACACGTGATGTGTCGGATGAGTTGGAGCAGTATTTTGGTAAAAAATTATACGAAACGGTTATTCCTCGAAATGTGCGTTTAGCGGAAGCGCCAGCACATGGGTTACCGATTATTTATTTTGAAAAAAGTTCTAAGGGTGCAGTGGCTTATTTGAATCTTGCTGCTGAAATGTTAAAAAAAACCAAAGTGAAAAAAGGAAGTAAAGCATGACCGTGAAGAAAAGAGGCTTAGCAAAGGGTCGTGGCTTAGATGCGTTATTGGGCTCTATTCAAAAAGAAAAATTACAATTAGAAGCACAGTCATTAGATCATGGTCAGCTCAAACAAGTAGATGTCAAACTTCTTAAACGTGGTAATTATCAGCCGCGACGCTTTATTCATGAAGAAGACCTTCAGGAATTAGCATCTTCTATTAAAAAGCATGGCATCATGCAGCCGATTGTCATTCGTCCAATTGAGGATGATGTACATCAATATGAAATTATTGCAGGGGAGCGCCGTTGGCGAGCGGCTCAAATCGCTGGACTAAATGAAGTTCCTGCAATTGTTCGTGATTTGTCAGATCAAGTTGCAATTGCGTTGGCATTAATTGAAAACATTCAACGCCAAGATTTAAATCCAATTGATCAAGCTATGGCATTGCAGCGTTTTCATGAAGAGTTTGGATTAAGTCACCAAGAAATTGCTGAAACAGTGGGCAAGGCACGTACTACAGTAAGTAATTTATTGCGCTTATTAAGCTTAGCGGATCCGATTAAAGACCATATCCAACAAGGTAAATTAGATATGGGGCATGCGCGTGCAATATTGACTTTGCGTGCAAAAGACCAAATTGAAATTGCAAAAATTGTCATTGAAAAAAACCTTTCTGTTCGTCAAACAGAACAGTTAGTGCGTGATTTTAATGCACCAAAACAGGATAAGCCAAAACCATCAATTTCAGCTGATTTAGAGCAACTGACTCAGCGTCTTTCTGAACGTTTCAGTGCAGATGTTAAAATTGATCACAATAAGCAAGGTAAAGGTAAGCTTGTGATTCATTATCATTCACTTGATGAGTTAGATGGTATTCTAAATATCTGTTTAGATGAAAAATAATTAATTTAAAAGCAGTAAATGTGATTTATTTAGATGAGTTTGAGATTTAAGTCATTTAGGTCTCAATACTCCAATTGAGCTAAGGTTTACTTTGATCATTCCATACAATCAGGTCATTGATTTTAGAGTGGGGCAGACTTTAGCATTCGATGTTCGAATTATGTATGATTAAATTGCATACGTGCTGAATCTGTTTAGGTGTTTAAGGATACCGTACCAATTAGAGGTTGTGAGTGAAGCAAGATTTTAAAGTTTATATGCGTTTGTTGAGTTACTTAAAACAGTACTGGACGATTGCATTGATTGTTGTATTTGGTTTTGTGCTGAATGCCGCGACTGAAGTTTCTGTTGCGAAATTATTAGAGCATATTATCAATGCCATTCAAGAACAGGATCGAAGTTTCACGAACTTATTCCCATTTTTGGTTGTGGTTTTGATGTTTGTACGAGGAGTGGGGCTATTTCTAGGTGGATACTACACTTCGGTGATTTCTCGAAATCTAATTTTTAATATTCGCCAAGAAGTTTTTGCTAAATTAATGCGATTGCCGTCGCAATATTATTTAGATAACACTAGTGGTCATATTACTGCCAAAATTATGTACAACGTTGAACAGCTGACTGCTGCCTCAACGGAGTCATTAAGAACCTTATTACAACAAGGTTTGATCACCATTGCGCTGTTAGGATATTTGTTCTATTCCAACTGGCGCTTGACTTTATGTATTTTGATTTTTGCGCCATTAATCGGTTTGTTGATTAGAAAAGCTGCTAAACGTATGCGTAAGCTGTCTACTCAAGTGCAAGATACGATGGGTGATGTAAACCATGTAGTGCAAGAAACCGTGAATGGTAATCTGGTTGTTAAAGGGTTTGGTGGACAGGCATACGAGCAAACTCGTTTTAAAGAAACCTCACTCGAAAACTTGCGTCGTGGTTTAAAAATGGTTGCAGTACAACAATTAAATAGTCCTGTTGTACAACTTATTATGGCGATCGCTTTAAGTATTGTGATTTGGATTGCTTTAAGACCTGAGATATTACAGGATACTTCAGCGGGTCAGTTTGTTGCGTATATTACTGCAGCCGGTATGTTGAGTAAGCCGATTAAAGCTTTAACCGATATCAATGAAAAATTACAGCGAGGAATGGCTGCAGCACATTCAGTATTTGAATTATTGGATATGCCTGAAGAAAAAAATGAAGGGCAGTTAAAACCACAACTCAAAGGCAATATTGAATTTAATCAGGCAAATTTAACATATAGCGATGGTTTTCATGCCATTCATGATTTCAATTTAAATGTTAAAGCTGGGCAGACTGTAGCGTTGGTGGGGCGTTCGGGGGCTGGTAAGTCTTCTTTAGTTAACTTATTGGTTCGTTTTCAAGAATTAAGTTCAGGGTCAATCAAATTCGATGGCCATGATATTCAAGATATCGAAGTAACAGCGTTACGCTCACAAGTGGCTATGGTCAATCAGCAAGTCGTGCTGTTTAACCGAACTGTTCGTGAGAATATTGCTTATGGTCAGTTACAAGATGCTTCGGAAGAGCAGATTATTGCTGCTGCGAAAGCTGCTTATGCCCATGACTTTATTATGGCACTGCCTCAAGGCTATGACACACCATTAGGTGCTCAAGGTTTAAATTTATCTGGCGGACAAAGACAGCGTATTGCAATTGCTCGCGCAATCTTAAAAAATGCTCCAATTTTAATTCTTGATGAAGCGACAAGCGCATTAGACAATGAGTCTGAATACTTTATTCAGCGTGCTTTTGATGCAGCTATGCAGGATCGGACAACGATTGTCATTGCACATCGATTATCAACGATTGAGAATGCAGATCTTATTGTGGTAATGGATAAAGGTCGGATATTAGAGCAGGGAACCCATCAGGAATTACTCGATTTGCGTGGTGCATATTTCCAACTGCATCAACGTAATTTTGAGGAATAAGTTATGTCTATTGCGCAGGTCATTCAAAACGCTTGGAATAAGCAATCCAAGTGGTTGATTGTATTGCGACCCCTGTCATTGCTTTATCGATTAGGATTTTTCCTAAACAAAGCCTTGTATCAACGTGGTATAAAACCTATTTATACTGCACCAGTGCCTGTCATGGTCATTGGCAATATAACGGTAGGTGGCAGTGGTAAAACACCGTTATTAATTCAATTGGTTAAATATCTTCAACAAAAAAATATTCGAGTTGGAGTAATTAGTCGAGGCTATGGTGGTAAAGGTCCTTTTCCTGCAAGCGTGAATCTCGATTCTGAGCCAAATGAAGTGGGTGATGAGCCCTGTTTAATTGTGCAATCTACTGGCGTGCCGATGGTCGTAGGTGGGCAACGACAGAAAAGTATAGAGTTACTTCTCTCTCAGCATCAACTTGATTTGATCATAAGTGATGATGGTTTGCAACATTGGGCACTTGATCGTCAATTAGAATGGATTGTGCTGGATAACAATCGTGGTTTGGGCAATCAGAAACTGTTGCCAGAAGGCTTTTTGCGTGAGCCAGTAGCACGGTTATGCAGTGGTACAGTAATTGAGCATGCTGAACAACCAAGTTCAGATCTGTATATGCAATTACAAGTCGCAGCGCCGTACTTGTTAAATCCAGTCGAAGATCAAGTTGAATATTTTGCCACTGATTTGAATTATTATGCGGTCGTAGGTATTGGGTTCCCGCAACGGTTTTATAAAACCCTTGAAAGTATGGGCTTAAAGCATTTTCAGTGTCATGAATTTCCTGATCATTATGATTATCAGATTGATGATTTACAATTTGAAGATTCAAATCCAATCATCACCACTGAAAAAGATGCTGTGAAACTCCTCCCTTTGTTAAAACAACATCCAGAATTTAGTCGTGAAATTTGGGTGGTTCCTGTTGAAGCAGCTTTATCATCAGCTTGTTATGATTTGCTGGATCAACAGCTTGCAAAACTTGGTATCGTAAACACATAAGGAATATCCATGAAACATATTGTAATACCTGCTCGCTTTGCAAGTTCGCGGTTACCTGGAAAACCACTCCTTAAAATACACGGGCGTGAAATGATTTTACGTGTGGTAGATCAGGCGCGAAAAGTGACTGGGTTTGATGATTTATGTGTTGCTACTGACGATCAAAGAATTGTTGATCTTTGTAAGGCAGAACAAATTGATGTTGTGTTGACCAGTGCAGAACACCCTTCTGGAACCGACCGATTGAGTGAAGTTGCACGAATCAAAGGTTGGGCGAGTGAAGATATTATTGTAAATGTGCAAGGTGATGAACCATTATTGCCTGCATCTTTAGTCCAACAGGTTGCTTCTTTGTTAGAGCAAAAGCCTGAATGTTCAATGTCCACTTTGTGTGAAGTGATCCAAGAATTAGAAGAGTTTAAACGCGATAGTATTGTCAAAGTCGTCATGAGTAAGTTCAATGAAGCGCTTTATTTCAGTCGTGCAACCATTCCATATGATCGTGATGGATCAAAGCAACAACCTCAGATACTACATCGAAAAGCCTACCGACATCTTGGTTTATATGCCTATCGAGTGAAGTTGCTACAAGAGTACGTGACATGGGATCAGGGAGATCTCGAGGTTTTAGAAAGCCTTGAGCAACTGCGTGTTTTAGAAAATGGTCATCGAATCGCAATTGATGTGGCAGAGGTGAGCTTACCACCAGGTGTGGATACGCAACAAGATTTAGACCGTCTTAATGCAATGCCTATTTCTCATTTCCAATAGTACAGATTAGTCAATGACTCAGACTCAGCATGTTTATCCTTGGCAACTTAACGTATGGAGCACACTGACTCAGCGGTTTCCTCAAGTAGGTCATGGATTACTTTTTTATGGCAAAAAAGGCTGTGGTAAAGAAGCTTTTACCCAGCAATTTGTTACTTGGCTGCTATGTTTAGATAAGCAGCCAAATCAACCTTGTGGTCAGTGTTCAAGTTGTTTGTGGCTAAAATCAGATACTCATCCAAATTATGTTTACGTCACGACGGATGAGGACAATAAGAAACAAAACGCTAAAATTAAAATTGAGAAAATTCGTGAATTACAGCCATTCGTGCAACAAACCGTCGATGGTTGGCGGGTTATTGTGATCGAACCGGCGGAAGCGCTCAATATCGCATCGTCAAATGCTTTATTGAAAACACTTGAAGAACCAGGTGAGCGTGTTGTGATTATTCTTTTGGCGGATCATTATTTAAAATTACCAGCCACTATACGAAGTCGCCTACAACATTACGCCTTAGATCGGCTGACTGATGATCAAGCCAATGCATATTTGAATGAACATTTGAATGCAGAGCAGCAGACTTTGAGCTCACTGTTGCTTAACCTTTCGAATGGTATGCCTTTAGCTGCTATTGAGTTGGCCTCAAGTGAATGGTTAACTCTGCGAAGTGCGTTTATAAATGATTGGTATCATTTAGTCAGTCAAAAAAATATGCCAATGCAGTACGCCTCTAAATGGAATAAGCAACTCAACTTTTCCGAGTTGATTGTTATGTTTGAGTACTTATTAGCTGATCTTGTTGCCTATAAAATGGAACAAAATGTAAAAAATAGCGATTTAGACTTTAGTTTGTTGGCTGAGCAATATCAATTAGAGCAATTATTTGATATTTATAATGATGTGCATCAAGCAAAACAAATGGTTGAGCAGAATGTTCAATCAAATTTAATTGTTGATCAGCTTTTTATAAAATTAATGAATGTTCAATAATCATGTTTGAATACAGGGGATAGAGATGCAGCCACGTCCGGGCGGTTTATTACAAGTCAATATTAATGATCGCGAAACTCTGCAATCCAGTTATATGCCTTTTGTTGAGGGTGGTGGATTATTTGTTCCAACCAAACATCCAGTCAAAATGGGTGAAGAAATTTTTATCTTGGCAACACTTCCTAATCAAACCCAAAAAATACCAATTACGGGTAAGGTGATTTGGATTTCCTATAAGCAATCGGGGATTAAACCACAAGGTTTTGGATTGCAGTTAACTGGAGATAAAGGAGCCTATTACAAGATGGAAGCAGAAAAAATACTCGCTGGAAGTATGTCAACAGCACGTGCAAGCTTTACAATGTAGGCTCTGACTTAAAAAATTAAAAGGTGTCCTTGTGTTTGTAGATACACACTGTCATTTAAACATGCTCAATCTTGAACCTTACGAGGGAAATATCGATTTAGCAATTCAGCAAGCGATTGATGCTGGTGTCACAAAAATGATGGGGATATCGGTTGATTTGGATGATCATATTATTCTGTCAGAAATTGCAGCTCGACACGAAGGAGTGGGTTACAGTGTTGGGGTGCATCCATGTGAAGATCCAGCAGTCATGCAGCGTGCTACTGTTGAAACTTTGGTTGAATTGGCGAGTATAGATAAGGTCTGGGCAATTGGTGAAACGGGTCTAGATTATTATCACAGTACTGAATTTGTTAAAGAACAAAAAGAATGTTTTGCACGACATATTCAAGCTTCACAGATGGTGAAAAAGCCAGTGGTCGTACACACACGCTCATCTAAAAAGGATACGATAGATATTATAAGAGCTGAAAAGTCGACACACGGAATTTTGCATTGTTTTACTGAGGATTGGGATACGGCAAAAGCGGTTCTAGATTGCGGTTATTACATTTCATTTTCAGGAATAGTATCGTTTAAAAATGCTCAGGATTTACGTGATGTGGCCAAGCAAGTTCCATTAGATCGACTATTAATTGAGACTGATAGCCCTTATTTAGCACCAATGCCATATAGAGGAAAGTCTAATGAACCAAAGTATGTCCCATATGTAGCCAAAGCATTAAGTGATGTATATGATAAGTCAGTCGAGGAGATTGCCTTTATTACAACGCAAA
Source organism: Acinetobacter sp. ANC_7655 (assembly GCF_056784015.1). Taxonomy (NCBI): domain Bacteria; kingdom Pseudomonadati; phylum Pseudomonadota; class Gammaproteobacteria; order Moraxellales; family Moraxellaceae; genus Acinetobacter; species Acinetobacter sp. ANC_7655. The sequence goes on along the minus strand of NZ_JBWYJB010000001.1, from coordinate 381,131 downwards.
ATTTCGAGAATCTTCTACGAATGCAGTAAAAATTTAATACGGAAAATAGAAAGAAGAGAGTTTATAGAGTGAAGATGGATCGTCAGGCTCAGTTTAGAGCGAGAGAAGCATTAATATTTCAGGTCGCAGAACAACTTCTTTTGGAAAACGGCGAAGCGGGCATGACATTGGATGCATTGGCCGCTGAGTTAGATTTAGCAAAAGGAACACTCTATAAGCACTTCCAAAGTAAAGATGAATTGTACATGTTGCTTATTATTCGTAATGAGCGCATGTTATTAGAAATGGTTCGAGATACTGAAAAAGGCTTTCCTGAACATTTAGCTTTTTTTATGTTGCACCATTTGCATCATCCAGAACGTACTGTACTCTTTCATCAAATTGAAGAACGATTATCTACAACTGGTCAGGGTATTAATCATTTATTTAATGAAATGTATCAGATCCGCAAAAGTAGACTCAGAATTATCATTCGTATGACAGAAAATCATCTAGCATCCATTCAAAGTAAGATGAGTTCTCGGGATTATCTAGCATCCATTTGGTCGATTACTCATGGTGGTGCTGCGATATTAAATTCGAGTTTCTATCAACGCTATTTAGGCTGTCGAGATACGTTAAGGGTTGCTTTAATTGATCAAGCATTGATGATGCCTAAACAGATAAATTTGACAGAATCAGTGGCCTAATATGCAATCTCTAGATCACCGTCAAGGCGGATTTACTTTAATCGAATTGATGGTGGTCATTGTGATCATCAGCATCATGGCGGCATTGGTGGTGATGAATATTGGTGGGATTGATCAACGTAAAGCAATGCAAGCTAGAGAGGCTTTAATATTAGATTTAAAACGTATTCATCGAGAGGCTGTTGATCAATCGTTAGTGGTTGCATTGGTGCCACAATGGAATGGTGATCAGTTTCGCTATACATTTCAAAAATATAATGATTTAACTCGTCCAGAGCAGACGCTTGTATCGAATAATAATCGTCAACCTTCCACTTGGGTTGAAATGCCAGAGTTTTCTGCGAGAGAGCTACCTGCAAAGGTTTCATTTCAGATCGAAAGTAGCGACTATAGTTTTGAAAATGCAACTAATGCAGACTTGATGAATAATAATGCACCGAAATTAATTTGGTTGGGCAATGGCGAGGTTAAACCTGTCACAATTCAAATGTATTATGAACAAAAAGCAATTGGTGATCTTATTCAAATAGATTACTTGGGTAAAATCGATGCGGGCGCTTAAAGGATTTACCTTGATTGAGGTTGTGGTGGCTTTGGCTATTTTCGCTGTAGCAGCAATGTCATTGACGAAGGTAGCTATGCAGTACACACAGGCGACTGCGAATGCAATTTTACGAACAAAAGCACAATTCGTCGCACAAAATGAAGTCGCTGCAATGCAAATTAGTGGTGAATGGTTAGAGGGAACTCAATCGAAGCAAATTACCTCTCAAGGGTTAAGTTGGCAAATTGATAAAAAATCAGAAGCGACTATTAGCCCAGATGTTCAGAAAATAGAAGTGCAAGTGAGTCTATATAACAATGATTTAGGTAAAGTTGAATCAGGTGTCACCACCATGGTGTTTTATAACTATCCTATCAGAGAGCAATCCAACTCATGATCAAGAGTAAACAACAAGGTTTTACCTTGGTAGAGCTTTTGGTTGCCATAGCCATCTTTGCAGTATTGTCTGCTTTAGGATGGAAAATTTTTGATTATTTAAATAAAGTCAAAGATCGCAATGCGGTGCATGAACAGCAACTTCTCAGTTTGCAAGATAGTTATTTACAAATGCAAAGAGATGCTTTGCAAATTGTACCGCTGACTGCAAATATCGCAGGACAAATCCAACCTGCATTTTTACTGGATGATCAGTCTGTACAATTTAGTAAGGCAGGGGTCACAGACCCGCTGAAACAGGGTTTGTCTCCATTTGAGAGAATAGAATATCGTTATAATGCGCAAGATCGAAAAGTTTATCGTTTAAAGTATCCCAATCTGAATGTTCTTCAAACAACTCAACCTTTATCCAGTACGATCCTAGAAAATGTGGATGATTTTCAAATCACGATTTTAAACCCGAATGAATTGAATTCGTGGCCGGAAGCATCAACAATAAGTTCTAATAGTAATGATGCTCAAGATGGTGTTGCTCGGCTATTGCCTAAAGGTATGCGAATTAGATTTAAGCAACAAGATACTGAATATGAGTGGATTTTTAGTTTGCTTAATACTGACTATTTAAAACCGGCATCTAGTTAATCATTAGGAAAATGCATGAAGCAGCAAAAAGGAATCGCCCTGATTACGATTTTAATGTTAGTCGCTTTGGCAACTATCATTGCTGCGACGATTGCCCATCGTCAATACAATACCAGTGAAAATACGGCTTATGTGATTCGTCAAAACCAAGCACTGTATTATGCAAAAAGTGCTGAAGCTTTTTTCTCAGAATTATTGGTTCAAGATGCTAAGTCCAATTCAAAATCAGATAATCTTCAAGAAACTTGGGCTCAACCGATGCCACCATTTCCAATTGATGGTGGTTATGTCGCAGGGCGAATTGTTGATGAAACGGGTAAGTTTAATTTAAACAGTTTGGTCAAAGATGATGGCGTGCCGAATGATAATGCGGTGAATTACTTTAAGGGATTATTAACAAAGCTTGGTTTGCCAGAAGAATTGAATGAAGCGGTAATTGATTGGCAAGATCAAGATGATTTGACGATTGGTGCGATGGGGGCAGAGAGTAATTATTATTTAAGTTTAACGCGTCCTTATTTGCCAGCGAATGGTCCTTTTCATAGCGTTGAAGAGTTGAAGCAAGTGCGAGGATTTGAAGGTGATAAGTTTTTATTGATAAAACCTTATGTTATAGCGATTCCTTTAAAAGAAATTAAAATTAATATTAATACAGCACCAGCGATGATTATTGCTGCTATAGACCCAAGTTTGGATGTGCAAAATGTGCAGCGTGATTTGGATCAGAAAAAAGCCAATGGTGAGTTTTTTGAGTCCGTAGATCAGCTCTGGGAACTCAACACTCTAAGTCAGTTAAGTGAAGAAGCAAAAAGCACAGCAAAAAATAATTTTGATGTTAAATCTGCATTCTATCGAGCAGATATTGAAATCATGCTATCTGATCGAAAGCGATATTTTTCGAGTTATCTGATGCGTGATGAAGATAAGGTTTATGTCTTCTCAAGAAGTTTGGCACCTCTTCAAACCAATTGATTAAATTGCTAAACTATTAATTTAAACAAATTGAATGATGGCTTTTTATTTTTTTTGTTTTTAATACGTTTTGCCAATTGCTTAAAACGTTAAAATTAATGATGAGTTGTGTGAATATGCACTATAATTATTTTAACCCATGATTTTTTATTGCTCTGACATATGTTAATTCGAAAATTATTTAAGTTTGAAAACGCGCATATTGTGCGAAATTGCACATCAGACCGCTGTAAGCGTTCAATTCATGGTCATAGCTATAAAGTCGAATTATTATTGAGAGCCTCAAAGCTAGACCATGGTCAAATGGTCTATGATTTTGGTTTGCTGAAAGGTGTGATCAAAGAACTTTATGATAGTTTTGATCATGCGATTTGTTTTTGGCAAGAAGATTCAGCTGAATATATTCAAGCATGTAAAACTTTTAGTGCGCGTTGGGTTTCATTACCCGTTTCACCTTCTGCTGAACAATTTTCTCGAATTTTCTTTTATTTGGCAGAACAAGTACTGAAATCAACTGTCACGCAAAATGGTGAAGGTGATGTTGAAGTCTATTCAGTGATCGTGCATGAAACTGACACAGGCTATGCGCAAAGTTTTGCTGAAGATATCGTAAATGAACAGATGGGCTTATTGGCGCTTGATCAAATCGTATTCTCAGAACAAATTCAAAATGAATGGTCTGATCCTAAAATGTACGAACAATTGAAACAAGGCTTAACTTTTAAGAACCCAAGTGTAGATTTACAAGTAAAACTTTAAAGCTGTGATTGATTTAGGGATGAACACAATGCAACTCACCGAACAAGAATTAAGTCAACTGAATCAAGTTCGGTTAGAGGATGGTTGGAAGTATGCTTTAGCAGAGTTTTTGCTCAGCGATAAAATGGATCAGCTGAAAGCTTTTCTCAAATCTGAATTACAGGCGAATAAGGTGATATACCCACCTAATTCTCTTATTTTTAATGCCTTCAACACCACACCCTTAGATCGTGTAAAGGTCGTGATTCTCGGTCAAGATCCTTATCACGGTCCAAATCAAGCACATGGATTGAGTTTTTCAGTGCAAAAGGGTGTTGCATTACCGCCGTCTTTGCGTAATATCTATCACGAACTCAGCACTGACCTTGGAATAGCGCCTGCCAAGCATGGTGATTTAACCCAATGGGCTGAAGAGGGTGTCTTGTTGCTGAACAGTGTATTGACTGTTGAAGCGGGCCAGCCGACTTCACACCAAAAGAAAGGTTGGGAAGATTTCACCGATGCTGCGATAGATGTTCTAAATGAGCAACGTGAAAAGATCGTTTTCATTCTTTGGGGTGCGTACGCGCATAAGAAAGGTCAACGAATTGACCAAAATAAGCATTTGGTCTTAAAAGCAGCACATCCATCACCATTGGCAGCAAACCGAGGTGGTTTTTTTGGGTGTAAAGTTTTTTCAAAAACAAATAATTATCTTAAACAAAATGGCATTGAGCCAATTAAATGGCAGCTGGAAGCATGACAATATCTCCTGAGACGAATCAATATCATCCTGACTTAATTGTTGAAGAAGCACAGAATGGATGGAGAGTGGTTCGATTAAATCGTCCAAAATCTTTACATGCACTTGATGAATCTATTGTGACGGCTTTATTGGCTGTTTTTGAAAAGTTTCATCATGATGATGCGGTTAAAGCGATCTGGTTTGATTCAACAACCCCTAAAGCTTTTTGTGCCGGTGGGGATGTACGCAAACTCCGTCAGTTGGTCATCAATAATGAGGTTGATGCGGCAAATAAATTTTTTGAACAAGAATACGCGCTAGATCTTTTGTTGCATGACTACGCTAAGCCGATTGTCGTTTGGGGAGAAGGTTATGTGATGGGTGGTGGGCTTGGTTTATTTATGGCTGCACCATTCAGACTCGTTACACCTTATTCGCGTCTTGCAATGCCAGAAGTAAATATTGGTTTATATCCAGATGTTGGTGCTAGTCGTTTCTTGGCAGATCGTGGCCCAATTGGTCTATTTACAGGTTTAACTGGATCGATCATGACTGCGGCAGGAGCTTATGGTATTGGCTGGGCGACTCATATTTGTGATGCTCAGCGCGATGTTGTTTTACAAAAGTTGATCAATATCGATTGGGATCATTATCCTGCTGGTGATTTTAGGGCATTAGATGACACTTTAAATAGTTTGCATCGACCAGTTTCTCCAGGGCCACTGCAAATCTCGTTAGACGTGATTCACAGTGTCTGTCGTGGTGCAAACTTTGAAAATGACTACGAAGCAATTATCGGTTTAAGTGATGCACGAAGTGATTGGCTAAGACAAGCGAGTGAAAATCTGGCAAAAGGATCACCAAGTACAGCTGCGATTACCTGGTTGTTATGGCAATGGGGGCGTCAAGTTCATCCTTGGCAAGAAGTATTTGAACTTGAAACTCAAATTTCTGATTGGAAAATTAGACATCCTGATTTTGTTGAAGGCGTACGTGCACGTTTAGTGGATAAAGATTTATCTCCTGAATGGACACCTGCAGAATCTATGTCCTTAAAAGGAATTTTAGGTGCGCACCCACCAGTTACAAATATCGAGAGCTGGAATAACTTGTTAAAACAGTACGGTATTATTTAATTTTGACTGAAATTCAATTTGATGCCGAAGATCTAAAATGGATGCAGCGTGCCTATGAGCAGGCTGCATTTGCAGCTCAATTGGGAGAAATCCCTGTTGGAGCTGTCATTGTGAGTCAAGGAAAAGTAATTGGTGAAGGATATAATCAACCCATCCAGAGTCATGACCCGACTGCTCATGCTGAAGTGGTCGCACTTCGCCAAGCATGTAATCAAATTCAGAACTATCGTCTACCAGAAGATGCAACCCTTTATGTAACCCTTGAGCCATGCACGATGTGTGTGGGGGCTTTAATTCATGCTCGAGTTCACCGCGTTGTATTTGGTACTTTAGAGCCGAAAGCGGGTTCTCTAGTCAGTGCGCGACAGCTATTGAATAATCAAGGTTACTACAACCATATATTTGAATTTGAAGGGGGCTGCATGCAATCAGCGTGTGCTCATCAACTTTCAGAATTTTTTAAATTCAGACGAGAACAAAAAAAACAACAGCGTGTACGACAAAAAATAGAAAATAATCAGGAATGATTGCTATTGTTGATTGTGGAAAAATTGACATAATGTATTGTCAGTATGAAGCGGACTCAATGAAAAGGAATAAAAATGAATTCAATCCAAGTTAAACAAGAATTTAACCAGCCTATAGATCGTGTATTTGAAGTTTTGTCAAAACATGCGACTTATAATGATGTATTTGCACCGATTCAGGTTGTACGCATTAAAGATGCAGCTGATCCGAGTCGTCCTGATGGGATTGGATCAGTACGAAAAATGGGATTAGGCCCAATAAAGCCAATTCAAGAAGAAATTACTGTACTAGAGCCAAATAAGCGTATTGAATACAAAATTATCAAGAATCCATTAATCAAACATCATCTTGGAATTATTGAATTTAAAGAGCTTTCAACAGCTAAAACTTTAGTCACATACACGATCGAATTACAGGCAAGAGCACCGTTTGTGAGCAAATTAATTCTTGCACAACTCAAACTTGCTATTACACTTGGTTTTAAGAAATTAGCAAAACGCCTTTAAGGCGAAGTTGGTAAAGTAATGACAATTCAAATTATCACGATCGATGGACCAAGCGGTTCAGGCAAAGGAACTTTGGCAGCAAAATTGGCACAGCATTACCAGTTTCATTTACTAGATTCTGGCGCTTTGTATCGTTTGTTGGGATTGTCATTACATCAGCTGAATTTAATTGATTCAATTCACAATCCAGATGTGTTGGTTAAATGCGTAGAAATAGCGACTCATCTCGATATTCAATTTGTTAGTGATCATTTAAAAACAAAAATTTTACTTAACGGGCATGATGTAACGGATGAAATTCGCACTGAAAAAGTCGGTGAGTTTGCATCCAAGGTTGCAGTTGTACCTGAATTAAGACAGGCATTATTCGAAAGACAACGTGCATTTGCTCAAGCACCAGGTCTTGTTGCCGATGGCCGTGATATGGCGACTTCAATCTTCCCAGAAGCCCAAGCAAAAATATATTTGACGGCTTCTGCTGAGTCGCGTGCTGAGCGACGTGTAAAGCAGTTGCAGGCCATGGGGCAAAATGTTAAAATAAGCGACATTTTATCTAATATCCAAGCACGTGATAAGCGTGATATGGAAAGAACCGTTGCGCCGCTTAAGCCGGCTGAAGGGGCTTACATTATCGATAGTTCAGATCTGGACATTGACGCTGTATTTAACCTGATGACCGCATATATTGATGCGCAATAAGATAAATTAATGAATATTAGTGGAAGCATAGCTTGATCAGTTCTATATGGACTATGTCGATACTTAACTAAACCGGCCTTGTCTGATCCAAGACCGCTGACTTTTCTAGGTATATCATGACCGAATCTTTTGCAGCCCTCTTTGAAGCAAGCGAATTAAACCTCAACGTTGAAAAGGGTGCAGTCATCCAAGGTATCGTTGTTAGCATCGATTCTGACTGGGTAACTGTAGATACTGGCCTTAAATCTGAAGGCGTAGTAGCTCGCTCTGAATTCTTAAACGAACAACGTGAACTTGAAGTTAACGTTGGTGACACAGTTGACGTAGTTGTTGAAGCGCTTGACAACGGTATGGGTCAAACAGTTTTATCACGTGAAAAAGCTAAACGTGCTGAAACTTGGACTAAACTTGAAAAAATCTTTGAAGACGGCGAGATCGTTACTGGTGTTATCTCTGGTAAGGTTAAAGGCGGTTTCACTGTTGACATCGGTCCAGTACGTGCATTCTTACCAGGTTCTTTGGTAGACACTCGTCCTATCCGTGACACGACTCACCTTGAAGGTAAAGAGTTAGAATTCAAAGTTATCAAACTTGACGCTAAACGTAACAACGTTGTTGTATCACGTCGTGCAGTTATGGAAGCTGAATCTTCAGCTGACCGTGAAGCTCTTCTTTCTCAACTTGAAGAAGGTCAAACAGTTACTGGTACAATCAAAAACCTTACTGACTACGGTGCTTTCGTTGACCTTGGCGGTATTGATGGTCTTCTTCACATCACTGACATGGCTTGGAAACGTATCAAGCATCCATCAGAAGTTGTTGAAGTTGGTCAAGAAGTTACTGTTAAAGTACTTAAATTTGACAAAGAGCGTAACCGTGTATCATTAGGTCTTAAACAACTAGGTGAAGATCCATGGTTAGCGATCATGAACCGTTACCCTAAAGGTTCTATCGTTAAAGCGCGTGTAACTAACTTAACTGATTACGGTTGCTTCGCTGAAATCGCTGAAGGCGTTGAAGGCTTAGTACACGTTTCAGAAATGGACCACACAAACAAAAACATCCACCCATCTAAAGTTGTTCAGATTGGTGATGAAGTTGATGTTATGGTTCTTGAAGTTGATGAAGAGCGTCGTCGTATTTCTCTTGGTATCAAACAAACTCGTGCTAACCCATGGGAAGAGTTTGCTAAGGCTCACGACAAAGGTGAAAAAGTTTCAGGTACAATCAAGTCTATCACTGACTTCGGTATCTTCATCGGTTTACCAGGCGGTATCGATGGTCTAGTTCACTTATCTGACATTTCTTGGAATGAACAAGGCGAAGAAGCGATTCGTCGTTACAAGAAAGGTGACACTGTTGAAGCGGTTATCCTTTCTGTAGACGCTGAAGGCAACCGTATCAGCCTTGGTATCAAGCAAATGAACAGCGATCCGTTCAACGATTTCTTAGCTGCTAACGAACGTGGTGCTCTTGTTAAAGGTACTGTAGTTGCAGTTGATGCTCGTGGCGCAACAATTAAGTTGGCTGACGAAGTTGAAGCTTCTCTTAAAGCTTCAGAAATCAACCGTGACCGCGTTGAAGATGCAACTAAATTCTTAGAAGTTGGTCAAGAAGTTGAAGCTAAGATCATCAATGTTGATCGCAAATCACGCGCAATCAACTTGTCTATCAAAGCGAAAGACGAAGCTGAAGAGAAAGAAGCTGTTGCTAACTTGAAAACTGCTTCTGCAGGTCAAGACAACGGTCCTAAGACAATTGGTGATTTGATCAAAGCTCAAATGAACCACTAAGTCTTTCGTGTTCAATGTATTGTTAATGTAATTTAACTAATACTTTTTACACAAATACTGTAAACGGTAGCGTAGTATTGACTTACTGCGCTACCGTTTTGTATTTAAACAGGTTATTATCTCGCTATGCACAGAGTAGCTTGATAATTAAAGAGGTCGCAGATGACTACTGAAGCACTTAATAAGTCTGACTTAATAGAACGTATTTCTATCAAAAACCCTCATTTGGCTGAGCCATTGGTCGAAGAAGCTGTTAAAATTATGATCGATCAAATGATTGAGTCATTATCAGCTGATAATCGTATTGAAATTCGTGGGTTTGGAAGTTTTGCTTTACATCATCGCGAACCGCGAGTTGGGCGTAATCCTAAAACAGGTAAGTCAGTTGAAGTGGCTGCTAAAGCTGTACCTCATTTCAAACCAGGTAAAGCACTAAGAGATGCTGTAAACGAATCAGCAGGAAAATAATAAATTACTCAGGGGTGGTTATGCGTTACGTATTAGTTGCACTGTTAGTTGTAATCTTCGGATATGCATTGGCATTGGTTCTGCAAAATGGTACAGAACTGACTGTTGATCTTCTATTCACTCAAGTACCGGCAATGAGATTAGGTTTATTGCTTTTGTTGACTTTGGCACTTGGGATCATCGTTGGATTATTACTCGGAGTTCAAGTTTTCCGTGTATTCCAAAATAGTTGGGAAATTAAGCGTCTTCGCAAAGATATTGAATATCTTCGTAAAGAACAAATCCAAAATGCTCAGTTAGCTGCTGCTGAAGCTGCTGCAAATGTACGTCATGAAAAGACAGTACTAGATGTGCATTCAGATCCGCGTAACTCAAATCCGCTGTAATTTATAAATATTTAAAAAACCTCTAAAATTTATTTTAGAGGTTTTTTTTATTGAAAATAAACTGTTGAATTTTAAGCTGAGTTTTTGAAAGTTAATTTTGCAGCTTAAGTTGAACATCTTTATAATGACGCAACTTTAGATGGACGGAAGAACAACCTTGAGTATCATTGTTGCTTTAGATGCAAAAAGCCAATACGACGCATTGAAAATTGCTGAAAATCTGGATCCTAAACTTTGTCGTGTAAAGGTGGGTAAAGAACTTTTTACACATGAAGGTCCGACCGTTGTAAAAGCATTGCATGATCAAGGTTTTGAAGTATTTTTAGATTTAAAATTTCATGATATTCCAAATACGACAGCACAAGCCGTTTGCGCTGCTGCAGATCAAGGGGTATGGATGGTCAATGTTCACGCATCTGGTGGACGAAAAATGATGGAAACTTGTGTAGAAAGATTAAAAGCAGGTAACTATCAAACACAGTTGATTGCAGTCACTGTATTAACTTCAATGGGGCGAGAAGATCTACGTGATCTTGGTTTGGATATCGAGCCTTTTGAACATGTGAAACGTCTAGCGACTTTGACTCAAGAAAGTGGCTTGGACGGTGTTGTATGTTCTGCGCAAGAAGCAAAAATGTTACGTGAAACTCTAGGTCAGAACTTTGCTCTCGTCACTCCGGGAATTCGTCCAGAAGGTTCTGCAGCGGATGATCAAAAACGTATTGTTACACCTAAGCAAGCTATGTTAGATGGTTCTACACATTTGGTGATTGGTCGCCCGATTACTAAATCAGAAAATCCAAATCGGACTTTAAGAGATATTCTAGCGACTTTGTAATTTTCAAATTACAGTCTTGAACTATTTTAAAAAGCCATGAATGTTCATGGCTTTTTTTTAACTAGGATTAAGATTGTAATAAACAAGGTTTATAAAGAAGCGAGAAGAAGCCTTGTGCTAAGACAGTTAAAACTTAATAACATGATAAAATCAAAGAGTTGGATAAAAGGTTTAACAAATAAAGAAATTGGAAAAGCTGTTTAGCATGGCGTTGTTGCTGCATAAAAGGTACAAAAGGAAAAAAATATGCAAGTTTGTAACTGGGATTGGGGAGCAATTACTACTTTAATAGGAGCTGGAATAGCATCTACTACTGCATGGTGTATTTCAAATGAATGGAGAAATCAAAAGGCAGTGAGGTTATTGCAAATGAAGCAAAAGAATATATTTATAATTTAAATAAACTTGAATTAATACAGAACGAAATTGAAACTAAAAGCACTACAGCAAAAAGAAGGAAGGAACTATTAGAAGAATATATTTTATATAAAAATAAAGCATCTAAACATTCAAATTTTCTCGGAAAAGCATATTCTAAGGATTTATAAGTAACTTAAGCTCAAATTATGGTTCTCCATGTATAAGATATATAAACTTTATTAAGGTAGAGAAGAATTATGACATTAAAGATACACCACATCCGAATGATGTATATTTACTCATTGAACACTTACTCATATATGCCTTGTATAAAAATGGTTCTATAAAAAGTAAAATAACTAGTAAATTAAAAGGTTACCATCATGCATAAAGAACTAATTTATTAAATCCCATAGGCATAATACAACTCACACTTGAGAGTGATCCAAACTTTATCATGGGCAATCCATTCTTTTTAGTTCTCTCTCCCTTTGGGAGAGAGTTAGAGAGAGGTTTGTTAGAAAATATCAATTTCCGCTCAAACTATGCCTAGAATCATCAATAAAAAAAATAAGCCCTCTAAAAAGAGGGCTTAAAATTAAAGATCATGCACGATTAGAGAATTGATTTTAAGCGTTTAACAACTTCTTTACATTGGTCTAAATCTGCTACGAGAGCAAGACGAACATGGCTTTCACCTGGGTTTCCTTGTTCAGTATCACGAGATAAATAACGACCCGGTAAGACTTTGATATGTGCTTTTTCCATCAGCATTTTGGCAAAAGTTTCATCATTATCGACCTTTAACCAATAATAGAAACCCGCATCAGGCTTTTTCAGTGGTAGCAAATGACCTAATTCTTGTTGGAATAAATCAAATTTAGCACGGTATTGTTTACGGTTTTCTTCAACATGTGCCTCATCATTCCATGCAGCAATCGATGCCAATTGATGTTGTACTGGCATTGCAGCACCGTGGTAAGTGCGGAATTTTAAATAAGGTTTTAATAGACTAGCATCACCTGCAACGAAGCCAGATCGCATACCTGGTAAATTAGAACGTTTAGACAGAGAGTGGAATACGATACAGTTTTTATAGTCATCACGACCTAATTCTGCACAAACTTCTAATAAGCCAACTGGTGCTTCATCAAACCATAGTTCTGAATAACATTCATCAGATGCGATGACAAAATTGTATTGATCAGAGAGCGCAATTAATTTTTTGAACTGTTCTTTTGAAAGCACAGCACCTGTCGGATTTCCGGGGGTGCAGACAAAGAGCAAAGCTGTCTTCTCCCATACTTCCGCAGGGACAGCATCGAAGTCGCCAAGGTAACCATTTTCTTCAGTACAGTTGATGAAATAGGGTTGAGCGCCAGCGAGTAAAGCTGCACCTTCGTAAATTTGATAAAAGGGATTCGGCATAACTACATAAGGCGCTTCATCACGATTGATCAGCGCTTGTACGAATGAGAAAATTCCTTCACGTGTGCCAGTCACAGGTAAAATATGATCTTCTGCGCTAATAGCATTTAATTTGAAACGGCGTGTGAGCCATTGCGCAATACTTTCACGTAATTCTGGTAAGCCTTTACTGTTTGGGTATGTCGAAAGATGATTGAAGTTATCGACAATAGCTTGTTTTACGAATTCAGGTGCAGGATGTTTTGGCTCACCAATTGACAATGGAATTAACGGAAGATTTGCAGGTTTTACAAACTGAAAAAGTTTATTCAACTTTTCAAATGGATAAGGATGTAATAGGTTTAAACTAGAGTTCATGAAACAGTTACCGTCGGGTTAAATCTAAATTTTAATGATGATTACAGACCTGATTTGAAGCCTCATCTAATGCTGCTTTTAATTGTTCAGCAAAAGCCTGAGCTTCAGTTAAATTCATAGGTTCGCCATTCTTTTTGGTTACAAAGAAAATATCTTCTGCGCGCTCACCCAAGGTGGCGATTTTCGCGGAATGGATATCGAGACCTTGCATCATAAATAAGCCACCGATACGGGCAAGTAATCCAGGCTGATCGAGGGTAGAGATCTCGACCATATTTTGCTGCAGCGCCTCGTTCAACGTAATATCAATTGTGTTTTCGATATCAAAATGACGAAGTTGGCGTGGTATACGGCGTTGCATTAAACCTGGATAATTTTGTGAATCTGTTAATGCGTGCACCAATGATTCTTTTACCGTATTTTCACGTTCTGGATCTGTCACTAATGTGCCAAAACGATCAAGCACCACGTAGGTGTCTAAGCTAAAGGATTTAGTTGCTGTAATAATGCGTGCATCTTGTACATCTAGATTCATACGATCTAGAACTGCAACAGTGGTGGCAAAAAGATTAGGTTGATCTTGAGTGTAAATAAAAATCTGCACAGCATCTTGCGCTGATTTACGGTGCGCGCGCATCATCACCAATGGTGCTGAATTATCACCATGATCTAGGATTGCACGTGTATGCCATGCGACTTCATCTGCAGTTTCTTTGAGGAAGTATTCGTCACCAAGTTCTTGCCAAACTTTTTCAACAGCTTCTAAAGCATAATCATTGACAAGTAATTCACTTGCTGCAAATTTGGTATCTTCGATCAGCATTTGGTAATCGACAGGACGACCCAAACCACTACGAATAACGTCACGAGCATTGGTATATAACTGACGCATGAGCGATGCGCGCCATGTGTTCCAAAGCTTAGGATTGGTTGCGTTAATGTCAGCCACTGTAAGCGTATACAGATAGTCTAAGTGTTCCATATCACCGAGCTTCTCGGCAAAATCTTTTACAATATCTGGATCAGAAATATCTTTTTTCTGCGCAGTCATCGACATCAATAGATGATTTTGGATTAACCACGCAACAAGATTACACTCACGCTCAGTAAAACCGTGCTTGCTACAGAACTCAATGGCATCAACCGCGCCCAATTCACTATGGTCTCCACCACGACCTTTGGCGATATCATGGAACAAAGCAGCGAGGAATACGATGTCTCGGCGCACCAGACGCTGGAATACGGAACTTACGACAGGAAAATCTTTAGCAAATTCTGGCGCTTTAAAACGATTTAAATTACGTAAGAGTAGGAGTGTATGTGCATCTACAGTATAGATATGGAATAAATCGTATTGCATAAGGCCCATGATTTGCCCAAATGCAGGAATATAGTTGCCGAGTACACCATAACGTTTCATCGCAAGCAATGTTTCATATAAGTTATTCGGTGATCGGATGATCGCCATAAACAAGGCTTGATTAACTGGATTGTCTCGATACGCTTGATCAATGCGTTTTGCAGCTAAAGTAAGCAATCGAAGTGTACGAGCTCGAATGCCATCAATATCAGGGCGATTTGCTAGGATATAGAAAATCTCAAGGATGGCTGTAGGCTTCTCTGCAAAAATTTTATGGTGTTGAACTGCGAGTTTACCATCCACCAATTTGAAGTTTTCATTCACTTCCTCAATTTTACGCTCATAGTTGGGTAAACGAGGCGTGATGACAGACTCATTAAAATAGGCGAGTAGCATTTCATTCAGGGTTGAAACCTGCTGAGCTGCTCGATAGTAGCGTTTCATGAACTGTTCAATTGGATAATTGATATGTTCACCTTCGACTTTGTGGTAACCAAATTTTGCTGCGATATCGCGTTGGTAATCAAACAATAGTCGGTTTTCATCACGCTTAGTTAAGCGGTGTAAATGATGACGAATTTCCCAGAGAAAATTCTCAGCATCTTCGAGCACCCCAAGTTCAAACTCAGAAATGAAACCTAAATGTACAAGATCGTATATACGATTTACTCGGAAATGCCGTTTTGCAATCCAACCAATTTGGTTAATGTCTCGAATGCCGCCCGGTGCATTTTTGATATCAGGTTCTAAATTACTTTCAGTGTTGTTGTGCTGAGCGTAGCGTTTGGCTTGTTCTTCCATCTTGGCATCAAAGAAGGTTTTATCCGTCCAAGTTTGTGAAACAACACGACGAGGCCATTTCGCTAAGTGTTCATTGCCAATAATTAAACGAGACTCAATGAGAGATGTAGCTACCGTTAAGTCATTCATGGCCTGTTCAAAGCACTGTTGAATGGTTCTTACACTTACGCCAGGTTTAAAATTGCCAACATCCCATAGAGAGGAAATAAAAATGGTAATGGCATTTTCTTGTTCTTGTGTAAGATCATCTTCTGAAAGGATCAGAATGTCGACATCAGAGTAGGGCATCATTTCACGACGACCATAACCTCCTACAGCGAACAAGCCCAGATCGGTTTGATCTAACTCAGCATGTTGCCAAAGGAATTTAAGTGCCTCATCAATCAGGTTAGATCGAGTGAGGATGATCTCACGTATCGCCTTACCATTTTCAAACTCATGTTGTAATTGATTTTCAACATCTGAGCGCCATTGATTAATTGCCTTGATGTCGTGATTACTCGAAACATAGTTTGCTAATGGAGACGTATTGATCATGAAATGATGGCCTACCTATTGAATTATTTGTTTTGATTTACAATTACTTTTGAAGCTGCTTCAGTCGCTAATTCGCGTGCAATGTCAGTTGTTTCAGCACGTGCAGTTGCGACCCCCATACGGCGACGTTTAAAACCTTCAGGTTTACCAAAAAGACGTAAATCGACATTAGGGTTTTGCATAGCAAGATTTAAGCCAGAAAATGACAAATTCGTATCATCAACACCTGCATAGATCACAGCGCTTGCAGCAACACTGTGACGTTGCGTATTCACTGGAAGACCTAAAATCGCACGGGCATGAAGTTCAAATTCACTTTGATATTGAGATGCAAGTGTCACTAATCCAGTGTCATGTGGACGTGGAGAAACCTCACTGAACCAAACTTGATCACCTTTAACGAATAATTCCACACCAAAAATACCGCAACCGCCTAGCGCTACTGTGACTTTATTGGCAATACGTTTTGCTTCATCAAGGGCAGCTGTGCTCATAGGTTGAGGTTGCCAGCTTTCTACATAGTCACCTGCATCTTGACGGTGTCCAATAGGATCGCAGAAGTGCGTTTCGATTTCTCCTGTTTCAGGATTTTTTGCCCGTACTGTGAGTAATGTAATTTCGAAATCAAAATCAATTTGCGATTCTACGATGACAGTGCCTTGATTGACACGACCACCTGTTTGAGCGTATTCCCAAGCCGCGTCGACTTCATCGAAAGATTTTACGCGTGACTGTCCTTTACCTGATGATGACATCACAGGTTTTACAAAATTTGGATAGCCAATATCATCACATGCTGCACGGAATGATTCCAAAGTATTGGCAAAACGATAAGCAGAGGTTGGTAGCCCTAGTTCCTCAGCTGCGAGGCGACGAATTCCTTCACGATTCATGGTGAGATTGACGGCTTTCGCAGAGGGAATAACTACGGCAGTTTTAGCATCTTCGATTTCCACTAAGACTTCAGTAGCAATGGCTTCAATCTCGGGAACAATTAAATGAGGTTGAACTTGTTCAATCAGTTTTTTTAATTCTTTTGGATCCGCCATATTCAAAGTGTAGGAATGATGTGCAACTTGCATGGCAGGTGCATTGTCATAGCGATCTGCTGCATGTACTTCTACACCTAATCGTTGTAATGATATTACCACCTCTTTACCCAACTCACCTGAACCCAATAATAGAACTTTAAACGCCGAAGATTGAAGTGGAGTACCGAGTGTAATAAGCATTTGATTCATCCGTGCTTGATATTATGGACTTTTAGCATATCAGAACTAAAACCTCTTGAGCGCGATGAATACAAGAAAAAGCAAGAAATTATTTTGATATCGTTTAATTTTTTTATTGATAAAAATGTATAAGCCTTATCCGAGGATCAGGCTTATAAATTTAGAATCTGAATGAATAATACGCGAGAAATGTTTTAAAGTGGGAAATAGGTATACACCAAACCGTATGTGAGTGCCGCTGTGAGTGTTGCAGGTACAATCTGTTTAAATTTGAAATACAAACCCGAGAGCACAATAAAACCAATTAGCATGGCAACGCTCTTATTGGGTGTTTCTAAGAGCGGCGGTAAAGTCGCGACCACGAGCATTGAACTGATCGCAGCAATACCGATTGATCCAAGGGCGATTTTAAGCCAAAGAGCACCGCGTTTCTGGCGACCTTGTTGTAGTCTCTGAATCACAAAAAAAGGACCAAAGCGTGAGGCGAAATTCGCGATGCCGACCAGAATACCGACACAAATAATTTCTAGATTCATGATTGTTCACCTGTGTGCAAAGGATCATGTTGCTTCAGTACATAATGTTTAAACAGACCAGCCAAAATACCGGAGCTTATGCCAATGAATATCGCTGCAGATAAATCGATAAAGTAACAGGCAATAGCAGAAACAATAATGGTGATGGTCACGACAAAGGTATGTTTTTTCTCAAATGCAGCCAATAAAAAGCTCAAGAAAAGTGCAGGTAATAGAAAGTCGAGCGCTGCTTGCAAAAATTGGGGGAGATGACTGACTTGATCTGCAAATAAGCCCCCGAGAAAAGATCCAAGTGCCCAAGACAACCAGCTAAACAGACTCAGACCTAACATCCAAGATTCAGACCATTCTTGACGGCGTTGCGAAAGTTTAATCATGCCTGATGCAAAGACTTCGTCGGTCAAGCCCCATGACCAAATTGCTGTTTTTTTCAGATTGAGTTTATCTTGAATTAAGTTTTGTAAAGCAGGGCCATATAACAAATGTCGAATATCAAGTGCTATTACAGTTAAGGCTGTCATCCAGATAGAAGTGCCACTGCCGAGTAAGGCAACCACCAAAAATTGACTGGCACCTGCATACATCGAACAGGATAAAAATAATGCTTCCCACGCTGTAAAACCAAATTGAGTTGCAGATACACCAAACGCGAATGAAACAGGCAAATAGGTGAAAATGATGGCTTGACTATCTTTGGCACCTTGCCAAAAACCTGCCGGTGTCATGTGTGGGGAGCTTGATTGGGTCACGATAAACCTAATTGGAGATTGGAACAAAAGGTATAAAACGAGATTGAGTATTCTACCCGAATTTACTAGCATAGTGCCGAATAGTTTATTAGAGCGATGTCATGTTTGCGATTCAATCTCCCTTTAAATTAGCTACATTGACTACATTCCTCATCTTCACTTTGTCAGGTTGTGGTGGTCAGGCAGAAACTGCCGATCAAAAGGTTGAAATTAAAGAAGCACCGAAGTTGACCAATGATGCAACTGAATATGCAAATCATGCTTGGCAATTGATTAATCAGGTTGATCCTATTCTGTATCAAGCCAATAAAGCGCTTATACCATCACAAGTACGCGAGCCTGTGCGTCAATTGGTATTGGATTGGCGTATTAATGTCAAAATGACCGACTCAGTGACTGAAGGGAAATATGCGCTTTGTCGTAAAGCGCTAACAACCATAGATGCTTGGGCACGTGCAATCGTGGAAAATGAGGGTCAGCTCGCACAGCGTCAAGCCAATTATGAACGCGATAAAGCCCAGTGCAAAACTGCAATTGAGCAACCAGAATTAGGAAACACCAAGGCGTATACAAAATTATTTTAAGTGACCCTAGCAACCCCAATATAACGATTAATCCAGATTTTACTGAAGCTCTTCATCTTTAGTCGGTTAAGTTTGATCGGCTAAAATTTTAAGTTGATTGAGATCAATCACCTCAATTTTTTTAAATGCAATTTTAATTGCGCCAATTTTTTCTAAATGCTGTAGTTCTTGATTAATGGTCTGTCTTGAGCAGACCAACATTTGTGCCAATTGTTCTTGAGATAGGTTGATGGTGTTTTTTTCAATCTCTTTGAGATTACCGTATCCATTTAAGATAAAGATTAATCTTTGTGCTAAACGTTGAATAAGGGGTTGTGTTTGAATAGAGACCAACTCCATGAAAGCATAACGGAGTTTATGACTCACCAATTGAGCCAGATAAAACCAAAATTTTGGATATTGTTCTAAAATTAGATCAAGTCCTACACGACTTATTTTGAGGATTTTGGATTTTTTACTGGTAATCGCATGATGAGAGCGGGGTTGTTGATCAATCAACGAAATTTCACCAAACCACATAATGGGATCTGCGATAACTGTCACCGCCTCACGACCATCTACGTCAATATGTGCTAAACGAACAGCACCATCAATCACGGCATAAATGCCATCAAATTGATCAGCTTTAGAAAATATCAGTTGTTCTTTGCCATATTCAATGAGCTGAGCATGTTCGAGCATCAGCTGTTGTAGTTCATGATCAAACTGGCTAAACCACCAATTATTTTTTAAAAGATAAACGTATTGATTTAAAAGCAAAATTATCCCTTTTATGCTGTTTATTTGTCGTCTAGTCGACAACTTATTGGTTTACATTTATATATATTGAAGGAAATAGTCAGAAAAAGGAATGATAACATGACTCGTTTAGAGAGCTTGCTTGGACAATATGCAGCTTATCACCTAGATCGTAAAAACGTATTTTCGCATTTTATTGGAATTCCCTTGATTGTATTTTCGATCTTGTGTTTTGCAGCCAAAGCGCAATTTACAGTTGCTGGATATTCCATTGATCTTGCAATGTTATTGATCGTCGCATCAGTGATTTATTACTTGAGTTTGGATCTCATTTTTGGTGTGGTAATGGCAGTGCTATTTGCTTTAATTTATCAACCAGCCACACAAGTAGCAGCTTTAGCGACATCCTCTTGGGTATTGGTAAGTGCTGGATTTTTTATTGTGGGATGGATTATTCAATTTATTGGGCACTATTATGAAAAGAAAAAACCAGCTTTTGTGGATGATCTTGTTGGACTCGCTATAGGTCCTTTATTTGTGGTAGCAGAATTTATATTTCTTATTGGTTTACGTAAGAAACTGGAAGAGAAAGTATTGGTTCGAGCTAAACAATTACGCTATGACATGGACCATAAACACGTAAATCACTCGAGTACTTCAACTCAAAATCCATGATCTCAATCTTTTAAATAATCTTTGCAAAAAAAAACAGCCTTTCGGCTGTTTTTTAATAACTTAAACGTTGAAACGGAAATGTAAAACATCACCATCTTGAACGACATAAGTTTTACCTTCAAGACGCCATTTTCCAGCTTCTTTAGCGCCAGCTTCGCCGTTGTATTGAACAAAATCGTCATAGGCAATGCATTCTGCTCGAATAAAGCCTTTCTCAAAATCAGTGTGAATCACACCAGCAGCTTGAGGAGCGGTCGCACCGATTTTTACAGTCCAAGCACGAACTTCTTGAACGCCTGCAGTGAAATAAGTTTGTAGGCCAAGTAAGCCATAACCTGCACGAATAACCACGTTAAGACCTGGTTCTTCCATGCCCATCGCTTCTAAAAATTCAGCACGCTCATCATCTTCAAGCAAAGAGATTTCAGCTTCGATTTGGTTGCAAAGCGGAACTACAATAGCATTCTCTTCTGCCGCTAATTTTTTAACAGCATCAAGGTGTGGATTGTTTTCAAAACCGTCTTCAGCAACGTTTGCAATATACATTGTTGGTTTAAGGGTTAATAAACCAAAGCCACGAACTAATTTGCGCTCGTCGTCATCAAGATCAGCTGCGCGAGCAGGGCGACCTTCATCAAGTAATGGCTGAATTTTTTCTAGTACAGCTTTTGTTGCAACGGCTTCTTTATCACCACCTTTCGCAGACTTTGCTAAACGTGTAACCGCTTTTGATACTGTTTCTAAATCTGCTAAAGCAAGCTCAGTGTTAATAGTTGCAATGTCATCAAGTGGGTCAATTTTGCCGTTCACGTGAATAACATTTTCGTCTTCAAAACAACGTACTACGTGTGCAATTGCATCAGTTTCACGAATGTTGGCTAAGAATTGGTTCCCTAAACCTTCACCTTTAGAAGCACCAGCAACTAAACCTGCGATGTCTACAAATTCCATTGTGGTTGGAATAACACGTTGAGGTTTAACAATAGCAGTTAATTTATCTAAACGTGGATCTGGAACAGGAACGATGCCAGTGTTTGGTTCAATGGTACAGAATGGGAAGTTTTCTGCAGCAATAGCAGCTTTCGTCAATGCATTGAAAAGTGTAGATTTACCAACGTTCGGCAAGCCGACAATACCGCAATTAAAACCCATGAAAAGACTCACACAGTGTTATTTAAAAATTGTCGGTGATTTTACATCAAAGCCATGACAAAGTCAGGTCATGGCTTTGATGTTTCTCGAAAACACTGATGAGACTCAATTGAATAGAGTGAATTAGATTTTACGTTTGTCCAAACTATGTGCCAATTGATCGCCTAAAGCTTGAATCAGCATCACCAATACGACTAATACAATGATCACTGCCAACATAATTTGCATATCGAAGCGTTGGTAGCCATATCGATAGGCGATGTCACCTAAACCCCCCGCACCAATAGCACCCGCAATCGCAGAGGAATTGATCATGGTTACAAGCGTGACAGTAAAACCTGCAACAATACCAGGCAGTGCTTCTGGTAAAAGCACATGCCAAATAATTTGTTTGCGATTGCAGCCCATGGCTTGTGCGGCTTCTATGAGTCCATGATCAACCTCTCGTAGACTGACTTCCGCAATACGTGCGAAAAAAGGTGTAGCTGCAATAGTTAAAGGTACAACCGCAGCCCATACCCCATAACTGGTCCCCACAATCAATCGAGTGAAGGGAATGAGTGCCACCATTAAAATTAAGAAGGGAATAGAGCGCGTAATATTTACCACCCAACCCAAGGCATGATTGATTTTTTTTGATGGATAAATCCCATTTTCTGAGGTGTTGACGAGGATCACGACCATAGGCAAGCCAATGAGAAGTGCTAAAAATGCAGAAATACCGACCATTAATAAAGTATCAATAGTGCCTGTAATTAAAAGATCAATGAGCTGGTTGTGCATAGCCAAGCACCTCGATTTGTGATGTTTTATGGGGGAATTGCTGATGGAGCGTATGCACATCAACATCTAATTGAGGAATACCTACGATGAGTGAGCCAACAAGATGATGTTGAATAGTGTCTACATGGCTTTGATATAAATGCACAGGCAGTGTAATTTTAGAAAGTACATCATTTAAGTTGGGAGGATTTTTCAAATCAGTTGCATAGCTGATTTTCAAAATGGTATGCGTTAAATGTGTAGCTCGCTCTTGATGTAACTGGAATGGCAAATCAAGCTGTTCCAAATTGAGGAGTTCTTGCGTGATTTTCTGCTGGGGACGAGAGAAGACTGACCAAACTTGCCCTGATTCAACGATTTCACCTTGATCAATAACCACCACTTGATCGCAAATTTCACGAATTACCTGCATTTCATGTGTAATGAGAACGATGGTGAGTCCTAATTTTTGATTAATTTCCTTCAGTAAAGATAGAACAACAGATGTGCTTTCTGGATCAAGTGCCGATGTTGCTTCATCGCACAATAGTATTTCAGGTTTACTGACCAATGCACGGGCAATCCCAACACGTTGTTTTTGCCCACCCGATAATTGTGATGGATAGTGATGATGCTTTTCAGCCAGACCGACTAGATTTAAAACCTCATCCACACGAGTTTGAATCTCAGCAGCAGGCACTTTTGCGATTTTCAATGGAAGCGCGACATTTTCCCAAACTGTTTTGGCAGATAGTAAATTAAAATGCTGAAAAATCATGCCAATACGCTGGCGTAGGGCGATTAATTCATTGTGATTAAGCTGCCCTAAATCATGTTGATGTATATGAATACTACCATCAGAAATAGTTTCTAACCCATTTAAGGTGCGAATCAATGAAGATTTGCCCGCACCACTTTTGCCGATAATGCCGAAAATTTTTCCTTCGGGAATATTCAAATTAATGTTTTTGAGTGCGTGAACTTTTTTTCCTTGTACATCGTAATACTTATTTAAATGACGAATTGTAATATGGGGTACTGCAAATTCAATGTGTGAACCAAAACTCACCATGATCATTCTCCTTATTTCCAGCCTTCAAACCACAAACCTTGTCCAAAGTCTTTGTCTAGAATCTGACGGACTTTTGCAGAGTTTTGGAAGGTTTCAACCACAGTTTTTAATTTGTCATCCTGATCTTGATAATCTCGACGCGTTACAAACAAAACCGCAAATTTTTTATTAATCGGATCTAATAACAGTGCAGAAGTAGGATCAGCAACTTTTGCCATTTTCAAATAATGAGGAAAACCCATAATTAAGTCAGCTTCATTGTAAGCATGCGCGGTTTGCGGGCCTTCAACTTCAATAATCTTGAGTTTTTTAGGATTACTGATAATGTCTCGGGTGCTGGTGAGCTCATTATTAATATCTTTGACTTGAATTAAGCCTGCACGAGCCAGCAAATTTAAACCACGTGCCATGTTAACTGGATCATTCGGTACGACTACTTTCGCTTGATCAGGTATTTCCTGTAGGGATTGATATTTTTTTGAATAAAGTCCGACATGACTGCCTGAACCTTTCGCAAAAGGCACAAGGTCATAGCCTGTTTCACGCACTGCATTCGCTAGAAAAACACTTTGTTGAAAGAAATTAGCGTCAATATCACCATTTTGCACAGCAACATTGGGTGCTTGCCAGTCTGAAAACTCAATCAACTCGAGATTGATTCCTTGTGCTTTTACATCCTCAGCGACACTTTGCAATAATTCAGCATAGGGTGGGCTAATGCCGATTTTAATCACTTTATCATTTGAGTTTTGACTGATATAACGATATCCCACTAAGGCCACCAGTACTGCGACGATGATGACTGCAATTTTGATGAATTTAGATGATTGAGTTGAAGTAGACATGAACACTCCTTATTTCCATCCTTTGAACCAGAGTTTTTCACCAATATCCTCATTCAATGCTTGTTTAACTTTGTCTGAGCTTTGATAAATTTGGATAAATTTTTTCAGTTGAGCTGCTTTTTCAGGCTGAGTTTGTTCAAAGTCATCGCGAACAACAAATAAGATGGCATAAAGCGTGTTGTTAATTTCATCCAAAATTAAGGCATCATTCGGATCAATCGTTTGTGCTAAGCGTAGGTACATTGGATAGCTAAATACGAGGTCTGCATCATCTACGGCACGCGCAGTTTGCGGGCCTTCGACTTCAATAAAGTTCAATTTTTTTGGATTGGATTTAATATCTTTTAAGTTGGATAAGTGGTTGTTGGAATCCTTAAGTTGTATTAATCCAGCGTGTTGTAAGAGGAGTAGGGCGCGACCCTGATTCACAGGATCATTTGGGAGTACAACTCGCGCGCCATTTTCAACTTCACTCATCGCTTTATATTTTTTTGAATATAAACCGACATGTGTTCCTGAGCCGATGCCCAAGGGTTTAAGCTTAAAGTTGGTTTCTTTTAACGCATTATTCAAGAAAGGTTGATGCTGAAAATAATTTGCATCAATATCCCCATGATTTAGGGTGATGTTGGGTGTATTCCAATCTGAAAATTCTACCAAACGTACATGAATGCCTTGAGCCTTTGCTTCTTCAATTGCGGCTTGAAGTGGTTTTGCAAATGGTGGGCTAATGCCAATCACAATTTCTTGTTGATCATTTTTTTTCAAAAAGGACCATGCAAACGCTGCAATCACAATAATGGCGATTGCAACGCCGATCCATTTAAGTCGAGAAGACTGAGCTTGTGCCATAGAAAGACCCCTAAATATTAAAAACTTAAGCTGAATGTTGGTGTATAGGATTTAAATTTGATTGTTATATATCTTGTGTTGAGCTTGGACATCGGAAATGATGTGCAGGATGTGAAAGTGGTAAATGATCTCCCGCATTGAATAGCTTGTGCCTTAAGCTACCCTCAGCATAGGCGGTCTTATAGCGACCACGTTGTTGGAGTTCAGGAATGACATAACGAATAAAATCTTGATGTGACTCTGGAGCGACTGTACGGGCAAGGTTAAAACCATCTAATCCAGAAATATCAATGAATTCGATTAGCTGTTGAGCAACTGTTGCTCCACTGCCAACAAATAAGGTATAACGTCCACCGAGTACATGCTGAGCTTTTAAATCTGCCAAAGTGACTTTGTTTTCATTAAAGCGCTCATTTACAGAAACGATGCTGTTGGTTTTTTTATATGGAATAGCATCCTCATCTTTTAGATGACCTAAGTCTGTTCCGATTGAGCTTGAAAAATGCGCAATCCCTGCTTCAGGACTTGCATATTGAATATAGTCCTGCAGTTTTTCTTGCGCTTGTTGATCTGTTTCAGCAGTAACGACAGTGATACCCGCAAATAATTTAATTGCTGTACCATCACGACCGTGTGAATGGGCTAATTGGCGAATCTTTTGTGTTTGCGACGCAATTTTTTCAGCAGTATCTCCACCAATAAACATGGCTTCTGCATGCCGAGTGGCAAACTGTAGTCCTTTAGGTGATGCTCCTGCTTGATATAGCACAGGTGTACGTTGCACTGAAGGCGAGACTTGGAAGACGCCGTGACTGTTATAGAACTGTCCTTGATGGTGGATCGTATGTACTTTAGTCGGATCGGTAAAAATGCGATTGAGCTTATCTTGGATGACAGCATCATTTTCCCAAGAGCCTTCCCAAAATTTGTAGCAGAGTTCTAAAAATTCTTCAGCTTGTTCATAACGTAAATCATGATCTTTCAGTCCTTGCTGACCGACCAATCGCGCTGCGCTATCCAAATAGCCAGTGACTATATTCCATCCCAAACGTCCTTGGGTCAGATGATCCAGACTCGCGAAGCGACGAGCAAATTGATAAGGAGATTCATAACTTAAGTTCACTGTAATACCGAAACCCAAATGCTGTGTGACGGCTGCCATTGCAGACACCAGCGTGCTTGGATCATGGCTCGGCAGTTGAATCGATTCTTTCAAGGTTAGATCAATGCCATTTTGATAGACATCGTAAACGCCAGTAATATCGGCAATGAATAATCCATCGAAAAGACCTTTCTCTAAAGTTTGAGCGAGTTCTGTCCAATAACTTAATTCATTAAATCGGTAGGATTGATCACGTGGGTGTGTCCAAAGCCCATGGTTGATATGACCTACACAATTCATATCAAATGCATTGAACAGGATCTGTTTTTTAGGTTTCGATTGAATTTTTGTCATTACAGCGTACCTCGTCTTGGGGGGAATACGCCGTTTAAAACATAATTGGCTATGAAGAAATATTTCCAACGCGCTGGATCATGCAAGGTATGAACACGTGCGTTTCTCCAGTATCGGTCAAGATTATCTTGTCGTTGACTTCCACGACTACCAGCCAGTTCAATCAGTTTTGACGAGACTTTTAGTGCAGTCTCGGTACTGTGTGCACGTGCTTTAGCCACTTGAATAGAAGCATGTGCAACTGAATGTTCTGAAGGGGAGACTTTGGCATCTTGAACCGCTTGCGCTGCTTGTTTTAGTAGTAACTCGGTGGCCTTGACGTCTGTTGCAATTCGACCAATTTCGTATAGTGTCAAAGGGTCTTGAGTGGCATGTTCAACTTTTGCATCTATCCAAGGGCGTGCTTGACGAACGCGTATTAATGTTTCTTCAAAAGCAGCTCGAGCAATGCCTGTTTCAATTGAGGCATGAATAATTTGTGCAAATGGACCTGAAATGGTGGCAGTTGAATAAGCCAAATCAAAAGGGACTATATCCTCTGGGTCAATCTGTACATTTTCAAATTTAACAGTCCCACTGCCTGTGGTACGTTGACCAAATCCACTCCAGTCATCTAATAGGCTTAAGCCTTCGCTATCATATGGAACAAAGACTAGAAACTGGCGCTCTTGTTCATCACTAGCAAGGGTTGGAATACGGTGAGCGAATAGACTGCCAGTGCAATAAAATTTTTCTCCATTGAGGACATAACCATTTTCGACTTGTCTTAAAGAGGTATGGCGTTGTGCTGCATTTTTAGTTTTAAACTCAGCCAAGGCATTTCCAAAGCGAGCACCTTGTAAAACTTCAGTAAATAAACGTCTTTTTTGAGCCTCAGACCCAGTATTCCTCAAAATTTCAAGTGCATAGAAATGATTTTGTGGAATTTGTCCGATAGAGCCATCAACACCACTCATTAATGCGATGATTTTTGTCAGTGTATGAATAGAAACATCGGCACCGCCATATTGTTGAGGTACTGTAATGGCCCATAAGCCAGATTGACTGTACGCTTCGATTTCTTCATGAGGAAGCTCACGATTTAAATCTCGTTCAGATGCACGGTACTTAAACTTTTCTGCAAGTTCGTGTGCGACTTTTAATGCTTCTTCATCAGAGCGAATAATATGCGCTGGTCTATAACTGCCTGATTCTTGGATCTCTAAAGCTTGTAAAGATGACATGATGACTCCTTAAATCCAGGCATGACGTGCAGGAAAAGTATGGTTTAAGTAATACGAACCCAGCGCGTGAAGTTTCCAGCGAATAGGATCATGAAGGGTATGTACACGTGCATTTCGCCAGTGTTGATCAAAATTATGGACATTGAGGCTGGCGCGACTTCCTCCGAGCTCAATCAACTTTTCTGAGATATGCAGTGCAGCATCATTGGCATAGACTTTAGCTTCAGCAACTTTGATCGAAGCTTCAGCAATCTGTTCATCAGAGAGTTGTTCAACTACATTGAGTGAATCTAAATAATCAGCTGCTTCATCAAGCAAAAGAATGGCGGCATCTAACAAAACATTAGCTTTGCCAACTTCTTGTAAGGTGAAATACTCATCACTGGCACGCTCAACTTGTGCATCCACAATTGGGCGTGCTTTACGGATCGCAAACAACATGTCCTCAAATGCTGCTTCAGCAATACCAACATCGATAGCCACTTGCATCAGCTGTGAAAACGCGCCTCTAAAATTAGGGACGTCCAATAATTTTCTTTCATCAAAAATCAGTAATGGATCAACTTCAACATGGTCTAAAATCACTGTGCCACTTGAAGTGGTACGTTGACCAAATCCATCCCAGTCATTGATCACTTCGACACCAGTGGATTCACGGTTCACTAAAACTAAAACCACGTGACCTTCAGGGTGTATGGCTTTGATAGCTAACCAATGTGCAAATGAACTGCCTGTAGAATAGAATTTTTTTCCTGAAACTCGATATTTCCCATCCTCCAAAACAAGGTGTGTATCTAAAGTCTTGGTATCTTTGGTATGTCGTTCTGGCCCCCCATTGGCAAGACGCTTACCTTTTAAAATTTCGTTGAAAATAAATTGCTTTTGTTCATGACTTCCCATGATGTTGATCATATTGAGCAATGCAATTTGATTTTGTGGAATTTGCCCTAAACTTGAATCCGCTTTATTTAGAATACGAAATACATGGGCGAGGGTACGATGAGAGACTTCAGCACCGCCATAGACGTGGGGGATGCGCAAGCCTCCTAAACCTTTTTGGCTGAATAGTTCAATTTCTGCAAATGGTAAAGCTCGTTGTTGGTCACGCTGATTGCGACCTTCGAGCGCATAATCAGCAACATGATAGGCTGCATGAATGGCGTCTTGATCATTTTCAATAACATGAACATTTTCAGTAATTAAACGAGACATAGATCAATTCCTCTTTGAGGAGATATACGCTACGCCCATAGAATATTTTTTTTAAATGCTGGTTTTTGTGGAACTATTCAAAAAAAATGCTTAAGACAAATATAGATATCGATTGAAAAATATTAGAAAACTTAAATTATTGATTGATAATGAATTTTAATAAATCATAGTGCTCTAAACACGATGAATTCATTTAGACTTTGCAATAAAAAAGATAAAGATTTGCTAAACATTTATAATTTAACGGATTCATATTTCCAAAAATAACAATTTAAGTTGCAATTGATGCATTATCACATTGTGTTTTGGCATAGGGTTGCATAAAGTAAGCAAAACAATAAATCCTATGATTGATCAAGACTTCGGAGATTTTATGCGCATCCTTTACCAGTTTCCTTTATCTCACTTTTGTGAAAAAGCTCGCTGGTTACTTGATCATAAGGAATTGGATTATGTTGCCCAAAATATGATTCCGGGCGTACATCGTGCATTCGCAAAATTAAAAACAGGTCAAAACTCTCTGCCGATATTACGCGATAAAGAAAAGTGGATTGCAGATTCAACCCAAATTGCTCTGTATTTGGATGATGTCTATCCAGAGCATTCATTGCTCAGATCAGATTTAAAGTTAAGAAAAAAAGCAATTGAAATTAATGACCTGAGTAATCAATTGGGTGTATCAGTGAGGCGGTGGGGGCTTGCTCAAGCTTTATCTGAAAGCGATGAGCCACTAGAAATCATGATCGGTGAAAAAGGATATCTGAGAAAATTTCAAAAGATCAGTAAGCCACTTATTAAAACTTTAGTTTCAACCAGCTATCAACTTGATGATGAACAAGTTGCTCTTGCTAAAGAAAATATGCATGAAATTATTTTGCAGTTAAACGATCAATTGATTCAGAATCAAGCTCGATATATGGTGGGAGATCGTTTGGGTTTGGCAGATATCGCCGTTTGTTCAATGCTTGCTCCACTACTTGAGATCTCTGGTACACCTTGGGAAAGAGAATATCATCAGCCAGTTTCATCTGAATTTGAGGACTATCAAAATCAATTGCTTGATTTACCGATAGGGCAATATGTCAAACGTATTTATGCCAATGAACGAAATGCGCGGGTAGATTGGCGCGGGATATAACAGAGCATATTTTCTATTAAGTTGTCTGATTGGTTAATTTATTTTCATTTTAATCGATATTTTTGAAAAAATAACGCATAATCATTTTATGCCATGAAAATATTGAGAAGAAGATGGAATTAGATCGTTACGATAAACAAATTTTAGAAATTCTTACACATGAAGATTTGAATCTGAACGAGCTTTCGGAGCGTATTAACCTGTCTGTAAGTTCAGTGCACCGTCGTATTAAACATCTCATTGAAACCAATATCATGACGAATTTAAAGCGTGATATTAACTATCAAAAATTAGGGTTTAATTTACATGTGTTGTTACAAGTATCATTGAGTAAGCATGACTCAGATACTTTTGCAAAATTTTTAGATGAACTTAAAAGTATTCCTGAAGTGATCAATGCTTTTTTAGTCACAGGGCAATCTGCTGATTTTATTATAGAAGTTGTTGCTCGTGATATGGAAAATTATAGCCAGATTTTGTTACAGCGCATTGGTAAAATTGATCATGTTGTGGCATTGCATTCAAGCTTTGTCATTAAAGAATATGATGTATTTAACTGTCATGGTTTATTGAGTAAAGCATAATTCAAGCTTGCAAAAAAAGACGCCTTTCAATTAAAAAAACGCACCAGAAGGTGCGTTTTCTAATTCTGAATATGGATTAAGCATCCAATTGCGCTAAAACTTCTTCAGAGAATTCAACGTTGGTATATACGTTTTGTACATCATCTAAATCTTCAAGCATATCAATCATTTTCATGATTTTTTTCGCTTGATCGATATCTGTGATTTCTGCTTTAGTTGAAGGGTTCATCACCACTTCTGCATTGTCAGATTTTAAACCTGCAGCCGCTAAAGCATCTTGCACTGTTCCAAAAGACTCAGGTGTGGTGATCACAAGAATTTCATCTTCTGTCACTTCAATGTCTTCTGCACCAGCTTCCAACGCAACGTCCATAATTTGGTCTTCTAAAGAAACATCTTCAAAAGTAATTTCGCCACGTTTAGTGAAAAGGAAAGCAACAGAGCCGTTAGTACCTAAGTTACCATCTGTTTTAGAGAAGCAGTGACGAACATCTGGTACTGTACGGTTTAAGTTATCAGTCATTGTCTCAACAATAACGGCTACACCACCAACACCATAACCTTCGTATGTGACTTCTTTTAAATCATCATTGTCTTCACCACCAGCACCACGCTGAATGGCACGGTTGATGACATCACGAGTCATGTTAACGGACAATGCTTTTTCAACAACTGCACGAAGACGTGGGTTGCTTGCTGCATCAGGACCACCGAGTTTTGCAGCTGTAACAATTTCACGAATATATTTTGTGAAAACTTTACCACGACTAGCATCTTGTTTAGCTTTACGATGCTTAATATTGGCCCACTTGGAATGACCCGCCATGCGAAATATGCTCCTTGTAGATTGGCCTTATGCCTAATCAAATCTGCGAAATTCTACCATAAGGGCTTTTTTTTAATAAAGACCCTTATTTTAGCAATTGATCAAGATCAGGCTTTATTCTTCGGTTCAGGAATAATAATGTCTAAACCTGTATGTTCCTTATAAAGTTCCTGAATCAATTTCAAATCATGATCCAACTCTGATGGCATGATTTTGCCAAAAATTCCGCCTTGTTTGGTTTTTTGGTTCACAAACAAGAAAACGATAGGGACGTTTGCCGCTTTTGCGATATGCCAAAAACCAGTGCGGATCGGTTTACGTTGTTCACCATTTTTCGCACGAGTCGCTTCAGGTGCAATCACGAGATTAAATTTGTCATTTGAATTGAAGAGTTCAACCATTTGCGCCACGATATCTTTATTTGAGTGACGGTCAACTGGAATACCGCCAACCCCTTCTAGAATTGGCTTAAAAGGTCCTTTGAATAGTTCTTTTTTAATTAGTGTGTGAATCGGGATATCATGGATTTGAAACAGTGCGATTGAGAGTACAGCATCCATCATCGTGGT
The DNA here is from genome assembly GCF_056784015.1 of Acinetobacter sp. ANC_7655. NCBI lineage: Bacteria > Pseudomonadati > Pseudomonadota > Gammaproteobacteria > Moraxellales > Moraxellaceae > Acinetobacter > Acinetobacter sp. ANC_7655. The sequence continues at coordinate 349,003 of NZ_JBWYJB010000001.1, read as the reverse complement.
ATGTTCAAAACCGATAATGACTTGTTTATCACCAAGAACATTCGGTTCAACATGATATTTGACACCAGCAAGTTTAAATGCCATTTCGGCAATGTGTTTTTTCATGATTCACAGAGATATTTGAATTTTATATGGCAGAGTTTCTTACTTCATTTTAAAAAATTCAATCCCTTTAGTAATAAATTATAGAAAAATTGACTACTAAATTTAGATTTTATCTGCAAACTTTACATCCTCGACGCTTACCAAAAATTCATAATTTTTCACATATTTGTGACTGAAATTCTATAGATGATCAAGATCGTACGTGATTTGTAAACTGCGATGAATAAATTTTGGTCAAGCTGAAGATAAAAAAATGAAAAACCTTGTTTTTGAATTTGATATTGGCTAGTATTCTGATTCGAAAATACTTGAGAAATCAGTATTTATAGGGCCTATAGCTCAGTTGGTTAGAGCAGCGGACTCATAATCCGTTGGTCGACAGTTCAAGTCTGTCTGGGCCCACCAAATTTTATACTTATATAGCTTTATATAAGATCCGAACCCTTAATTCTAAAAGAGTTAAGGGTTTTTTATTGCTTTGTTTAACGTCATATAACTTCATATGGGAACACGCTCTGTGTATCCTTGTTTGTATCCTAAATGGCTTTGTTGCACAAAGATTTGAAAGGCAAAGAGCCCCTAATTGAGCCAAATTTAAGGCGTAACTTGGGTAAGTGGTCGACCTAATTTCGTAAATCTGTTGAGGACCGCTACACGTGCATGAACCTCATTGACTTGGCTATCAAAGCTCCTTGCACTGAGTTTATCTCCTAATAATTTGATGCAGTGCATTTTAGTCTCAACCAAACTTCGGCGATGATAGCCTGACCATTTTTTCCATAGTGTCCTACCTAAACGTTTAACTGTTTGAAGTAATTCATTTCGCTCTAGCGAGCTGCTCTTTGTATCTTTCCATGGTTTCGCATTTTTTCTAGGTGGAATCACCGCATGCGCTTGCCGATCTGCAATGGCCTGACGGCATTGCTTGCTGTCATAAGCTCCATCGGTATAAACAGAGTCAATCTGTTCATCTTGTGGAATCTGATCAAGTAAATCACCTAGTACCTGTGAATCACTGATATTATTGGTTGTGAGCTGTATAGCACGTATTTGAAAGGTTTCAGCATCTATAGCAATATGTAGCTTACGCCATTGGCGACGATATCCAGGTCCATGTTTCTTGCGTTTCCATTCGCCCTCATCTAGAAACTTCAAGCCTGTAGAGTCCATGAGTAGATGCAGCCCATAGCTACTTTTTTGGTAGCTGATTGCAATATCAATATACTTTTGTCTTCTACAAAGCGTACTGTAATCTGGCGCTGTCCAATTTAATCCGCAAAGTTTAATCAGACTTTGCACAAAGCCAGTGACCATACGTAAAGACAGATGGAATAAGGATTTAATCATTAAGCTGAATTGGATGGCTGCGTCGGAGTAGGTTTGATTTCGTCCTTGTTTGCCTTTTGATAGAGCATACCATTGCGTAGTAGGATTAAACCAAATGGCAATATTTCCGCGATTAATGAGTGCTCGGTTATATGCGGGCCAATTGGTTGTGCGGTAGATTTTGTGTGTAGGCTTCTTCATTTGAAAATTATATGGCTGAAGAAGCCCTTAAGAATAGCTTTCTGCAACAAAGCCCCTCTAAGCTAAGAATATTTTAAAATGATGCTATTACGAATAAAAATCAATTAAAGCTTTAAAATTATTATAAGAATCATTTGATTATAAATATCTATTAAACAAAGGGTTTACAGATGTTGTAAAATAAACTTTTAATTGTTAGATTTATCGCAAATTTAATACAAAGTGACAAAATGTTTACAGAAAAATTATTGTTCAAGGGAATACTTCTAAGTATTGGTGGAGGGATATTTATTTCATCTGCACATGCACAAAATTTTGACCCTGCGATTGATGGACTTATACGAAATCAAGAACGCCAAGCAGAATTAGAAAAAATCATACAACCTTCAGCAGATGTAAATTTAGATGCTGTACGCCAAAAAGAAAGCTTGAAACTTCACGAAATAAAAGAAGAAAAATGTTTTGATATTAATGAAGTAAAACTCAATGGTGAAATGAGTAATAAGTTTAGTAAATACTTAACACAAGCTTTAAAAGAACTCGAATTTAAGTCTGGCATGTGTATAGGTGAGCAAGCTGTTAATTTGCTCATGACTAAAACACAAAACATCATTATTGGTCGTGGCTATACCACAACACGTATTTTGGTAGCCCCACAAAACCTAAGTACGAGTAGGTTAGAACTGACTGTTATTTCTGGTTTGGTTCGAGAAATCAAACTCGATTTAAGTGATGAAGATAATACCCGCGCCGGCCGAATTCAATATGCGAAAAACATATTCCCAATTAAAAATGGTGATGTGCTGAATCTACGAGATTTAGAACAAGGCTTAGAAAATTTAAAACGTGTGCCTACTACAGAGGCTGATATTCAAATTGTCCCTGCTGATGCACCGAATCAGAGTGATGTCATCGTCAAATGGAAACAAAGAAAAATTCCAATCCGTGTGACTCTAAGTGCGGATGATGCAGGAAGTCGCCAAACAGGTAAATATCAAGGTAATATAACAGTCTCGTTAGATAACCCTTTATTCCGAAGTGATTTATTTTATATCACAGTTGGTCGCAACTTAGCGGATCAACAAAAAATCACAGATCAGCATGGTACGACTGTAGAAAGTGGTACTAATAACTATGCACTGCATTACTCAGTACCGTATAAAAACTGGCTCATTAGTGCTAATGCAAGCCAATACAACTACGACCAAGCCGTTGCCGGAGCGAATAACGTCTATAACTACAATGGTGAAAGTAAAACACAAGATCTAGGTGTAACACGATTGTTATATCGCGATGCGAAAAGAAAAACTTCAGCAAGCTTTAAAGGTTGGCATCGAGAATCAAAAAGCTTCATTGATGATGCAGAGGTGAGCATTCAAAGACGTGATGTTTCAGGCTGGCAATTCAATATAGATCATCGAGAATATATAAAATCATCGGTACTTGATTTGAGTCTTGGGTATAAACGCGGGACAGGTGCTTTTAGTGCTTTACGTGCCCCGGAAGAAGCCTTTGATGAAGGTTCTTCACGCATGAAAATTTGGACATTAGATGCCAATCTAAATGTCCCATTTCAATTTGAAAAACAAAACTATAACTACTCAAGTTCAATCAGAGCACAGTACAACGATACACCATTAACCATGCAAGATCGTATGTCAATTGGTGGGCGTTATACAGTACGTGGTTTTGACGGGAACATGACTTTAGCTGCTGACCGTGGTTATTACTGGCGTAATGATTTAGCGATGTCAATTTTCCCAGCACACCAATTTTATATTGCATTAGATGCAGGGCATGTCGATGGACAGTCAGCAGAATTGCTACTGGGTAAAACCTTAATTGGTGGTGCAATGGGTTTCAGAGGACAGTTCAAAGTCGGTGGGAATTTCTATTATGACGTATTTGCAGGTAAGCCGATTAAGAAGCCTGAGTACTTTCAAAATTATGACATGAACTATGGTTTTAGTGTGAATTACTCATTCTAGTTGAGGCCATTATGAAAATTGGAAATATTAGTTTAATTGCACCATCACATTACCCTCATGAGCATTGGAGTGAAGCTGAAGTATTGGGTTCATTGATGTGGTTATGGCAATACGTGCCCAGCTTAAAGGATGCACCCTTAAGTTACTTAATGACGAGAGTTGTGCCTTATATACAGAATAAGCAATTTGTTGTGTGTGTTGAAAATGGTCGAGTCATTGGCTATGTCAGTTGGGCATTTTTAAATAATGAAACTGAAAAAAAATATATACAAAGCCAAGGTCTACCGTTGTCAATCAATGAAAGTAACAGTGGTGATCGTTTATGGATTATAGATTGGTTTAGTCCATTTGGCCGTAGTAAAACAATGAAGAATCTAGTCGCACAACAACTGTTTCCTAAAAATGGTATGAGATCGCTTTATCACAGAGGTAGAGAGACAGGTTTAAGAGTTATGACATTCAAAGGCGATTTAATGAGTGAGCAAGATTTTAACGATTGGCAAAACAAATACGCACTTGCTGAATAATTTATTTAAAAGATTAAAGAATAGGTAATTGAAAAATGAATAAGAACTTTTATAAAACGATTTTCAGTAAAACACGTGGTGAAATGGTCGTTGTTGCAGAAAATGTGTCTGCAGAAGGACAAACAAGTAATTCAAACATCACACATTTAGAGCTAGACACAGAATCTACAGCTGAAAAAAGTTTAGGCTTAAAAGTTCTATCATTTTCCATCATGCTTTTGACGGGCGTTGCAAGCATTGGTATGACCACAGATTTAGCAGAAGCCAATGTGATTGCAGACCCAAATGCAGCAGGGAATCAAAGACCGACGATTATTAACAGCGCTAATGGTACCACCCAGGTGAATATTCAAACGCCAAGCCAAGCTGGTGTTTCAATGAACCACTACGAACAATTTGATGTGAATAAAAATGGGGTGATCCTCAATAACAGCCGTCAAAATGCTCAAACGCAATTGGGTGGTTATATCCAAGGTAACCCTTGGCTTGCAGTCGGTGAAGCTAAAGTCATTGTGAATCAAGTTAACTCAACCAATGCCAGTCACCTTAATGGCTATATTGAAGTGGGTGGACGTAAAGCCGATGTAATTATTGCCAACCCATCTGGAATTAATGTTGATGGTGGTGGATTCATCAATGCTGGTGCAGTTACGTTAAGTACGGGTAATCCGTTACTAAATAATGGTGCGGTTACAGGCTTTCAAGTTCGCGATGGTTTAATCAATATTACAGGACAAGGATTAGATACCAGTACAGCAGACTACACGCGTTTACTTAGTCATGCAGCACAAATTAATGCAGGTGTATGGGCAAAAGACTTGCAAATAGTCACAGGTCAAAATGACATTGATGCACAAAGTAATATTAAAAGTATAGGTAATGCAAGCAGCGGTACAACGAACAACACACCAAAATTTGCCATAGATACAGGTAGCTTAGGGGGAATGTACGCAGGGAAGATTAGCCTGATTAGTACAGACAAAGGTGTGGGTATTAATAATGCAGGGCAAGTGTTTGCTTCTGCTGGCAGTATTAAAATTAGTGCAGATGGACAACTACAAAACAGTGGTTCAGTTGTTGCACAACATAAAGAAGATCCTCAACAAGCAACATTAGATATTCAAGCTACAGAGTTAAATAACAGTGGCAGTATTTCGAGTTTGGGTAAGCAAAGCATACAAACGACAAACCTGAATAACACTGGTTTGATAGCAACTTCTGGTGAATTGAATATTCGAAATAAAGAAACCATTCAAAACCAAGGCGAACTCAATGCAGGTCGTGTTGATCTAGAAACAAAAGATCTGAAGAACAGTTCAGGTAAAGTTGTTCAAACAGGCTTACAGGACTTAGCGATTGATGCAAAAACACTTAACAATAAAAACAAAGGCTTAATTGGTTATACCGAAATTGATCAAGACACAGGAACAAACCCTAGTACAGGCACAGGTGGTGGAAATACAGGTGGCTCAGGTGCAGAAACAGAAGCCCCAAGCACTGCGACAGGCGGCGGTAGTACCAGTTCAGCCAATTCGTCTATTACAGCGAGTTTTGCCCAAGGTAAAATTAAGGCGGACAGCATTGAAAATGATGCAGGGAAAATCACGGCAAATGGTGGGGTAAGTTTAACGCTCAATCAAGGTTTGGATAACAGTGATGCGACATTAAACTTAAATACTTTGAATGTTCAGGGACAGCATTTTAAGAATAATCACGGTGTGATTACAGCACAAGATGCCAGAGCTAAAACAAAAGATGTTGATAACACTACAGGTAAAATTCAAGTCGTTCAGCACCTGAGTATTGAGAGTGAACAACTTAAAAATACACAAGGACAAATCCTTACGGGTAAAACATTAAGTATTCGTACAGGTGACCTAAATAATAACGAAGGTGAGCTTCTTTCATCACAAGATTCAGACATTCAAGCAAATGATGTTCAGAATACAGCAGGTAAAATTTTAGCGAATCAAAATGTAGCGATTGATGCAACATCAATTACAGCTGATGGGCAACTCAGTGCAGGCAATGATTTAAAGCTGAAGTTAAAAGAGAGCTTCACGACGAAAAATAAAATTGAAGCAGGAAACAATTTAAAAATTGAGACTGTGGGTAATTTGGTAAATACAACAGAATTACAAGCAGGATCAAAATTAGAACTTAAAGCCAGTGATATTGATAATAAAGATACAGGTAGAATCATTGCCAATAACGGTACCCTTATTCAAAGTGAAAACTTAACCAACCGTGGTGAAATTAACAGTAATGGTCAAACATTAGTTGAGCTGACGAGTACTTTAAATAATATTGGCACAGGTCGTATTTATGGTGACCATGTTGCAGTAGCTGCAAATAAAGTGCTCAACCAAGAAGAAACTGTTGATGAAACAATAGCTGCTGTGATTGCAGCACGAGATCGATTAGATTTGGCAGCGCAAGATATTGTCAATAAAGAAAAAGCATTGATCTCAAGTGAAGGCAATATGGTGATTGCTGGCACTTTAGATGAAAACAAACATGCGGTTGGACAAGCACAAAGTATCAATAATAACAGTGCTAAAATTGAAGCAGGTGCCGACTTAACGATTTCAAGTCGATTGTTGAGAAATACCAATGAGCATTTGCAAACTCAAATAAAAGAAGTTGATCGTCAATATATAGTTGAATATGAAGCACAGGGGCAGAATCAACGCTATCTAGAAGGTAGCCAAGCTGAACTAGGTTGGAAGATTGGCAATGATGAGTCGGATCATCTTGTGACACCAGATGGTCAATGGCATGAAAATTGGCATCGCTATAATTACGAAAAAATTAAAGACCAAACACAAGTTGTAAATTCTGCCCCTGGTCAAATCCTCGCTGGAGGAAATATTAAAATTACGGGTGACGTATTATTGAATTCGGACAGTCAAATACTGGCTGGGGGATTACTAGATGTTAAGGTTGGTGATTTAGACAATCATGAAACATTAGGTCAAACAATTATACGTGATGAGGGAACTTTAACAAATTTTTGGAGAGATCATAAAAAAGGCACGGATGTAACAGGGTCAAATACTTCTGCATATAGACCTGCACCAATGATTACAGAGTTAAATTTAGGTGTGTTGAGTTATCAAGAACATGTTCAGGGATTATCAACGACGAATCCTAATACCCAACTTAATACAAATTCAACACTTGAAAATGATATTACGGTTCGCACAATTGATGTAAATACGTCTTTACCAAGTAGTAGTTTATTTAATACTAATCCAGCTAATCCTGAATATTTAATAGAAACTGATCCAGCTTTCACAAATTATAAAAAATGGCTAGGCAGTGATTATATGCTCAAATTATTGAGTTTAGAACCTCAAAATCTGCATAAACGTTTAGGCGATGGTTACTATGAACAAAAAATCACGACTGAACAAGTGAGTCAGTTAACTGGTCGACGCTTTTTAGATGGTTTCAATAGCAGTGAAGAACAATTTCAGCAACTGATGCTGAATGGCGTAACAACTGCACAACAGATGCAACTTAAAGTCGGTATAGCTTTAAGTGCAGAACAAATTGCTAACTTAACTAGTGATATTGTTTGGTTAGTTGAAAAGCAGGTCACTTTGAATGATGGACGTGTTGAAACTGTACTGGCTCCACAGGTTTATGTAAGGTTGCAGAATGGAGATATTAATGGCAATGGCGCATTACTAGCAGGCAGTAATACCGCCCTGAATGTTGAAAATAGTCTTGTTAATAGCGGTACAATAGCAGGTCGAAATGCACTAGTGATTCAAGCAGATGGTATCCAAAACCTCGGTGGACGATTAACAGCAGATCAGCTTTCGGCTAAAGCTAAGAAAGATATTAATAATTTAAGTGGGACCATTGATGCTAAGCAAAAGTTATTCTTAGATGCTGGTGAAAATATCAATATTGTCACTGAAACCAATACAACAGAAAATGATCAGGGTTCAAACACGCATTTAAACCGTCAAGCTGGTGTTTATGTAACAGCTAAAGGTGGACAAGGCATACTTGCATTAAATGCAGGAAAAGATATACAACTCAATGCTGGTGTTATTACAAATGCCAGTGAAGAGGGTATTACACAACTTAATGCCAAAAATAATATTAACTTGGGAACGACACAAGTCAGTCAGAAACAACAAAATATTAAAGATTCAAATAATTATATTAAACGTAGTGAGTCTGGAGAAATTGGTAGTCAGATTCAGGCAAATAACGATATTCAGCTTAATGCAGGAAATGATATTAATTTACGTGCATCTGAAGTCAATAGTGCAACAGGGAATGTTGTTGCTCAAGCACAAAATATCAATATTGAATCTGGTGAATATACAAAAGTTGCTGATGATGCTTTAAAAACGAAGAGTAAAGGCTTTGCGAGTACAACGACTCGAATATTCAAGGACAGCTCTGAACAAACACAAGCTGTAGCTAGTGTCATTGGTGGTGAGAATATTTACTTAAATGCTGAAAAAGATATCTCTGTAAAAGGTAGTCATGTTATTGCAGATCAAGACACTAATTTAAGCGCAAAAAATAACATAAAAGTGGAGTCGGCACTTACTCAGTCTACTGAAGAGAGCTTTTATAGTAAGAAAAAATCAGGACTATTTAGCAGTGGTGGTATAGGTGTTACTGTAGGTCAGATGAAAGAAAGTACAGATAACAACAATCAACAATTCACAAGCAATGCTTCATCAGTTGGAAGTTTAGCTGGTCATACAAATATTATCGCTGGCAACACCTATCAACAAACGGGGAGCACAGTATTAGCACAAGAAGGTGATGTAAATATCTTGGCACAACGTGTCAATATAGAAGCAGCCAACGAGCAAAATACCAATGATTATAAGCGTGAAATGGAACAGAAAGGCTTAACGCTTGCTGTAAACGTGCCAATCGTGCAACAAGTTGAATCTGTTTTAGATTCATCAAAACAAGTGGGTCAAAGTAAAAATGATCGTGTTAATGCAATGGCAGCAGCCAATGCAGGCTTCGATACCTACAAAGCAGGACAGTCCATAGGCAAATTAAATGATGTTCTTACTGGCTCTGCTACTTTGAACCAATCGGTAGAGGTTGGGGTGAGTCTAACGTATGGCGAACAAAAGAGTGTAGAAACAAGCCATACACAAAGTAATACAGCTGTTCAAAGTAAAGTGAGCGCTGGAGGAACAACAAACATTGTAGCAAGTGGTGCAGGGGGAGATTCCAACATTAATATCCTTGGTTCTGATGTTGTTGGATTGAAAGGTACCCACTTGGTAGCAGATAACGATGTCAACATCAAAGCCGCTGAACAAAGTAGTATTGAACAATCAAATAACAAGAGTTCAGGTTGGAATGCCGGTGTAACTATCAGTAACCAAACAGGTTTGGGTGTGACAGCAGGAGGGAATCTTGGAAAAGGCAAAGGTGATGGCACTAATACAAGCTATGTCAATAGTCATGTCGGTTCAAAAGACAGTTTAACGACAATTAGCAGCGGTAATGCAACCAATATTATTGGTGGTCAGGTACAAGGCAAAGGTGTACAAATTGATGCCAATGAACTGAATGTTGAAAGCTTACAAGATAAAGCGACCTATAAGAGCAAACAACAAGATATTTCAGGGCAATTCAGTGTCGGTACCAATGGCGGTAATGCATCGGGTAGCTTTAGTAAGTCGAATGTTGATGCAAATTATGCCTCAGTTAATGAGCAATCAGGGATCTTTGCTGGAGATGATGGTTACCAAATCAATGTGAAGACTAATACTGATTTAAAAGGTGCTTTAATCACCTCATCTCAACAAGCTGAAAACTTAAAAAATAATAGTCTAAATACTGGGACTCTGACTAAATCAGATATTCAAAATATCAGTGAATATGATGCTAAAGGGATTTCACTGAGTGCTGGATTAAATACGACTAAATCTGATCAGGGTAGACCCGGTACTGTAATATCAGCGCCTGAAAAAATTGATCAACATGCTTCCACTATCCAAGGTGTAAGCAAGTCGATCGGTTTTGGTTTGGACAGTGATAAAGACAGCAGTGTGACGCAAAGTGGAATTAATACGTCTAATATCACGATAAGAGAAACAGTTCGTCAAGAAGAGCTGACAGGAAACTCTGCTGGGCAGATGAAGTCAGAAATCCTCACACATGTCACAACAGATACAGCACGTGAAAACAGTGGCGCATTGCAAAATAACTTTGATCGAGATCAAGTTAAAAGCGAAATTAATTTACAAATGGATGTGACGAAGAAGTTTGATGCGAACCGCCAAGAAGTACGTACTGAAATTAATAAAAAGTTAGATGAAGCTAAAAAAGCCAAGGAAGCAGGAACACTGAGTCAAGCTGAGTTCGACAAGAAACAGCAACAACTTCAAACCTTAGGAATATTAGTCGATAGCATTTCAGCAGGCTTGTCAGCCCCAACGAGCAGTGGCTTAGGTATAGCAGCCGCAACAGTGAGTCCTAAGCTTAGCTATGAGATTGGGCAATATTTCAAATCCAATAATAGTGAAGGAAGTGCAGCGCATATTTTAGCGCACACTGTGTTGGGTGCGGCAGTTGCAGCAGCAGGAGGCAATAATGCACTGGCTGCGGGTATTTCTGAAGGTGGAGCAGAAGCTTCAGCACCGTTACTTTCAAAATATTTGTATGGCAAAGAAGCCAAAGATTTAACAGCTGATGAGAAAGGAACGATTAGTGCAATCACTGGTTTGGTTGCATCTGGTGTAGGTGCAAGCACTGGTGAGGTGGCTTCGACTGTGCAAAGTGGGCAAGTGGCGCAAAATGCAGTGGATAATAATTACCAAACCAGAGCTACTCTTAAAGCTGTGAATAAACATCTGCAAAAATGTAGTTCGAATGATAGAGCTTGTATTGAGCAAGGAATTTCAATATTAAGAAAGACCGACCAAATGCTTGATAAAGCTTTCAATAAGTGTGTGCAAACAGCTGATGCTGCTTGTGTAGAACAACATTTAAAAAATATTTTGGCAAGTGATGTTTCACCGGAAATGAAAGAGATTGAACAACAGCTAAGAAGACTAAAAGTTTCAATTGAAGCAAAAGGGCTTCTCAATGAAACTAGTGGATTTTCAATACAAGCAACGAAGCAATTAGATTTCTTGAGATATGCACAAAGAAGTTGCCAAAACATGACGTATGGTGCTTGCAGTACAAAATATAATGGTTTAAAGCAAAGCGCAGCAGAAAAAATATTGATTCCAGCAAAATCAGCTGTTTTAGATTATATGGTAGGGGAAAAACCAAGAACAGGAGCAAGTTACTATATTGCTGGTTTTGGTTATGTTGCGACAGAAATATTTTTCCCTGAAAGTGCAACAGATCTAGCTTTAATGGCAGTAGGTGGTGGAACAGCTAAAGGAGTCAGTCTAGCCAATAAGGAGGCAAAAGTAGCAGATGATTTAATTCAGCGACAAAAAATTAATAATAATCATAATGTTGAAGATTTTCAACAATATGATCATTATAGATTGGATAATGCAAAAAATTGGAGAACTGGAGAAGCAGAAATAGGAGGAAACTGGAATTGGGATAAAGTGGCTCCAAATGGGGGGGCAGTGCCAGGTAGTAGTATTGAGAAAAATGTACAGGTTGGTCAAATTTTAGATCGTTATGGTCCTGAAAATGGGAGGTATTTAGCAAGCCCAATAGATTCATTGGAGCAAAGAGCATTACCCCCTGGGACAAACCGACCTCAATCATATCATCAATATGAAGTGCTTAAGCCCTTTAAGATTACCGAAGAAAAAATTGCACCAGCATTTGGGCAACCAGGTGGAGGAACGCAAATTCGTGTGAAAATACCAGAGCTTGAACAATATGCTACAGTTGAGCAGCTGAAAAAATTCGGTTATTTAGGAGACAAAAAATGATCATTAATCTCAATAGTGATTTTGATGGTATCAATGTTAATCGTAATTCTTTTTACAAAAGTGAAGAGGAAAGAGTTGAGCGATTAAACAAAGCAGAAAAAATTGCTTATCAACAGTTAACTGATGAATTGATAAAATTCGGCTATAAAGATTTAACAGTAAATATTGGTGCAGAACATGCAAATTATTTAGATGGAGGCTTGTGTATTAATAGAGATGGTGAATATTGGTTGGTTTATCATAGCGAACGTTACCGAAAGTCAAGATTATCTTTGTTTACTTCTCCATATGATGCAGCAAATTTTTATTTATGGAGCATTGTGGCTCACCCAGCACGAGAAAGCACATCGGTTGGATGTATTCCTAGGTCGGGTACATTTTAAACAGTTTATATGAAAAAGTTTAATCGTCGATGCCTCTTAGCTGATATGTGTCCCAACGCAATTAGGTTGAGCTACTGCGAGAGCTACCTCAAGTTCAAAAGTTAGTTATGAAATTGGTCAATATTTAAAATGTAGAGATGAGGAAGGCTATTCAGGCCATATTCTCAGTACATACAATTTTAGGTGCGGCAGTTGCAGCAGCAGGTGGAGCAGAAGCTTCAGCACCGTTACTTTCAAAATATTTGTATGGCAAAGAAGCCAAAGATTTAACAGCTGATGAGAAAGGAACGATTAGTGCAATCACTGGTTTGGTTGCATCTGGTGTAGGTGCAAGCACTGGTGAGGTGGCTTCGACTGTGCAAAGTGGGCAGGTTGCGCACAATGCCGTGGAAAATAATCGAATGCTTAATGTACGCGAAGCACAAGTTCTACAAGCATTAATTAAAAACAAGACTCAAACTGAAAAGAATAAACTTTATCAGGCTGCTTGTTATCTTGTAAAGTGTGCAGAAGGTGTGCCAGAAGATGATCCAAATTATTCTACATTATTAAAATTACAAGATTTAGGAGCGAAGAATGAAAAAGAAATCGAAGCACTTGAAGCGACAGGGTTATATACCTACACTAACTGGGATAAAGCAAATGATCTTAGAACAAGAAATGATGAGATTGTCACAAGAGCGGGTGGAGCTGGAAAAATAGTAGGAGGAGGCTTAACTGCAATTGGTGGTGGAGCTGCAGGAGTGGGTTTGTGTACAACAGGTGTTGGTTGTGCTATCGGCGCACCTTTAGCTGGATTAAGTACATACGGTGGAGTTAGCACTGCAAGTGAGGGTAAGGATGCTTTATTTGGATCATATCAATCTAAAGTAGGGCAAAATGTACTTAACTCATTTAGTCCGAATCGTAAAGATCAACTAAGTCCATTAACTCAAGATGCTTTAGACTGGGCAGTATCAGTCGCAGAATCTGTGTTATTAGCTAAGGTTGGAGGGAGACTGTCAACGAAAGTTAATAAACCTGCTTACAATTCCGTTGAAATAAAAAGTCCCTTAGGGAAAAATTTAGGTACCTATAATGCAGTAAATACGGGTCCGTTATCCAACAATTTAGCTGGAATATTCGCAGGTGGTAAGTACACTGAATTTGAGTTGCAGCACAACACTATTCTGTATAGAGCCGGTGTTAAGGGTACCAGTTTAGGTCAATTTTTCACTAGAGAAATACCTGAAAGTGTAATTCAAACTCGTATTGATAAAGCTGTTTTACCTGTTTGGCCGGGAGGTGCTAAATCACCATTAGATACAACATACGGTATATTAATTCTCAAATGAACGAAAGTTTATTCAGGGGAAGTATGTACACAAAATGGTTTTTATCTTGGTGGAACTCAGCAGATAGTTGTAGTTGAACCTTGGAAAATTCCTGGAGTAAAAGTAATCAGTGAGAAGTCTCTAAAATGAATGAAGTTCAATCTATAAAATTAATCATAAGTGAAATAAGTAATTTGCTTGAAGAATTTGACTTAACATATTGGTCAACAGCATTTAAACGTTTTTTGACGGAAATTGATTCAAATTTTTCTCAAGTTAAGCACGATATTTTAAGGAATTATGCTGGAATGGGCTCATTTAATGACATCGTTTTAGAAAAAAATGGAGAATATCCACTTTATGAAAATGACAAATTTTCCAAATTACGGAATGATCTTTATGATTTGTGCTTAGTATGACTCAATTGAGCGTAAATCTATTGGCAGTTAGAGCTAAATTAATAAAAAGTTAGATGAAGCAAAAAAAGCTAAGGAAGCAGGAACACTGAGTCAAGCTGAGTTCGACAAGAAACAACAACAACTTCAAACATTAGGCATATTAGTCGATAGCATTTCAGCAGAATTATCAGCTCCGACTAACAGTGGCTTAGGAATAGCAGCCGCAACAGCAAGTTCTAAACTCAGCTATGAGATTGGACAATATTTCAAATCAAATGATAGTGAAGGAAGTGCAGCGCATATTTTAGCGCACACTGTGTTGGGCGCGGCGGTTGCAGCAGCAGGTGGCAATGATGCTTTAACGGCAGTTGCAGCAGCAGGTGGAGCAGAAGCATCAGCACCTCTACTAGCTAAATACCTATATGGTCAAGAATCAAAAGATTTAACAGTGGATGAAAAATGAACGGTAAGTGCGATTACTGGTTTGGTTGCATCTGGCGTGGGTGCAAGTACTGGTGATGTGGCTTCGACTGTACAGAGTGGTCAAAGTGCTCAAAATGCGGTGGAGAATAATTATCAAACCAAAGCTACTCTTAAAGCTGTAAATAAACACCTTCAAAAATGTAGTTCGAATGATAGAGCATGTATTGAGCAAGGAATTTCAATATTAAGAAAGACCGATAAAATGCTTGATAAAGCCTTCAATGATTGTGTGCAAACGGGTAATTCTGCTTGTGTAGAACAACATCTAAAAAATATTTTGGCAAGTGATGCTTCACCAGAAATGAAAGAAATGGTGAAATAATTATAACGATTAAAAATATCAGGACAGGTGACAGGCTTATTAAATGACACCATTGGTTACACAAGTCAAGCAATAAAAGATATAGAAGCCGTCCGTTCAGGTCAGGATGTAGGTTCCGTCAGTGGTGCTACTACAAATTTTATTGGGCCCACACCTGAAAAAACTTTAGGTAAGCGAACTCTTGCTTGGGCTAATGAGCTTACTTTGAAACAAATTTGGGCTACAGTTGGTTTGAAGAATGATTTCCTAACAGGTCAGGAAATTACAGAGAATGAAAGACAACTTGCAATCGCTTCAATAGGCATACCACAAAGTCAACTTAAAAATGGCAGTTTAGTAAGGATTGATATATCTAATCCAAGATCTGCAGGTTTAAGAGTACCATCTGGTAATGAGGCTGGTGCAAATAGTCAGTGGATTCCTGGGGGTAAATTACCTAATGGTAGTTTAGAGGCTGTTATTGATGCAACAAAGGTCAAGAAAGACATGTTAAAGGTCAGAAAAATAGGAAATTAAAATGAAATTTAATTTTAGAGATATATATGTATCAAAAGAATTAAAATTTAGTGTTGGGATTGAAGAAGGAATGAAACAATATTATGTATCTTTTCTAGTTCCGACTCATAATAGGCAAAGTGATTATGAAATATATTATTGGTTACCAGCAAGCTATTTAGAATATATTTACTCTGAACCCGAAAAAATTTATCCATTTATTTTAGAGTGCGACAAAGGGCTACATAAAGAAATGGAAATTGATTTAACTTAAAAAACTAGAGCTCTTTCATAAATCAAAAATCGATCTACTTTTTTGCTGATTATTTATACCGAAGAATTTTCAAGATTAATGCATAATTTGCAGATGAAATACATCGATTCAAAGAAGCTTTCGAGCAAAATACCAATGATTATAAGCGTGAGATGGAACAGAAAGGCTTAACGCTTGCTGTAAACGTGCCAATCGTGCAACAAGTTGAATCTGTTTTAGATTCATCAAATCAAGTGGGTCAAAGTAAAAATGATCGTGTTAATGCGATGGCAGCAGCCAATGCAGGCTTCGATACCTACAAAGCAGTACAGTCCATAGGCAAATTAAAAGATGTTCTTAATGGCTCTGCTACTTTGAACCAATCGGTAGAGGTTGGGGGGAGGCTAACGTATGGTGAACAAAAGAGTGTAGAAACAAGCCATACACAAAGTAAGACAGCTGCTCAAAGTTATGGGTTACATCTAATTTGATAAATTCTGTTAATCCTTGAATAAGTGCATGAATTCTATTAATTTGGATTTAGACAATGATTGCAGTCTAAAAAATCCGGTCAATCAAGACACATGCTTAATTTTTTTCAAAACTTAGAACTTCAAAAATTCTGTATTTTAGTAGAGTATTTAACCTCAACCAAAAGCCAACAGATCACACGTAATATAGCGGGCTTTCCAGCCTTTGTAGCCATTGCCGATCGTGTCCAATCGGATGACGATATGGCACCCCTTGAAGCAAGTCAGGATTATCCAAAATCAATCGATAAAGTTTGGCATTTTTCAGGGTAAGGTCGTGATATTAAGGATTTTGAGTTATTTCTTCATCAGGCTAGTTCAGCTCAGATTAGAAATTTACTTTTGATCACTGGTGATAAGCTTAAAGAGCATAGTGATGGGAATGATCAATTTGAACGTACCCGATATCTAGAATCGATTAATGCAGTGATGTCCGCAAAGAATTATGGTGGCTTTAATATAGGTGTAGCATTTAGTCCCTTTAAATATACTGAGGCTGAGCATTATGCTCAATATTTAAAATTACATAAAAAATTTAGTGCCGGCGCAGATTTTATTATTACTCAATTAGGGTATGACATGGATGCCTCAAAAGAGATAAAGTCTTTTCTAAATCATTACCATTACAAACAAAAAATACTGGCTTGCGTTATGCCACTGAGCTTGGCACGGGCCAATTTTATAGTCAAAAATAAAGTCGCTGGTATTGTGATTACACCTTATATGTTGAGTTGGCTGAGGAAAAACAGAATGGATTGGCTGAAAATGCGTATAAGCGGTGTGCCATACAAATATTGATGTGTAAGCTTTTAGGTTTTAATGGTGTTCATCTTTCAGCATGCGAAAATTCAGAAGAACAGAAGGTTCTGCAAAATTATATTAGCAATATCAACATGATGATTTAGAGGAACTTGAAGCACGCTGGAAATCTCTTTGGCAGATTAAGACTGGAGATGAGTTTGTTCCAGAATTAACTTATGATGCGCGTCAACCGACATTAGGTCAGCTGATTAAATATCATCATTTGCATGTCATGCATAAAGCCCTTTTTGAGTCCAAAATCTCTAAAGGTGTAGGTAGGTTTATTTTTAAAGCGTCCTTTTGGGATAATGAGTTGGCATCAAAAACTTTGTTAAAAACCGAATTTAAGTCAAAACATATGGTTGTGGGCTGCGAAAATTGTGGTCAATGTAGATTGGCTGATACTTTATATATTTGCCCTGAAACATGTCCTAAAGGACTTGCAAATGGTCCTTGCGGTGGCACCACATTAGATCGATGTGAGTTTGGAGATCGTGAATGCATTCACTCTGATAAAGCCCGATTAGCCAAAGCCGTAGGACATACTGACGTTTTAAAAGATACCCTGATTGCAACCGTACCCGTTGAAGTTCGTGGAACCAGTTCTTGGAAAAATTGGTTTTTGGGAAAAGTTTAAGTCTTTTCAATTTCTTGTATGGGTTGATTTATAGTATTGAAATGCAATTATTAATTAGCGTTATATAGGGGCTTAAATTAAATTATCCTATAAATCTAAAAGCCAAAATTTAATCTATTTTCCTATATATCAATATTTACTGATTCTTAAATTCTCATGATGACTCTATAATTTATTTATTACATAGATGTAAAACGAGAATTAAGGATGAGCATAACGCCCATTAAGTCAGGCACTGGCAATTTAGCTAATGTGATTTATCAACAAATAAAGGATGATATTTTTAGCTTTAAGCTCAAACCTGGACAACGTTTTACTGAAACGGACCTTTCTGAAAAGTATGAGGTCAGCCGTACCCCAACACGGCAAGCACTGTATCGTCTTGAACAGGAAGGCTATGTGAATGTGCATTTCCGCAGTGGTTGGGAAATTAAGCCTTTAGATTTTACCTTTTATCAGGAGCTCTTTGATTTACGTATGATCTTGGAAAAAGAGGCTGTTAAACGTTTATGCGTAATGGATCATGAGCAATCTGAAGAATTACAGAATTTAAAGCGATTATGGCTTGTAGATGAACAGGACTATAACCAGAACACCAAAGCATTGGTGCTGCAAAGTGAAGATTTTCATTGTGCCTTGGTTAGAGCTGCAGGAAATCGTCAAATCGCCAAGATTCATCATGAAATCAGTGAAAAAATCCGAATTGTGCTCAGTCTAGGCGCCATGCGTGAATTCGATATCCAGCATGCTTATCAAGATCATGCTGCAATACTTAGATGTATTTTAGCTCGTGATGCTGATGGGGCGATCCATTTAGCAGAACATCATGTCTTACATAGTATTGAGGACGTGAAGAAAATTACTCTTAAAATATTTTCGACTGTTTAGGATAAATTATTAAAAAAATGCCAATTTTAAAAAAATTGGCATTTTTTTTGCCTCTAATTCATATCTTGTATACAAGAATGTACACAAAACTAATCCAGCGATGCCAGAACAACATTTGCTTAGTTTTAGTGCCTAGATTTAATGAATAGTGCACCAATTTGAATTCAATATTTGTAAACGCATCAATATTGTGCGTATAAATGAGGATAGTTTTTTTGAGATCTCGTGTAACTTTATTAATAGGTTTAACTGGCATCAATCAAGGGGTGTTTGCAACAGATCAGGTCAAAACCCTAGATACGATTTATCTCAGCACAGCTTTAGCCTCAGAATCTACACAGCACGCTCAAGCGCTTACCAAATTTCAGCATGATCTATTGGATATCCCGTTTAATAAAAGCCATTTGTCGCAAGACGTTATCCAACAGCAAGATATTCAGCGCATGGATCAAGCCCTCAGCATCGTGAGTGGGGTATTGCATCAAAATAATTATGGTGGGGGCTTTTGGGATAACTATTCATTCCGAGGATTCCAAGGCAATCCCAATATGGGGGTGGATGCCATTCGTAATGGGCTGAGTGTCAATCGTGGCATTTCTGCACCTAAAGATATGGTCAATATTGAATCACTGGATTTTTTAAAAGGTCCCAGTGCCGCACTGTATGGACGTGGTGAGGTCGGTGGGGCATTGAATGTCACCACAAAAAAACCAAAATGGACGTCTGAAACAACGCTTAATCTTCGTGGGACAACACAAGATGAATATCGTTTAAGTCTTGAACAGACCGCGCCAATCAGCGATGCGTTGGCGTATCGAATAGCCGCTGCAATGGAAGATAACCAGTCTTTCCGTGATCATGTCAGTAGCCAACGTTTATTTGTCGCGCCACAATTCTCATGGAAATTATCTGAAAATACCCAAGTGGATTTAGATACTGAATTTACCCAGCATCTAGGCACATTTGACCGTGGTATCACGGCTGTCAACAACCAGTTATTGATGGATCCAAAGACCTTTACGGGTGAGCCTTCTGATGGTGATATGCGCGTCAAAGACAATCTCTATCAAGTACGATTAAAGCATCAGCTCAATGACGCATGGCAGATGAATGCTGCGATCAGTTATAAAGATGCGCAAATGGTCGGCTATTCAACAGAACCACGCAAATTACAGGTCGACCTTGAAACATTAGAGCGTCAGCGTCGTCATCGTGATTATCAGACCGAGGATATGCTGCTCCAAAGTGAATTACTTGGTCAACTGCAACTCGGTCATGTTCAGCATGAATTGGTACTCGGTGCAGAAACAGGGCGTTTGGACTTTATGCAACGTCAATTGCGTCTTAATCACTCGGCTGCTCAGCCAAATTGGATCAACATTTACAATCCCACTTATGGGCAATTTAGCTCTGAACTACCTTTACATACCGATTCCGATGAACGTCAGCAGTACATGGCTGTGAATGTACAAGATCAGGTCTTTTTTAATGACCAATGGAATGTGTTATTCGGAGGTCGATTCGATCGTGTCGAACAGCGCTTCATCAACTATCGCACGCAGTTCAAGGATCAGAGTACAGCACAAAAGTTTAGCCCACGCATAGGCCTTAATTACCGTCCTACACCAGCACTGTCTGTATATAGCAATTATGGTGAAGCATTTTCCATGAATAATGGCATGGGTCGTACAGGGGAGACGTTTGCACCTGAAACAGCGAAAAGCTATGAAATCGGCGCGAAATACCAATGGCAAGATCACAGTATGCTTAGCATCGCCTTGTTTGATATGAGCAAAAAAAATGTCCTGATGACGGATGCCATTGATCCAAACTATGAAGCTGCGGTTGGTGAAGTGAAAAGCAAAGGGCTCGAAATTGACTTCAACCATCGTATCAATGACCAGATGATGGTGTCAGCAGGCTACGCCTATATGGATGCCAAA
Organism: Acinetobacter sp. ANC_7655; assembly: GCF_056784015.1. Taxonomy (NCBI): domain Bacteria; kingdom Pseudomonadati; phylum Pseudomonadota; class Gammaproteobacteria; order Moraxellales; family Moraxellaceae; genus Acinetobacter; species Acinetobacter sp. ANC_7655. The sequence goes on along the minus strand of NZ_JBWYJB010000001.1, from coordinate 328,503 downwards.
GTCAGCAAAGATGATGTGTTACCTGCAGGCTCAGCACTGAGCAACGTACCCAAACATAGTGCACATGTCATGGCAAGTTATGACCTTTGGCAAAATACGCAACATGCAGCAGGTCTAAATTTCAACCTCAATTATGTCGGGCAACGGAGTGGAGACAGCCCAACCAATACGGCTAATGGTTTCAGCTTACCTGCCTATACCGTATTGAACCTTGGGGCTTATTACCAAGCAAATCCAAATTTACGCTATCAACTGAATATTCATAATCTGTTAAACGAGGAATATTATCTATCCAGTTATAGCCATGTATGGATTCAACCCGGTGAGCCGATCAAAGCAGCGTTATCGGTACAGTGGCAATACTAATGCAAAGATTTATTGTCCTTTTACTGAGCTGTGTACTGTTGGGTTGTACGGCAACAGAGCAACCGATATCAGCAAAAATACAAAGCCCAACATCGCACTGTGTGGTTGATAGCTCAGAGACCGAAGTCTGCCTAGCTCAGCCAGCACAGCGTATTGTGTCCTTGTTTGAATCAGGTTTAGACGGGCTATATATGTTGGGGCAGGGTGCAAAGGTCGTGGGGATTCCTGCTGAGGTCTATTTACAGACCTTGTTATTTAATGCTTATTCCAAAATGGATCCACGTATTGCCAATAAGCAACTCGCTACACCTTCACAAGGCTCAAATGCCACCAACATTGAAAGCTTAATGCTATTAAAGCCAGATTTGGTGATTTTAGGTAGTGGGCAAACACAAACCATTCAATTGCTTCGACAATTTGGTATTGCAGTCTATGTGATGGAATCAGGCACTTACGATCAGGTGAAAGAAGAGCTGTATGAAATTGCACAGCTTACAGGTGCTGAGCAACGGGCTAAAGAAATTCTGGATTTTTCAGATGTGCTTCTGGCTGAAGTGGCACTCAAAACCTCAAAGCAAAAATATAAGCAATCAATATATTACGCATGGTCAGGTGGACGAATTTATTCATCCTCAGGCCGTAAATCGATTACCAATGATTTTATTGAATTGGCAGGGGCTTACAACGTGGTTAAAACGGAGACCAATCAACCGAATGTCAATCCAGAAACGTTGATTGAGTGGAATCCTGACAATATTGTACTGTGGAATACCGACCCAAACCTGATTTATCAGCGTAAAGAATTGCAAGGTCTAAAAGCAGTACAACAACAGAAAGTGTTTAATCTCAGCCCTGCATTTATCTATAACCCACATACCATCAAAATTCTTGTGACTGCGATTTATCTGCATCATCACATTTACCCTGACACCTCAGACTTAGCAGTTGAAGCCTTGCAACTCAAAATTTTAGAGAAACTCTATGGTCAGAAAATTGCCAAGGAGTTGATGTCATGAATAAGGCAAAATTGAAATACACCTGGTTTTATCCATTGCCGATTCTACTGATTTTTATGTCGCTGTTACTAGGACCGAGTCAAACATTAAGCGCAGGGGATTATGCACTGTGGTTTATCCAGTGGATGTTGGGTACAGCGTATTTTGATGCGCAACAATTTAGCTTGATGCAAAATATTGTCTTCAATATTCGCCTACCACGCATCTTATTGACCTTTATGGTCGGGGCGGCTTTGGCAACAGCCGGCAATGGCTTGCAAGCTTTATTCCGCAACCCCTTAGTGGATTCCTATGTGCTGGGGATTTCTTCAGGTGCCGCCTTTGGTGCGGCTTTAGCATTATCTTTGAGTTGGTTATCGCCCAATTTATCAGCATTTATTTTTGGCGTATGTGCAGTGGCATTAACCTATATATTTGCCCGACAAAAACATGAAAGCCAAACTTCGTTGGTGATGGTGATTTTATCCGGCATGATTGTTTCAGGTCTGTTTCTAGCAGGACTGACCATTATTCAATATTTAAGCGATCCTTTTAAATTACAAGCGATTGTGCAATGGACCATGGGGAATTTACATCAAGCATCGTGGCAAAAAGTCCAATATGCGGTTGTGCCGATCACGGTGGCTTTAATGGGCTTATACGCCATGCGTTGGCGCTTGAATCTGATGGCATTGGGTGCTGATGAAGCACAAGCCGTGGGGGTGAATCCGAAGTGGGAGCAGCTTATACTGATTATATTGGTCACGCTATGCACCTCTACTTCAGTGGCTGCTGCAGGCATCATTAGTCTATACGGACTATTTATGCCGCATATTGTGCGCATGCTGGTCGGCCCTGACCACCGCTACAGTATTCCTGCCAACATGATTCTAGGCGGTAGTTTTTTACTGCTGATTGATAATTTTTCACGAGTTTTACTGAGCTTTGAAATTCCAATTGGCATTTTCACCATGCTCCTCGGTGCACCATTTTTCTTATTATTAATCAAAACACAAAGGACGGCTTGGGCATGATTCATATTGAACAGTTGAACTATGCCTATGGGCATAAACACGTGTTAAAAAATATTCAGCTTGAATTTCCAGCCCATCAGTTCTCGGTGATTTTAGGTCGCAATGGTTGTGGCAAATCGACCCTATTTAAACTGATGGCAGGTTTAGAACAGACCACAGATGGGCGAGTACTTTATGCGGGGCGGGCGTTAGAACAGATAAAAGGCAAAGAAAGAGCCGCGCTACTTGGATTTTTACCGCAGTTCCATAAAACGGTTTTCCCATTTTTAGTTAAAGATGTGGTGATTACAGGTCGGGCTGCATTTAGTCGATTTCGTCCATCTAAACAAGATTGGGACATGGTCGATCAGGCTTTAGTTGATCTCGATATCGAGCATTTAAAAGAGCGTCCTTATACCGAGCTATCAGGCGGGGAACGTCAATTGGTGATGATTGCCCGTATTTTAGTGCAAGCACCGAAAGTGATTTTATTAGATGAGCCGACCAATCATTTGGATGTTTATTATCAATCTTATTTGATGAAAAAACTGCGTCAATTGTCACGGCAGAATTTTACTGTGATCGCCATTATGCATGACCCGAATTTGGCATTTTTATTTGCCGATCATTTGTTCTTTATGCGTGAACATGAAGTGATTCGCCCTGATTCAAAAGCGCGTCTCACCGATCCGAAATTTTTAAAAAGCGTCTACGATGTGGAGTTTCATGAAGCCATGATTCAAGACAAGACCATTGTTATCCCTGATCATTCTTGGTTGTAAAATGAATTTATCCTATGAAACACTGCAATCCGCTGATCAATCTGTCATTCAATTTGCTTTAGATTCACGGCAGCTTTTATTTCCAGAACTGTATGGTGCTTGTATTCCAAAAGATATTGCCCAGTTTGAGCAGTACTATGTGGACAGTCCTTTAGGCTGTTTTATCGTGGTCAAAAATCAAGCCAAAATTATTGCAACGCTTGCTTACCGTGCCTATGACGGACGTTTTGATTTGGATATTGCTGAAGGTGCTGTTGAGGTGGTCAAACTTTTTGTACTGCCTGAATATCGTCGACAAGGCATTGCCACGCAACTGTGTCAGTTATTATTTACACATGCCGAGCAACACGGCATAGAAACCTTGTATTTGCATACACATCCCTTTTTACCTGCAGCGGAGCAATTTTGGCGTTTACAAGGTTTCGAAGTGATTAAACGTGAGTGGTTAAAAACTTACAATACCATTCATATGTTAAAAACTATAAAATCTGATCAACAATTTTGAAATTTAGCCATAAGCTTAATTATTTATATAGATTATAGCTAAATACTGAAGTAATCAGTCTAGATCATCCAGAGCATTTGAATAGAATTTCACACCTATTTTGATGCGATCACGCCCTTGGCTCATACGCCAACGATTAGTATCACGTAAGGAATAGACGCAACCACAATATTCCTGTTGGTAAAACTCCTCTTTTTTGCTGATTTCGAGCATACGCACAGCACCACCATTCTTACGCCAGTTGTAATCCCAATAAGTTATCCCTTCATAATGTGAAGCTGAACGATGACCACAGTCGTTGATTTGCTTCATATCTTTCCAACGGGAAATACCAAGCGAACTACTTATTAGACTGAAGCCATTTTCAGCTGCATATAAAGCTGTACGTTCAAAACGCATGTCAAAACACATAGTACAACGAATGCCTTTTTCAGGTTCATTTTCCATACCTTTGGCGCGTGCAAACCAATTGTCTGTATCGTAATCACAGTCGATAAAAGGAATGTTATGTTTTTCGGCAAAGCGAATATTTTCTTCTTTACGAATTTCATATTCTTTGACAGGATGAATATTGGGGTTATAAAAAAAGATCGAAAAGTTGATGCCTGATTCAATCAGGGTTTCCATCACTTCACCCGAGCATGGTGCACAGCAGGAATGAAGTAGAAGTTTGTCGTGACCTGCTGGGAGAGACAGTTTTTGACGTTCAAGTTTGTTTGACATGGTTATATAGGTTTAAATTTAAACCCTATATTTTAAAGATTGAGTAGATAATTAAACCTCTAATAAGCTGATATTTTCTAAGGTTAGGTTGAGATAAATTCACTTGAGCACCATTTGAGTGAACGGAATCGCATCCGTATACCAGTGATCTACTCATTAACTGCATGGATAAGTTAGCTCATCTATTCTAAATCGCTTTGAAATAGCGAATATGCTTTAACATGAGGGATTCTCATCTTAAGCTGAATTTATATCGTTTTACTCACTTTATTATTCACGTTTAAATACAGCCATTCAGAAAATTAGCTTTTTATAAAATTTTAGGTGGCAATCTCCATGAGTACAGCATTTGAGTGTTCAATTAAACGTATCCGTTTTGATGAAAACTATACGCCAGCAGAAAGTACACGTTTGACTACAAACTTTGCTAATTTGGCTCGTGGTGAAAGTCGTCAGGAAAATCTGCGCCGTACACTTGCGATGATCAACAACCGTTTTAATAGCTTGGCGACTGTCGATAATCCTAAAGGTGATCGCTATTCACTTGAGATCGACATCATTTCTGCAGAACTTGATATCGAAGGCAATGGACAAACTTTCCCATTTATTGAAACGCTGAAAAGTGTGGTGATTGACCACCAAACAGGTGAACGTATTGAAGGTATGATTGGCAATAGCTTCTCATCTTATGTGCGTGATTACGACTTCAGTGTGGTATTGCCTCAGTTGGGTTGTGGCGTGGGTGAAAAACCTGAAGATTTTGGTGATCTACATGGCAAATTGTATAAACATTTGGTGAATTCAGCAGTATTTAAAGCAGAATTCAATAAAGAACCAGTAATTTGCTTAAGTGTTTCAACCTCTAAAACCTATTACCGTACCACCAACGTACATCCTATTTTGGGTGTGGAATACAAAAATGATGAATATTCACGTACCGATGAATATTTTGCCAAAATGGGCTTACGTGTACGTTATTTCAAACCTGAAGGTGGTAACGCACCACTCGCATTCTATTTTGCTGGCGATTTAGTCCGAGACTACACTGATTTTGAATTGATCAGTGCGATTGCAACTATGGAAAGTTTCCAACGCATCTATCGACCTGAAATCTACAACACCAACTCTCCTGCAGGTGTGGTGTATCAACCAAGTCTAAGCTATGGCGATTATTCACTTACACGTGTGGTGTATGACCGTGTAGAACGTGCTGAGTTAGCAGTCAAACAAGGTAAATGGACAGAAGAAAATTTCATTAAGCCTTATCATGACATTTTAAATGAATGGGCTGAAAATTTCGAAGTCGAAACAGCTGCTTAAAACATCCAATTGATATGCAGATTCACGAATTTAGAGAAAGAAGATTAGACATGGCACTTACACCACCGAAATTATTACTCCCAACTTCAACTGCGGGTAGTTTACCGAAACCATCTTGGCTAGCTGAGCCTGAAAAACTATGGTCTGCATGGAAACTCGAAGGGGAAGAGCTTCTTGAGGCAAAACGTGATGCATTGAAATTATCATTACATGAGCAAGTCACTGCTGGTATTGATATCGTGAGTGATGGTGAACAAACCCGTCAGCACTTCGTCACTACATTTATTGAGCATCTTGAAGGTGTGGATTTCGAAAAGCGTGAAACCATGCGTATTCGTAATCGTTATGATGCAAGTGTACCTTCTGTTGTGGGCGAAGTTTCTCGTAAACAAGCGGTATTTGTTGAAGATGCGAAATTCTTGCGTAGCCAAACCAATCAGCCAATTAAATGGGCGTTGCCTGGTCCAATGACCATGATTGATACTTTATTTGATGGTCACTACAAGAGCCGTGAAAAATTGGCTTGGGAATTTGCCAAAATTTTAAACCAAGAAGCTTTAGAGCTTGAAGCAGCAGGCGTGGATATTATCCAATTCGATGAACCGGCGTTTAACGTATTCTTCGATGAAGTAAATGATTGGGGGGTACCAACCCTAGAGCGTGCACTTGAAGGTTTAAAATGTGAAACTGCGGTTCATATTTGCTACGGTTACGGTATTAAAGCCAATACCGATTGGAAACAAACTTTGGGTAATGAATGGCGTCAATACGAAGAGTCATTTCCGAAGCTACAACAATCTAAGCTCGATATTATTTCGCTTGAATGCCAAAACTCACGTGTGCCAATGGATTTGATTGAATTGATTCGTGGTAAGAAAGTCATGGTAGGTGCAATTGATGTGGCAACTAATCAAGTTGAAACCGCAGAAGAAGTCGCGAATACCCTGCGTAAAGCTTTGCAATTTGTGGACGCGGATAAGCTTTATCCATCAACGAACTGTGGTATGACGCCGCTCTCTCGTCAAGTGGCACGTGGCAAGCTTGAGGCTTTAAGTGCTGGAGCTACCATTGTCCGTAAAGAGCTAGAAGCTTAATCAAACGTAGTCTTGCATTAATCAGGGCAAATCGTCGCAAGATCATTTGTTCTGTCTAATGTACGACACGTCATATGTATATTTGAGATGAAAGAGATGATTGAAGCCACAGACTTTAGAAATGCAATGTCTTTACTTACAACTGCGGTAAATGTGATTACAACCTCAGGCGAAGCAGGGATGCATGGCTTTACTGCATCTGCGGTATGTAGTGTCACAGATACTCCGCCAACACTATTAGTCTGTATGAATCAGTCCTCTCGTTCACATGCACATTTTGTTGAAAATAAAGTCTTAGCTGTAAACGTACTGAGTACTCAGCATGAACAGCTTTCGAATGCTTTTGCTTCAAGCAAGCTCAGCTCAGAAGATCGTTTCAGACTAGGTGATTGGAGTGATTTAAAAACTGGGTCGCCGATTTTAGAAGATGCTTTAGTCAGTTTTGATTGCGAGATTGAGAATATTCAACAAGTCGGGACACATAGTATTTTTTTATGCCGTGTGACTGCAGTAAAGCAAAGTAATCAAGAAGAAAGTTTGGTGTACTTTAACCGTGCTTATCATCAAGTGGGTCAGTTGGAACACGCTTAACTCAACCCCTTAATCCCTTCATCTTTTTAAAAGTTAGTCTATTGTGGAACTTATAACCTTTTTAATCATCGGTGCATTTGCTGGTTTTGCGGCTGGGCTGTTTGGTGTAGGCGGTGGTACGATTATTGTGCCACTACTTTTTATTGTCTTTACCCAAATGGGTTATGATCCTGATGTCATTATGCATCTGGCACTAGGTACATCTTTAGCAACAATCGTTGTCACTTCGATTAGCTCATTAATGGCACACCATAAAAATGGTGCTGTGCTATGGCCTGTATTTAAAAATCTAGCTCCACCCATGGCCATCGGCTGTTTTGCAGGTGCTGGAATTGCTGGTTTGTTATCGGGATTACATCTTCAAATCATGGTCGGCTTATTTTTGATTTGGGTGGCGTATACTATGTTTACAGGCGCGAACAAAGCAATTAATTCAACAATGACTCTTCCTTCATCAAGTCAGCAAGTTGCAGCAGGTAGTGTCATTGGGATTGCATCTGCACTCTTTGGGATAGGTGGTGGTAGTCTGACCGTTCCATATCTGAATCGTTATGGGGTGGTGATGCAAAAGTCTGTCGGTACATCTGCTGCTTGTGGATTACCAATAGCTCTAGCTGGTGCTATAGGGTTTATGGTTTTTGGTATGACTGCTGAGATCAATGTGCCGAATACCATCGGGTATGTTCATATTTATGCTTTCATTGGCATTAGTGTGATGAGTTTTATAACAGCAAAATTTGGTGCCAAAACTGCACATGCCTTATCGCCAGCAATGTTAAAGAAATGTTTCGCTGTCTTGTTGGTTATCATAGGAAGTATCTTCCTTGTAAAAGGATTGATTTAATTTCACCCAAATGTCTTATCAGCCTAGATAGCTCACTTAATGTGGGCTAAAGCGAAGATTTTAATATGTCCCTAGAGGGATCATGATTTGAGTTTTTTCCCATATGATCGAACTAAAACATTTGAAAATGCTATTGGCTTTGAGAGAGCATGGCTCTTTAGTCGCTGCAGCGAGTGATCTCTGCATTACACCTTCAGCCGTATCTCATCAGTTACGTGAGCTTGATCAGTGGATGGGGGTTGAAGTCGTCAACCGCAAGACGAGACCAATTACTTTTTCTAATGTTGGCTTAAGACTGTTGCAGTTAGCGGATGAAATTTTACCGCAAGTTCAGATTGCTCAAAGCGATATCACGCGTATTATCCATGGGCAAACTGGTAGAATTACATTTTCTTCAGAATGCCATAGTTGTTTTGATTGGCTCATGCCGATATTAAATCAGTATCGAAACCAATATCCTGATGTTGATTTAGATTTCGCATCAGGGTTTGAAGCAAATCCTCATGAATTGCTACAAAATGGCGAATTTGATTTGTTGATTACTGCAGACCCAATTGCATTAAAGGGAGTTGAATATTTCCCAGTATTTGAATATGAATCACGACTTGTTTTATCTACAACACATCCTTTGGTACGTGCAAAAAACATTACTGTTCAAGATTTAGCTGAAGAAACGCTGATTACATTTCCAGTAGACAAACATCGTTTAGATATCATGTCGAAGTTATTCATTCCTGCAAATATTCTTCCAAAAAATATTCGAACCACAGATCTGACCCAGATGCTGATTCAGTTAGTCGCAAGTGGGCGTGGAATTGCTGCTTTACCAGATTGGGTGGTAAACGAATATGAAACCAAAGGATGGGTCACTTCACGTCGCCTAGATTGCGTTGCACCAGAGGGGTTAAGGCGTACTTTATATGCAGGTTTTCGAACTGAAGATAAGGAAAAAGATTATTTCGATTCATTTATAAAAAAATTAGCTAAATTTTCAGAATCAAGAAAACTTTATTACATGTAAGAAAGTTTAATCATTCTGAATAAAGTGAAGATTGAACCTCGAATGAATCTTCATATCAATAATGAGCGAAGTTAAGATGAAAATTAGATAGTCGCTATTATTTGTATGAAGACGAATTTTTTGCTTTTGATTATACTTTTTTAACTAAGATTGATGTCTGACATCGAGACATTGGACTCATCATCTGTTTGTAGAAAGTAAACGATTTGATCTCAGTCCATTGTCCATTATTTTGGTCATTTATCTAAGTGGTTTTTTAATTATAAAACTCAATACATTATAAATTTAAGATTATATCCATGATACAACTCATACCTTCATTTTCAGTCTCAGACTATCTCAGCTTATTTTCGATTATTTGTACGACGCTTATAGGAATCGTCGCTGTCTTTTACGGTCGAAAAACGTATTTTGTGAGTCTAAAAAGTTTTAATGAAAATAAAAATTTATATGAGGCTGCATCTTTTTACATTCGAGAATTTATCTCTGTAAGCCCGAATAAAACAATAGATCCTTTTTTGAAGAAAATTGCCAGTGATCAACTTAATGGCGGTGTCGAGATTCCTTCATTTTTAACCGATATACTTATACGCAAATATGCAGATTACTATTTTTACTTAGTGAAGTCCCTTCGCACTACATGGAAATTTTTTAAAGTTGAAAATGGAGAAATTCAATGTATTTATTCAGAACGGGAATTAGTCTTTAAAGGGTTAGCGTATGGTGCTCTATATACCGTCACCGGTTCCTTAGCTTTTTTTATATTTTCAAATTTTACTTGGTTTTTAGCTCGTTATACCTCAGATAGCGCATTAAACACAGGGATGACTTTAATCATTTTACTTGTATTTCTTTTGTTCGTAGCACTTGGAAGCTTAGTTATGATTTTTAAGTTAATCACTGTGCGTGATATCAATCAGAGTCTAAACCTACTTAAGCAATCAGAAAATAACCGCTCAAAACAAACAAAATAGAATCATGTGTTAGCTTTTTTCTTTGCACAAGAAAATTGCACGCAGGTTAATTTCGGTGCTTACCGAGTATTCTTTACTCCGACTGATTCAACAGGTTTACTTCAATAAAGTTCCGTTCAATACAATCAGCTCTAAGAGAAATGTTATATATCAAGCGATAGTAATACTAAAATAAAAAAAAGTATTACTTTGGCACAGCCTTTGCATCTATCTACATCATCATAAAGTGATCTAGGGTTCCGATACATGAAATTTCATGTAGGTCTGCGACCGAGAGTTCACGGCTTAAGTTGTAAGCTCAAGCTACACGGAGGGATAAAAGCCCGGGAGGTAAACCGTAAAAGATTGGGATGGATGCATATGAGCACAATAAACTATCACGAAGATCAAGTCCTTTGGACAGAACGTTTACCGGGTGGACACCACTGGTCAGCACGCATTCAGCGTGGCGCAGTATTACAACTCAAAGCCTTAGGTAAAAATGCCAATGTGGCACTGTATTGCGTCAATAGCGAAGACAAGCTCGAACGGTATAACATGCCAGACAGCTTAAAAGGGCAACATACGGCATTTTTAAGCACGGGGCATATCCTTGCATCGGACCTTGGTCGCGCGATGATTTCCATTGTCAAAGATGACCACGGTTGGAATGATGCATTTTGTGCACCATGCAATGCACAGCAAATTGAACAACAATTTGGTTCAAAAACGTTTCAAGATGCACGCAACGACATGTACCGTAACGGTAAAGATTCGTTACTGCTTGAAATGACCAAGTTTGGTTTATCTGCAACAGACCTGAGCAGTACATTAAATCTGTTTTCTAAAGTGCAACCGGATGACCATGGCAATCTTAACTATGTAGCATCTGACAATACGAATCAAGTGATTGAACTCCGCTTTGAAATGGATTGCTTGGTGTTCATATCATCCGCACCGCATGCTTTAGATAACAGCACCGAATATGCGCCTGCCGATGTTCAATTGTCTTTATACAAAGCACTTCCTTTAAGCGACAGCGATGTATGTCGTAATTCATGCCCGCAAAATCAGCGTGCATTTCAAAACAATAATCGTTACTACGCACTCAGCGCTTAATTAGGGGGATACAACATGACTGCACTCGTAAAATTAGAAAAATCAGTTTTAAGCGAAGTTTGTCCTGCTGGTGAAGTATGGATGTGCGAAGTCAAAAAAGGGCAATATTTCCGTATTGTGGATTTAGAAGGCAACCAAGCGGTGGATACGCTGTTTATCTCGGCTTCAAACCCTGAAGAGCGTTATAGCGCAACTGATACCTTAGCGATTAATAAACAAATCTATTTAGAAAAAGGTACAGCTTTATACACCAACTTTGGCAACAAAATTGCCACCATTCATGATGATAACTGCGGTCGCCATGACACTTTAGGCGGTGCTTGTTCATGTGAAAGTAACACGGTTCGTTATGCTCATGACAAATACCCAATGCACAGTTGCCGTAACAATTTCATGATTGCGCTGTCTCAGCATCCAATTGCGAAAAAACACGGCTTAAACGTGCGTCACATCGGTCCAAATATTAACTTCTTTATGAATGTGCCTGTGACCTCTGAGGGGCATCTAAAGTTTGATGATGGTATTTCTGCACCGGGTAAATATGTGGAAATTAAAGCGGAAATGGATTTGATTGTGCTGATCTCTAACTGCCCACAACTGAATAATCCTTGTAATGCCTATAACCCAACCAAAATTCAATTGATCATCCGTGACGGCGAGGACGCATAACCATGACTAAAAAATATGGATTGAATAAAGTTCTAATCGCCAACCGTGGTGCAATTGCGTGTCGTGTCATTCGTACCCTTAAAAAACTCGGTATCCAATCAGTTGCAGTCTATTCAGAGGCCGATCGTGATTCACTGCATGTGACTTTAGCGGATGAAGCGGTGTATATCGGTGAAGCACCGGCCAGCCAAAGCTACTTAAACGTTGAAAAAATCTTAGAGGTTGCTAAACAAACCGGAGCACAAGCCATTCATCCGGGTTATGGCTTCTTGTCTGAAAATGCTGAATTCTGCGACCTATGTGAATCACAGGGTATTGCTTTTATTGGACCAAATTCTGCGCAGATGCGTGCCTTTGGTCTGAAACACACGGCGCGTGAGCTTGCGATTCAAGCCAATGTGCCATTATTACCGGGTAGTCAATTACTTGCAGATGAAGCTGAAGCCTTAACGGAAGCGAATCGTATTGGTTATCCTGTGATGCTGAAAAGTACTGCAGGTGGCGGTGGGATCGGCATGCGCTTGGTATGGAATGAAGCTGAACTGAAAGATGCTTATGCAACCGTGTCTTATTTAGCCCAAGCCAACTTTAAAGATGCCGGTTTGTATCTTGAAAAATTTGTACAAAATGCCCGTCATATTGAAGTGCAAATTTTTGGCGATGGTCAAGGTCAGGTGATCGCACTCGGTGAGCGTGATTGTTCAGTACAGCGTCGTAACCAAAAAGTAATTGAGGAAACGCCTGCACCGCATATCAATGATGAACAACGTGCCTACATCCAAAATGTTGCCATTCAACTGATGCAATCGGTCAACTACCGTTCTGCCGGTACGGTTGAATTCGTGATGGATACCGACACCCAAGAATTCTATTTCTTGGAAGTGAATACCCGTCTACAAGTCGAACATGGTGTGACGGAGCAAGTCTTTGGTGTGGACTTGGTGGAATGGATGGTGACATTGGCCAGCGGTGACTGGACTGCGCCAACTGAAAAACTCGAATCCAAAGGTCATTCGATTCAAGTGCGTTTATACGCTGAAGATCCAATTAAAAACTTCCAACCAAGTGCCGGTTTACTGACACATGTTGAGTTTGATGCTAATGCCCGAAATGAAACATGGGTCGAAACAGGCTCGAATGTATCGTCATTCTATGACCCGATGATTGCTAAAATCATTGTCACAGCAGGCGATCGTGCTTCTGCGATTCAAGCCATGACGGATACTTTGGCGAAAACTTCAGTTGCAGGGATTGAAACCAATCTTGAATATTTACAAAACATTATCGACTGTGATGTGTTTAAAGCAGGGACACAAACCACACGTTTCTTAAATACTTTTGAATGGAAAACCCAAAAGATTGAAGTGTTGCAAGCTGGCATTCAAACTGCTGTGCAAGATGTTACAGGACGTTTGGGCTACTGGGATGTTGGTGTGCCACCATCCGGCGCGATTGATCCATTGTCACTGAATGTCGCAAACCAATTGCTGGGTAATGCGTATAACATTGCAGGCTTAGAATGTACGCTACAAGGTCCAACGTTAAAATTCCATTGTGACAGTCAAATTGTGCTTGCCGGTGGCGATATGCCATCAACACTAGATGGCGAAGCTGTGCCAATGTGGCAAACCATCAATGTGCGTAAAGGTCAGATTTTAAAATGTGGCAAAATTACAACAGGTTGCCGCACCTATATCGGCATCAAAGGCGGTTTGAATGTACCTGAATATCTCGGTTCACAAGCAACCTTTACTTTAGGTCAGTTTGGTGGTCATGCAGGGCGTAACTTACTGGTTGGCGATATGCTTCCAATTACGGCATTTACAAGCAATGAAGTGAAAGCCCTTGCACCTGAACAAGTACCGTCATTTAGTCATGAATGGGAAATTGCGGTGATGTACGGCCCACATGGTGCGCCTGATTTCTTCTCCAAAAATGATATTGATACTTTCTTTGCCAATATCTTTGAAATTCACTTTAACTCGAGCCGTACCGGTATTCGTCTCATTGGTCCAAAACCTGAATGGGCACGTGAGGATGGTGGTGAAGCAGGTCTGCATCCATCTAACATTCATGACAACGCCTATGCCATTGGTGCCATCGACTTCACCGGTGATATGCCAATTATTCTCGGTCCAGATGGTCCAAGTCTCGGTGGTTTCGTCTGTCCTGCAGTGGTGATTCATTCCGAACTATGGAAACTCGGTCAGCTTAAAGCCGGTGATAAAGTAAAATTTGTCCCTGTGAGCTATCACCAAGCTAAACTCTTAAATGAAAAATATCATGCGCAATTAAAAGCTTCAGATACGCAAGCTGTGGCATTTGATGAGTCATTCTATCCTGAACTCGCAACCTTAAAAAATGCCGTGTTAGATGTATTAAAAGGCGAAAATGGTTCACCTGATGTGGTGTATCGTCCTGCGGGTAACAACTACATGTTGGTGGAATATGGCGAGTTGGTACTGGATCTGAACTTACGTTTCCGTATTCATGCGCTGATGCAATGGGTTCAAAAGCAAAATATTGCCGGCATTATCGACCTGACACCGGGTATTCGTTCGTTACAAATTCACTTTGATTCGATCAAGCTCGATCAATTGGATTTACTGCGATTGTTGCAAGTGGCAGAAGCTGAATTGCCTGATGTGACCGAGATGCAAGTCCCATCACGGACTGTATATTTACCACTGGCTTGGGAAGATTCACAAACGCAACTTGCCACCGAACGCTATATGCAAACCGTTCGTCCAGATGCACCGTGGTGTCCGGACAATATCGAATTTATCCGTCGTATTAATGGCTTGAAAGATAAACAAGCCGTGAAAGACGTGGTATATGACGCAAGTTATTTGGTGATGGGCTTAGGCGATGTGTATTTGGGAGCACCTGTAGCAACACCACTTGATCCACGTCAGCGTTTAGTCACCACCAAATATAACCCAGCACGGACATGGACCCCTGAAAATGCTGTAGGCATTGGCGGTGCCTATATGTGTGTCTATGGCATGGAAGGTCCGGGGGGCTATCAGTTTGTCGGTCGTACCACGCAAATGTGGTCTCGTTACCGTAAAAATGCCGACTTTGAGCAAGGCAAACCGTGGTTACTGCGCTTCTTTGACCAAATTAAGTTTTATGAAGTGTCTGAAGAAGAACTTATGCAGATGCGTGAGGACTTTAAAGCCGGTCGATTAAAACTTCGTATTGAAGAAGGTGTATTGAACTTAAAAGAGTACTACGACTTCTTAACTGAAAACCAAGAGTCCATTTCGGCATTTAAGTCGGTGCAACAAGCCAACTTTGATGCTGAACGTCGTCGCTGGCATGAAGCAGGTCTTGCAGAATATGTGTCTGAAAGTTTAGATGCTGTGGATGATGGTGAAGGGGTTGAAGTACCTGAAGGTGGCTGTGCGGTGGAATCGCATATGCCGGGTTCAATTTGGAAAATTGAATGTCAGTCAGGTGATATCGTGGAAGAAGGTGCAACGCTTGCGGTGATTGAAGCGATGAAGATTGAGATTCCGATTATTGCGCCTGAACGCATGAAGGTTGAAGCGATTACCATTGAAAAAGGGCAAACGGTGAAAACGGGACAGGTGTTGTTTACGTTGGCGCCAGTTGCTTGATGAGATAGAACTAAAAAGACCGTCCGTAAGGGCGGTTTTTAATATATAATTCTTAAAAAATAATGGCTTATTAGATATGTCTAAAGAAAATATTAATAAACATGGATTAAGTAGAACTATTCCTGCAGAGATAAAAAATCAAATTAGACGTGCTGATGGTTATGGTTGTGTGAAATGCGGGAATCTATTTATTGAATATGAGCATATTGATCCACTTTATTGTGATGCAAAAGTTCATGATCCCGAAAAAATAACTTTATTGTGTAAAGGATGTCATGGGGACAGCACAGGAAAAAGATTACCTAAAGAATTAATTAAAAGACTTAAAGCTAATCCTTATTGTAAAAAGAAAGGTATTGTAAAAGGTCAATTTTATCCAGACCCGACCAAGATGGAAATTTTTTGTGGTTCATCTTTCTTTAGGGATACACAAATTATTTTTCAAATTAATGGTAAACCTTTAATTTGGGTGAGTCGCGATGACTATAATGAATTCAGTCCGCTATTCTATAATGCGATTTTTTATGATTCTGATGGAAATAAAATTGGCTATTTGAATAAAAATCATTTTATAGGTTTAGTAAAAACAGCTGATATTAAAAGCATTGCTAGTAGAGTAGAGGTTAGATCTAGACCTAAAGAAATTACATTAGATATTGATTTAGAAGGTTATAAATCAATACGCATTAATAGAATCAATATGAGTTATCTCAACACTCACATAGTAATAGAGAAAAATGGGGATATCGTTTTAGATCCTAGAGGTGCTAATAATCGTTTTGGTTCTATTAGCGCATCTCATTGTAGAGTTGGTATATCTATAAATGGGATACGACGTATACCAACTAAACTTGATAAATTGGTTTTTTATGCCAGGAATGGTCTTATTAATATCATTGATATTTTTGGACAGATCCAAGGGCATTTTGTAGGTGGAGAAATTTATGATAAGCATAAAAATTTGGTCGGTTATTGTAAGAATAATAAAATATACAACTTAGTTGATGAGTTTATTGGAAATATTATGCAGAATAATTTAGGCATAATGATCACCATGGATAAAGATGAGTATGATGATCAAGAACCAATTTGGTTCAGTAAGGAAAATGCTATTCTTAACAAATTTTTGATTAAACCTATATATGATACATCTTATAGATTATTTGCTTAATTTTACGCTTTCCATAAGTATTCCAAACCTTAAACAAACCTAGAGAGTTATCAAGTATAAAAAAAAACTTGAAGACCTCATCAGGGAACGTAGTCCTGAGAGTCATAATCGAATTATGAGAAATGCAAAAATAATTTTGAACGATTGTCTTTCGGAAGATGTGCATTTAATAGAATTAGCAAAAAAAGCTAAAGGGCAAAAACGATAAAGCTCACTTTAGACGAGCTACGAGCTGGAGTTCATAAAAACCGCGCTTAATAAGTTCGATAAACTCAATCCACAAATTGCAGAACAGCTTATTCGTAAGCTCGAGACAATTTTAGACAGTCCCAAAATCCCAAGAAAAATTCAGTGAATCAGTCGATTTGTATAAAGTAAAACTATGATCAGAAGATTATTGTTTGGTTTATCAAGTTATTGATGCAAAAATTGTGGTACTGGTCTTAGACTTAGACCGCCTTGATTCGATCAATAAAAAAAATAATTATTTCAAACTCTCTTTATGCTCTTGTCCCCAAACCGCCATTTGCACCATTAACTTTTCTAGGCCACGACCTGATGGCGTAAGATCATACATTGAGGTCGTTTTACCCGTGGTTTCATCAAGAGACTCAATTTTTTCAACAACATTGTTCAATTCAAGTTCTTTGAGCTCTTTAGAAATCATCCGCGGTGTAATGCCTTGCAGCAGACGTTCAATCTCATTAAAACGGCGTGGCTGTTTAATCATGGTTGCAACAATCGCAAGTTTCCATTTGCCATTAATGACATTCATGGCATTTTTAAGCGCCACAATAAACATCAAATTACATTGGTCATCTTCACTTAATGTTTCTGCATTCTCTTTCATAAAATCAGCCATCTATCCTCCCATCTCGTCATAAAATTTAATCAAATAAAATCCTAAATTCACTATACAACAGTATAGTGATCTCGTTTTTTAACTCGCCTATAAATTACATCATTGCAAAAATAATCCAAGGTTATTGAATGATTTTAGTTACTGGTGCTACTGGCCATTTAGGGCGAAGTGTAGTGCAACAATTAAAGCAACAGCTACAAAACAATGAGTTTGCTGTATTGGCGAGAAACTTAGAAAAAGCCAAACCTTATGTCAATGAACATATTGAAGTCCGTGAAGGAGATTTCAATCAACCTGAAAGTTTGATCAAAGCCTTTCATGGTATCGACAAGTTACTTCTCATTTCAACGATGGAAATGAATCGCTTTGAACAACATAAGAATGTCATCGATGCTGCGCGTGAAGCAGGTGTTCAACATGTGTATTACACAGGTTTGTCCATTCAAAATATCGAAAATTCAGCGGTGAAAGATTTGATGATCAGTCATTTTCAAACTGAAGATTACCTCAAAGCAAGCGGACTGAAATATACACTCCTACGCAACACCATGTATGCAGAAGCGATTCCACAAATTATCGGTGAAGGAGTCATCGATACAGGCATCCAGCTCTCTGGAGGAGCGGGAAAAGTGCCTTATGTGCTAAGAGCAGAGTTAGGAGAAGCAATAGCAAATGCCTTAATTCAAAATGATCATGAGAATAAGGTCTATGAGTTAGTCGGCAGCCAAACTTATAGCTATCAAGATATTGCTGATGAGCTAAGTCAACTCAAAACAATACCAGTGGAATATCACGATCTCACTGAAGAAGCCTATCAACAGTTGTTAAAAAGAATCGGTTTGCCCGAATTTCTGATCTATCTCACACATGGCACAGTCGTAGATATTAAACATCGACAGTATGAAGTTCAAAGCCAAGATTTAGAACAACTTTTAGGTCGTCCAAGCCAATCACTCAAATCAATGTTGGCGAGTTTATACGCTTAAAGAATTAAAAATATTCACATTTAAATATTATAGGTAAATACATGAAATTATTAGAAGCTTTACAGTGGCGTTATGCAACCAAACAAATGACTGGTGAAAAACTACCGCAAGAATTAGTCGATCAAATTCTTGAAGCTGCGCGTTTAGCACCGACCTCAGCGGGCTTACAACCGTTCCATATTATCTCGATCAGCAACCAAGAACTTAAAGAGAAAATTTCACCAGTTGCATTGAATCAACCGCAAATTACCCAGTCATCGCATCTTTTGGTATTTACGGCTTGGGATACGATTCCAGACGAGCGTATCGATGAACGCTATAACGCAATGAATCGTGAGCGTCATTTACCTTTAGATACGACCATGGATGTGGTGCAAAACTTAAAGAACCTGTTCTCGACGTTTACTGAAGAGCAGCAATACCACCATACTGCAAAACAAGCTCATATTGGTTTTGGTATGGCAATTGCGGCAGCAGCTGAGTTAGGTGTAGATGCAACACCAATGGAAGGTTTTGATAAAGATGGTCTGGATGAATTATTAGGTTTAAAAGAAAAAGGCTTAAAGTCTGTGGTGCTATTGGCACTAGGTCGACGTAATCCAGAAAAAGATTGGTTAATTGGATTGAAGAAATTCCGTATTCCGCGTGAGGAGTTCGTCACTGATATCCAGTAAAGTATTTCATTAGAACAAGAAGACAAAATAATAACCATTCGAGTTGACCGTCTATCTCCAGAAAGGCGGTCTTTTTGCATTTCTGAACATTGAACAAATCAAGTGCACAATTTTGATTCATGCACATTTTTGAATCTTTCCGACGACTTTTTTTCTAGCTCTCTTTTATATATCTCAAGAAAAGTTTTGGCACGCTTTCTGCATTTACCAAGTATTACCAATTCTTTTTTTTGTAATACCTAGAGGTGCTGCAGATGACGACAAATCAATCCAAACAATCGAAGCATCCCATCCTTCAATTCTTCATTGAACTGATGAGTGTCCGTGCGGGTTTACACCTACAACAATCTCAAAAACCTAAGGAGCTCAAACGTGCCTAAACAGAAGCTGGCGCGGATCAGCATCACTTTACCTGAAAATACATTGCAGGCTATGGATCAAAAAATTGTAGATCAACATTATGAAAGCCGATCTCAAGCCATTGTTGACATGATTAACCACCATTTGATCAATGACCTTGTTAGCCGAAATGAAGTCATGGTCGGTACTTTAACCTTATTGTATGACGTCAGTTTAAAGCCATTAAGAACACAACTTATTGATTTACAGCAACAGTTTTTGACTCAGGTGATTAGTTCACTACATATCCAATTAGATGATGACAAAGTCATGCAGGTGATGTTGTTGCAAGGGGTCAGCAGTGACCTAAAAGCCATCAGTGAGCAATTTAAAGCATTAAAAGGGGTAATTAAGGGGCATTTAGAGCTGATGGATGCAGTCATGCCACCTATTCCTCAAAATTCGGAACACGTATAAGGAGCACCGTCGTGCAGACATTATGGACTATACAAGATTGGCAACAGGCTTATGCAAATCAAACTATTCAACTGAATGATTTGAAGCGTTATGTTGCTGAATTCTCCAATGATGATCACGCTTGGATTTCAATAGCCAGTGCCGAGCAAATACAGGCGCAGATTGATGCATTAGCCCATCAGGATATCGCTGATCTTCCGTTATATGGTGTGCCATTTGCTGTCAAAGACAATATTGATGTTGCTGGATTTTATACCACTGCGGCGTGTCCAGATGCTGCTTATTTAGCAATGCAAGATGCAACCGTCGTGGCTAAGCTTAAATCTGCTGGTGCAATCGTGGTGGGCAAGACCAATCTAGATCAATTTGCCACGGGATTGGTTGGCGTGCGTTCACCCTTTGGGGCTGTAAAAAACAGTTTCAATCCGGATTATATTAGCGGTGGATCAAGCTCTGGCTCAGCGGTTGCAGTAGCAAATGGGTGTGTACCATTCGCCCTCGGTACTGATACAGCAGGTTCTGGCAGAGTTCCCGCGGGTTTCAATAATATTGTCGGACTCAAACCAACCAAAGGCTGGTTTTCAGCCACAGGTTTAATCCCTGCATGTCGAAGTATTGATGTGATCTCAATTTTTGCAACTCAAGTAGATGATGCTTGGACGGTAGCGCAATTGATGCAAGGTTATGATGCGACCGATGCTTATTCAAGACAGCATCCGAGAACAGTCCCGACACAATTTTCGAAGGGCAAGATTGCAATCCCAGATCACTTAGAATTTTATGGTGATACTCAAAGTGAGCAAGCATTTCAAACAGCCATTGCTCGAATGAAATCGCTCGGATTTCAAGTTGAAGAGATTGATTTCACAGTATTTAATCAATTGGCTGCTGCATTGTATAACCGCTCATGGGTTGCGGAGCGTACGCATGCCGTCGAACACAAAGTTCGACGTGAGCAATGTCATCCGGTAATTAAGCAAATTATTGATCAAGCTGATCACTTCAATGCTGTAGATGTGATGCAAGATGAGTATCAGCGTGCAGAATGGGCTAGGCAGATCAATCTTCAACTCGAAAATTATGATGCGTTGATGGTGCCAACAGCTCCTACGATTTATCGCATTGCAGATGTTGAAGCAGATCCGATCCAAAAGAATTCGCATATGGGGGCTTATACGAATTTTGTTAATTTTGCTGATTTATCTGCATTGGCACTTCCGAATGTCATCCGTGATGATGGTTTGCCAAGTGGTATCACCTTAATTGCTGGCGCTTGGATGGATCAAGCTTTGGCACACTTCGGTCAGCAATGGCAAGCGACTTCAGGATTAAATTTAGCAACGTCAGAGAAAGGTTATCAAATTCATAAATCAATAGGATCTGAGCACACCGTTAAATTGGCAGTGGTGGGAGCACATCTCACAGGCATGCCGCTGAATTTTCAGTTAACGAGCAGACAAGCCAACTTGGTTAAAAAAACGCGTACTGCGCCGTATTACAAACTATTTGCTTTAAAAAATACTCAGCCACCTAAGCCGGGGCTACAACGAGATACATCAGGTCATTCTATTGAAGTGGAAGTGTGGGATGTACCAAGAGCATTGTTCGGTGACATTGTTGCTGAAGTCCCAGCACCACTTGGTATTGGCAATGTCCAACTCATTGATGGAACATGGGTGAAAGGCTTTATATGTGAAAACCATGCTTTAGCAGATGCACTTGATATCAGTCACTTTGGTGGATGGCGTGATTATATTCAAGCCTCAAATTTTACCAATACTAAATTTAAGTGCACGAGCATTGGTGAGGTGGTGCAATGAAAACGATGGTATGGGGAGTCATTGGAACTGCACTGTTATTCGTGGGTTGTGATAAAACCGCAAAAATTCCAGAACCAAGTCAACATGCTCAAGCCGAAAAATCAATGCAACCGATTCGGATTGGTTACAGTGATTGGCCGGGATGGGTGGCATGGCAAGTTGCTATTGAGAAAGGGTGGTTTAAAGAAGCTGGATTAAACGTAGAGTTTAAATGGTTTGATTATTCAGCCTCTATGAATGCTTTCGCAGCAAACCAATTGGATGCGGTTTCTGTTTCTCATGGGGATAATTTGGTCATTGCCTCAGGTGGAACGCGGGGCATTATGATTTTAGCAACTGATTATTCATCAGGGAATGATGTCATTCTTGCAAAAGAGGGCATTCATAGTGTGGCAGATCTTAAGGGTAAAACGATTGCAGTCGAAAAAGGGCTAGTCGATCATAATTTATTGAATACCGCCCTTTCAGATCAAAATATATCAGCCAATGAAATCAAACTGATTAATGCAGCAACCAACGAATTACCCCAAGTGTTTAGCAGCCCAGATGTGGATGCCATCGCTGTATGGCAACCTGTAGCAAATCAAGCTGTAAAAAGCGTAGCTGGGTCCAAAATCATTTATAGTTCTCAAGATAAACCAGGATTAATCTATGATACGTTGACGGTAAATATGACGCATTTATCTAGGCATCAAGCAGAGTGGAAAAAAGTGCTACAAGTATGGGATCGAACCGTCAAATATATTCAAGATCCTGTGACGAGAAACGATGCTTTGATGATTATGTCCAAACGTGTTGGTGTAGATCCTGAGCAATATGAACAATTCATTCAAGGCACACATTTGTTAGATCTTGAGGCAAATCAAAAGGTATTTAAACGTTCTTCCACTTTAGATTCTATTTATGGATCAACTTATCACGTTAATAAGTTTAATCTTGAAAATGGAGTTTATACGGTAAAACTAGATATTGATGGGCTGATTTATCCAAAATTGGTTGAATCATTTAAATAAAAAAAAGCCCAGTGTAGAGGGGCTTGCACTGGGCACAAAGTTGGACTGAATGATTGGTCGGTAGAGCAACAGAGTTGCCTACCTTGTATGGATTAAGAATAGATAAAAATGGAAAAACTAGGAAACGGATTAAAATTATAAAATCAATCGTTTTATACGATGAATGCGTTAGCGTGTAAGAAGTGTCTATAAATCAACAAAAAATCACATATTTTTCACGAATCAATAATTAACATAAAAGTTTGATACGTATAAAAAAGGATCATGTGCGTTGTATACAACAGCTGATATTTCTAGAATTATTGAAATGGCCTGGGAAGATCGGACACCCTTTGAAGCCATTCTGCTGGAATACGGATTAAACGAAAGTGCAGTTATTCGATTGATGCGACAACAATTAAAAAAAAGTAGTTTTGAAATGTGGCGTAAACGTGTTGCGGGACGGAATACTAAGCATCTTCACAAGCGCTCACCAGATATTTTAAGAGCTTACTGTACTCGACAATACAAACTGAAGTAGGCCTATTGGGAGATAAAGCTTTGCGTATTTTAAAACAACGAAAATGGTGGATTCTCATTCTGCTCATTTCGATTGGTGGGATATATTTCATTTTCCGTTGGTGGCAAGGTCCTGTAGTCGAAACTTACCTAATCGAAGAAAAACCACTGATTCAAACAGTGGTTGCTTCAGGTCGTGCTGAAAATGTAGCACGTAGTGAAATTGGGAGTGAAATTTCGGGTGTGGTGATTGAGCGACGCGTGCAAGAAGGTCAACGAATAGCAGCAGGAGATGTACTGTTAATTATTCAATCTGATGATTTAAAAGCACAAGTCCGTGAAGCAGAAGTTGCGCTAGAGGAATTGCGGAAAATTCGCTATCCACAAGCGCAGGTTGAATTGAAAACGGCAGAATTCCAATTACAACAAGCCAGTCGCGAAGCAAGACGTCGTCAGCAAACGGAACCGGGAGTCCTTTCTGTTGAAGAAAAAGAACAAGCCTTAGAAGCTGAACGCTTAGCCAGAAATCAATTATCTGCGGCAAAACTGAAGGCGCAAAGCCTTGCTCCAGGTCAAGTAGAAGAAAAAACCTTAAGCGAAAGATTAAATGCGCTACGTGCCCAATTGGCAAAAAGTGAAATTCGGGCACAAGTATCGGGTACGATCTTGACGCGTGAAGTCGAAAAAGGGGATGCGATTCAACCTGGAAAGGTGCTCTTTACAGTCGCAGTTGATAGTCCAACGCAAATTAAAGTGGCGGTGGATGAGCAAAATTTACCTTATCTTAAATTGGGTCAAAAAGCGGAAGTGATTGCAGATGCTTATCCAGAGCAAGCATTTCCAGCTGAAGTTAACTTTATTGCACCTAATATTGATCCTCAACGTGGTACGGTTGAAGTCAAATTGGCGGTGAACTCTGTACCCAATTTTTTGAAGCAAGATATGACAGTCTCAGTGAATGTCGAAACAGCACGTCGAAATAAAACCAAAGTAATAGCCAATGACGCGCTTATTGACCCTTCAACCACGCAAGCTGAAGTTATGGTGGTAAGAGAGGGCAAGGTCCAACGTCAATCTGTAAAATTAGGGTTGCGTGGGACTGCCATGTCTGAAATCTTATCAGGGTTGGATCACAATGATCAGGTCGTTATAAAGCCTGATCAAGTAAAAGCGGATCAGCGTGTCAGAACTAAGCAGGTACAAGCACTTTGAAGATGAAGCGTTTATGGACCAATTGGCTCATCGCTGTTGGGTTTTTACGCGAGGGTCGCAGTCAAACACTGATGATTATTGGTGGTGTTGCTATTGGTGTTGCCGTTATTGTCTTTATTAGTGCATTAATTCAGGGGCTTCAGTCCAATTTGATTGAGCGTACGTTGGGTACTCAGGCACATATTAGTTTACATGCACCAGATGAGGTCAATCGCGTCGTTAAAGTGCCTGAGGGCGTAGCACACATCATCCATGAAGATCAAAGGGCTCAAAGACTCAAGTCGATCAATAACTGGCAAGAAGTTCTTGAAAATCTAGACAATATCAAGACGCTCAATGCCGTTTCTCCCATGGTTTCAGGGCCTGCACTGGTAAAACGGGGGGAAGCGATTCAGTCAGTTGCGATTATGGGGATTGATTTACCACGGTATCAACGTATTGTACCTTTGCAAGAGTATCTAAAAACTGGTCAGCTTCGTTTAAAAGCAGATGATGTACTCATCGGAAGTGAGTTGGCCAAAGACCTTGGTGTGCGCGTAGGCAGTAAAATTCGCGTTGATAACGGTCAAGATATTAACGCCGTCATGAATGTAACGGGTATTTTTGAACTCGGGGTCAAAGAACTAGACTCACGCTATATGTATATCGATCTAAAGCGGGCACAGTCTTTATTGGGTTTGCCGGGTGGGGTTACCATTATTGATCTTCGTATTTCTGATATTTTCTCCGCAGATCAGGTCGCAACGCAAATTCATCGTCTCACTGGATTAAAAGCTGAAAGTTGGATTGAAAGTAATGCGCAATTGATGAATGCGATTTCAGCGCAAAGTCTTTCAACCAATATGATTATTATATTTGTTGGAATATCTGTTGCATTTGCGATCGCCAGCGTACTCTCCATTACAGTGGTACAGCGTACACGTGAGATCGGAATCTTGCGTGCGACAGGTGCGAGCCGAGAACAAATTTTGATGATCTTTCTCATTCAAGGTGCGATTTTCGGCTTACTTGGTTCTATTGTTGGAATCCTGACCAGTTATGTATTGGTTTGGTCATTTAATGAATTTGGCCCAGGGTTATTCTACATTCCAATTTCACCTTATTTGATTGGATCCGCTTTATTACTTGCAACATTGAGCGGTTTAATTGCAGCGGCGATTCCTGCCCGTCGTGCAGCGCGTTTAGATCCTGTGGAGGCAATCCGTCATGTCTAATCATGATGAAGTACTACGTTTAGAGGCTTTGAAAAAGTCTTATAACATTGGACAACCCAATGAAATTGAAGTGCTGCATGGGATTGATTTTGCGATACATCGTCAAGATTTTGCTGCGTTAATTGGACCTTCAGGTTCAGGTAAAAGTACGTTATTAAATATTTTAGGTTTACTCGATCAACCCACCAGTGGTGAAATTTATTTACTTGGTCAACCAACCAGTCAAATGGAAGATCAACAAAGAACGGAATTGCGTGGGAAGAGCATAGGATTTGTGTTTCAGTTTCATCATTTGATTCAAGCGTTCACCGTTATTGAGAATGTTTTGATGCCTCTAATGTTGGTGCATGGCAAACCCAATCAACAAGCTTTGGATCGGGCACATGATTTGTTAAAAGCGGTAGGATTGAGTCAATTTGCACAACGAAAAGCCAGTCAACTTTCTGGTGGGCAGCAACAACGTGTCGCAATCGCCAGAGCTTTAATCACTCAGCCTGCTTTACTCCTCGCTGATGAACCTACAGGTAATCTAGACAGTCAAACAGCGAGCGAAGTCTTTGAGCTGTTTCGTGAAGTAAATGAGCAACAAAATTGTGCGGTATTGTTAGTGACCCATGATCCACGATTATCCGCTACATGTGATCGAACCATTCAATTGGTAGATGGGCGAATTGAACGTGATGAAATGAAGTCGTGATTAATCCAAGGCTGCATTTAAAATGGTGTGGTCAAAAGGATTGCTGTGGCATGCTTTATCCTGACCATTTGTGTGATCAGGATATAGCGACTTATTTAGAATGACTGACCTTGGTCATTCTTGGAATTTTAGGTAAGTCGGCGAGTGCTGGATCAAGTTCATCTTCTTCAGCATGTACCAAAGCATCTACACGTTGTCTTAAAGATTTAAATTTTTCAGTGAGCATCAATTCATGCTGACGTGGTCTTGGTAGATCAACCTCAATGATTTCCTTAATTTCGCCAGGATTGGCCTTCAATGCCACAATCCGATCGGCCATTAAAATTGCCTCGTCCATATCGTGTGTCACAAAAATAATCGTGATATCAATATTGGCCCAAAGATCGATCAGATGCTTTTGCATTTTTTGACGCGTATGAGGATCTAAAGCCCCAAAGGGTTCATCCATTAAGAGAATTTTCGGCTGATTCACGAGCGCGCGAGCGATGGCAACGCGTTGTTTCATCCCTCCAGAAAGTTCATGAGGGTATTGCTGCTCAAATTTTTCAAGTCCGATAATGTTGATCCATTCACGGGCTTGCGCCTCAGCTGTAGCATTGCTGGCACCTCGCATGAGTGGACCAAACATGACATTTTCTTTTACCGTTTTCCATGGAAACAGTGTGTAGCCTTGGAAAACCATGCCACGCTCTGGACTCGGTCCTGTGATGGTTTCACCGTCTACCAGTAATTCACCACTGGTATATGGATCAAGACCTGCCACAATACGGCTAAAGGTAGACTTACCGCATCCTGAAGGACCAATAACACAGATAAATTCACGTTTATGAATTTTCAAATCTAAAGCATTTAAAATGGTGCGCTCAGTTTTTCCATGGCTAAACTTTTGGGTGAGATTTTTCGCTTCTAAAATGACGGGACGAGCATAAATTTTGTCGAAGTAAGCGCGGGCATCAAAATCTGAGGGTTGAATTAGTGAAGACATTAGCGAGCTCCCGTTTTCCATTTAAATAAGTGCTGTCCAAGTTTCATTAAAATCACGTCGCAAATCAGACCAATCAAACCGATAATCAAAATTGCGGCGAAAACATTGTCAAAGTTTTGATAGCGAGCTTGTTGAGTGATGAACCACGTGATACCGGATGTACTTCCTATGAGTTCTGCAACGATTAAATAGGTCCAAGCCCAACCTAAAAGTACACGAAGGTTTCGATAAATTTCTGGGAGTGCAGCGGGGATGACCACATAAAATAAACTTTTGATTTTGTTGGTTCCTAGGGTGAATCCAGCTTCAATAAGACTGCGGTCGACCAGACGGGTGGTATTGGCAATAATCAGAATTTGTTGGAATAAGGTCCCAATCACAATAATGGCAATTTTAGGTGCGTCATTAATGCCCAAAATCGCAACAGCAAGAGCGCCAAAGGCTGGTGCAGGCAGATAGCGAAAGAACTCTACAAAAGGTTCAGTTAATTGAGAAATTTTATGAGAAAAACCGCAAAGAATACCCAAAGGAATACCAATCAAAGAAGAAATAAAAAATGCGGTAAACACCAGTTTGATGCTGTGCCATAGACTTTCATGAAACCATGGTGCATTCGCTTGAGCGGGTGGCGTTGTAAATGCAGTCACTAAGGCTGTAGCGACTTCATCTGGTGCGGGTAGATAAATGGGATTGACCAAAATTCCCCGAGGTGGTGGCAGTCCTTGATCGACTGCCAATTGCGCTTCAGCATAATAAACTTCTCTACTGACACGGCTATCGACTTGTAAAAACGATGTGCTACCAGAATCTGTGATTTGAACTTGGGGATGCCAAATAAAAGGCAAATAACTTACTGTACACCAGATTAAAATTGGAATTAAAAACGATCCAAAACCAAGCAAAAATTTATGCTTTTGACTCAATTCTCGTGCAACATAGCTCATCGTTGCCACCTCAGTAATACAAAAAATAAAATTCGTATGATTAGGTTGCAAAATCGATGCCATTTTCGAAGCGTGCTTTAAAAGCGCTAAATTTTTAAGTTTTCATTCATTTTTCTTATGTACATTCTTTCAATATCAAGGTTTCGATCATGAAAATATGATGGAGAATTACAACTCTTCACTTGATTGTGATAACTATCACGTTTTAAATTCAGATAGAAAAGATGAGAGCCTGCTTAAATGAGATCGGCTAAATTTGTGACATTCTTAGCATGTATGTTCATGTTCCAAAGCCTTTGGAATGTGGCGGCGGCTTTTTGTGTTCATGAAAGCGACTCAACATCGACACAAAGTTTTCACTTTGGTCATCATCAACCTGTACTTTGCCAAGCCGATCTTTCAAATCAAAGTCCGAAGTCCCAAATTGAAAACGGCTTAGTGCTTGGCGATGATCAAAGCGTGACGCTTGAAGAAAAAGCGCAAATCGATGTTTTGGATCATCAAGATCATCTGCCGTCGATGTCTCAGTTTATTCTTGCTGTAAGCGAGAATTTGCCTTCATCACAACACATCGAAAAGATTTACCAAAATCACTTTCTTTGGATTAATGCCTATCAATCGCCTCATTTAGGTAAAATCCCTCCGCCTCCTGAATTAACCCCGCTATTGGTGGGGTAGCCTAAAAATTTCCCACCACTTATTTTTAAATTAGTGGGAAATTCACATGTCTTTTAAATTAAAACATTCCATTCGATTATGGCTGGTTTTAGGTTCGCTTAGTTTGGGTGCAAATGCTCAAGCGATGACAGTCAATTCGCTTGAACAAGCTCTCGTTCAAGTGTCTCGATATCAACAATCAGAACAGATTTGGCAGCAACGACAACAAATGTCAGAACTTGCAGTCAAGCAAAGTGGACTTTGGCAAAACCCGACCATCAATCTGTCTCGAGATGGCTTTGGCTCGAATCAAGATCAAGAGTTAAGTCTAGGTATTAGTCAGCCGATCGACATTTTTGGTCAAAGACGGATTCAAAAAAATATAGCGCGTTTGGCGGGACAACAAAATGAATTGCAAGAAAAGCTGTGGGAAGCACAAAGCCAATTAATCGTGAAATATGCTTGGTCACAGTTTTTAATTTCGCAATCTGAAGCACAAATTCAAAAGTCTCAACTGCAAGTCAGTCGTGAAACTTTAGACAGCGCTAAAAAACGATATCAGGCAGGAAGCATAGCCTTGGTTGAGTATGAACGAGCGCAGATTGAAGCGGCAGAAAATGAACGCAATTATCAGCAAGCCATTTTAAATAAAGAAATTGCAAAACGTAATCTTTCTAATCTCTGGGGAGAAACTGAAGCAGAGGTGAAGGTTGATTCAAATCGGATTTATTGGCCTGACCAAGTTGAACAGAATGTTCAAAATTATATTTCTGCAGGTTATTTAGAAAAGCTTTATGCACTCAATGTTGTGCAGGCTAATCAACGAATTGAGCAGCTTAAAGTAAGAGCAAAACCAAATCCAAACTTGAATGTAGGGATGACGCGAACAAAAGCGCCCAATGAGACAAACGATACAAGCTTATCTGTGGGTGTCGATATTCCGCTCAATATTTTTAATCGTCAGCAATACCAAATTCCGCTTGCCCAACGTCAGCAATCTCTACTTGAGCGTCAACAACAAAGAGAACTCAAACAACAAATTTTAGAGATTGCAAACTCATTTCATCAGGTGCGTGGCTTAAAGCTTCAATTTGACGCTGTACTGAGACAAAAAGACTTGTCTGAAAAAGTACAGATGCGCTCTTTGCTCGGTTTTAAAAATGGAAAACTTTCAATCACTGAGGTGCAACAAGCAACGACACAATTACAAAATATTCGGCTCAGTCAAATTCAGCTCTTAAGAGAGGCATGGCAAACCGCACTTGCTGCTGAGGCATTAAGTATTGGTACCAGTTATGAACAAATTAGTCGTTCGGATGCCTATACCCAATTACTCAAAGAGGCTGTGTCACAGTCAGAAAATTTCATCAATATAGGGGCAGAATAAAATGAGATCTATACAACAAGGTAAAATAAACCAAGCATTCCTCATCGCCCTGATTATTGCGGTGACGGTAGTTATCGGGATTTGGATTTTTTTCAAAGATAATAAGAAAACAGCAATTGTTGAGAGTGAAGAGCAAGCTGAAACGTCGAATGGTGCAGAAGCTGATCATGCAGAAGAAGGTGAGATTGAACTCACATCTAAACAGTTGGTAGAACATGGTATCAAGATAGAATCAGCTCAATTAGGTGCAATTCCGCGATACATAAACTTGCCTGCAAAATTGATGGTAAATACAGATCAACAAGCGCATATTTCCCCTAATTTTGCTGGTCATGTTGAACAAGTGAATGTAGCACTGGGACAAGAAGTAACTAAAGGTCAAGTACTTGCAGTATTAAGTGTCCCAGAGCTCATTGACCAACAAGCGAATTTGAGAATGGCGCAATCCAATTTAGATTTGGCACGCCAAGATTTGCAACGTGAACAACGGATGTGGTCGCAGGGGATCTCCGCAAAACAGGATTTGCAACGTGCTGAAAATGCATATCGTCAAGCACAAATCACAGTGCAAAGTGCCAATGCACGTTTACAAGCTTTGGGAGCTTCAGCAGGTTCTAATGGTCGTTTTACCATTCGTTCGCCTATCTCGGGCGTGATCAGCCAAAAAGACATTGTGGTGGGTGAAAATGTGCAGCTTGCAGATCAGATTTTCATCATCGAACAGTTAAAAGATTTATGGCTGGAATTTGTATTGCCTGCAGATGCGAATAATCAAATTCGTGCACAACAAAATATTCAATTTAAATCTTTACAGTCAGGTCAGACCTATACAGCACTTGTGCAATCGTTAACGCCGCAAGCAGATGCGCAGACTGGTCGCTTGATTGTTCGCGCTAAAGTTCAAGGAAAGGCAAATGAGTTAAGACCAAATTTGATGGTAAATGTTGAACTTCAAAGTCCCGATGCATCGAATGTATTACGCGTTGCAAAAAATGCAGTGCAACAAATCGAAGGTAAATCAGCAGTATTTATTGTTACAGAACAAAAAAATGGAAAACTCCACTTTAAAGCGCAACCCATTGAAGTAGGTGAAATGTCTTCAGATGGTCAATGGGCAGAAATTAAGTCTGGTCTTCAGACGGGGCAAAAATATGTCAATCAAGGCAGCTTCTTACTGAAATCGGAGTTAGAAAAAGGAGAAGCTGACCATGGGCACTAATCATGACATGCCGAAGGCTGAAGGGCTATTTGAGCGAATTATTCAGTTTTCAATTCAACATGCGATTTGGATCATGCTGTTTGCTTGTGCTTGGATTGCTGTTGGAGTTTATAGCTATCAAAAATTGCCAATTGATGCAGTTCCAGACATTACCAATACACAGGTTCAAATTAATACCCAAGCTAATGGATTTACTGCGCTAGAAGTTGAGCAACGCATTACTTATCCAATTGAAAATGCCATGGCGGGGATACCAGATCTTGAATTAACACGTTCGATCTCTAGGTATGGTTTATCTCAGGTCACTATTGTCTTCAAAGATGGCACAGATATTTACTGGGCACGTCAACAAATCAATCAGCGTGTGCAAGAGGTTCAATCCGAATTACCTGATGATATCGCACCTACCATGTCTCCAGTATCTACGGGGCTGGGTGAAATTTATCAATGGGTATTAAAAGCAGACCCAAAGGCTAAAAAGCCTGATGGTGCTTCATACACAGCAATCGATTTACGCGAAATTCAAGATTGGATTGTGCGTCCACAATTGCAACGCGTAAAAGGTGTTGCAGAGGTGAATACTATTGGAGGATTCAATAAAACTTATGTTGTTTCGCCAGACTTGAATCGTATGCAGCAATTACAAGTCAGTTTGACGCAACTTCAACAGGTCCTCACTGAGAACAATGAAAATCGTGGAGCAGGATTTATTGAAGATGGAGGTCAACAACTGACAGTACGAGTTCCTGGAACACTGAATACGATACAGGATATTGAAAATACAACGGTGGTTACCTTGAATGGGAATCCTGTCCGTGTTTCAGATATTGCTTCAGTGTCGATCGGACATGATCTTAGAACAGGTGGTGCGACCAATAATGGAGAAGAAACCGTACTCGGCATCGCCATGATGATGATGGGTGAAAACAGCCGTAGCGTTGCACAAGCGGTTGATCAAAAAATTCAAGAAATCCAAACCACACTGCCCGAAGGCGTAAAAATAGAAACTGTTTACGATCGTACTACCTTAGTCGAGAAAGCCATTAAGACAGTTCAAAAGAACTTAGTCGAAGGGGCGATTTTGGTGATTGTGATTTTATTCATTTTCTTGGGAAATATTCGAGCAGCTTTAATTACAGCATGCGTGATTCCACTTTCGATGTTATTTACATTATCAGGTATGGCACAGCAGAAAATTAGTGCCAACCTTATGAGTTTAGGTGCGCTAGATTTCGGAATTATTGTAGATGGCGCAGTGGTAATTGTCGAAAACTGTATTCGCCGATTAGCTCATGCCCAAGAACAGTTTAGACGACCGTTAACACGATCAGAGCGATTTAAAGAAGTATTCCTTGCTGCTCGTCAAGCGCGCCGTCCTTTAATTTTTGGTCAAACGATTATTTTAGTGGTGTACTTGCCCATATTTGCTTTAAGTGGTGTTGAAGCAAAAATGTTTCACCCTATGGCACTCACCGTAGTATTAGCTCTTATTGCTGCGATCATTTTATCCATTACTTTTGTTCCTGCTGCAGTGGCTTTATTTGTAACAGGTGAAGTAAAAGAAACTGAAAGTAGATGGATGTTATGGTTAAAGAAAAAATATCTAAAAGCATTAGATATGACTTATTTATATCGAATGGTCATGTTAACACTCGCAGTTAGTATTTTGGTTTTAACAGGGTTGTTGGCGACACGTCTAGGAAGTGAATTCGCACCGCAATTAAGCGAAGGTGATTTTGCTATTCAACAAATGCGTTCACCCAGTACAAGCTTAGAAGAATCATTAAGAATGCAGGAAATGACTGAGAAACTTTTGCTTCAAAATTTTCCAGAAATTGAAAATGTTTTCGCACGAACGGGTACTGCTGAAGTGGCTACAGATGTGATGCCACCCAATATCTCAGATGGATTCATCATGTTGAAACCTCGCCAAGAGTGGCCGAATCCCAAAGAAAGCTTAGATGATTTAAGGTCACGTATTGAAACTTTTTTGGAGACTTTGCCTGGCAACAATAGTGAATTTTCTCAACCCATTGAATTGCGTTTTAATGAGCTCATTTCTGGAGTCCGCAGTGACATAGGTATAAAAATTTTTGGCGATGATATGCAGGTGTTAAACGATGAAGCTGCCAAAATTGCCAAGATTGTGCAAAAAATCAGTGGCAGTACCGCAGTCAAAGTAGAACAGACTTCAGGTTTACCCTTATTAAATATAGACGTAAATCGTTCTTTAGCAGCGCAATATGGTCTTTCGGTTCGTGAAATACAAAATTTAGTCGCTTCAAGTATCGGTGGTCGACAAGTCGGTGAAATTCTACAAGGCGACCGCCGTTTTGATTTTGTTATTCGACTTACTGATCAAGATCGGACAGTCATGGGGATTGCACAATTACCCATACAACTCCCCAATGGTGGGACAGTAAGACTGGCAGATGTGGCTACAGTTTCAAATATTGATGGTATGAATCAGGTGAGTCGTGAAAATGGCAAGCGTAGGATTATTGTGACGGCAAATGTTGAAGGGCGAGATCTGGGTTCATTTGTCCAAGAGTTGCAATCTAGCCTCACGACATATGCATTACCGAGTGGCTATTGGATTGAATATGGTGGACAGTTTGAGAATTTGGCATCTGCCAAAGCTAGAATGACTATCGTGATTCCATTGGCTTTGATTACGATTTTTATCCTGCTGATGGCTGTATTCAAAAATATAAGAGAAAGTTTATTGGTATTTACGGGCGTACCCTTTGCTCTCACGGGGGGAGTCTTATTTTTATGGTTACGTGATATTCCCATCTCAATGTCTGCCGGTATTGGTTTTATCGCTTTATCAGGTGTCGCTGTTCTGAATGGACTGGTTATGTTGACCTTTATTAAGGAGCTAAGAAGTGAATACAGTTTAAAAGATGCCATTTGGCAAGGTGCAATGTTGCGATTACGTCCTGTGCTGATGACTGCTTTTGTGGCGTCTTTAGGATTTGTTCCAATGGCGCTCGCTACAGGTACGGGTGCCGAAGTACAGCGACCGCTTGCGACAGTGGTTATCGGTGGAATTATTTCATCCACCATACTGACGCTACTACTTTTACCTGTATTGTATAGGTGGATGAATCAAGCAAAAGCAGAACAATAAATTAAACAATAGCATTACGTATATGAATCAGATTCTCTCGTTGTTTTACGTAGGGGATCTGATGAGGAGTATAAAATGGGTAGTTCGCATAATCATGATCACAGTCATGTGGAGGTCAGTAAAGACAACGCAAAGAAACTAACTTTTGCTTTAGCCTTAACCACGACATTTTTAATTATTGAAGTTGTTGCTGCATTTATTACTCAAAGTTTAGCTTTGCTGTCAGATGCTGCACATATGTTTACTGATGCTGCTGCTCTAGCCATCGCGTTGGTTGCAATTAAGATTGGTCAAAAGCCTGCAGACAATAAGCGAACTTTTGGTTACCAGCGATTTGAAATTTTGGCAGCTCTATTTAATGCGGTGATGTTATTTATCGTTGCAATTTATATTTTGATAGAAGCGATTCATCGATTAAGTAATCCTCCTGAAATTCAGAGTGTTGGAATGATGATAGTCGCCGTCATTGGCTTAATCATTAATTTAATTTCGATGAAGATTCTTTTTTCGAGTAGTAAAGATAGCCTCAATGTCAAAGGGGCATATCTAGAAGTATTAAGTGATGCACTTGGTTCTGTAGGTGTGATCATCGGTGCTGTGATTATTTATTTTACAGGCTGGGTACTTATTGACACGATTATCGCAGTCCTGATCGGATTTTGGGTCTTACCACGTGCTTGGATTCTCGCCAAGCAAAGTGTCAACATCCTGCTCGAAGGTGTGCCTGATGAGATTGATATTGAAAAGCTCCGTGCAGATTTATTATCGCTTGAAGGAGTCACGGATATTCACCAACTCAAAGTTTGGGCGATCACATCCAAAAAAGTCATGCTTACAGTTCATTTGGTTGCACCGAATGTCGATCCTAAACGTTTGCATCAACAAGCTTTTGAAATGTTAAGTCATGATCATCATATTACTGAAATGACCTTGCAGATAGAAGATGATGCATATCACCATGAACTAGAACATCAGCATTAAAAAAGCCCCCGAAAGGGGCTTTTTTTAGATTTAGAGAATTTAAATGGATCTACACAGATTCAAGTGAGGCGTTTTTGGTTGTGGTGTGCAGCCCATTCGTTGATGACTTACGGTATTGAGCACCACGATGATCATCTGGAAGTAATGGTCCATGACCAAACAACTTTTCTCTAAGCGTCCCCTTGGTATATTCAGTAGGGTAAACACCGCGACGTTGTAACTCAGGAACGACGTATTCGACCACGTCTTCAAAAGATTGATGTGCCAAAATATAAGCCAAATTGAATCCATCAATGCCAGTTTCATCCACCCATTCTTGAAGACGATCGGCTACTGTGCTTGGTGAGCCGACAATCACGGGGCCGTTTCCACCTACACTGGTCCATTTTGCAATTTCTTCAATGGTCCAAACTTTATCTGGATCTGCTTCTACGTAAGATTGCAACATAGACTGAATGGCATTGGTATGAATATATTCAACCTGGTCTGTAGCTTTGAATTGTGAAAAATCTACACCAGACCACCCTGAAGCGAGTGTTAATCCACCATCATAACTACCGTAAGATTGATACTCTGTAAATTTAGCCTGTGCTTTTTCATCAGTTTCATCGACCACAATCGCAAGCATCGTATAGATTAAAACAGTGTTTGGATCTTTACCTTCTTCAATAAGATTATGGCGAATTCCTTGTGCTAACTTTTTTACAGCAACTTTCGTTGGTGCAGATATAAATACGCATTCTGCATTTTGACTGGCAAATTTTTGTCCACGCTTTGATGCACCTGCTTGGTATAAAACAGGTGTGCGTTGCGGAGAAGGTTCACAGATATGAATACCTGGCACGCTAAAATATTTACCTTCATGTTGGATTGGATGAACTTTGGTGTGATCCGCAAAAATACCAGCGGCTTTGTCGCGACGTACCGCATCATTTTCCCAAGAACCTTCCCAAAGTTTATATAAAACTTCCAGATACTCATCTGCAATATCATAACGATTGTCGTGACTCACTTGGGTTTTTAAACCTAAGTTTTTAGATCCGCTTTCTAAATATGAAGTCACAATATTCCAACCCGCGCGACCTTTGGTGAGATGATCCAATGTGCTCATACGTCGTGCGAAGGGATAAGGATGTTCGAATGAAATAGAGGTGGTTACACCAAAGCCTAAATGTTGGGTGACTGCTGCCATTGCTGGAACAATCTGAATTGGATCATTCACAGGAACTTGAACAGCACCATTTAAAGCATGTTGAGCCGATTGATGATACACATCATAAATACCCAAAACATCTGCAAGAAAAATACCGTCAAAAATACCTTTTTCTAATATTTTTGCTAAATCAGTCCAATATTCCAAATCTTTATATTCTGTAGAGCGATCGAGCGGATGACGCCATAAGCCTGGGGACTGATGTGCAATGCAATTCATTTCAAAAGCATTAAATCGTATATGTTTAGTCATAATGAAAATATAAAATAATTAAATGTTTATATTCTCATTATATGAAATATCATACTTATTATTTAATGAGAAAAACTGCAATATACATAATAAAAAAATAAATGAATTGATTATGTTTGAAATCAGATTAGTAAATAAAATAATCGTATAAAAAATTAAAATAATTAGTGCTAATTTAATTTTATTCAATTTTTTTGAAGAGAATAAAATGACCGCACAAATAGATATAAAATTGCATGAAGCTGAAATTTCAAAAGAATTCTACCAAATTCATCAGCCAGCGCATGTGATTAAGACAGATCAAGAAGCGATTCAAATCGCACAACAGCTCGCTGAAGATTTTGCAAAGGAAGCCTCCATTCGTGATCATGAACGCCGTTTACCTTTGAGTGAAATTAACAAGTACTCTCAATCAGGGCTTTGGGCAATTAACATTCCAAAGCAATATGGCGGTGCAGGAGCGAGCTACAAGACTCTCGCTGAAGTTGTTAAAACCATTTCTAGCGCTGATCCATCACTAGGTCAAATCGCACAAAATCATTGGGTGTTTCTAGAGCATATCCGTTTAGATGCCACCGAAGAACAAAAACAATTCTTTTTTAAAGCAGTACTGGGTGGAGAGCGTTTGGGGAATGCTTTCTCAGAAAAAGGGTCTAAGACGGTTGCCGATCTCACCACAAAAATAGAATTTGATGCTTCTGGCAATGGGATTGTGAATGGACAAAAATTCTTTGCGACTGGAGCTTTACTGGCACACCGCATTCCAGTTGTTGCGATTGATGCTGAAGGAAAACCATTTGCTGCAATCGTGCCACAAGGGACAGAAGGTGTAAAAATTACCAATGATTGGAGTGGGTTTGGTCAGCGTACAACGGTCAGTGGATCAGTCGAATTAAACAACGTTAAAGTAGATGCAAAATATATCGTTCCAATTTATCAAGCTTTTGCAAGACCGACAGCAGCTGGAGCAATTTCTCAATTTATTCAAGCTGCTGTAGATGCTGGGATTGCACGTGGTGCGATTCAAGAAACGATTCATTACGTTCGTAACTTTGCACGTCCATGGATTGATTCAGGTTTAGATAAAGCAAGTTCAGATCCATATACCATTGCCAATATTGGTGAATTGAAAATTAAGCTGCGTGCTGCTGAAGCCGTTCTGGATTTGGCAGGATTAGCGATTGATTTAGCACTTGCTGAACCGACCGAAGATCATATTAATGAAGCAACATTGCTCGTGGCTGAAGCAAAAGTCTTAACGACTGACATTGCGATTTTAGCAGCGAATAAATTATTTGAGCTTTCTGGCACGCGTTCGACCTTATCAGAATTAAATTTAGATCGTTATTGGCGCAATGCCAGAACACACACTTTGCATGATCCCGTGCGTTGGAAATACAACATTGTAGGAAATTATTTTCTAAATGATGTCCCACCACCACGTCATCCATGGAGCTAAGGAGAAATTTATTATGACTATATTAAATCAGAATGAAGAACTTTCACTTGGTGCCAACTATGAAGAGGTTGCAGCAAAGTTTCGACCGATTTTTAAGCGGATTGCAGAAGGGGCCGTTCAACGAGAAACCGATCGTGATTTGCCTCATGAACAAATTAAATGGTTAAACGATGTAGGTTTTGGTGCATTACGTGTACCAAAAAAATATGGCGGTGCAGGTTTTACCCAACAGCAACTTTTCCAAATCTTAATCGAGTTGGCGACAGCGGATTCAAATATTGTGCAAGCTTTACGTGGACATTTTGCATTTGTCGAAGACCGTTTAGTGGCGCATAAAGATCAATCACAAGCGTTTTGGTTTAAGCGATTTGTAAATGGTGAAATCGCAGGAAACGCTTGGACAGAGGTCGGTAATGTTGAGATAGGCGACGTCATTACCCGAGTGAAACAAAATCAACAAGGCGAATATGAAGTTTCAGGAGAAAAGTTCTATTCTACAGGTACTATTTTTGCCGATTGGATTGATCTTTTTGCCTATGATGAAACCACTGATCAGCATGTGATTGCAGCGGTCTCAACTAAAGCTAATGGAATTAAAGTACATGATGATTGGGATGGATTTGGTCAAAAAACAACGGGAAGTGGGACGCTAAAAATCAACCAAGTGTCGATTGAACGAGATCATATTTACCCGTTTGATCAGCGTTTTAAATATCAAACAGCTTTTTATCAAGTTGTACATCTAGCAACACTGACCGGCATTGCATTTTCTGCGGTGGAAACCTTTAGTGAGGAAGTGCGTAAGCGTACTCGAATCTTTAGCCACGGGAATGCTGATCTGGTCCGTGATGATGCTCAGATTCTACAAGTGATTGGTAAGGCATCTTCCCAAGCATTTGCCAGTCAAGCCATTACTTTAAAAACAGCTGCAGCACTGGATGATGCATATTTAAGTCACTTTAATGCGTCATCTGAAAAAGATCATGAGATTAATCAAATTGCGGAACTAGAATCTGCTCAAGGGCAGGTAGTCATTTCAGATCTTGTACTTGATTTAACAACTAAACTATTCAATAGTTTGGGTGCTTCAGCCAGCGCTTCATCGAAGCAGTTAGATCGTTTCTGGCGTAATGCACGAGTCGTATCCTCACATAATCCGATTATTTATAAGGAGAAAGTGGTGGGGGCTTTTGTCGTGAATCAAACTGAATTGCCATTTGTATGGCAAATTGGTAATAGTCCTTTGGCGAAACACTTGAAAGCTCAAGTGGCTTAATTGATGTAATTTCGATGATGCTGCTAAGAAGGTCCTGTTAAGGACCTTTTTACTAGGTTCGTAAATAAGAGCTCTAATAGCCTAAGCGATTTAGATAGATCACTTTAAAAAACACTAAAAAAAGACACTAAAAAAAAACACTAAAGAATAGTGTCTTAACGATTTAAAGCGAGCTCAAGAAGCCTTATCTGTTTGCCGAAGCCCTGATACATCAACTTTACCGATACGCCATTGATAAGGGGGCAATGCACCATTTACGCTAAAGTCTCCGACAATTCGATCTTTATAAATTCTTGGGTTGTGTGATGCGAGCGTACGAATATTTCGCCAGAAACGATCTAAAGCTAAGTTTTTATCAGTGGCTGATGCTCCTAGAGCATCAAAAATGATGGTCGAAGCATTTAATGCAAGTGTGGTGATAATGGTTTGAGATTGAGCAATCTCTAATTCTGCTATGGCATTTTGATCTGCTTCGAGTTGTTCATTTTCATTCAACCCAGCTTCAAAAGCACGTTGTATAGCCTGTGCATTTTTTTCAATAATTGCTGCAGTGGTGTACGCGACACCACGAATTTGACCCACCACTTGTAGGATTTGAGCATCATTACGGACGAAGGAAGCATTGGCATGCGTATAATTTCTTTCACGTTTATAAACCTCAGCTGATACTTCATAGCTTGCTGCTCTTGTAAGCCCTGAAATAATTGCCAATTGAATCAGTTGATAGAATGCTGCTGAATATTTAAAGCGCTGTTGGTCTCCGATGACATCTTGTTGATTCACAACAACATCAGTGAACTTAGTAGTACCACTTGCTGTAAGAATTTGACCAAAACCATTCCAGTCATCCACAATCTCAACACCTTCAGCATGTCGAGGGATTAGAATACTGGCTGATTCTCCATACAAATCAGTAATACCCACATCAATCCAGTCTGCATACAAGCTTCCTGTGGTATAAAATTTTTGTCCATTCAATATCGTGCGTCCCTCAGCATCTTTGGAAAGTCTCGTTTTAAATTCATGAATGGACTCATTTCCACCTTCAGACCATGCGCTTCCAATAATTTGACCTTGAGCCACTCTAGGAAGCCATATAGATTTAAACTGTGGGTCGCGGCTGAGCAGTAAATCTTCCACAAAGCCAAAATGTACGCGAAGTGCCTGCGGTAAATTTGCATCAGCTTCGGAAAGTTCGATTAATAGATTAAATAATTCTGGAATAGTTGCATCAAATCCACCTTGCGAAGTGGGTAAGCGAAGTCTCGTAAAACCGATGTCTTTTAACCATTGAATCTGTTCAAAAGCTAAAATTCGCTTTTCTTCGCGTTCTGATCGCGAAGCTTTGATTTTTTCAAATGTTGGTCTAAATAACGAGGCGAGGCTTTCATAACGTGAAGATGGTCCTTGTCCCCATACAGCATTAATTTGTGTGGTCAGTGCGCTGGGACGGTGTTGTAATGCAGTTTGAGTTTTTAAATTACCGATATTCATAATACTCAGTCTTTATTTTAAATTAAAATAAAATAATAGCGCTTATAAAATGGGTGAAAATCGATTTATTGTGATATGTAAATATAATATATTGGATTAATAAAAAATTAGAAATTATCTTAAATAAAGAAAATGATATTCAATAAAATGAATTGAGATATAATAATGTTGTGATTGAAAAAAGGATTTAAATTAAATGATTAAAGATTTTAAATCGAATACTTATATTTGTGATGATCATGTCATAGATACGATTTATTGGTTGATGCACCACCAAGATAGTTATGATCGCTTTGAGTTTGATGCATTTAGTCAAAAAATAACGGTACACCATGCCAATGGAACAGATGAAATTAAGCCAGGACAGTATCTTAATGCCAGTTATGGCATATTGATCACATCATAAAAAACCGAAGCAAAGCTTCGGTTTTTGATTGAGCGAATCTTATAAATTAACTTGCCATTGCATCTATAGTCAGCTCTGATACAGTCGGCTTCGCTTTTTCGGCTTTTAGACCTAACTTATCGAACAACTGTTTATCTTTGCCTTCACCAGCATTGGGTGTCGTTAAAAGCTTTTCACCTGAGAACAAAGAGTTAGCACCCGCCATAAACGCTAATGCTTGATCCGAATCAGAAAGAGATTCACGACCCGCTGAAAGTCTTATATAACTTTTTGGCATGATAATACGCGCTACGGCAATGGTGCGAATCCATTCAGTCACATCGAGTTTTTCAACATCTGCTAAGGGTGTGCCTTCGATCGGCACAAGCATGTTGATTGGTACCGATTCTGGATGAATAGCTAAGGTCGCAAGTTCATGTAATAGACCAATACGATCTTGAGTATCTTCACCTAAGCCAACAATTCCACCGCTACACACTTTCATGCCTGCTTGGCGCACAAAGTCTAA
Organism: Acinetobacter sp. ANC_7655; assembly: GCF_056784015.1. Lineage (NCBI taxonomy): Bacteria > Pseudomonadati > Pseudomonadota > Gammaproteobacteria > Moraxellales > Moraxellaceae > Acinetobacter > Acinetobacter sp. ANC_7655. Next base: position 286,008 of record NZ_JBWYJB010000001.1, on the reverse strand, counting down.
AGTATTTAAACGATCATCATAAGTGCGTGTGGTAATCACATTTGGATAGTACTCACGAGAGGTATCTAAATTGTGGTTGTAATAATCTAACCCCGCTTCTTTTAAACGTTCCGCTTGTGATTGATTAAGCATCCCTAAGGTCATACAGGTTTCAAGTCCTAGGGCTTTTACCTCACGTACCATTTCAAGTACATAGGGCATATCGCGTTCATGAGGATTTCGCCATGCAGCACCCATACAAAAACGAGATGATCCAGAAGCGAGAGCTTCTTTGGCTTCATGAATTACTTTTTCAACAGCAATTCTTTTTTCGGCTTCAAGTTTGGAATCATAACGTGCAGATTGAGAACAGTATTTACAATCTTCAGGACATTTACCCGTTTTGATCGATAGTAATGTGCTGACCTGAATGGTATTTGCATCAAAGTATTGACGATGCACGCGTTGTGCTTCGAAAACTAAGTCCATGAAGGGTTGTTCATAGAGTTTTTGTATTTCTTCACGCGTCCAATCATTGCGTACTTGCATAATTTATCCATCAATTAAAAAGCTACTTATTTGATCATACTGTAATTTTAACAATGCAAAATCGTAAAATATGACAATAATGACTCAAAAAAATTATCAAATTCGCCAACTCAATAGAAATTAATCATTGTTGATTTAGTTACAAACTTGACTATTTTTATGCATTTTTCGCCGCAAAATTATTTTTTGGGAACTTGATGCTGAGAACTTGTTGCTAACGTGTGCTTAAAATTTCAGATCATGCTTAAAACGGTGTTTTTGCGATGTCAAGTCATCTTGGAAAAGTACAATTAATTATTTCTTTTTGATTGTTGTTCTTGTACTGCCCAGTCAATATGGATTTGCACAATCTCACTAGACTGATTTCTTTTTAGTATCAATTGCTCAATATTGTTTGGATGATACGGTGCATTCCCGATTCCAATCGCAATATTCCGCATAAAGCTTTCATAGCCTGTTCTACGCAGTGGACTGCCTTCTGTGTTGGCTAAGAATGTTGCTTCGTCCCATTGCCATAATTCAATTAAAGAAAGACGATCCAGCCCATGACGGGGATGGAAATCAGCAACCGTTGTAGTTTGTGCGAAACTATTCCAAGGACAAATCAGCTGGCAATCATCACATCCAAATACGCGATTACCTATGCCACGGCGTAGTTCTTCAGGAATCACCCCTTGGTATTCAATGGTCAGATAGGCAATACATTTACGGGCATCTAATTGATATGGCGCTACAATCGCCTGCGTTGGACAAATATCAATACATGCTGTACATGTGCCGCAATGTGAACTGGCAGGCTCGTCAAAGGGTAATTCAAGGGAACTAAACAGTTCACCGAGTACAAAAAAGGAGCCCGATTTTTTGTGGATGAGCAGGGTATGTTTACCTGTCCAACCCATACCTGCAGATTCAGCGAGTGATTTTTCAAAAATAGGGGCTGAATCGGCGAAAGGTCTTGATTCAAATGGGCCGACTTTTTCACGAATAAGGTTTGAAAGTGTTTTTAATTTACCGCGCATGGTTTTATGGTAATCCCGTCCGCGTGCATATCGCGCAATAACGGCAGAATTAGGGAAATCAGGTACTGTTCGAGGTTGAGGTCGTTCAACCAAATAATTCATTCTGACGCAGATAATACTTTTTGTATGGGGAACCAACAGTGTTGGATTAGCACGTTTTTCCAAATTTTCTTCGAGGAACTTCATGTCACCATGAAATCCTTGTTCTAAATATGCTTTTAATCGAGGTAATTCATCTTGAGCATCAGGTCGGGCAATGACACAATCAGCGAAGCCCAGTTCCAATGCTTGAGATTTAATCCAAGCTTTAAGCGCATGAGGATCAAATTGCTGTGTTGGAATACGAGCTGGTATAGATGAGAGAGATTGAGTCATAAATAAAAAAAGGAACGATAATGCATCAACAAGTTTATCACAGCAGTGAGATACAAGCTTGGGAACAGCGCTGGTTTGACGATCAAAATAGTGCTTTTGGTCTTATGCAGCAAGTTGCTTGGATGATGGCACAAGAAATCATCACAATTCTTCAAGGTATTGAAAAAAAGAAAATCCGTATCGCAGTCTGCTGCGGCAAAGGAAATAATGCAGGGGATGGTTATCTTGTTACGTACTATTTAGCACAGCACTCTTTATCACGACATTGTTCATTCAACCAAAATCTAGAAATCGATATTTTTTCTTTTTCACAAGTCGATCATCACTCGGCTGACTCCTTGCAGAGTGCTTATAAAATGAGTCAATCCATACCACTTAAGCAGTTCACCGATCTGAACCATTGTAAGGGTTATGATGTCTATATTGATGCATTGTTTGGAATTGGAATTAATCGTACTTTAAGTGAAGACTGGCAGAGAATTATCCATCATATTAATGAGCAAGACGGCGTCAAAATTGCGATTGATATGCCGAGCGGTTTAGATGCAAATACAGGTCAACCATTACCAATGGCTATTCATGCTCAGCATACGCTTACCGCACTCGCATATAAGGTAGGGCAATTTGTAGGGCGTGCACAGGATTTTATAGGACATCTAAAACTCATTCCCATTTTACCATGTGACTCAGATTTAAAACCTGTGGCCCGATTAAGCCCAGTCAAAACAATTTTGCCGCGACGACACTCTACAGGACATAAAGGAACGTATGGGCATGTGCTCGTGATTGGCGGTCATGCACAAATGGGAGGTGCGGTGATTATGGCGGCTGAAGCTGCATTTGCCGCTGGGGCGGGTAAAGTCACGATCGTGTGTGATGCTAAACATCATTCAGCAATTTTGTCACGATCTCCCAATGTAATGGTGCAGGATATTAATCGTTTCGATCCATCACAACGAAAAAATTTGCTACAGCAAGTCGATTCGATTTGTTTTGGAATGGGGTTGGGACGTGATGATTGGGCAGCTGAGCAATATGATCAATGGATGAGTATTCTGTCCTCTACGAACAAACCGACTATACTCGATGCTGATGCATTGTGGTTCTTATCTGAAAAGCCCATTCGACTCAATGAGAGAACTTACGCAACGCCACATCCTGGTGAGGCTGCAAAACTTTTACACTCTAGCGTGGCGGAAGTTGAGCATGACCGCATCAAAGCAATTAAACGATTACAAACACTGTATGCTGGTGAATGGGTATTAAAAGGTGCAGGAAGTTTAACGATTGACGCGCAGCAAACCATTTGGATTTGCACCCAAGGTAATCCAGGAATGGGTACAGGTGGAATGGGGGATATCCTTGCAGGAATGATTGCTAGTCTTAAAGGACAATTGTCTAATTCCATTCAACTTCATGAAATTGTTAACTTACATGCCATGGCAGGTGATGTATTGGCTCAACAGGGTGAACGTGGTTTGTTAGCTCAGAATATGGCTCAAGCGATTTATCAAATAGTAAATCTAAAATAAAATTCAGGGATAGATATGCGATATTTAAAATTAACGATACAAGGTCTTGTTCAAGGGGTCGGATTTCGTCGCTGGTTTATGGAACAAGCCTTAAAGTTGCATTTAACTGGTTACGTTAAAAATATGGATAATGGGGATGTGGAAGCTATCATTGTTGGCACATATAAAGATGTAAATGACATGATCAAACTGGCCATGGCAGGGCCTCATAATAGTAAAGTTAAGCAAATCTTCTATGAAGACTTAATTGACATCAAAGAGCGTGATTTCGATAACTTTCAAATTCGCCAATAAGTGCATTGAGTGTCGAGAGACTTTTAACGTCGACGACTACTGCTGCGGCTTCGTCCACGTGCCATTCCACCTAAAGCATTTAAGACAGCCAATTTACTCATACTGCCAGAGGCATGTGCATGGCAAATTGCTGCGGCAAGTGCATCTGCAGCATCGGCTTGTGGTTTAATACTTAAATTAAGTATGCGCATAACCATCATTTGAACCTGTTCTTTATCAGCAGCGCCATAGCCAACAACAGATTGTTTAATTTGACGCGCAGTATATTCAGCCACTTGTAGATCTAAATTGACCAATGCCGCTATAGCTGCACCGCGTGCTTGACCAAGTTTTAAGGCAGAGTCAGGATTGACCGCCATAAATACCTGTTCCACAGCAGCTTCGGTAGGACCATGAAATTTAACGATTCTTTCAATGCCTGAAAAAATTCGTTTTAGACGCTCAGGCATGTCAGGTGTTTCAGTGCGAATTGTTCCAGCATCAACAAAAGTGAGTTTTTGCCCCTGTTTTTGAATAATACCGTAACCTGTTAGACGTGAACCAGGATCAATTCCGATAATTAATGACATTCCATGACTTTAAAAATAAAATAATGCCCATATTGTTACATAAGCGTATGAAAAAAGCTTGATACAGATTGAGCAGATGATTACGACCCTATATTTAAATTTTTGAGATTAGATTACATTTCATGAAATTAGCTCTTATTGTTTTAATCGGTATAGTCCTTGAAATCTTCGTATGGGTCGGTGTGGGTGATCTAGTCGGAAGTATGTGGTATGTATTCTTCTGGTTTATTGCTGCATTCTTTATTGGTTTAAATATGGTTCGTTCTCATGCATCAGGTTTAATGCCACAGATGCAGCAAATGCAACAAGGTCATATGAGTGCTGATCCGAATTTGACCAATAACTTACCTAAAATTATTGCGGGTATTTTCCTTTTGATTCCGGGGTTAATTTCCGATCTATTCGCCTTACTTATTCTAATTCCACCTGTTCAAACAGCATTTAAAGCGGTGATGATGAAAACCATGATGAAGCGTCAGCAAGCCATGATGGAAAAAATGATGGGTGGTATGATGGGAGATATGGGCGGCATGGGTGGTCAAGCAAATGGTCAGAATCCATTTGCAGATTTAATGCGCCAAATGCAAGAAATGCAAAGCCAGCAGCACGGTCGTGGTTCAAATGACTCTACTATCATTGATGGTGAAGCAAGAGAAATTACACCTGAAGCAAAGAAAATTGAAATGAAAGACGTTAATCAAAAGTAAATTGCGCATGTTCAAAACCAGATGTAATGTCTGGTTTTTTTATTTTTGTATCTCGATTTTCCTAAAAAACAGTATAATTCAAACAATTTTTATTCATTTTTGATTTATGTCTCTATTACTTACCATCTGTGTCCTACATCTTGTTGCTCAATTGAGTCCTGGACCTGATATTTTGTTGATTGCCAAATGCGCAGCGTCAACCACAATCGCAAACACGTTGAAAGTTATTTTAGGTATTTCTATTGGAATTTTATTTTGGGTGATTTTAACTTTATCAGGTTTTGCACTTTTGATTGCCCAATTCCCATGGATTCAACAAGTCTTAATGTTAGTCGGTGGTTTATTTTTGGCAAAAATGGGCTGGGCGATGCTAAGGGGTGGTTGGCAAACCTATAAGTCTTTCAAACTTGATGCAATTGATGAAAATCAGTTACCTTTAAAAGCTGAAAAATACTTTCTGATGGGGTTGTTTACAAACCTATCCAATCCTAAAACACTGATTTATTTTAGTAGTGTATTTTCACTTGCCTTAACTGCTTCAGCACCAGAGATGTTGAAAATACAACTGGCAGTCATTATTCCGATTCAAACGTTTTTAACCTTTACGTTTTTGATGGTCGTTTTAGCACGACCTAAAATTAAACAGCTCTACCAGCGTTCAGGGCATTACATAGATATGGCATCGGGTGGTCTATTTTTGATCTTTGCAGTCTGGTTGTGGATAGATGCGCTTATTTTGCTTAACTGAATCCTGATCTAACTCTTCTGTTTGAGTCAGAACGAGCGTGTCTTGCTGATAACGTCTTGGTCGCAAAGTTGCTTCAGTATTTTCAGAACCTTGATAAGAGCGACTTCTGTTTGCTCTTTCTCTCAAGCCGCCTTTCTTAATTAATTGAACCATCGTCATATCATCATTTTTTCACTACGTTTATTTTACTTCAATTTATGATTTCCATGCGGATATGATGGGCGAGTGCGTGAATAAAATATGGATAATCTCTAGAAGAAAAAAGAATGATAGAGCAGGTTGTCAAAAAAAATTCATATAGATATCTGATAATACAAGATATTGAATGAAGACATAGATGGTTGCTGTTTTATAGCTACATCATGAGGTTGATTATTGGTGAAGGCTTATATAGTATAAATATTAGCCTCTAAGGTGATGTAGATAAAAATAAAAAGACAGTCAAATCGGGAGGATGAGTATGCTGTATCAGTATCATTGTGCGTGTTGCGACAAGGTGGTTGCTTCGACAGACAAAGTGTGTTCTGAATGCGGATCACAAAATATCAGAACACCTTATGGTTTTTGGATATTTTGTATCATTGCGTGTTTAGCCGCAGCCATTGTGTTTAAAGTGGCCCATTTATATTTACAAGATAACCAAAATGTCCCTGTGAAGCAGTCGTTTTTGGACACGCTTCATCAAAGTGATAAAGCAAATTGAATCTATAAAAAAGCCCACATCAATGTGGGCTTTTTTATTTGGAAATTACAAACCAGCTGATGCTTTAAGCGCTTCAACCTTGTCTGTCTTTTCCCAAGTGAATGCAGTATCAGAACCTTCACGACCAAAGTGACCATATGCAGCAGTTTGCTTATACATCGGTTGAATGAGATTCAACATACGTGTAATACCATACGGACGTAAATCGAAATGCTCTCGTACCAATGCAATAATCAATTCTTCAGAAACCTTAGCAGTATTGAATGTATTGATTGAGATAGATGTTGGTTCAGCAACACCAATCGCATAAGACACTTGAATTTCACATTTATCGGCTAAACCAGCGGCAACAATATTTTTTGCAACATATCGACCAGCATAAGCAGCAGAGCGGTCTACTTTAGATGGATCTTTACCAGAGAAAGCACCACCACCGTGACGAGCCATACCACCATATGTATCTACAATGATTTTACGACCTGTTAAACCACAGTCACCGACTGGACCACCAATCACAAACATACCAGTAGGGTTGATATGGAATTTGGTATCCGCATGGAACATATCTGCTGGAATCACTTTTTTCACGATTTCTTCAATGACAGCTTCTTTTAAATCAGTCTGTGAAATCTCAGGATCGTGTTGAGTCGATAATACGACCGCATCTAAACGAACAGGTACGCCATTTTCATATGCAAAAGTCACTTGGCTTTTCGCATCTGGACGTAACCATGGCAGACTTCCGTTACGACGAAGTTCTGCTTGTTTTTCCATAAGACGGTGCGCATACGAAATAGGAGCAGGCATTAAAACATCTGTTTCGCGACTTGCGTAGCCAAACATTAAACCCTGATCGCCAGCACCTTGATCTTCAGGTTTTTGACGATCTACACCTTGAGCAATTTCAGGAGATTGTTTGCCAATCATGTTGATAACAGCACAAGTTGAACCATCGAAACCTAAATCAGAATGATGGTATCCAATGCCGTTTACGGTTTGGCGTACAATTGCTTCAAAGTCTACATTTGCAGTTGTTGTGATTTCACCTGCAAGAACAACAGCACCTGTTTTTACAAGCGTTTCACAAGCAACCCGTGCATATGGGTCTTCTTTTAAGATTGCATCCAAAATAGCATCACTGATTTGGTCAGCCATTTTATCTGGATGGCCTTCGCTTACAGATTCTGAAGTAAATACAGCGTACTCGCGCATAAGTCCTATCACAGTTATTTCTAAAGACGCAATATGGTACATCGACTTAACGTTAAGGACTAGCTTAACCTGACTAAAAAGCATGAATTTATGTCATTTTTGTGTTTTTTTAATTGATATCATCATCTGTTAAATTGATAAGTGAAAACTTTTGTATAAGACTTATTCTTTTTAAGACTGAGCTGAAATAAAAAACAGCTTAAGTGGGTACGAAAGAATATGAATATATGATTCAACATCAGTACTTTAAAAAAAGGCCAAGCGACTAAAAAATATTGGATTGAATTGAATATTGGTAAAACCGACTCGCATTGTATGAATTTTTTCGCTTTAGGGCTGAAATATACGTTTCTGGGCTTTACGCTGTTTGATTTTTTTAAGACAATACACCCAGTTTTTGAATTTTATTCATTTCCCATCTTTAATTTATCGGACACTGATCTATGACAACCCCGCTGAATGAACGTCGCATTGCTAACGCAATTCGTGTACTTGCAATGGATGCTGTGCAAAAAGCAAATTCTGGACATCCAGGTGCACCAATGGGGATGGCTGATATTGCTGATGTTGTATGGCGTGAATTCTTAAATCACAATCCGACAAACCCTCAGTGGGCTAACCGCGACCGTTTTGTATTATCAAATGGTCATGGCTCAATGCTTCAATATGCATTATTACATTTGACTGGCTATGATCTTTCAATTGAAGATTTAAAAGCATTCCGTCAATTGCACTCAAAAACACCGGGTCACCCAGAATTAGGTTATGCACCTGGTATCGAAACAACCACTGGTCCATTGGGTCAGGGTATCGCGAATGCTGTTGGTTTTGCTTTGGCTGAAAAAACCTTAGCAGCGCAATTCAACAAAGAAGACATTAAAGTCGTTGATCATTTCACTTACTGTTTCTTAGGTGACGGCTGTTTAATGGAAGGTGTTTCTCATGAAGCATGTTCATTGGCAGGTACTTTGGGGCTAGGTAAATTAATTGCTTACTATGACGACAATGGTATTTCAATTGATGGTGAAGTAGAAGGTTGGTTCTCTGACGATACAGAACAACGCTTCTTAGCTTATGGCTGGCAAGTATTGAAAGTTGATGGTCACGATGCAGATGCATTACGTGCGGCAACTTTAGAAGCTAAAGCTGAAACGAAGAAACCAACAATCATTATCTGTAAAACGATTATTGGTTTAGGTTCACCAAACAAACAAGGTAAAGAAGATTGCCATGGTGCACCACTGGGTAACGACGAAATCGCATTAACACGTGAAGCGTTGGGTTGGACTGAAGGTCCATTCGAAATTCCTGCTGACGTTTATGCTGCATGGGACGCGAAAGAAAAAGGTCAACAAGCAGAAGCAGCTTGGAACGAAGTATTTGCACAATATGAAGCAAAATATCCAACTGAAGCGGCTGATCTTAAACGTCGTTTAAGCGGTGAATTACCTGCTGACTTCGTTGCAAAAGCGGATGCGTATATTGCTGAAGTAAACGCAAAAGCTGAAACCATCGCAACACGTAAAGCAAGCCAAAATGCAATCCAAGCATTTGCCCCAATGCTGTCTGAAATCTTAGGTGGTTCTGCTGACTTAGCAGGTTCTAACTTAACACTTTGGAAAGGCGCACAAGGCGTTCAAGACAATGCTGCAGGTAACTACGTACACTATGGCGTACGTGAGTTCGGTATGACTGCAATCGCAAACGGTGTTGCACTTCACGGTGGGTTCATTCCTTACGTAGCAACATTCCTCATGTTTATGGAATATGCACGTAACGCAGTACGTATGTCTGCATTGATGAAACAACGTGTGATTCATGTTTACACACACGATTCTATTGGTTTGGGTGAAGATGGTCCAACACACCAACCAATTGAACAAATCGCATCTTTACGTGGTACACCAAACCTCAACACATGGCGCCCATGTGACACAGTTGAAGCAGCAATTTCTTGGAAATCTGCGTTAACACGTTCTGAAGGTCCAACTGCGTTGATCTTCTCTCGTCAAAACTTAGCATTCCAAACACGCACAGAAGCACAAATTGCTGATGTTGCGAAAGGTGGTTATGTATTGGCTGAAGAAAAAGGCGAATTGAAAGCGATTATCATTGCAACAGGTTCGGAAGTTGCATTGGCAATGGAAGCTTATGCACAGCTTGAAGGTGTGCGTGTTGTGTCTATGCCATGTGCTGAAGAATTTGTTAAGCAAGATGCTGCTTACCGTGAGGCAGTTCTTCCATCTAACATTCGTGCACGTGTTGCTGTTGAAGCGGCTCATGTTGACTACTGGTGGAAATTCGTAGGTCTTGATGGTCGTGTGATTGGTATGACTACGTATGGCGAATCTGCACCAGCGAAAGATTTGTTCCAACACTTTGGTATTACGACTGAAGCAGTTGTCGCAGCAGTGAAAGAAATTACTGCTTAATTCTTAGAATTAAGTGTTTTAAAAGGCGTCCCAACTGTGGGGCGTCTTTTTATTTTTATGTATCTATATAGATACATTCATTCCCTAGATTTCAGATTGGAAGTGAGTAGCGCAATGAGTTTGTATGAGCAAATTAGTGATGAAATTACTTTAATGGATGCGGGTGAGCAAAAGTGGATTGGTGAAGACTTACCACTTGAAGCGATGGTAGCAGTAGAATTATTGCTACAAGATATGGCTGAAGAGAAAATCATTAAAGTACGTCGAAAAAATCGTGAAAAAACTTCAGGATTAAAACAGATTGATCGTATTCTGATTGAAAAGCTTTAACAGTCATAAAAAAGCCTCTTATGAGGCTTTTTTATTATCCTATTTTTATTATTTTACAGTTAATTAGCCGTAGTTTCTGACACGGTAAAATTTAATTTTGGATCAGCATTTTGTTGAATTGTCCATTCACCACTTACTCTGAAAGATGCTGCTGAAGCATAAGTATCTTCCATAAACTGGAAATACGTGATTAAGCCATCTTTAACTATTGCTTTAATTGAAAAAGGTGAAGTAAAAGTGCGCTTAGCGTGAACAGATGTATAGGTAAATTGTCCGAATACAGCCACTGTTTCATCTTCAGCTAAAATATCTGTGATTTGAAAATCATCGATCGTCCAATAAGTTCCGACATTAGAAAAAGTATATATATAGACATCACGACCTGTAGAAGTACCAGCCCAAGGTTCAATTTGTTTAAGTTCAGGATTGTTGAAATTTAGCGAAGTATAAATGGCATCTTCAGCCACTAACTTTTCTGAAGCAATCGCTACTCTTGATTTATCAGTATTATATAAAAAAGCCAATACGACATCTTTAGGTGCTTTAGTTTTAAGCGCTTTATCAATCGCTTGTTGTTGTTCACTCATCATTATTCTCCAGTTCAAAGTGGTAATTTTAGTATTATAAATGAGACAAAATATTAGTATATTGTATAAATGTTTAATTTAATCTCATATTTAAGATATGTGTTGATGTTAACTGCTTATTAGGAGAAAGCTTAAAGATGAAAAACATGATCTATACACAAGTGATAGTCATAATCTGATCAAATTGATTTGATAAAAGTGACACCTTCTTAAGGTGCGTTCTAATCTTGCAACAAACTGTTCTATCTGTACTGATGCAAGAATTTCAGAATGCTATACATTATTCACTATCCATTTCATAAATGTTTTAAAAAATTCGAGGAAAAATTGATGAACTTTAAAACAATAGCGTTAAGTGCCGTAGTGCTTTCTGTAGCAACAGTTTCAGTTGCTAAACCAGTTGAGTATAAAATTGATCCAACTCATACAGCGACAGTATTTACTTGGGATCATTTTGGTTTTTCTACACCCTCAGGTAATTTTAGCGATATCCAAGGGACGATCAAAGTAGACAATGAAAAGCCTGCGAATTCAGCAGTGAATGTTACAATTCCACTTTCAAGTATCAATACAAATGTTAAAGCATTAGATGAACATTTATTGAAACCAGATTTCTTTGATGCTGAAAAATATCCGAATATCACTTTTAAAAGTACTAAAGTTCAACCAAATGGTAAGAACAAGTATAAGATCACAGGTGATCTAACGATTAAAAATGTTACTAAGCCTGTCGTACTAGATGCTGTTTTGAATAAACAAGCTGAACATCCTATGACGAAAGCTCAGTCTATTGGTTTCAATGCAACGACTTCATTTGACCGTTCTGCATTCGGTGTTGGAGCATATGTGCCTAATGTAGGCGACAAAATCACGGTGAATATTACGACTGAAGCTTCAGTCGCAACTGATAAGAAATAATATTCTTCAAAAACAGTACATTTAAGAAAGCACCTACGGGTGCTTTTTTAATCGCGATTAAAAATTAAGAAACATCCAAAACTGATAAAAATACTACCTGTTATAAGATCAATCTTCTTACTGATTTTTTGATATATTGTGTTTACTTGTTTAGCAGAAAAAATAAAAGCAACTATCGCAAACCAAATCAAGCTTTCAATAAAAATTAACATTAACAGTGAACTCTGCTGTATCAGAGTTGCATCACTATTCATCGCAAGCGCAAAAACACTACTGAAGTAAACTAATGCTTTAGGATTTGCCATATTGGTGAGAAAGCCTTGAATGAGTAAAGAACTGTATTTTTTCTTGACTATGCCTTTTGTAACGTAAGCTGAAGCAGGTTCTAATTTCGTTAGCCCTGATTTAAAGAGTTGAATGCCTAAATAAATGAGATAAACCCCTCCTAAAATCATCATAATTGTTTGGAGCCAAGCCATTTTTTGGAATAGATAGTGTAATCCACTCATAGCACAAATTGCCCAAACTAAAATACTAAGAGAAATTCCTAATGCTGCAAAAAGTGCATGTATGCGAGACTGTCGAACGGCACTTTGCGTGACAAATAAAAAATCTGGTCCAGGACTAATAAGTGCAAAGAAATGAACGATGGCTAAACTGAACAGTGGTGACATTTATATCTTCATTATAATTTTTGGATATTGAATTTAGGTATAGCATAATCCAATATCCTGATCTACAGTTGGGTTGAAGGCATTCAAATCAAAATCATTTAATCTGTTCAATAAAACGGCTTAAGATTGAACCTGCCACAGATTCTAGCTTTTCAGCATAACGGTGGTTATCTGCACGTAATTGAGTAATATCGATACCCGCTTTACGCAATTCGCAAGTATGACCAATCAACCATTTCTCTAAACTATCTGAGGTCACTTCAGGATGGAACTGGAGTGCTAAAATATTAGATCCAACTTGAAAAGCCTGATTTTTATAAATTTGAGTGCTCGCCAGAAGTTTCGATTGCGCGGGAAGATCAAAGGTATCACCATGCCAATGCAAAACTGGCACACTATTTAAAGAATTTAGAACGTTGTCTTGCTCATTTATAATATCTACCGTACTCCAGCCAATTTCTTTGGTGTGGCCGGCATATACTGCACTACCCAAGGCTTTTGAAATGAGTTGAGCACCTAGACAGATGCCAAGCGTAGGGCGTTGAAGTTTTAATCTTTCTTTAAGTAAGTCTATTTCTGTTTGTAGGAAAGGGTAATCTTCTGTTTCATAAACACCAATCGGTCCACCCAAAATAATGGTCAGACCTTCGTAGTTTAATGCTACTGAAAGATCATCCACACCTGCATCAAAATATCTGACCCGATAACCCAGTTGATATAGTGTCTCCTCAAAAGAACCTAGATCTTCAAAGGCTAAATGCTGTATTGCATATACTGTTTCAGGAAGCTTTCTCATGATGTGACGTTCTTAAAAGAATGATGAGGAAATTATAGAGCTTTTGGAACTAAGGTTTCTTCCATAAAACAATATAAAACGATTTATTTCGCAATCCCATTTTTTAATAATGTCTTGAGCATAGCTAGACTAGAATTGAGAATATCTTTTTTTAAGCGTTCATCTTGAACTCCACGCGCTAATAGTACGGAGCCCACCATTTGACAGAGTATTGCCCAAGCGAAATCAGGTTCTGGAGCATGCTGCGCAAATAGTTTGTAACCACGCTGAAGTTCTTTTTCAAAACATTGTTTAATGTCAACATCAGCGCGTGAAACTTCAGCAGCAAGTGAGGGTAAAACACAGCCTTTTTCTGGGTGTTGAACGTGTAATAGAGAAAGATATCGGTTCATTTCAAAATCTAACCAAGATTCTGGATCTTGATGAGGATTCATTTCCCACTGTTGAATACTTGCTCCGATTTCAGATTCGATTAAGGCTTTAAATAAGTCGTTTTTTGAAGAAAAGTGAGAATAGAAAGCACCGCTGGTCATATTTGCAGCGTGCATAAAACCATCAACCCCAGTATTGTTAAAACCTTGTTTTTTTGCAAGTTCACCACTGGTTTTTAAAATATCACGACGTTTTTCTTCTTTATATCCTGCTTTATATCTCATATTGAATATTCAATAACCATTGACTGTGCCTCAAAACTATAACATAGTGATCGTTATAATAACGATCGTTATTTAATGGAGAGATGATGAACGATCAGCAGTCAGAAATTAATCATTCAGAAGAAAAATCAACATATAATAAGGTCGCACTGATCATTGGTGCAGGAGATGCCACAGGCAGTGAGATCGCAAAACGCTTTGCACGAGGTGGATATACTGCTTGTATGACTCGACGCAATGCAGACAAGCTTGCACTTGTCATCCGAGAGATTGAAGCACACGGTGGTAAAGCTTATGGATTTGCTTCAGATGCAAGAAAAGAAGATCAAGTGATTCAACTGATTGACACAATTGAACGTGACATTGGTCAGATTGAAGTATTGGTTTTTAATATTGGAGCAAATGTGCCGTGTAGCATTCTAGAAGAAACAGCACGTAAATATTTTAAAATCTGGGAAATGGCTTGTTTTAGTGCTTTTTTAAATGGTCGTGAAGTAGCTAAACGGATGGTCGCAAGGCAGCGCGGCACTATCATTTTCACTGGTGCAACAGCAAGCATCCGTGGTTCAGCATATTTCAGCGCTTTTGCTGGCGCTAAACATGCGTTAAGAGCCTTAGCCCAAAGTATGGCAAAAGAGTTAGGGCCTCATCATATTCATGTTGCGCACATCATTATTGATGGGGCGATTGATACTGATTTTATTAAAGATACTTTCCCTCATTTGTATGAAAAAAAACAGCATGACGGTATTTTGAATCCTCAACATATAGCTGATAACTATTGGCATATTGCTCATCAACCACGAGATGCTTGGACACATGAATTGGATTTGCGACCATGGTCTGAACAGTGGTAATCATATTTAATAAGGATAAGACATGACTACACAACAACAAAAAGTTGAATTTTATTTCGATCTTGGCAGTCCATTTAGTTATTTGGCTTTTTATAAGCTACAAGAAATCACCCAAAAATATAATGCAGTGATTGATTACACACCAATTTTATTGGGTGGAATTTTTAAGTCGACTGGTAACAAGAGTCCAATTGAGGTGCCTGTTAAAGGGATCTATTCAATGCAAGACTTAAGTCGTTGGTCAGATTATTATCAGATCCCGATGCAGATGAATCCATATTTTCCAATGAATACATTGACTTTAATGCGTATATTAACGGCAGTGAAAATCTATCATGATGAATATTTTGAAGTGATTTTGACCAAGCTTTTTGATGCGATGTTTAGAAAGCCCTTGAATTTAGCCGATCCAGAAGTTCTGATAAATTTATTTCAAGGTGATGCAATCGACGGTCAGCAACTTTTGGATTTAAGCCAAGATCCGGTGGTAAAACAAAAATTGATTGATGAAACAAACAATGCCGTACAACGAGGGGTGTTCGGAGCACCTACATTTTTTTTGCGGGAAAATATGTACTGGGGGCAAGATCGCTTGCATTTTGTAGAGCGCGAATTACAAAAATAAGTGAAAAAGAAATTAAATTGAGACTCAGCTAAATTTATTAAAAATATTGATGTGATATAACGAATAAGAGAGTACGAAATTAACAGCTTGAGGGAGTCACGATGATCCATAATGTTTTAGCTTACGCAGCGCTTGATTCTAAAAGTCCATTGGTTCCATATACGTTTCAGCAACGTCAAGCTCGCCCCGATGATGTCATTATTGATATTGAATACTGCGGTGTATGTCATTCTGACTTACACCAAGCGCGTAATGATTGGGGTTTTAGTCGTTACCCAATTGTACCTGGTCATGAAGTAATTGGTCGCGTAAAAAGCATCGGAGCATCGGTAACGAAGTTTAAGGTTGGAGATCTGGTCGGAATCGGGTGTATGGTAGATTCATGTCGTACTTGTTCAGCTTGTCACCAAGGTTTGGAGCAATATTGTGAAGCTGGCAATACACAAACGTATGGTAGTTTAGATCGCCATGATCAAACACCTACTTATGGTGGCTACGCACAAACGATCATTGCGAGCCAAGATTTTGTATTGAAAGTACCTGAAAATTTAGATACTCAATCCATTGCACCCATCTTATGTGCAGGGATCACGACATGGTCGCCGTTAAAACATTGGAATGTCGGTAAAGGCTCTAAAGTGGCTGTTGTTGGACTCGGTGGTTTAGGTCATATGGCGATTAAACTTGCTCATGCACTTGGTGCAGAAGTGACTTTATTTACACGATCAGCAAATAAAGAACAGGATGCACGTGATTTAGGTGCAGATCATGTCGTGTTATCAACAGATCCAACACAAATGAAATCAGTGAAAAATCAGTTCGATTTAATTATTGATACTGTGCCATATGATCATGATCTAAAGCCTTATATTCCGACACTTGCATTGAGTGGGACACTAGTATTGGTAGGCTATCTCGGAGAATTTAGCAGCAATTCCGTACCCATGATTATGGGAAGAAAATCAATCGCTGGATCGGTGATTGGTGGGATTCAAGAAACTCAAGAACTACTTGATTTTTGTGGTGAGCACAATATCGTGTCGGATGTAGAAGTCATTGATATGCAAAATATTAATGAGGCATTTGAGCGAATGCTTCAAAGTGATGTGAAATATCGTTTTGTGATTGATATGAAAAGTCTACAAGCCAGCTAATCCATTAAACTCCTGTAGCAGAAAAGAAGCGGCAATCTGCCGCTTCTTTAGCTTTTGTTTTAGAAGAAACCCATTGGTTTAGTAGAGTAACTCACCAATAAATTTTTAGTTTGTTGGTAATGATCCAGCATCATTTTATGATTTTCACGACCAATCCCTGATTTTTTATAACCGCCAAAAGCAGCATGAGCAGGGTAGATATGGTAGCAATTTGTCCAGACTCGACCTGATTGAATTGCACGTCCTGCACGATATGAAGTATGCGCTGATCGAGACCAAACACCAGCACCTAATCCATAAATGGTGTCATTGGCAATTTTGATGGCATCGTCGAAATCTTTAAATGTTGTCACAGCCAAAACTGGTCCAAAAATTTCTTCTTGGAATGTTTTCATGCTGTTATTGCCTTTGAAAATCGTCGGCTCAATATAAAAACCTTGTCCAATTTCTTCACGAGCTTGACCACCCGTAAGAATTTGAGCACCTTCTTCACGACCTGTCGCAATACAACCTAAAATTTTATCTTGTTGCTCTTGCGAGGCTTGAGCACCAATCATGGTTTCTGTATCAAGTGGATGTCCCGTTTTAATTCGCTTCACGCGCTCTACAGCCATCTCTAAGAATTTATCTGCAATACTTTCCTGGACTAAAGCGCGTGATGGACAAGTACAAATTTCTCCCTGATTCAGGGCAAACATGGCAAAACCTTCAAGCGCTTTATCTAGATATTCATCATCCTTATCCATGATGTCTTCGAAGAAAATATTTGGAGATTTGCCACCCAGTTCTAATGTCACTGGAATAATATTTTCGGTGGCATATTGCATAATTAATTGACCAACCGCAGTTGAGCCAGTAAATGCAATTTTTGAAATACGTGGATTTGTGGCAAGAGGGCGTCCTACTTCAACACCATAACCATTGACGATATTCAGCACACCTGGTGGTAAAATATCTTGTATCAGTTCAACTAAAACTAGAATACTGACAGGAGTTTGCTCAGCTGGTTTTAAGACAATACAGTTCCCCGCTGCTAATGCAGGCGCAAGTTTCCACGCCGCCATTAAAATCGGAAAGTTCCATGGAATAATCTGTCCAACGACCCCCAACGGCTCATGAAAATGGTAAGCGATAGTATCTTCATCGATTTCTGAAATACCACCTTCTTGTGCGCGGATACAGCCAGCAAAATAGCGGAAATGGTCAATACACAGTGGAATATCTGCAGCTAAGGTTTCACGGATAGGTTTACCATTGTCCCATGTTTCTGCCACAGCAAGTAATTCTAGATTCTCTTCTAAGCGATCTGCTATTTTTAATAAAATGTTAGAGCGAGTTGTTGCAGACGTTTTGTTCCATTCAGTTTTAGCGGCATGAGCTGCGTCCAAAGCGAGTTCAATATCCTCGACTGAAGAACGGGGAACTCGAGTAAAAACTTTCCCATCTACGGGAGAAAGATTATCAAAATACTCACCTTTTACTGGAGGAACCCATTTCCCACCAATGAAATTTTCGTATTGTGCTTTAAATTGAACTTTAGAATCTGGTTGATTGGGATCAGCGTAGCGCATAGTGTCCATCCTTTGGTTGTGCTGTAAAGTTATGGAAAATATCTTCGTCTTTGGTATTAGATATCTTCTATTATTGATGAGTTAACATAACCACAATAAGGTTGGAAAAAGGTTGGAATGATGAAGGTTTACAACTGATCAACAAATACTATAACTATAATAAGTACAACATATGCATATTGGGAAATGTTGAGATAATAAGGAATGAACTCAATGCAGACTCTTATCAAGCAAAGACAACAAATAGAAACACTTAGAGAGAAAATCAGTCTTTCAACTGTACAGGCGAAACAACTTGGTCAGCATATTTTAAAGTCTTGGCAAAGATCGAAGTTGGCAGAAATTCCGAAAGAGCGAATGGTAGCGCCGTTGATCACAACGAGTACTGTTGAAAGTAACAGCCTAAATCAAGCATTGAAAATATGTGAACAAGAGTTAAAACATGTTGCACAACAATCATCTATGGTACTTGCGGTAGGCGATATCAACAGCACCATTATTTGGACGGAAGCTAGTCAACAAATGCGTAAGGCTGCAGAACGTGTTCACTTTATTGAAGGCGGTCAATGGCGGGAGGAAGTGGTTGGAACCAATGCTTTAGCATTAACCTTGAAAACTGAAAAATCAAGTTGTGTGTTTTCAAATGAACACTATATGGAGTCTATTCATGATTGGGTGTGCTATGCAGCACCAATTGTTGATCCATTTTCGAAGCAACTCATTGGTGTATTAGATTTATCAACGACATGGGATCATCACAATAGTTTTGGACTACTCGCAGCAGAACGTTGTGCATCTTTAATACAATCAGCATTACTGAATTATCAACGCCAACATTTATTTATTCGTACCTTTGGAATTCCTCAAGTCATATTTAACGGACGTACCTTGGTGGTTACACCTAGACAGATTGAAATTTTGACAATATTGGCATTATGTCCTCAAGGGCTTAGCTTAGATTCGCTTCATCAAGCTTTGTATGGGGAGCGAAAGGTAAGCATGGGAACTTTAAAAGCTGAAATGTCGCAGCTTCGAGATTTATTGGGTGGAATGTTAGGCTCAAGACCCTATAAATTACTGGCTCATATTGAGGCTGATTTCCTCCGAATCGAAAATGCTTTAGACGTTGGATTTATTGATAAAGCTTTACAGCAGGTCAATGGTGTAATGCTCGCAAAAACAGAAAGCCCATTCTTATGTTCTTGGCGAAATTGTTTAGATTCGCGTTTGAGTGAAGCAATTTTTAACTATTGTGATGTTGAAGTGCTTTTAAAATACATTGCACGAAATCCTGATGCAGTTGATGCAATGGAGCGTTTAATGGAGTTGTCACCGCAAGATTATTCAACGCAACAACTTTTACAGCACTATCGTAATTGAGCCGAATTAAAGTAAAACACAACGGCCTAAAGCATATTCTTCGTATTGTTAACGTATTTTATCCTCATTTATTTATACCTACAAAAATTTAACGCCGCCGTTCCTGATGTAATGCACTATCAGATTCGATTGAGAATCAAAGAGTAAAAAAGAGAATCTGAAGTGTATCCAGATTCTCTTTTAGATCTAGCAACTCAAAAGTTTACATTGCAGCTTTAAAAATGTTGATGACTTGTTGGAGATCTGCTTTACGTGGGTTAGTGAGCATGCAGGCATCTTTTTGTGCATTTTGAGCCATCACTTCTAAATCTTCCTCTTTAACCGAAAGCTCTTTTAATCCTGTTGGAATGCCAATAGATTGAGAGAGGATTTTTATCGCATCAATTGCTGCATATGCAGCTTCATTAATGGTTAATCCTTCAATATTTACACCCATTAATTCAGCTATTTTGGCATAACGATCAGGGCAGGCAATTAAGTTGAACTCACAGACATGTGGGAGTAAAATCGCGTTACACACACCATGCGGAAGATTATAAAAACCGCCTAATTGGTGAGCCATGGCATGTACATAACCTAGAGAGGCGTTATTAAATGCCATGCCTGCCAAATATTGTGCATAACTCATTGCATCACGTGCTTCAATATTCTCACCATTAGCAACCGCAGGACTCAGCCATTGACTGATCATGCTGATGGCTTTTTCAGCACAGGCATCTGTAATTGGGTTTGCTGCTGTTGAAACATAGGCTTCGACGGCATGAGTAAGCGCATCCATACCTGTTGCAGCTGTCAATGCTGCAGGTTTTGCGATCATCAGTTTAGGATCATCTATGGCAATGAGTGGAGTGCAACGCCAATCGACGATTGCCATTTTTACATGAGTTTCTGTATTGGTAATAATACAGAAACGCGTCATTTCCGAAGCAGTTCCTGCAGTTGTGTTGATTGCAATAAGAGGTGTCATCGGAACGGTACTTTTATCGATTCCTTCATAGTCGCGAATGTGCCCACCACCTGCAGTCACTAAACCAATACCTTTAGCACAATCATGTGAAGAGCCACCACCTAAAGAAATAATAAAATCACAAGCATTATTATTGTAGGCTTCCACACCATCGTGGACATTAATATCAGTCGGATTAGGCTCGGCACCAGCAAATATGTAGCTCTCCACTTGCGCTTCTTTTAAATAGCCAGCGATGATATCTGCAACACCAAATTTGTATAAACCTGCATCAGTCACAATCAGTGCTTTTTTAGCCCCTAAATTTTGAGCTTTGGTTCCAACTTCTTTAGCACTACCTGGTCCGAAAAGTGAAACACAAGGGATATAAAAACCGTTTGTTTGGTCTGCAATATTTTTAAAAGCCATGGTGAGATTCCTTTTACCATTTATTGTTGTGTTCGGCGATATTTACCGTGTTTGCAGTATTGGACACGCTTGAGAAGATGTGTACCTACCAAATACCAACCCAATTTCTCCATGGCTCAAAACAAGAAACAGAAAGCAAGAAATAATATTTCAAATGGGTGAAAAGGAGATTGGTCGCAAAGGTCTGTGAAGACATGGGAACGTTGAAGAATAGAAATATTGTATGACCAAGAGAAAGTCCATTCAGCTTGATCAATACACATTAACAATCAAGACCAGTAAAATGAGGTCTTAGATGAACTGAATTTACAGATTTTTTGAAGAAAGCCAAGCAAAGAGTTGGTCATACACTTGCTGACGAACCAGTTTTTTTGAAAGAACCAAATCATGCAGGCCATCTTTAATTGTCATTACAGTGACATCACCTTGTAATCCTTTTGCATATTTTTCGATGGTTTTTACATCTAAAATCACATCAGAGGTCTGAACATCAATATTGTATTTCTTCGGATTGGTCGTGCGACTTGAGTGCATAACAAGGAGCGGAACTGAAATTTTAGGACCAGATTGAATTTTCTGTTGTGCTTTCACAACAGCACCAATAAAACTCAAATACACTTTGGTGTAGGTTTTAGGTTTAAGCTTGAGATCAAAACTCCATTCACCGTTCAAATTTTCGTGCAAACTCTTCACGTAAAACTTATTTAATTCACTTGGTAATTGCATCAACGGAAATTGCTGAGCTAATTTTGCAATCATTGGAAGCGCATATTTCTTTTTTAATACATTCATATTGAAATCATAAAATGGGCTGTTGGCCCAGATTGCTTTAATCAATGGATGATCAGGGTGTCGAATTGAAAAATAAGTGGCAGTTAAACCGCCTGTAGAATGACCGCATAATAATACCGATTCATTTCCGTCACTTTGAATTGTATTCAATGCGGCATGAATATCTTCATCATATTCGGTTAGGTCTTTCACAAAATAAGGTTTTTGATGCGGAAGTAGTGATCTACCGTATTTTCTAAGGTCAATGGCGTAAAACTGAAAACCTTGGGCATTAAATTTTTTCGCCATTTCTTGTTGAAAGAAATAATCAATAAAGCCATGGATATACAGCACAGCTTTAGTTGATGGAATATCTGATGGACGACGTACTAATGTTGCAATAACCTCACCATCATAATCAGGCGAAAATTTGAAAATATGTTGCTCAAATTTTTCACCTAAAATGTCGGGTTGGTATTGTAGCGTGGTCTCAGCACTCATTTTTTCGATCATCTATTGATTCATTCCCTGATTCAAAATTGTTTATATTGACTATAAATATTCTTTTAAAAGTTGTTCTGTCTCGTCAAACAATCGCTGAGCTAAACTACGATTTTTCGCATGTGCAGATTGAAAAGCTGGTGTTTGCAAACTTTTGTATTGACCTGTTTTCTTAGACCATTCAGGTGATAACGCAATTTGATGAATAAGATTTGCTGGTTTGTTGGGTGAGATTAAGAACAATTTTAAAGCGCGATATTGATAGTTAGGAAGCTCGCGATAAATTTCGGAATCCACACCACCTGGATGAATTGCATTACTGGTGATAGATGTGCCTTTGAGCTTTTCAGCTAAGGCATGACTAAATAGTAAATTTGCTAATTTACTATTTCCATAGCTGAGTACACCGTTATATTTTTTAACAGAATGAAATTTAAATTGATGTGTGTCAATTTTACCCAGAACATGCATCATGGATGCAAGATGAATGATACGGCCTGAAGGCGCGTTTTGAAGTAAAGGTAACAATTGTATTGTCCACACAAAATGTCCTAGATAATTGACACCTATTTGTTTTTCAAAACCATTAGCCGTTTCTTCTAATTTAGGCGTCATTAGACCTGCATTGTTGACCAAAATATCAATCTGTGAATATTTTTCTTTTAAAGTTTGTGCTGCAGATTTGACTTGATTTAAATCATTTAAATCTAATTCTACAATATCAATTTGACCATGACCTTTGGTGCTGATTTCTGCTTTAGCTTTCTGAGCTTTATCCAAATTACGACAGGCAAGTACGACATGATGACCATCTTCAACAAATTTTTTTGCTGTCGCTAATCCAATTCCTGTATTTGCACCTGTAATCACCACTGTTTTCATTATTGTCTCTAAAGTTCTTAGTATGAGATTGTTTTAATACAGTCAGAGCAGTGAGTCAAACGTACTTTCAAGAAATTTTCATATAATTGTTGCATGATACGAACTGCTAATGTGACTCATACAAAAGTTACAGAATCTGAATAGCACAACTCATTTTAAGATAGAATAATATAGTTATATCGTTGTTATTTTTAAAATTCTTCCAGTCTTTCTTATTTAGGCAAACTGTATGCTGGCGTGTCCTCCGCAAAATCCAAAGCAACGTCATCAATATACTGCACAGGCATTAATTGATCATTGCGATACACTCAAAGCCGTATTTCAGGATCAGTGGTTATATCTATGGACGATTACGCCTGAAAATTTATTCGTAATTGATCAGGAAAATAATAGCTTAGTGATCGCAGATGGACTGCTCACAGTTGAGTGTATCGATGATTATAAAATTCAATTTTATACATCCCACTCAAATGTCGAGATTCAAAAAATTGCGGATTTTATGTTCAATGATTTTAGTTTTATCTTTAATCATAAGGCCTCACATCATTCTTTATATTTAAAAACGAAAGTGCAGTTATTTCGTCAAATGCTGGTTGAAGAAGTCTTTAAATGGGTCGATGGAGAAAATCGTGTTGAACAGTGCCTCTATAATTTGACCGATCAGCAAGCGATGCAGTTAGATCGAATCATGATGCAAAGTGAGTATTATGATGAACCTCATTTGCTGAATTTCAGTCGATTTGGTGCTGAAATACCTCTGGAAGTTGAACTAAATTTTAAACATCTGTGTTTGGTCAATTCAGTTATGGGAGATAATTTTCTTGCAGTGCAAAAATTGATTCCAGTATACGATCGGTTAAGCACTTCAGCAGAATTAATGTTGCCAAAACGGTTATATCGTATGGCACAAATTTCTTTCGAAGAACAATTTAGCTTATCTCAATTGGTAGACTTAGAGCCTGATTTCAATTTACTCAAACAGCATAACGAGCAAACACCGCATTTATTAGGTTTTACACGTTGGATCAAACGAGGGTATTGGCAGTATCAAGATATTTTCAATAAACAAAATTTTTTAAATAAAGATGTGCAGTATTGGGTAGAAGATATAGCGCAACAGTCGCCACTGTTTATACACAAAAGAGCAGTGAATTGGTTATTTAAACAAGATTATCTTGTCATCGACTGGGTAAGTGAAAATTTAAAAGATCCCAATATTCGATTGGCCGTCACCGCTTTAAGTTTTGTGGATTGCTGTAAAGTACATCCGCATGTCATACAACTCTCGATTCAATATTTTGAACAGGTTATCGGTCGTTTATTTATTTCTGAGTGTTTACGTATTTCACAGCAACAATCATGGTTTGAACTATCTGCTGAGCATGAGCCGCTAAATGTTCAATATTCTAAAAAATCACAACCTCTCACGGCTTCTATTTTATATCTTAATGAATGGTTGGACTTGTTATGGTCATTGGATCAGCAAGGATTGAGTTCAGTGAAATATGTCTTTAAACGTATTTCTCAAGTGATGCAGTCTTATATGTTGTTTTTAAATGACTTAGTTAAATATCTACCTGATGAAATCATCAAATTTATTGAGCCCTCAACACAACATCAAACGCATTTTCATTTCTTGATGCAGCAGTATCATATCAATCTAGATGAGTTTAGGCAGCGCTTTAAACATCCAAACTCTCAATATAACCGAAGCAATAGTATTTTTGACTCTTATGTCGCAGATTATCTCATTGATTTTTTCCAACAAGATAGAACTATTTCGAAAAATATGACATGGCCCGCATGGTATCAGCAAGCAATACGTTGGCATCAGCATTTACATTATGTGGATACATTGACGACTTTGAAATTGAGACATGCTGAAAGTCATTGGAAACGAGTATCACCTCAAGCAGTCATGTATACAGAGAATTGGAAATTTGTGGAGTTGAATGAATTAGAGCAAATTATTCAAGAGTCTGTAAATTATAAACATTGCCTGGCTTTATCTTATACCCAAAGAATTATTGATGGTGAATATGTGGCGTTCCATATGTCAAATTTACATGATCCCTCACAGCATTTGACACTCGGTTGTTTTTTTAAATTCGATCAGCTTCATTTTGACCAACTGCGTTTGCCCAATAATGAAGTTGCTGATCTAAAGGTTGTGAGGGAGGCCAAAGAGTTTGTACATCAAGTCAATGAAATGTTGATTTGGAATTTTGGAGATCCGGAACAAATCAACAACTGATGCGCCTTAAATTGACGTATTCACGCGTTAACATGATCACAAGGCTGATTTTTGGCTTAACTTTTTTATGAAATGTCGTTAGGCTATGAGCGTTCAAATTAGGTTAAGCACATATGAAACAAGAAACTGCACTGAAGTTAATGAAAGCAGGAGAAAATGTCTTTTTGACAGGTTCTGCAGGTGCAGGAAAAACGTATACGCTTAATCAATATATTAATTATCTTAAGGCACGAAAAGTTTCAGTCGCCATTACCGCATCTACAGGCATTGCAGCCACACACATGAATGGGATGACCATTCATACGTGGGCGGGGATCGGGATCAAAGATTTTTTATCAGATGATGATCTAAAGCGCATGAAAGAGCGTAAATATCTCAAAGAGCATTTAGAAAATGCGCAGGTGTTGATCATTGATGAAATTTCGATGCTACATGCGAAGCAGCTTAATTTAGTTAATCAAGTGCTCAAGTTTTTTAAAGAGTCTGATGAAGCATTTGGTGGCATACAGGTGATTGCCGCTGGAGATTTCTTCCAGTTACCACCAGTCGGACGCAATGACGAAAAAAATCGAGATAAATTCTGTTTTATGTCCCAAGCTTGGGTAGAGGCGAAATTTCGTGTTTGTTATTTAACCGAACAACATCGACAAGATGACTCAGTCTTGAATGATATTTTGAATGCAATCCGTGCGCAAAATATTCAAGCTGAGCATATTCAAGCTTTACAACAAACGCGTGAGCAAGATATTGGTGAAACATTTACACGTTTGTATACCCATAATATGGATGTTGATGCCATTAATTATCGTCATTTAAATGAGATTGATGGGGATGGTCATCAATTTTGTGCACAAATGGATGGTAATGAAAAATTAATCGAGACATTAAAATCTTCCGTTCGTGCACCAGAAGAATTGACCTTAAAGAAACATGCCAAAGTCATGTTTGTAAAAAACAATTTTGATGTGGGTTATATCAATGGCAGCCTTGGTGAAGTCATTGGCTTTGAAGAAGTAGATGATCACGGGGTATTACCTAAAGTGAAATTAACAGACGGCACTGTTCTGGTGGTCGAACCTGAAACCTGGTCTGTTGATAATGATGCAGGAAAGACAATCGCGAGTTTTTCCCAAGTTCCTTTGCGGTTAGCTTGGGCGATTACTATTCATAAGTCTCAAGGGATGACTTTATCGGCGGCGGAAATCAATTTGGCGAATACCTTTGAAAAGGGTCAGGGCTATGTCGCCATATCTCGTTTGAAATCTATTGATGGTCTGAGGTTGCTCGGCTTCAATGAGCAAGCATTAGAATTAGACAGTTTAGCAATTAAAGCCGACCGAAGATTTCAAGAACTCTCTGATGAAGCAGAAGCGCATTTTGGTGATGCTGATTTAGAAGCGCAACATAAGGCATTTATTCGGCACTGTGGTGGCACACTCAATGAGCTTGAGATTAGTCGTAATGAGAAAAAAATTGCCAAAAATGCAGGCAAAGCCAATTATGCCACCGCGACTCTCGATGAAACTCGCGAACTCTTTGAAAATGGTTATGAAATTCAGGATATTGCGGTTGAGCGTGGTTTAACGCCAGCAACCATTATTAACCACTTAGGCAAACTCCATCGTGAGCAGGGGTTAGATATCTCGGTTGCTCATCCTGGGGATGAAGTCGTTGAACAAGTACGTAAAATCTATAAAAAATTACTTAAAAGACAGAGTCCTGAACATTTCGGTGAAGATGGTGCGATCAAGTTGCGTCCGATCGTGGAAAATACCAATCCGCGTATGGGCTATGACCAAGTGAGATTAGCCTTATTATTCATTGAATAATGAGTTACGCATTTGAAATTGATTTTTTAACACACAAGCAAAGGGAATTAAGATGCCACAGATGATCGTTGAGTATTCGGATAATATCCAAAATTTAGATGCGCAAGCGTTACTTTTAGGCTTAAACCACGCTTTATTTGATACAGGTCTAGTGGGACATCCTTCTGATATCAAATCACGTATTCGTGCTAATAGTGATTTCCTGATTGGTTTTGGCGAAGAGCCTCAAGCCTATATTCATGTTCGTTTAGGGATCATGACGGGGCGTAATGAAGAGCAAAAGAATCTTATTTCAGATCGCTTAAATGAGTATCTTCATAGCTTTAATGGTTATCATGCTCAAGGCTTAACGGTTCAATTGATCATTGAGTTAGCGGAAATGCCAAAAGAGCATTATCGTAAAGGTAGAGTTCAGAAGTAAGACTAAAAAGGCTGAAGTGATCTTCAGCCTATCGTTATGCAGCAAAAGTCAGTATTTCGATATCTGCACTGTTTTGAATTTTTTCAGCCGAATAGCTATAGAGTTCATCGATGAAAGCGACATTAAAACTTCCGACAGTTTGAGCCTGCGTATAAGCGAGCTTACCTGCGATGGCAAAGTGTACATGGGCAGCAATACATGCAATGGTTGGGTTTGTTACGCCAGCATAAGCAGCAATTAATGCACCTAAGGCGCATCCTGTAGCGGTAACTTTTGGCTGTAAATGTGAACCTCCATTAATCTTAACCATACATCCATAAGACTTAGAAAGAATAAAATCAGATTCGCCAGAAATTGCGATACATTCAGAGTAATCTAATAAAGTTTTTGCCTGTTCTACTACGGCAGCGCTATCGAGGGTACTGTCTACACCCTTAGATTGATTTTGTTGTCCTGCTAAGCTCCCAATTTCTGAAGCATTACCTCGGATAATGGTGGGTTTAAACCGCAATAAATCATTTGTAATTTCAGTACGCCATGGCAAAACAGCACTATAGCCAACAGGATCTAATACCCAAGGTATATTTTTTTTGTGAGCAGTTTCTGTGGCAATTTTCATTGCGGCAACTTGTTCTTTATGAGGAGTCCCTAAATTGATACTTAAAGCTTGACTAATACTCACGAAACTTTCAGCTTCAAAAGGATTATCAATCATGGCAGGTGAGGCACCAGCAGCTAACAGTACATTTGCGACATAGTTGGCAGCAACCTGATTGGTCATACAATGCACTAAAGGTTGAGTGGTTTTTAACAGATGCCATGCTTCAATGACCTGTTTAAGAATCTCTTGGGTTTGAACCACAATATCTTTTGGAGCATTTGCTATCAAGTTTTCTGGATGATTCATAGTCGTTCGCTAGCGTGTAAAATAGTGGTCTTGGTGATTACAATTACGACAAATTAAACTGACATAGTCATCTGCATCATAATCCACAGAAAGTTCATTTGAGCCACAATTCATACAACGTTTTTGTGAGTAGAAATTTAAACGTGGCTCAATTTTACTCCACGATCGCCAAACGGGTTGAAAAAAGATTGATTCATCATAGCCCATAAAATGAAAAAATAAGATTTCGCTCATTTTACTTAAAGGTAAGTTAGGTAGCCTTGGCAGTGTTGAGGTTTCCCATTTTTCAGCTAAAGAACGTTCACGATATTGCTGTAAGGTCTTTTTTAAAAGGTTGGTATTGATAAAATTTTCATTACGGGCTTGGAGTGCTTTCTGATGGTGCAAATATTCAAGCGCAGTTTGAACTAAATAATAGATTTGACCCACAGCGAGTGAGTCTAATAATCTAAAACAAAAGGTTTGAAAACTCTGATTTCCAGCAATTTGAACGCCCCAAGTACGACAGTAGTATTGCGCAAATTGAATAATTTCTTGGTACAACAGAGTATAGAGTGCACTTTTGACTTCATCACTATTTTTAAATGGTACACCTTGGCTCAGATTTTCATAAAAGAGCTGACGTAATGCTTGAGTAATACTAAACAAGCTCGGCTCAGAATAGCCGTCAAGACGGACATTAATATAGTATTGACTGAGTTCACTCGAAAAGTCACGTGGGACAAGAATATTGTCTTTCAAAAGTTGTTTCATCAAATAATTTTGAAATAAATAACTTGGGGTAATGGTGTGATATTTAATATTTTCCCAATCAATGAATTCTTGATGTTGGGTATGCTCATGGACTTGTTGATCTAATATTGAGAGTAAAAACAACTTGTGCATAAAGCTCAGTTGATGCAAATCGAGTTCTTGTATGTCTTTATTCTTCGATGCAATTTTACGTTGTTCTTGAATGCGAGTTTCCTGCATCATTTTCTTTCGTTTTGCTGTGCAACGCTCACAATGACAGTTGCGGTTTTCATCTTGAAAGACTTGATGGTGGCAGTGAGAGCATTGATGGAATAGGATTTCTTTATCAAATTCTTCTGCTTCAATAAAGTACATACTGGCCTGACAAAGTGGACAGAAACTACTTTCATCAGCATTTTTTTGGAGAATTTGCAACATGGTAGCACTTTAATTTCAAGATGAAAGAATTATACACACGATTGTTCAACATCGCTTGATTGAGTCAGTATTGAAAACAAATCTGACTGGTGTTGCGATCAATAAAATAAGCAGGTGAATGCCTGCTTATGTGAAATATATGAATAGATCGAACCGGAAAATCATTTCCTCAAATGTTAGATCGACCTAGATGGAGGATTTAATAGGTTAAAGGGCAAGGGAGCTCTGAATCGGAAAAATGTTGCATTTTAGCTTGGATCAGTACCTGAGATTTCTTTTGAGATAATCTCTTGATTCCGAGTGCATCATAGTTTTTCAATACAGCTGTGACTTCTGATGTTTCAATAGGCATTCCCTCGCTGGTTAAAAATGCTGCAATCACGCGATGATCAATTTTAGCAGCATCCATCATCTGCATGGTTTTGATGTTTTCTACTCTGACTATGTGGTCCCTGATGAGCATATTTCACCTCATTTATGATTTATAAGTTTTTTGATGATTACCGCTCTTAAACTGAAGCAATAATTATGCTTGAAAATAAAGAAGTGAATTTTTGTTACATTTCTATCGTACTTAGACAAGATATTTGAAACGGGTAATAAAGAAGCAAACTGTTGTTACTACAAATAAATTAAATTGAAAAAAACATGAATAGACCCATATTAAATAGAGCGTCAAACACAGACAATTCGTCAATTTTGACCTATGATCAATTGACTTCACATAAAAGCATAATCGCTGTAAAGAACAGCTTATAGGACGAGTTATGAATATCGCGGCAAATCCAGTGATCGAAGCAGATCAAACGATTTTTTTGAAAGATTATCAGAAGCCAGCATTTGTCGTGGATTCGATTGATTTAAATATCCAAGTCTATGACGATCATACGATGGTGACAGGCACACTAAAAATGCAACGTCAGACTGAAGGTGATTTGGTGTTGCTTGGTCGTGAGCTTGAGTTGAAGTCAATTACACTGAATGGTCAAGAGTTAGATTCTTCGCAATATCATCTAGATGATGAACAGTTAGTGATTAAAGATGCACCTGATGATGCATGCATCGTTACAGTCGTTGAAATTCATCCTGAATCAAACACACAACTTGAAGGTTTATACCAAGCAGCATCTGATCTGTTTGTTACACAGAACGAACCAGAAGGCTTTCGTAAAATTACGTTCTATCCAGACCGTCCAGATGTGCTGTCTGTTTTCACAACACGTGTCGAAGCGGATAAGAAATTTCCAGTCCTACTGGCGAATGGTAATTTAACTGAAGCGGGTGAAGTAGGCGAAGGACGTCATTATACCATTTGGCAAGATCCAACCAAGAAACCAGCCTATCTCTTTGCATGTGTCATTGGAGACTTAGCGGTTTTAAAAGATCGTTACGTCACTTCTGAAGGTCGTGATGTAGCTCTAGAAATTTATGCTGAAGAAAAAGATATTCCTAAGTGCCATATTGCCATGGAAGCACTTAAACATTCTATGCGTTGGGATGAAGAGCACTATGGATTACCTTATGATTTAGACAATTATATGATTGTCGCGACCAGTGCATTCAATATGGGTGCAATGGAAAACAAAGGGCTTAATATTTTTAACACATCATGTGTTTTAGCTGATGAAGAATACACGACTGATGCTGCGATTATGCGTGTTCAATCTGTTATCGCTCATGAATATTTCCATAACTGGACGGGTAATCGAATCACTTGCCGAGACTGGTTCCAACTTTGTTTGAAAGAAGGTTTAACCGTTTTCCGTGATCAATCTTTTTCTGAGGATTTGCAGTCTGCTGCTGTTCAACGAATTGATGATGTAGCAGTGCTTAAAGCGCACCAATTCCCTGAGGATTCAGGCCCATTGTCTCATCCTCCACGTCCAGATCATTTCGTAGAAATTAATAACTTCTATACAGCGACTGTGTATGAAAAAGGTGCAGAAATTAACCGAATGATGGCGACTTTATTAGGTAAAGAAAAATTCCGTAAAGGAACGGATGAGTATTTCCGTCGCCATGATGGTCAAGCTGTGACTGTGGAAGATTGGGTTGCTGCATTATCAGCAGGTTCTGGTGTGGATTTATCAGGATTTTTAAGTTGGTATAACCAACCGGGCACACCTAAGCTTGAAGCTAAAGGTGAGTATGATGCTGAGCAAAAAACTTATCGTTTAAAATTTAAGCAAAGTTTAAAACCACATCCAAAATATCCAAACTTAAAAGCGGTTCCAATTCCTGTCGCTTTGGCTTTGTTTGATGAACACACTGGTGAGCAACTTCAACTTGAATGCTCGGCTTTGGTTGAAGATAAAGTCAAAGATGGTGTTTACTTATTCACGAATGATGAAGCAACGATCGAGTTTAAAAATGTGGAGAAGGTGCCTGTAATTTCACTATTACGAAATTTCTCTGCACCCGTGAATTTAGAGTTTAATTATACTGATGAACAGCTTGCGTTCTTATTACAGTACGAAACCAATGGCTTTAATCAGTGGCAAGCGACGCAAACATTGCTTGAGCGCATCTTATTAAATGACCAACCTGCTGACATATATATTGAAGCGATGTTAAAAACGCTACCTAGAGTAATTCAGCAAGATCCGCTGTTAGCTTCACGTTTATTTGATGTTCCGAGTGAAGGTTATTTGGGTAGCCGTATTGACTACGATTATCAACCGACAGCGATCTATGAAAAGCGTAACGCTCTATTAGATACTTTGTCTCGCCGTTTAGGTGATTTTGCTAAAGAGACTTATTTATCATTAGATCCAGCAATACAGTCAGATTTTTCCCAAGCTATGGGTACACGTGCTTTAAAGAACATCATGCTTTCATTTATTGCGCGTCAAGGAGATGAGGCTGCATTTGATTTAGCTGAGCAACAGTATCGTCAAACACGTAATATGTCTGAACGTTTAGGTGCTTTAAAAGTGTTGGTGTGGAATGATGCACCGCAAGCTGTTGAGATTTTAGAAGATTTCTATACGCGTTTTAAAGATGAGGCTCTATCAATGGATCAGTGGTTTATGATCCAAGCAGCTTATCCGAAAGCGACAGCAGAAACGATTCAAAAACTGACATCACATGCTGATTACGATCTTAAAGTACCTAATCGAATCCGTGCTGTAACTGGTGGTTTAAATTCAAACCCTGTCAATACTTGGAGTTTTGGGGTAGATCATATTATTCAGTTGGCTCAATATTTGGATGAAAAGAATCCGATTGTAGGCTCACGTTTGTTACAACTTTTATCACGTTGGTACACGTTAGCCCATCCTCAACAAGCCGAAGTCAAAGCGAAACTCGAAGCATTGAAACCTATCGTGAAATCTAAAAATGTATCTGAAACTTTAAATAGTATGCTTGCTGTTTAAATCACAAATAAAAAACCAGTGCAATGCACTGGTTTTTTTGACTCAACAGAATCAAGCTTGCATGGTCATTAGACTCGCATTACCACCTGCAGCTGCGGTATTAATACTAATTGCACGTTCAATAAAGAAGCGTTCTAAAGGAATGTCATAATTACCAGGCTCTAGATGTGTTATTCCGATGATCGGACCTTGTCGCTGAGCCACTTTATCTTGCAATTTTAACAGTTGATTTTTGGTGCCATGATGTAGAATTGCATCAAAACTACCTGTCTCAATATCAGCAATAATGGCGATACGTTGAGCGACCTCTTTAGGCATAGACTGTAAGTATTTTAAAACAAACGTATTCTCACCTAGAACAGTTGGCTGAGAGCCAACCGCGAGAATGGCATGAAGTTGATGAATCTGATCTATTTCTTGATCTGCCAAGCTTAAAACACGATGTCTCGGTAACACAACATATTGATTGCTTTCACCTGTTGGTCCTTGTAATTCATAGCTATGTCCGACACAACTTGGTTGCAACACCTTCATTTGATAATGAGGAAATGACTTATTGACCCAATCTTTATATTGATTCAATAAGTTTTGATGTTCAGTCAATTCAACGCCTTTGCTCGTTGCATAAGGTTGTTCAATTTTTTTATGTGTACATTCATGCATTAACCGATAAATATACATCGGTCCACCAGCTTTGGGACCTGTACCAGATAAACCTTCTCCACCGAAGGGTTGTACACCGACAACAGCACCTACAATGTTGCGGTTAATATAGAGATTTCCAACTTCTGCTTTTGAAATTACGGTTTGTATGGTTTCATCGATACGCGTGTGTAAGCCCATAGTCAAACCATAGCCTTTGGCATTGATTTGATCAATAAGTCGATCAAGTTCGCCATATTTATAAGTAATGACATGCAGTACTGGACCAAAAACTTCACGTTCAAGATCATCTAAATGTGGTAACTCAACCAAAGTCGGTTTAACAAATGTCCCTTGCTTGAGATGAGAGTCATCTTCATCCAACATGAGTTGTTGAACGGGATAGCCCAAAGATTTCATTTTATTGATATGTCGATCAATGGTTTGTTTTGCTTCTCGATCAATTACAGGTCCGATATCAGTTTTTAACAAACTTGGAATACCGACACGCAATTGCTTCATTGCACCTTTGAGCATTTTGATCACGGTATGCGCATTATCTTCTTGAACACATAAAATTCGTAGTGCTGAACAACGCTGACCAGCACTATCAAATGCTGAGCTGACAACATCTAATACCACTTGTTCAGTCAGGGCAGAAGAATCTACGATCATGGCATTTTGACCGCCAGTTTCTGCAATGAGAGGTATTGATTGACCAAATTGATTCAGTCGTTTTGCAACGGTTTTCTGCAAAATTTTCGCAACCTCAGTTGACCCTGTAAACATAATACCTTGAATACGATGATCACTACTGAGTTGTGCACCCACTGTTTCACCACGTCCTGGCAAGAGCTGTAAGACAGATTGTGGTACGCCAGATTCCCAAAGGATCTGAACTGCAATTGAGGCAATTAAAGGAGTCTGCTCCGCTGGTTTGGCGATTACAGTATTCCCTGTTACAAGTGCCGCCGCGATTTGACCTGTAAAAATTGCCAATGGGAAGTTCCAAGGACTAATACACAGTACTGTACCTAAGGGTTGAATAACGGCTTTGTGTTCTAGATCTTTCACTTGTGCTGCGTAGTAGCGTAAGAAATCTACTGCTTCGCGTACTTCAGCAATCGCATTGGCAAATGTTTTACCGCTTTCACGACTGAGCAGAACCATCAGCTCTTCAAGTCGAGACTCCATCACATTGGATGCGGTAATTAAATATTCTGCACGTTGATCTTTATCTAAATTTTGCCAATCCTGCTGTGCTTCAGTCGCATTAACTAACGCCATTTCCACTTGCATGGCATGAGTTTCCGTCACTTCACCGACAATATCTTGATGGTTTGCAGGATTGAGAATTGCAATTGACTCTGTATCGTGTACGGATTCATCTAATCTCAGACCCATTGGGGGGGCTTTAATTTGAACTTTAGACCATTGTTGATAAGTATGATTCAAATGTTCAAGGTCTTGGTCATTTGCAAGATCAATTCCAAGAGAGTTAGGGCGATGATCAGCATATAAATGTTTCGGGTATGGAATAGCAGGGTGCTTTAATCCAACTTTGCCTTCGATTCGACTTGTGACATCAATGGTTTGATGTGGATTTTCAATCAAGTCATCAATTTTGAGTGTTTTATCAGCAATACGATTTACAAAAGACGTGTTTGCCCCATTTTCAAGCAATCGTCTAACCAAATAAGCCAAAAGGGTTTCATGATTTCCGACAGGTGCATAAATTCGGCAAGGTACGCCAAGTTTATCATCTGCTTTAGAACCGACGACTTGTTCATAAAGTGGTTCACCCATGCCATGTAAACATTGGAATTCGTATTGTCCCTTATAATATTGTTCAGGATTTGCCAAATGATAAATAGTGGCTAAGGTTTGTGCATTATGTGTTGCGAATTGTGGATAAATAAAGTCTGGTTCAGCTAAAAGTTTGCGAGCACATGCAATGTAAGATAAATCTGTGTGCACTTTTCGAGTAAAGACAGGATAATCGGTCATGCCTTCAACTTGTGCTTTCTTAATTTCACTGTCCCAATAGGCGCCTTTGACTAAACGAATCATTAAACGTTTTTGACTACGCTTAGCTAAATCAATGATGTAATCGACCACGTAAAAACATCTTTTTTGATAAGCTTGAATCACAAATCCAATGCCTTTCCAGCCATTCAATTTTGGTTCGAAACATAAGCGTTCAAGAAGTTCCAATGAAATTTCCAGCCGATCAGTTTCTTCAGCATCGATATTTAGACCAATATCATATTGTTTCGCTAGAACAGCTAAATTAAAGACTTTGTGATAAAGCTCATCGTGTACACGGTCAATTTGCGAGCGTTGATAACGTGAATGAAGCGCCGAAAGTTTGATTGAGATACCGGGGCCTTCGTAAACATCTTTGTCAGACGATGCCTTACCAATCGCATGAATCGCATTTGTATAATCTTGATAATAGCGCTCCGCATCATGATCTGTAAGTGCTGCTTCACCTAACATATCATATGAGTAACGGAAGCCTTGTTCTTCTAATCGTTCGGCATTATTTAACGCCTCATCAATGGTTTCACCTGTAACAAACTGTTCACCCATCATACGCATAGCAACATCAACGGCTTTGCGAATAATGCCACGGCCACTTCGTGCCAAGATGCCTGTGAGTAGACCAGATAAACTATTTGCTTTAGGTGTTTCCATTAATTTACCGGTCAACATTAAGCCCCATGCTGCCGCGTTTACAAACATTAGGCTGCTTTGACCTAAATGATCTTTCCAATTGCCTTGGTTGATTTTGTCTTTGATCAATAAGTCACGTGTTGCTTTATCAGGGATACGTAACAGCGCTTCAGCTAAACACATGAGCGCAATACCTTCTTGTGAAGATAATGAAAATTCTTGTAATAAACCCTGTACAATGCCTGCTTTGCCCGCTGACCCTTTACGTTCACGTAATGAATGCGCTAAATTGAAGGCTAATTGATAAATTTTGTCTGAAATTTCTTGATCAATCTCGGTCTGTTCGAGAAGTGTTTCGACACATTCAGATTCATCACGGCGCCATGCACGATTTATTTCTAATTCTAGATCTGATTTATCTTTAAATTCAGTAATGTCTTGAATGTCTATTGGGCGAGAAAGGGGTGAGCTAAGTTGTTCCATGAGATATACGCCAGCGTCCTGTGACAATGAAATAGATTTATCTTTAAGGTTTATTTAATTTATAATTACAGAAAATATGGTGCATAACTCACTATAATTAGAGTTAAATTTAGAGAATAATTCGCATGCAGACTCAAATGATGACCTTGGATCGTACAGATTTAAAAATTTTAGATATCTTGCAAAAAGATGGGCGTCTATCAAATATAAAACTTGCTGAAATGGTCAATCTTTCTCCCACAGCAGCGCTTGCTCGAGTACAAAAACTAACCAAGGATGGATATATTACAGGTTATGAAGCCAAGTTAAATCCAGATCTGCTGAATCGAAGTTTTGTGGTATTTGTCGAAATTTTATTAGATAAAACAACTCCAAATGTATTAGAAGAATTTTCTGATGCAGTCAGAAGTTACCCTGAAATTGTTGAATGTCACATGATAAGCGGTGGGTTTGATTTTGTAGTTAAAATTCGTTGCGCCAACATGGAAGAGTTTCGTAAGATCTCTGGACAGGTTTTATGGCAACTGCCTGGCATCAAAGAAACCCGTAGCTATCCAGTGATGGAAGTTATTAAGGAATCTTCGCAAGTGCAACTTAAGCAAACATTTAAAAAGTAAATGTATAAGAAAGGGGCTATAAGCCCCTTAATTTTTTATTTCTCATTACCTTCCATTTTTGATTTCTTGCATTTCAATTTCATATTTCTGTTGAGCTTCATCAAAACGGTCAGTCACATCTTGCGCTGGCGGGCGGCCTAATAAACTCACCACCATAATACTCACCCAAGATAAAATAAAGCCAGGAATGATTTCGTAGACGCCAGTATCAGCCATGGTGTTTTTCCATACAATGACTGTAACAGCGCCAACAATCATACCTGCCAATGCACCATTGATGGTCATTCGCTTCCAGAAGAGAGAAAGGATAATCAGTGGTCCAAATGCTGCACCAAAGCCAGCCCACGCATAAGCAACTAAACCGAGTACCTTGCTGTTCGGATTCATTGCAAGGAAGATAGCCATAATCGCAACGATTAATACCATCAAACGACCTACCCAAACCAGCTCGGTTTGTGAGGCAGATTTACGAATAAATGCTTTGTATAAGTCTTCTGTAAGCGTGGTAGAGCATACCAATAGTTGGCAGCTTAGGGTACTCATTACTGCAGCAAGAATCGCTGCAAGAATCACTCCTGCAACCCATGGATTAAATAAAATTTTAGTTAATTCCATAAAAACAGTTTCAGGATTTGCATTGACTGCAGCACCGAGTTGAGGAAACGTATCAAAGTAAGCGATTCCGAAATAACCGACAGCGACTGCACCACCAAGACATAGAATCATCCATGTCATTCCAATTCGACGTGCTGCTGGAATAGACTTCACGGAATCTGCTGCCATAAAGCGCACAAGAATATGTGGTTGACCAAAGTAGCCAAGTCCCCATGCCATTGAAGATAAAATTGCTACAGTGCTGAGATCTGAAAGTAAATTATTCGCTAATGGGCGTGCGGATTCCACAATGACACTAACTTGCTGAGCATTTTCACCAATGGCTAAATAGGTCATTACTGGAGCAAGTAAAAGCGCAAAGATCATCAAGCCTGCTTGGAATGTATCTGTCCAACTGATGGCTAAGAAACCGCCAATACAGACATAACTAATCGTTGCCACTGCTCCAATCCATAGGGCTGTGTTGTAATCCCAACCAAATAGGCTTTCAAATAAACGTGCACCTGCGACCATGCCAGAGGCACAATAAATTGCAAAGAAAATCAAAATTACAAAAGCTGAGATGATACGAAGAACTTTTTTCCGATCACCAAAGCGGCTGGTGAAATAGTCGGGGAGAGTCAATGCGTTATGTTGTATTTCGGTGTGAACACGTAGACGACCCGCGACCAACAGCCAGTTCAACCAAGCACCGATAATTAAACCAATGGCAATCCAAGCTTCGGATAAACCTGAGAGATAAATTGCACCAGGTAGGCCCATGAGTAACCAGCCACTCATATCTGATGCACCTGCGGATAATGCAGTGACGACACTGCCTAAACTCCGACCACCTAAAATATAATCATCAAAATTATTCGTGGCTTTGTAGGCATAAAGCCCAATGCCAAGCATCGCCACAATATAAAAAATAAATGTGATTAGCGTAGGATTTAATTGGCTCATTGCTATGCCATCCTTTGTCTGTCCTAAATGACCATCTTTCCGAGATGAATTTTTAATCGAATTATTCGAGGAGCTGATTCAAGCACGTTTTGAAAATTACGCTCTGTTACATTTGAGTGAGATTTATAGTCGTTTAGTGAAACTGAATGTAATTTTAGTTACAATGACTATTTTTTCAAAAAAAGTTTACTATGAGGATTAATACAATTCTATAAATGGTTTTTTTTAACATAAAGTTACATTTGTCACTTAAACAGCGAAGTTGTAATTTTTTATTGCATAAAGAAGTATTAAAGCAATAGTGAAAATAAGCATGAAGCCTATGATCGATATTGCACGATAATGGTGCATTATTGTTGAGTATTAAAAGTGTCTACGGTTCAATTTGATAAAACAAGAATAGAGCATGATCTGCTCGGTGAAAAAGCGGTTCCTTTCGATCGTTACTATGGGATTCATACCCTGCGTGCGATAGAGAATTTTCAGATTTCGCATCAACAGATAGGTGAAAACATACATTTTATTCGTGCATTGGCACAGGTAAAAAAAGCATCAGCACAGACAAATTTAAAATTTTCCAAATTGAGTCAAGATGTCAGCCAAGCGATTCAATGGGCTTGTGATCAACTGATTGAGCAGCCTGAAAGTTGGAAATCATCATTTCCAATTGATATTTATCAGGGTGGGGCTGGAACTTCTATTAATATGAATAGTAATGAAGTGGTGGCTAACCTTGCACTCGAGCATCTCGGCTTGCCTAAAGGTCAATATGATGTAATTCATCCAAACGACCATGTGAATAAATCGCAATCGACCAATGATGTTTATCCAACTGCATTGAGACTAGCAACATATTACAGTTTAGAAGATTTATTGTCTCAAGTTCGCTCATTAATCGCTGCTATTGAGATCAAAGCATCTGAATTTCAACACGTAATTAAAATGGGGCGAACTCAACTCCAAGATGCTGTACCCATGACACTCGGACAAGAGTTTCGTGCATTTGCGACGCTATTAAAAGAAGACTATCGCCTCATCCAAAAGATGCGTCATTTACTGCTAGAAATAAATTTGGGTGCGACTGCCATTGGAACGGGTGTGAACACACCTCATGGATATGCACTAGAAGTGGTTCAAACGCTTTCGCAAATTACTGGATTGAAATTACAAGGTGCTGAAGACTATGTTGAAGCCACCAGTGATTGTGGCGTATTTATTATTCTATCAAGCACTTTAAAGCGTTTAGCAGTCAAGCTCTCAAAAATTTGTAATGACCTGCGCTTATTAAGTTCAGGGCCTCGTACGGGATTAGCTGAAATTAGATTACCTGAATTACAAGCCGGCTCATCCATTATGCCTGCGAAAATCAATCCAGTTATTCCTGAAGTAGTGAACCAAATTGCTTTTAAAGTCATTGGTAATGATTTGACAGTGACCATGGCAGCTGAAGCAGGGCAATTACAATTAAATGTCATGGAACCTGTAATTGCACTAACCATGAATGAATCAACCAATTTATTAATTCAAGCAATGCAAACACTAGAAAACAAATGTATCCAAGGTATTACTGCAAATGAACAGACTTGTTACGATGCAGTGATGCGAAGTGTTGGCATCGTCACATTATTAGATCCGATTCTAGGCCATGCCAAATGTGATGAAATTGGGAAGGTTTGTCTTGCAGAAAATAAAACCATTCAGCAAGTTGTCATTGAGCAGAATCTTTTGACGCAAGAGCAGTTAAATCAAATTTTCTCTTTTGAAAATTTAGTGTCTGAGATCGCGGGTCATGTTGTCGATGATATGAACATGGACAAAGTAAGCTAATAGACTAGATAGAATCTGAAAATCAATTGAATATGAATTGATGGCATATTTCATTCAATGAGGTATGCCATTTTCATTGAAACTTTTAAGTATAATTTCTTAATTGAATGTTTATAATAATTAAAATTTTGAGCCATCAATACAAACATTATAATTTAGAGAAAATAAATGAAAAGAATAGTAATAAGCACGCTGCTGTGTTCGATGTTGCTGGCATCCTGTTCAAAAAAAATAGAGGAACACTCTGCTGAAGCAGTTCAAGAAAACACTGCTGATACGTAAGTTGATATGCAAGAAGCGGCTGAACCAAATACTTTGCCCGTCCAGGAGCAAAAACCTGAGGTCATATTAAATCAAGAGGTTAATCCGGTTGAACTTACTCGTCGTATGGTTCGAGAGGCGCAAGTTAACTTTACCGTTAAAGATGTGGTGAAAAGCAGTTTAGAGATTGAAAAAATAACCCTTGAAGCAGGCGGATTTATTGAAAGAAAAGATATTGATTTCAATGTGGTTGATCTTAAACGTCAGAATATTTCAGAAGGTAAAGTAAAAGTATTTGAAAAAGTTGAACCTATATCTTTTATGGTGCTACGTGTAC
The DNA here is from genome assembly GCF_056784015.1 of Acinetobacter sp. ANC_7655. NCBI lineage: Bacteria > Pseudomonadati > Pseudomonadota > Gammaproteobacteria > Moraxellales > Moraxellaceae > Acinetobacter > Acinetobacter sp. ANC_7655. Next base: position 244,451 of record NZ_JBWYJB010000001.1, on the reverse strand, counting down.
CGAGTGAGCGTGCCCCACATGTTGTTAATCAACTTTTACCTTTAATGTTTTTTCTGAATCAGCAACGCTATAGTGCACAACCTTTTGAATTGAAGCTTCTTCAAGAAAAAATGAATCAAGCACAGACTATTTCAAGTCAAGCACGACCAGCTCATTTGAATGAAATCACACGGCTCACTCAACTCGAAGTTCAAGACCGTGTTAAATTCAGTACGATCAGTTTACAACTGAATCAACCAACACTGGTCCGAGAAAGGGTTGATATTGATATTGATGCAGTGGCGCGATTAAATGGTGATCACTTTATTCAGCGTGCTTGGAATAGCATCAAATATGGCTGGCAATTTGTGCTCGATCTTTTGGTGTTTTTATTAATGATTTGGCCTTTTTATTTGATTGTCTTAATTGGCTTCTGGTTATATCGATGGTTAAAACCTTATTTTGATAAACTCAAATAAGCCCATGCCTCAATTTGGCTGAACTGAAGAAAGAAGTTTAGCCAAATCTTGCATTCCTTCGGTTGCTGATTTTGAGATACATGTATAGTGTTGTGGCACACGGCCGAGATCGGCTTTAGGGTCGATATAATACGCATCACAGCTTGGTGAAATACTGTGTACTAAGCTTGCAACAGGATAAACAGCTAAGCTTGTTCCAATCACAACAAAGATTTCAGCTTGCTGGCAAATCACTTCTGCTTCTTCAAAAGCGGGAACGGATTCACCAAACCATACGACATGTGGACGAAGCGGATATCCAGCGTCACAGAAGTCACGAGAAATATCCAGTTCAGTACCTTCAATTGTGTAAAATTTGTCTGTGAATTGAGCATCTGGCCCTGAGGTTTTGGCCAGTCTTATATTTCCATGAAGATGTAGTACTTTTTTGCTTCTAGCGCGTTCATGTAAGTCATCAATATTCTGCGTGATCACATGTACATCATAATGTTGTTCAAGTGCTGCAATCGCAAGATGTGCTGCATTAGGTTCAGATGCTAAAATTTTTTTTCGCCGTTCATTGTAAAAGCGCTGTACTAAAACAGGATTGTTACGCCAAGCTTCGGGCGTTGCGACATCCTCTATGCGATGGTTTTCCCAAAGTCCATCGCTATCTCGAAATGTATTGATACCACTTTCAGCACTCATACCAGCACCCGAAAAAATCACAAGCTTTTTTTTAGACTGATTCATCCAATCTCCATCCTATTGATTTTATGCCCACGTATGACGTCTGGATCAACTTAATATTCAAATATTCATTAGAGCTTATATAGTTTGATTCAGAAATTTAGAAATTTCTTGTGCGAATTTAATGGGTTCATTGATCAAAGGCGTATGCCCTGAGCGCTCAAACAGTACGATAAGATGATTTTTAACCGATTCAGCAATGAGCTTTTGCCCTTGCGCTGGATAGAGTGCGGATTTAGCGCCGATAAAAAAAGTTGCTGGACATTCTAACTTTGAGATCGCGGCTCTGTAATCTTCTTTATGGTTTAGATAGTTGTCAATGTACCAACGCATATAGTCGAGACGTTGCATAGGGAGGATTAACTTTTGAATTTTCGGTTGATTGAGTGTTGTTTTAAAAATTTTAGCGCTCAATTGATGATTATCTTGTAAAGATAAAAATTTAACCCAAAGCTCGACTAATTCGCGGCTTAAGTGAGTAGGTAATTCACTCAGGTTTTGATAATTTTCATGTTGATGTAAAAAAGAAGAAAGTTCGATGAGTAGCTTTTTGAACTCTGGATAGCGATCGCCCAATAGCCCGAAACTCCAAGTTTCATCAGAAGGTATTTTAGGGGTTTGATCAATATGCAAGTATGCTTGGATTTGATCAGCAAATTGACCATATTGCATACCATGCATGGCAGTAGTTGCCCCCATAGAATAAGCAATCACTTTATATTGTTGTCTAGGGCGTTGACTAATCAATGCCTGAATATCGTTCCAGTGACTTGAAATAGCATCAGCATCTGGAATTTTACAATGCTTAGACCCACCAAAACCACGCCAGTCAGGAATAATAAATTTATATTTCTTTAAATTATATGCAAAAAAAGGAATCCATTGCCAACTTTGCATTCCTAAACCAGATAGCACCAAAACAGGTTCACCTTGACCTATTTCACGAACATATAATTTTTCGTCATCTTGCATGGTATAAAATGGCATAGATATATCCTTTATTTTGTATTCATTATTTTCAATTGTGGAATTACACGTTCTAACCAACTGATCCAACCTTGCTCTAATTCAATGCCTAATTGAAGAATCATTTTATGAATATAGAGTGTACGATCATCATTATTTTTATTGGCAAAATCTTTGTCGTAAATCGCTTGGTATATTTTTAACTTATTTTTATGAATTTCTAAATGAGACTCCAATTCTGTCAGCACATTATTACCACCTAGTTGTGCTTCAGCTCTTAAACGCACCATCAATTCTTCTCTGAGTTGGGCAGGCTCACTATGCTGTACCATCCAATTGGCAAGTTCAGTTCGACCTAGAGCATCAACTTTATATTTTTTCTTTCTCGAGTTGGGATCACCTTCATCAATAGTCGAAATCCAACCTTTTTTTTGCATAGCATTGAGTTCACGATAGATTTGTTGGTGAGTTGCATTCCAAAAGAATCCCATAGAACGGTCAAAGCGACGTGCAAGTTCAATACCTGTACTTGGTTTTTCAATGAGACTGGTCAACAAAACATGTGCTAAAGACATAAATCATATATCGTAAAATGTTGAATCAACTTAATTATGCAACATGTTGCATAAAAAGCAAAATTAGAATATATATTTATGCAACAAGTTGCATGAAACACACAATAATAGCAAGCAAACGCGAGCCATGAGGTCAGAATGTCAAATTATCCAAACTTACTTGCACCACTAGATTTAGGTTTTACCACTTTAAAAAATCGTGTATTGATGGGTTCAATGCACGTAGGTTTAGAAGAGGTTGAAGGTGGCTATGAACGTATGGCCGCATTTTATGCTGAGCGTGCTCAAGGACAGGTCGGTCTTATCGTGACGGGGGGAATTTCACCCAACGATGCTGGTGTGACTTTTGCGGGAGGGTCAAAATTAGACTCGATTGCTGAAGCTGAGAAACATAAAATCATTACACAAGCAGTACATGATGCTGGCGGTAAGATTGCAATGCAGATTTTGCATACTGGTCGATATTCATATCAGCCTGAAAACGTTGCACCATCAGCAATTCAGGCACCAATTAATCCAGTTAAACCTCATGCTTTAAGCTCGGCTGAAGTTCATCAAACCATTGATGATTTTGCTAACTGTGCAAAGCTGGCTCAATATGCAGGTTATGATGGTGTTGAGATTATGGGGTCTGAAGGTTACCTCATCAATGAATTTATCGCAGCACGTACCAATCACCGTGATGACGAATGGGGTGGGAGTTATGAAAACCGCATTCGTTTGCCGATTGAAATTGTAAAACGTACCCGTGCAGAGGTGGGTGAAAACTTTATTATCATTTATAGACTTTCGATGCTCGACTTGGTTGAGGGCGGTTCAACGCTTGAGGAGGTCATCCATCTTGCAAAAGAAATTGAGAAAGCCGGAGCGACTATCATTAATACAGGGATTGGTTGGCATGAAGCGCGTATACCCACGATTGCAACGAAAGTACCTCGAGCAGCATTTACATGGGTGACAGAAAAGCTAAAAGGTGAAGTTAATATTCCATTGATTACCTCAAATCGTATCAATACCCCTGAAATGGCTGAACACGTGTTAGCTTCAGGTCATGCAGATATGATTTCTATGGCTCGCCCAATGCTTGCAGATGCAGAATTTGTACTAAAAGCTGAACAGGGTAGAAGTGACGAAATCAACACGTGTATTGGCTGTAACCAAGCGTGTTTGGATCATATTTTTTCACTCAGAATTGCGTCGTGCTTGGTTAACCCACGTGCATGCCATGAAACTGAACTCATTTTTAAAGAAACCCATACGCCTAAAAAAATTGCTGTCATTGGTGCAGGTCCTGCAGGATTGAGTTTTGCTACTTATGCAGCTGACCGTGGTCATCAAGTCACCATCTTTGAAGCAGCCGATCAAATTGGGGGGCAATTTAATATTGCAAAAACGATTCCAGGAAAGGAGGAGTTTTATGAGACATTGCGTTACTTTAAGCGAAAAATTGAGCTGCAACCTTTAATTCAATTAAAACTTAATCATACTGTAACTTTTGAAGAGCTCAATACAGATCAGTTTGATGAAATTGTCGTCGCTACAGGTGTGACACCTCGACATTTAGATATTGAAGGAATTGATCATCCAAAAGTGTTGTCTTATATCGAAGTTTTAAGAGAGAAAAAACCAGTCGGACAGCGTGTTGCGATTATTGGTGCTGGTGGTATTGGTTTTGATACTGCTGAGTATCTAACCCATGAGGGGGAAAGTGGAAGCTTGAATCCTCAAAAATTTTATGATGAATGGGGAATTGATACATCATATTCTAATGTAGGAGGTTTAAAACCGGCTCAAGTTGAACAGCCATCACGTGAAATCTACTTATTACAACGTAAAGCGACTTCAGTTGGTGCAGGCTTGGGTAAAACGACGGGTTGGATTCATCGTACTGGATTAAAAAATCGCGATGTAAAAATGGTTCCAGGTGCAACGTATAACAAGATTGATGACCAAGGTTTACATATCACAATCAACGAACAAACAACCGTCTTAGACGTGGATCATGTGGTGATTTGTGCAGGTCAAGAATCATATACGGCTATGTTTGATCAACTTGAGCAGGCAGGTAAAAAAGTTCATTTAATTGGTGGGGCGAAAGAAGCGGGTGAGCTGGATGCAAAACGTGCGATTCGTCAAGGCGCTGAATTGGCTGCCAAGATTTAAGCCAGAAAATTTCTCTCTTGTATTCTAGATGAAAGTGCAAGAAGAGGATTTGGAGAGGGTACTTAATTAAATGAGACCTCTCCTTGACGCAGTATTCTCCCTTTTCTTCTAAAAGGTTGAACTGATACAACAAAAAGGACATAAAAATGACACTCGAAACCACACAAAAATCTATTCAACGTTGGCACCACATGCTTGAAACGCATGATTTAAGTCTATTGAATGAGCTTTTGTCTGAAGAAGTCGTATTTAAATCACCCGTCGCATTTAAGCCTTATCCAGGCAAACAAGTTGTTACTTTTATTTTGACCAATGTGATTGAGATCTTTGAAAATTTTCGTTATCACCGTGAGTTCTACACAGCAGATGGGCTCAGTGTTGTGCTTGAATTTTCCGCAAATGTGGGTGAAAAAACATTAAAAGGGATTGATATGATCCAGTTTAATGAGCAAGGTCAAATTATTGACTTTGAGGTGATGATTCGGCCTAAAAGTGGTTTAGAAGCTTTGGCGTTGCAAATGGGCCAACGTATGGCTCAATTTCTACCAAAATAAATTAGGCATGTTTTTGGCTTATGAATTGGAGTAAGTAAATTCGCAGTCTGTATGAATCTTAATCAGCGTTTCAAGTGGGTGCAGGAATTCACTCAAACCCAATTTGATTATTTTACTGGTGCAGCTATACCTTCAATCTATTTTAATCCGCAAGGTGAGTTAGCGCATGTGATTTCAAACTTGAAACGTTTGCATTATAAATATACACCAACGCCGTGGCTCTCGAATACGCATGCTCACTTGGTGTATTTTGATAAAATTCGAAAGAAAACCGTAAAATTAGAATATGACTTCATTGAACAGTTAACAATGTCTGATGGGGGAACGACGGGTATTGCTTGGTATGGTATGCATCTGCCTGCGGAAACACCTACTATTTTAGTGCTACATACCATTACTGGAAGTCCAGCCAGTATGAGAGAATTGGTCAGAGACTTACATCAAGTAACTGGTTGGCGTATCGCATTGTGTTTAAGACGAGGGCATGCAGGTCTACCACTTTCAGTTCCTAAAATTAATCTTTTTGGAAACACGCAAGATCTAAGAGAGCAGATTGAACATATTCAACAGCGCTTGCCATATTCTAAATTGTATGCAGTTGGGTCTTCAGCAGGAACTGGATTATTGGTCAGATATTTAGGGGAGGAAGAAAGTTCCACACCGATTCAAGCGGCTTTCGCACTTTGTCCTGGATACAATACGGAAACTGGTTTTTCAAATGTTCATCCTTTTTATAGCCGTTTGATGGCAAAAAAGTTAAATGCACATTTTTTAAAACCATATGAGCAACATTGGCGAAATTTAGAAAGTTTTAAGCAACTGAGTGTTGCTAAAGATTTATTTGATTTTGAAAAAAAATATTATCAGTTCGCTGGATTTGAAAATTATGACGCATATTGTAAAGCGACAAATCCCATCTATGTCTTTGAGAAGATTAGAGTGCCGTTGATGATTTTAAATTCGGAAGACGATCCAGTATGCCATATCCGCAATTTAGAGCCTTATAAAGAAGTGATTCAACATATGCCGAACATGGCAGTAGTGACCACAAAAAAAGGAAGCCATTGCTGTTTCTATGAAGGTAATAAAAATCCAGAATCTTGGGCACACAAATTAATTGCAGAATTTTTTTTAGAATTAGAGAAAGCCTGACAATTTTTGTTTTTTATAAATGAATAACAATTTGACTTTCATTCATGTTGACATAAAAAAACCGAGTCTTGTCACTCGGTTTTTTTAAATTCGAAAATTAGTTTTCTAAAGCAGGGGTAGCAGCAGCAATAGCAGCGGCAACAGCATCATCTTCAGATTGAGAACCACCTGTTGATGCACTTGGAGAAGGTGTAGGGCGTTCTACATTTTCAACAGCTGGTGCTGGGGCAGGATTCGTTTGTGCAGGAGCATCGCGGTATTCACGACGAATAGTCGCTGACGTATTGTTTGTTTCCTGATGCTCAATTTCAACTTGAGTTGGTGGCTCAGGTTCGATTTCTGGTTCAGAAATCTCAATGTTCTCAATTTGTTCTGCCTGTTCAGTTGTTTCAACAGTTTGTTCCTGTTCTTCTTCCTTAGGCGCTTCTTTTTTTACACATGCAGTAACGAGGAGTGCAGATAAGATTGCACCAGCGATTAAAAGTTTTTTATTCATAGTTGCTCAAAACAAACTAGCTAGATCGACTAACGTAGTATAACAGCAAATTAACAGATGAAAATCACTGAAAGTGTGCGTGAATCTTTATTGGAAATGATGATAGAATAACCAATTGTTTATTGTTCTTTGAATTGATGCGGATTGACTTTGCTTTATAGGTACAGAGTAAAGTAAAATTGCGCAACATTGCAGGCCGATTTAGGCTCGATTGTACGAGAAACCCAATGACCCATTTTATTTTCGTTACTGGTGGTGTTGTTTCATCACTAGGTAAAGGTATTTCAGCTGCTTCAGTTGCTGCACTTTTAGAAGCCCGTGGATTAAAAGTGACCATGGTGAAAATGGATCCATACATTAATGTCGATCCAGGGACGATGAGCCCGTTCCAACATGGTGAAGTTTTTGTCACAGAGGATGGTGCGGAAACTGACTTAGACTTGGGTTATTACGAACGTTTCTTGCGTCGTGCGAAAATGACCAAGCTTAATAACTTTACATCTGGTCGCGTGTACCAAGACGTTTTAAATAAAGAGCGTCGCGGTGATTACCTTGGTGGAACAGTTCAAGTTATTCCACACATTACAGACAATATTAAAGAACGTGTTCTTCGCGCTGGCGAAGGCTATGACGTTGCTATTGTTGAGATTGGCGGTACAGTAGGTGACATTGAATCTCTCCCATTCATGGAATCTGTTCGTCAGTTAATGGTTGAACTTGGTCACAAACGCACAATGCTGATGCATTTAACGTTGTTGCCATATATCAAGTCAGCTGCAGAGTTGAAAACAAAACCAACTCAGCACTCGGTGAAAGAATTACTTTCAATCGGTATTCAACCAGATATTTTGATCTGTCGTACTGAACACGATGTTGATGCTGATACAAAGCGTAAAATTGCGTTGTTCACGAACGTAGAAGCTCGTGCAGTTGTGGTGTGTAAAGATGCACGCACAATTTACGAAATTCCACGTACGTTCTATGAACAAGACGTTGATGATTTAATTTGCGAGCGTTTTGGTTATAACGATTTACCAGAAGCCGATCTTTCAGATTGGGATAATGTCGTAGAAGCATTATTAAACCCTGAGTACACTGTTCGTGTTGCGATGGTGGGTAAATATGTTGAACTTCCAGATGCTTATAAATCTGTGAACGAAGCACTTTTACATGCGGGTATCCAAAACCGCGTTAAAGTTCAAATTGATTATGTCAATGCCGAAGAACTTGAAAGCCAAGATGTAGCAGAAGTGTTGAAAGATGCTGACGCAATCTTAGTTCCTGGTGGTTTTGGCGAGCGCGGTACTGAAGGTAAGATGCAAGCGATTAAATTCGCACGTGAGAATGGAATTCCATTCCTTGGTATTTGCTTGGGTATGCAACTTGCGGTCATTGAATACGCACGTAATGTTGCTGGTATTGTAGATGCAACTTCAACTGAATTTAACCGTTCAACTAAATCGCCTTTAATTGGTTTGATTACGGAATGGTTAGACGAACGTGGTGAAGTACAACAACGTTCTGTAGATTCTGATCTTGGTGGAACAATGCGTCTTGGCGCTCAAAAATCAGAATTGGTTGAAGGCACTAAAACTGCAGAAGTGTATGGTTCAGTAGAAATTATTGAACGTCATCGCCATCGTTACGAAATGAATAATCGTTATATTCCTACTTTAGAAGAAAAAGGTATGAAAATTTCTGGTTATTCACCAATCCAACGTTTAGTTGAAACTGTTGAAATTCCTCAACATCCTTGGTTTATTGCTGTACAATTCCACCCGGAATTTACAAGTTCTCCACGTGATGGTCATCCATTATTTGCTGGTTTTATTGATGCTGCTAAAAAACAGTATCAAAAATCGAAATAATGAATGTCTTAGGACATAACTAGGAAGTTTAAATGTCACAATTAAAAGCACAAGAAATTGTACGTTTAGGCGATATACAAATGGCAAATCATTTGCCATTTGTATTATTCGGCGGAATGAATGTACTTGAATCAAAAGATTTAGCTTTTGAAATTGCAGAAACTTATGTTGATATTTGCAAACGTTTGGATATTCCATATGTTTTCAAAGCAAGCTTTGATAAAGCAAATCGTTCGAGCTTAAATTCTTTCCGCGGACCTGGTCTTGAAAAAGGAATTGAGTGGTTAGCTGACATTAAAAAACATTTTAATGTACCCATCATTACAGATGTTCATGAACCATATCAAGCAGCACCTGTGGCTGAAGTGGCTGACATCATTCAATTACCTGCTTTCCTCAGCCGTCAAACAGATCTTGTTGAGGCAATGGCAAAAACTCAAGCCATTATCAATATCAAAAAAGCGCAATTCTTAGCACCGCATGAAATGCGTCATATCCTGCATAAATGTTTGGAAGCCGGGAATGACAAGCTGATTTTATGTGAGCGTGGCTCAGCATTTGGTTACAACAACTTAGTTGTCGATATGCTTGGTTTCGACATCATGAAAGAAATGAATGTGCCAGTCTTCTTTGATGTGACACATGCACTTCAAACCCCAGGTGGTCGTGCAGATTCAGCAGGTGGTCGTCGCGCACAAATTACGACATTAGCGCGTGCGGGTATGGCTACAGGTCTAGCAGGTCTTTTTCTGGAAGGACATCCTGATCCAGAAAAAGCAAAATGTGATGGACCTTGCGCTCTTCGAATGTCTCAACTTGAGCCATTCTTAGCTCAGCTTAAAGAATTGGATACCTTGGTTAAAGGTTTCAAAAAATTAGATACACACTGATGCAGCGTTAGACGCATCGTTTTATTAATCAACTGAGGAATTGTTCATGAGCCAAATCGTTGACATTCGTGCACGTGAAATTTTGGACTCTCGTGGTAACCCAACCATCGAAGCAGACGTTATCTTAGCATCTGGCGTAGTTGGCCGTGCATGTGCACCATCTGGTGCTTCAACTGGTTCTCGTGAAGCTTTAGAACTTCGTGATGGCGATAAAGCACGTTACTTAGGTAAAGGTGTTAAAACTGCTGTGAACAACGTAAACACGTTAATCCGTGACGCGTTAGTGGGTAAATCAGTATTCGAACAAAAAGACATCGATAATACGATGATCGCTTTAGACGGAACTGAAAACAAAGAAAAATTAGGTGCGAACGCAACTTTGGCAGTGTCTTTGGCTGCTGCGCGTGCTGCTGCTGACGAAAAGAAAATTCCTCTTTTCCAATACATCGCAGACCTTCGTAACAACAGCATTTTAACAATGCCTGTTCCAATGATGAACATCTTAAACGGTGGTTCACATGCGGACAACAACGTTGATATCCAAGAGTTCATGATTGAACCAGTTGGCTTCACTTCATTCTCTGAAGCACTTCGCGCAGGCGCAGAAATTTTCCATTCTTTAAAATCAGTTTTAAAGAAACAAGGTTTAAATACTGCTGTTGGAGATGAAGGTGGTTTCGCGCCGAACTTACGTTCAAACGAAGAAGCAATCACAGTTATCCTTGAAGCGATTGAAAAAACTGGCTACAAAGCGGGTTCTGACATTATGCTTGCGCTTGACTGTGCATCTTCAGAATTCTACAAAGATGGTCAGTACATCCTTGCTGGTGAAGGCAATAAAGCATTCACAAACAACCAATTCTCTGACTACCTTGCTGGTCTTGTAAACCAATATCCAATTATCTCTATTGAAGATGGTTTAGATGAATCTGATTGGGAAGGTTGGTCTTACCTAACTTCGATTCTTGGTGACAAGATTCAATTGGTTGGTGATGATTTGTTTGTTACAAATCCTAAAATCCTTCAACGTGGTATCAACGAAAAAGTTGGTAACTCTATCCTGATTAAGTATAACCAAATCGGTACGTTGACTGAAACTTTAGATGCGATCTATCTTGCTAAAGCAAATGGTTACTCTACAGTGATTTCTCACCGTTCTGGCGAAACTGAAGATTCTACAATTGCGGATCTTGCAGTAGGTACTGGTGCTGGTCAAATCAAAACTGGTTCACTTTGCCGTTCTGACCGTGTAGCGAAATACAACCAATTACTTCGTATTGAAGAATTAACGAATGCTATTTACCGCGGTAAAGCTGAGTTTAAAGGTTTAAATTAATCGTTTAGATTATTTTGAATTTCAAAAAACCACTCTGTAAAGAGTGGTTTTTTTTGTTATTAAGCTATGAAATAAAAAGTGTAAATATAATGACTCTAGAATATTCAATAACTTTTGATATTTAACAGTACATATTTTTAAAAGAAATCAATCAATGTGAATTTGTTTAACATTTGCATATTTAACACAGTTACACATACTACCTTTCTTTGTTTTAGGGTATATTAGTGCTCTAATTTCATGATGTTAACTAAGCCTCAAATATAATGTTAGACGTCTTTAAAACTACTTCAAGTAAAGTGATTTTGCTGGTGGCAATAATTTTAATTGCCATCTTTCAATATCGCTTTTGGCTCGGTGAAGGAGGATATTTCCCTCATCAGGCGCTACTTCAGCAAATGAATCAACAAGCTGAAACAAATGAAGAGTTAAAAGAGCGTAATCGTATTCTGGCTGCTGAAGTATATGATCTAAAAAATGGTGTAGAGGCGATTGAAGAACATGCACGTTTAGATCTTGGCTTAATTAAGCCTCATGAAACGTTTATTCAAATGAGTACAATCAGTACGAATTACAAGCCGATTTACATCGACCCAAATGCTAACGTAGATTTAAGAACCAATGAGTCTAGACAACCTGAATCTGAACAACCGTAAATTATGGGCTATTATTCCGGCAGCAGGTTCTGGTAGTCGATTTTCCAAATCAGCGTTAAAGCAATATCAAATTATCCAGAATAAAACTGTACTTGAGCATACTGTAGAACGTATTGCTCAATTGCCTATTGCTGGCTATGTGTTGGCAATCTCAGAGCATGACCAATTTGCTCAGACACTTCAATTTGCTAAATCAGAAATCCTTCATTTCTGCTTAGGTGGTCAGGAGAGGGTTGATTCTGTACTTAATGGTTTAAATTATTTAACCAATATTGCAGATGAAAATGATCTGGTGTTTGTGCATGATGCTGCTCGACCTTGTGTGAGCTTGAGTAATTTAGAATCTTTGATTCGCCATGTTATCGAATCTAAGCATAGCGCAATTTTAGCAACGCCTGTACGTGATACTTTAAAAAGAGTAGATCAGTCGAGTGCCATTGAAAAAACTGTTGATCGAAGTGCATTGTGGCAAGCACAAACTCCACAATTGTCGACCATTAAATTGCTAAAAACCTCGATTGAACATGCATTAACTTACAAGATCACAATCACGGATGAAGCGAGTGCGCTTGAATATGCTCATCATCCAGTAGATGTGGTGATTGGACGATCTGATAATATTAAAATTACTTATCCTGAAGATTTAGAACTTGCTCGTCTGATTCTTCAGTCACAGTCTGACTCGAAATAATTTAGTTTTATGTTTGGGACTTTGCTTAAATAGCCAAAACATTGTCTTATAATAACGCCACTTAGAATATGCAATTCAGCCAATGATACCTTCACAACAGTACCGTTTTTTGCGTCATGCCTTGAGAGATGGACGAACAATCAAACATGATTCGTCACGTTGGACTAAATTACATTTAGATCCATGGTTACTTGGTTTTTTGATATTAAACGCAGCTTTTGGACTCATGGTTGTTTATAGTGCAACCAATCATGATTCAAGCATGGTGATTCGTCAGGCGACCAGTTTTGGTATCGGTTTTATTTTGCTGTTTATTTGTGCACAAATTCCTCCAAAAGTTTATCAAATTGTCAGTCCTTATCTGTATGCATTTTCGATTGTGCTTCTGCTTTTGGTATTGCTAATTGGTGATGTCCGCTTAGGCGCAAAACGCTGGATTTCTATTCCTGGATTAGGGAGTGTGCAGCCCAGTGAATTTATGAAATTTACGATGCCACTCATGATGGCTTGGTTTTTCAGTCTGCGGACTTTACCACCCAAATTTATGCATATTCTCTTTGCATTATTTCTGATGATGATTCCTTTTGTTTTAGTCGCATTACAGCCTGACTTAAACATTGGATTAATTATTCCCGGAATTTTTGTCATTTTTTTAAGTGGTATTTCTTGGCGTTTGATTGGGGCTGTGGTCGCTGGGTTTGCAGTGGTTGCACCATTATTATGGAATTTCTTTCTACAGGAATACCAAAAAAAGCGAATTTTAACTTTATTTGATCCTGAATCAGATCCGCTAGGTGCAGGGTGGAATATCATTCAGTCTAAAATTGCGATTGGTTCTGGTGGACTATTTGGTAAAGGTTTTAATGAAGGAACACAGTCTCATTTAGGTTATCTCCCCGAACATCATACAGACTTTATTATGTCTGCTTATGCAGAGGAATTTGGCTTTTTTGGTGTGTTCGTATTATTTGTTATTTTTGCTGCGATCATTATTCGTTGTTTGATTATTTCCATGAACAGCTTCCATAATTTTGGACGTCTTTATGCCGGTGCGGCAGGTTTAACTTTCTTTTTCTTTGTGTTTTTGAACAGTGGAATGGTGAGTGGAATACTTCCAGTAACGGGTGATCCATTGCCACTCATGAGTTATGGTGGTACGGCAGTCATTGCAACGCTTGCAGGTATGGGCATTGTAATGTCTATACATACTCATCGCTAAAACATCTAGGGTTGACAGCAAATTTTCAACTCACATTCTGCTTACTCTCACATCTATTGAAACTTTGAGCTTCAATGATTGCTCTAATCAGTCATTACACTTTTATGCTGAAGAAGATGAAAGTGTAGATGGAAGTTGATCTATGCTATTTGAGAGAGTAACTCTAAAATAATTAACTTATTTCCTCATTTTTTTGTAATAACTAAATTTTTATCGATGGTAGAGAAAATTTGAGCTAAACAATGATCTTTGTAACGTTTCCCAAGCTAAAAATTCCTGTCTTAGCTGTTGTCTTAAACTTGGTGATCCATTTGTATAAAAATATTTTTTAAAATTGATTTTCGTAGATGTATAAAAAAATTAACTATGGCATATTAATTGCTGAATAAGAATTAAACGAATATTGCAGGAGAGAGGTCTTCTGTAGATCCGCCGAAGGAGCAACGACCCCGGAATCTCTCAGGCAAAAGGACTGTAATTATTCTCAATCATCTGGAGAGAAGTCTAATGATGTTTAGACTCACCGAAGGGGATGGAAATAATCATATGTTATGAAGATTTCCGAAGCTCTCAGGTACCGTGACAGATGGGGCATTGAAAATATAAAATTTTCAAGGAGCTTTTATGTCACATATTATGGTGATTGGTGCTGGCATTACAGGAATAACCACTGCCTACGAATTGTTAGAACTTGGTTATCAAGTCACGATTTTGGATAAAAACTTATACCCAGCAATGGAGACTTCATTTGCGAATGGAGGTCAACTCTCTGCATGTAATGCAGAGGTGTGGAATCAGAAAGCAACGGTACTGAAGGGTATCAAGTGGATGACCCAAAAAGATGCACCATTATTACTCAACCCATCTTTTGATTTGCATAAATACGCTTGGCTGATTGAATTTATGGGTAATATCAAGCATTACGAAGCCAACACACAAGAAACGGTAAGGCTGGCATTATTGGCAAGAAAACGGCTATTCGAAATTGCACAGAAAGAAAATATTCAATTCGATTTGGAAAAGCGTGGAATTTTGCACTTTTATCATAATCAGCAGGATTATGATGTCGCAATAAGAGTGAATGATTTGTTATGCAAAGGTGGATTAGAGCGTCACGCTGTTACAAATGGAGAAATTCACAGTATTGAACCAAGTTTGAAGGGAGAATATTACGGTGGTTTTTATTGTCCTGACGATGCCACAGGAGATATACACAAATACACCACGCATTTAGCCCAAGTGGTGGCGAATAAAGGTGGGAAATTTTTATACGGTGTAGAAGTTGAAGATTTAAATCTGGATCATTCAACAGAACAAGTTTCAGCTAAATATCGCGCTTGTGATCCTAAAAGTAGAGATATACCCGATGGATTTATTCAAGCTGATGCAATGGTCATTTGTGGTGGGGTTGGAAGCTATCATTTAGCACAACAGGCTGGAGATCGTGTCAATGTTTATCCAGTGAAAGGGTACTCGATTACAGTTCAGTTGAATGATGAACATAGCCAACAACATGCACCATGGGTAAGTTTATTGGATGAAAGTGCAAAAATTGTGACGTCGAGATTAGGTCGAGATCGTTTAAGAATTGCTGGTACTGCAGAATTTAATGGCTATAACCGAGACATCCGTATGGATCGCATACAACCTTTGGTTCATTGGGTGAATCGTAATTTTGATATTTCAACTGAGCATTGTGTCCCTTGGGCTGGATTAAGACCGATGATGCCGAATATGATGCCAGTGGTAAGACAAGGGAAGCATCCGAGAGTCTTTTATAATACCGGTCATGGGCATCTGGGTTGGACGCTGTCAGCTGCAACTGCTGCAATGATCAGTTTAGAAATTTCACAGAAAATAGCGGCTTAATGAAAAGCCACAATAGCGTGAAAACTATTGTGGCAAATACATTTATAGTCGAGTGAAAACTTGATCTGCATTCAAACGAGATTTAGGTAATTTGGCATTAAAATCTTTTTCACTTCGATAACCAAGTGCCAATAGCACTGATGGAATCAGGCCTTTTGCGTCAAGATTTAACTCTTCAGCGATAATTTTTTCATCGAATCCTCCAATTGGAGTGGCATCGATACCTTCTAAACCTGCAGCAAATAAGGTTTGCCCAAGTGCAATAAAAGTTTGATTTTCAGACCAGCGCTGGATATCGCCTTTTTCGTTGCGATAATAATCAACATAGCCTAAGCGCGTATCTTTTTGAGCTTGTTTTGCTTGGTCATCTTTAAAACGACCACTGATTTCATCTTGATTTAATAATCGATCTAGATGAGAGTCTGTAATGTCTTTATGCGTACAAAACAGAATTGTGTGTGAAGATTCAAGGACTTTGGGTGCATTATAAACATACTTACCAACCAGTGCTTTAGCAATGCGCTGTTTGGCTTCATCAGTTTCGATGACAAAGAAATGCCACGGTTGAATATTGATAGATGAAGGTGCGAGCCTTAAAGATTCCAATAATTTTTCAAACTTTTCTTGAGGGATCTTTTTTGAAGAATCGTATGCTTTGGTGGTGTAGCGAGATTGGGAGATGTTTAACAAATCCATATTATCCTCCGATTATTCACAATATATTCATCTAATAATTTTAAATGACTCTGAACTTAAATATTTTCTATAGTTGATGCTAAATGATATGAAAAATCTGACTTGTCTTTAAATCAATAGGCATATTTTAAATCAGTATATTTTTCTAATGACATTGCAATTTGTTGGTTGATAAATGCGCGCACATCTTCTTCAGTCATAGGTTGACCATTCTTGCTGATATTATGTTCGATCGGTGCTTGGTCTGCGGCCTTAATTTTGTAGACAAGGTGGGTGATCAATTCGTAATCGTTATTATGGTTTACGATGTTAGTCACATATTGATATGAATGCTCAAAGTTGAGATCTTGATGGGAAAATATAAATTGTTCAAAGATTGTCAATGCGGCGCCATCAGCAAGATTTTTGAGTTCATCAATAATTGTGGCATCTAGCCGTACATCATAACGTTCAGAGATTGCTTTACCATCGATTAATAATGACACTTTATCATCTTCATGGTGTTGAACAGTAATATTGCTGAAATTAGACATGACAAACTCACGAATTGAATTGAGTCGTTATTATCATATGCAAAAAAACTTAAAGCAAAACATACTGATTAATATTCAAACATTGAGTGAAATTTCAATTTAAAGGTTGATGAGATCATTATAAAAATAGAGGAACTAATAAGACCATGTTTTCAGTGTCAGATCATTGATTGACTGCTTAGAGAATTTCGATTGATTAATTTCCAAAATTTGAGCTTGATCCAAACGCCAGTCGCCTAAAACAATTCTTCTTTTATCTTGAGAGATATGGATTTGAGGGCGATGCGTATGACCATGAATTAGTAAATCAACTTCTTTCAATGCATCGTGGACAGCATCTTGATTTACATCCATGACATCATAAGATTTAAATTCTTTTGATTCGTGGCTTTTTTTTCTAAATCCATTTGCAAGTTGAGTACGAAAAGAAAGTGGGGTATTCCGCAGTATCCAAATGATGAGTGGATTTCTGATTATTTTTTTAAAACGTTGATAGGCGACATCGTCTGTACACAGTGAATCACCATGTTCTATACGAATTTGGACGTCATTTATTTTTAAGTTAGAGACTTCGGACAATAAGATGCCACCAAATTTATTTAAAAAAATTTGATTCAGCGCAAAATCACGATTGCCGACAGAAAATAAAACTTGATTTCCCTGAGCAGTAAATCTTTTTAAGCGTTCAACGATTTCATCGAGCCAAGGAGCTGTATAGTCATCACCAATCCATGCATTAAACCAATCACCTAAAATATAGAGTTGGGTTTGCTGGTCTTGATAATGATCTAATAAATCTAAAAACCCTCGAACGAGTCGAGGGTGTTCAGGTGACAGGTGTAAATCTGAAATAAACAGATAGGTCACTTAATATTCCTTATTTGCCTACATCCCCATCAACTTTAGATGGGGAAAAATCCCTTGAACATGATATTCGTTTTAAAGCAGTGCTTGAAAACTTAATAAGTTAAGGGGTAGGTTTTTTATTCAGAGATAATTTTAGCAGATTCGATCACAACGTTTTCTAGTGGAACGTCAGCGTGGTAGCCACGGTTACCAGTGCGAACGCCTTTGATTTCATTAACAACGTCCATACCTTCTACAACTTTACCAAATACTGCATAACCCCAGCCTTGAGCTGTTTTACCCGTATGGTTAAGGAAAGCATTGTTTTTCACGTTAATGAAGAATTGTGCAGATGCTGAGTGAGGAGCTTGAGTACGTGCCATGGCAATCGTACCTTCGTCATTGCTTAAACCGTTGTCAGCTTCATTTTCAATAGAATCGCGAGTTGCTTTTTCTTTGAAGTTTTCATCCATGCCACCGCCTTGGATCATGAAACCGTCAATTACACGGTGGAAAATTACGCCATCATAAAAACCATCACGAACGTACTCTAAAAAGTTAGCAACAGTTTTAGGTGCTTTTTCAGAGTTAAGCTCTAGAACAATACGTCCTTTATTGGTGTTTAATTCGACTTGAGGAAAACTCATTCTATAATCTCCTGATCATGGACAAAAAGCCATGGGTTTGTGGTTGAGAGAAGCATAAGCAAACTGTAAACTACAAGGCAAGCAAAAACGTTATTTTCTTTGTTAATAATATGAAGATAGCGTTTTAATTATCCTATTTTATCTTATAGAAGTGATTTATCAACTATGAAGCCGAATGATGTTGTTTCATCCCTGCCAAATACCCCGACGACTAACAATCCATCAGTCGATGCTGCGCAGCAAGAACAACAACCGGGCTTAGACTTTGTACGTCAAGTAATTACAGAAGATCTTGCAGCAGGGCGTACAGATAAAGTCGTGACGCGCTTTCCACCAGAGCCTAATGGTTATTTACACATTGGACATGTTAAAGCGATTTGCCTGAATTTTGGTATTGCAGAAGAATTTTCTGGTTTATGTAATCTTCGTTTTGACGATACAAATCCAGATGCAGAAGAACAAGAATATGTAGATGGTATTGCGAACGATGTTAAATGGCTCGGTTTCGACTGGAATGGTGAACCACGCTACGCATCAAGTTACTTTGATCAATTGTATCAATGGGCGATTCAATTAATTAAACAAGGTGATGCATATGTCGATTTGCAATCTCCTGAAGAAATTAAGCTGAATCGTGGAAATTTTGTAGAACCAGGTAAAAATTCTCCGCAACGTGATGCAACGGTTGAAGAAAACTTAGCACGTTTTGAACAAATGCGTAATGGTGAGCTTGGAGAAGGCCAAGCAGTACTTCGTGCCAAGATTGATATGGCATCACCGAACGTACATATGCGTGATCCAATTCTTTACCGTGTTTTACATTCTGAGCATCATCAAACAGGCGATACGTGGAAAATCTATCCAATGTATGACTATGCTCATCCTTTGTCTGATGCGATTGAAGGCATTACGCACTCGTTATGTACGCTTGAATTCCAAGACCATCGCCCGTTCTATGATTGGGTTGTCGCTAAGGTAAATTCTCCAGCAGTTCCACGCCAGTACGAATCAAGCCGTTTGAATGTTGATTACACCATCACCTCAAAACGTAAATTACGTAAGCTGGTCGAAGGTGGTTACGTCAATGGTTGGAATGATCCACGTATGCCTACAGTCGTGGGAATGCGTCGTCGTGGCTTTACTCCAGAAGGCTTACGTGATTTCTGTAAGCGTGTTGGCGTATCTAAAACTGATGGTATTGTCGATGTTGCAATGCTTGAATTCTGCATTCGACAATCATTAGAAAATACTGCTGCACGTGGTATGGCGGTATTGAATCCTCTTAAAGTGACATTGACCAACCTTCCAGAGGATATGGATTTAACACACGCACGCCATCCAAATGTTGATATGGGTGATCGTGTAATTCCACTGACTTCTGAATTGTATATTGATCGTAAAGATTTTGAGGAAGAGCCGCCTAAAGGGTTTAAACGCTTAATTCCTGGTGGTGAAGTCCGTTTACGTCATGCTTATGTGATTAAATGTGATGAAGTGATTAAGGATGAAAATGGCGAAGTTGTTGAACTTAAATGCTCTATCGATCCGCATACTTTAGGTAAGAATCCAGAAGGTCGTAAAGTCAAAGGTGTTATTCATTGGGTATCTGCAAATAAAGGGATTCCTGCTGAAGTTCGTATTTATGATCGTCTATTTACTGAAGCCGCACCTGATGCGGACGATGATTTCTTAGCGAATTTAAATCCAGATTCTCTAAAAATTGTTCAAGCGGTAATTGAGCCTGCTTTAGCTCAAGCGAAACCTGAAGATCGATTCCAATTCGAACGTGAAGGTTATTTTGTCGCTGATCAATTTGATCATACTGTTGAAAAACCTGTCTTTAACCGTATTTTGGATTTAAAAGATAGTTTTAAGCCTGCAAAATAAAGTTTGGTAATATCAAAAAAAGCCTGATTGATTCAGGCTTTTTTTTATTCAAATTTAGGTTAATAAATAATTTTTGTGATTAAATTCACATGATTAGATAAAGGTGAGTATTTAAGAATAATTTAATAAGTTATAAATAAAAACTAAAATAACATTATATTTCAAATATATATTTGACTATTTGGATTTTCAAGCGCATATTTAATTCAACCGAAAGGTTAATTTGAAACTTTGTTTTCCTCGAAACCCTGCTTAAGCGGGGCTTTTTTTTGCTTTAGTTTCTGATGTTGCTGTAAAGCGATATACACAGGGCCTTTCAGTTTGCGCTGATCATTTAACTTTTTCTTAATATAAAATACCAAAGCAAAACAGGTGGTTGCTAAAGTTAAAAGAAGACTATTTAAGTAGCTCATGAGTGAGCTGATATAACCAATAGTGGTGAGTCTATTCATCATTTTGATGACTTGTGGGCTACTTTCGATGCCCGTGATCGCCCAAGAACATAAGTGTTCACAATTATTAATAATGAGATGATAGTTATTTTCATGCATTCGAGAGCGCATTCGTCTTACGACAGCACGACCTGAATATTTGGGGGTGCTATAATGCCGAATCGTAATTTTTTTGCCATGTGCAAATTTTTGCAGAGATGTAATTTCGATCGGATGTTTTTTAAAGAGATGAGCAAAACCTGAATAATGAATAACACGACCCTTACCCACATAAATACCATGATGTGAATAACCAAAATGCTTAACAATTAAGTGAGCACCAAGAGGGAATGTTTTGACGTGTTTATGCCGCATTTATAAAATATTCCAATAACTTTACAGATGTACATTTATTGAAAGAGAGTCCACAGTATAACCGAATTGGAAATAAATAATGAGGTATAAATACAATATAAGCACTCTAAAAAAGGTGCCTAAATTTTTTATTCAACTCAAATGAAGTTATGAGAAGAAAGTATTTTGTGTTTCACAATTTTTAATTGCATCTTCTTTAGGAAGCTGTTTAATTTGCTCTTCAAACTCGATTTTTTGACGATCTATGGCAGTTTGAGGAATACCGCTCTCTTTCGCTAATTTTTCAATGTTGCCCCAAACTTCCTCACATGCTGAAGGTAGCTTATTACAACCACTAAGCGATATGAAAGTCGCCCCTAAAATAATGAATAGAATATTTTTCATTGAATCCCCAAATGTATTTTTAATTATCCTATGAGCTTATCTTAATTGAACATTTTTAAATTGAACAGAAAATTTATCATAAAAAAAGCACTGTCTATGCAGTGCTTTTTTTCTTTACTGAAGGGTGATTTTGTTACTCAATAAATCAGTAAGATCTTTTTTTGAATAGCCACGCGAAATAAGAACTTTTTTGATTCCGCGGATTACATCTTCATCTGATGCCTTTTGTAAAGCCTCGATCAACTGATCGTTAGTCTTACATGAACAATCATTTTCAACACAAGCAATTTGATTTTTATGCTCGTTCTGCTGCGAATCTGATGAAAACAGCTTTTGCCAAAAACTCATAGAGCCTTCATTTGCAACCAAAGATAGGTCGAAATATAGTCGATTTAAAATTTAATGCAAGTTTGTAATCGTGATTTAAGGCACATTTTAAAATAAATATTTCGATGATAAACCTAAAGTTTAACGAAATTATGACATTGAAAAATTAAATTTTTCTTTATTCATATGATTTTTAAGTGAAATTCAAAAAGCATAAAAAATGGACAGTGTAAGAACTGTCCATTTAGTAAGAAATAAATTGTTTAAATTTTCTCTAAAAGAACGCCTGACTCGACATGGTGGGTATAAGGAAATTGATCGAACAGCGCAAATTTAGTGATTTTATGAGTTTCCGATAACATCTTTAAATTGTCGTGCAAAGTATCTGGATTGCATGAAATATAAATAATACGGTTAAAGCGTTGAAGCAGCTTCAAGGTATCATCATCAATGCCTGCACGAGGTGGATCTACAAATACAGTATCGAAGTCATAACTTTGAATATCAATATTGGCTTCTTGTAAACGTCTAAACTCACGTTCTGCATTGAATGCTAAGGTAAAATCTTCAGCTGAAAGGCGAGCAACTTGAATATTATTAATTTGATTTTGCTCAATATTCCATTGCGCTGCATAAACTGATGATTTAGCCAGTTCTGTTGCTAGAACGCGATTAAACTTTAGCGATAATGGAAGGGTAAAATTACCATTACCGCAATAAAGCTCTAAAAGATCTTTATCACTGGTTTGAGCTGCATTACATGCCCACTCCAGCATTTTTTGACAAACTTGCGCATTAGGTTGCGTGAAGCTACTTTCAATTTGCTTATATTTGAATTTACGGTCAAATACTTGTAATTCTTCAACTACATATTCATCCGTCAATACAATTTTTTGACCACGGCTGCGACCAATAATCTTAATATTGAGTTTTGAAGATAAATTTTTTGCTAGTTGTTCCCAGTCTTGATCAAGCGGACAACGATAAATCAATGAAACCAGCATTTCACCGTTCAACGTTGAAAGAAAATGTACTTCAAACAGACGCTTATAGAGCACTGCATTTGATTTTAGTTCAGACAGGAGAACTGGCATTAAATCATTAATAGATTTATCCGCGATTGGAAACTCATCAACACGTACAACTTTCTTTTGAATACCATCTTCCGTGCGTTCAAACATGGCATAAAACATATCATCTTCTGTATGCCAAATACGGAACTCAGCTCGCATACGGAAATGTTTTTCAGGAGATGAAAAAACTTCTAGTTCAGGTGGTTGATATTCAGCAAATTGATTGCGGATACGTTCAATTTTTGCATCAAGTTGTTGTTGATAAATAGAAGTCATAAAATCTAAAAAAAAACTAGCACAAAGCAGAGTGAATGGTAGCAAATAATAAGCCAACATTCTTCTAAATGTTTATGCTGTTGTGACTATCTTTTGGTGAGGTGCTCAACTAAGTAGTCGATGAACACTCGTACAGCTGGTAATAAACCACGGCGAGAAGGGTAAACCACATGAAAAATACCGTGTGGTGCATTCCAGTCAGGCAGAACCTTAACTAGACGCCCATCTTTAATATAATCTACAACAATACTGTCTGGGAGTAATGCTACCCCACAATTGTCACTTGCAAGTTGTGCAAGCATAAGTAAATCAGAGCCCATCACGACTGGACTCACTTTGACTTTAGTCGATTTGTTGTTTGAATCATGTAGTACGAGTTGTTGATCAGTATGTTCATCAACCATACTTAATATTCGATGATTTGAGAGTTCTTCAGGTTTTTTGATAGATCCAAACTCATTAAGATAAGCCTGGCTGGCGAAAAGATGTTGTTCAATATTTTCAAATTTTCGAATGACCAAACTTGGGTCATCATCCAAACTTGAGCGAACACGAAGCGCTAAATCAATTCCTTCATTGATGATATCGACACGTCGATTAGTAACCATCAATTGAACTTTAATTTCAGGATACTGCTTAAGGAAATTTGGCAGTATTTTGGTCATTTCATGCTGGGCAATTGATACGGGTAAACTAACACGAATTAAGCCTCTTGGTTGTTCACTTAAATGATCTACCAGATCATGAGCAGATTGGGCAGCATTCATCATTACTTGCGCATGGCGATAAATGTTCATCCCAATATCAGTGACAGCAAAATGACGTGAACTACGTTGAATAAGCCTTACACCGAGATTTTCTTCTAAATTATAAACACGTCGACTCAATTTTGATTTCGGAATGTCGGTTGCTCGTTCAGCAGCGCTAAAACCGCCATGTTCGACAACAAGGGCAAAGCAATAAAAATCATCTAAATCTGAAAGCATGAACTCATTCCATATATGCAACGTTTTGTTAAAAAAATACATTATTGTTCTGAATAGTCAATTGAGTTGCTGTGTTTTCTCTAAAATCTAAGATTGTTATAATTAGTAATGAATAAAGAGGACTATTTAAAAATCTAAAAGCTATGGTTAAACTTATGTTTTATAGCGCGTAATACTTAAGGTTGACATGGCTTATACAACAATTGAACTTCAAGATCCTCAAGAAAATGTACAGTGCCCGCATTGTCAACATGCTGTTATCGACTGGAATGAAGAGCAATATATTCAACCTTGTGAGCATACATTGTTTATTGCTATGGACTTGGGATTTGAATTTATTTCAGATGAATTTGAAGCAACTATGCCTCGCACAGTAGATGAAATTCATGCAGATGATGAAAACTCGGATGTGTTTACTGAGATTACACGTTCTGATTTACCTCAGTTTAAAATTTATAAAGTTGCATTGGGTGTCGAAAACCTCAATCGTTATATTGGTTTCCAATCATAATTTTTTTAATCACACGCATATGGTGAAAAGACTTGGGGTTTCCTTGAGTCTTTTAATTTCATTGTATTTTGATACTGATTGCAAAGTTCTAAGTTTGTGTTAATTCATGATAAGTTCAATGCTTTGAATTAATAAATCACGGCTATCATAAAATGCACTTATGGCTATAAACATCTGATCTACTTTTGGATTGGTTCGTGTTTTATCGATCAACTTCACCTTAGATCCAAGTGAATTCTATCTAACCCACTTGGATTTCAGCATTAGGATGACTCAACCTGCTTTTTTTAGGGGTTGCAATTAAATATGCTAATGTCAAAGGACCGAGACGACCCGCAAACATCAGTATCATGAGCATATATAAACTTGCAGGTTGTAATTCTGAAGTAATACCTCTAGATAATCCGACTGTACAAGCCGCGGAAACAGCTTCAAATAGTAAATCTAGAAAACGTTTATTAGGCTCTAAAATTAACAGCGTAAAGAAACCAATGAAAATGAGCATAGCAGTTATGCTAATGACCGCAAGAGCTTTATAGGTGACCGTTGCGGGAATCGAGTGTTTAAAAACAGTGACTTCGTCAGCTCGTCTCAAAAACGTGATCACACTCAATACAACAATAATAAATGTACCTACTTTAATACCACCAGCAGTACTTAAAGATCCGCCTCCAATAAACATTAATAGCATAGTCACCAAGGTTGCTGGATCACTCATACTGGCCATATCAATACTATTAAATCCAGAGGATCGTGGTACTGTGGCATGAAACCAAGCATTTAATGCTTGGTCTCCAATTGACATTGGGGCGAGGGTCAATGGATTATTTGCTTCTAAACACCAAATCATAATAAAGGCAAATAGATTGAGTCCTGCGATAGTAGAAAGAATGAGTTTGCTGTTGGTTGAGAGTTTTTTCCACTTATGAGCGCGTTTGATATCCATAAGTACCACGAAACCTATTCCACCAATGATATACAACATACTGATGGTTAGAGTTACAGCATATTGACCTGAAAAGCTCATTAAGCTGTCTGGAAAAAGAGAGAAACCACCATTATTAAATGCTGAGATACTGTAAAAGGCTGCATAAAACAGAGCATCGTTAAAATCGTAGTATTGAAGCCACGTAAATGTCAGGATGAATGTTCCAATCCCTTCGAAAAATAGAGAATACAATAAGACGGCTTTAACAGTGAACGAGGCCCTTGCTAAACTGGTTTGACCAATTGTTTCTTGAGCCATCACTTGTTGCTTTAAACCAAGTTTAGTAGAAAGGCTCAAAGCAGCCAAAATTGCGAAGGTCATGAATCCTAAGCCACCACATTGGATGAGTAGCATAATGATGAACTGACCAAAAGTCGTATATGCCTCGCCAATATTGACCACAGAAAGTCCCGTAATTGTCACAGCAGACGTGGCGGTAAATAAGGCTTCTAGCCAAGAGACATTTCCTTCGTGTGCAAAGGGAAGTTTTAGCAGTAATGTTCCAATGATAATAAAACTGAGAAAGCCCAAAGCCAGCAAACTTGGTGGACTCAAATTAATACTTTGCGTTTTTTTATTGATTAATTGATCATAAAATTTCATCATTTCGAAATAAATCTCGATGAGAGTTTACGTAAAAGATTGACAGGACCTTCAACAATTAAAATGTCATTTTTTTGCAGCAATGTACCAGGTGCGATGTCATAAATTACATGTGTGCCACGTTGTAATAGTAATGTTTGTACGCCGTCGCTGTGCTCCATGATATCTTTAAATTCTACACCTTGTAGTTTTTCACCCACTTCCACTTTGACAATATAACGGTCATCATTCAACGCCATATAGCGTCTGACCATTGGATAGCTTAATGATTGTGCAACGCGAATCCCCATGTCCTCTTCTGGATGAATAATTTGACCAATACCGAGATGCGTCAAAATCATATGATGGGCTTTCGATTTTGCTTTTACTAGGATTTTTTCTACGCCTAAATTTTTGAGGTTGAGGACACATAGAATACTGGCCTCAATATCTTCTCCAATTGCGACAACGACGGCATCGCAATTCTGTACATTCAGTTCTCGAAGTACATGTTCATCTGTGGCATCGGCGATGACAGCATGACTGATGTTATCAGAGATATTTTCAACGTATTTTTTTTCAGTATCGATTCCAATCACATCATGTTTTAATTGAGTGAGTTCTAATGCAACTGTACCACCAAAGCTGCCTAAGCCAATTACTGCAAATAGCGCCATTGAATATCCTAAAATTTTAAAGATCAGAAAGTAATGATTTGATTTTAATTTCGCTTCGATTGAGTTTATCTTGTTGATCTGAGTTGATTCAATTCATTTGTTGAGGATTATTTGTGATCACTATAAAAATAGTAAATCGTAATTGAAATCAATGTCCATGAAAGTGCTAAGTAAATATAAGTTAAATGAATATGATCGATCATAAAGTTAGCATGAACGAAACTTGTCATGAGCACAATTGCCATCATATATATCAACGTCATACGATAACGATAAATAGGTGCTAATCCCAACATGATATAGGGGAGTGCTGCATAACCTAAAAAAATAAAAACTTCGAGGGATTTGCTTAAGGTGGTAACTTCAGGATATAGATATTTCGAAATAAACAGAAGTGCGGAAAAGATGATCCACATGAGAAAAGGAATTACTACAAAACTGAACCATATTTGCATGATTTATCTTAATATCTAAAATTTTAAAGTGATCGTTTTTTCTATCTTTCGATTTTAATTGTATATCAATTATTGAATTAAAAAAGCCTGTCAAAATGACAGGCTGTATTGATTTTATTTGAGGAAACGTTGATAACCAAGATTATTGGTAATTTCTTCGTATGGATAATTGATACTTTCTAACGTTTCAACTAAACCATCAGGGTTTTGTTGTGCATCTTCAGCTTCGAGTCCAACCAATACACGACCTTCAGCCGCACCATGATTACGATAATGGAACAGGGTAATGTTATGCGTTGGACCAAGACGTTCCAAGAATGTTAATAATGCACCTGGACGTTCAGGAAATTCAACGCGGAATAAACGTTCATTTTCAATATCAGCATGACCACCGATCAGGTAGCGAATATGTAATTTGGCAACTTCATCGTCAGATAAGTCATCCACATCATACTGAAACTTTAATGTCTCGAATATTTCTTGACGTTCTTTTTCGCCGCTTTTTAAACTAATTCCAACAAATACTTGCGCTGCAGTCGCACTACTTGCACGGTAGTTGAATTCAGTAATATTTCGACCTTGAAGGGCACGACAGAAATTGAGGAATGCACCTTTTTGTTCAGGAATCGTGACAGCAAAAATAGCTTCTTTACGTTCACCTAATTCAGTTCGTTCTGCAATATAACGTAAACGGTCAAAGTTCATATTTGCACCGCATACAATTGAAACGATGTTTTTACCTTCTAAGCCGTGCTCAGCCACATATTTTTTAATCCCTGCAAGTGCCATCGCACCTGACGGCTCAACAATACTACGGCATTCATCATAGGTGTCTTTAATTGCTGCGCATATTTCATCAGTATTCACAAGAACAACTTCTGGTTCTACGATTGGACCTGAATTGTCAGATTTTTGCAGACGAATCACTTCAAAAGGTTTTTCACCGATTTGCGCCACAGCTGTACCATCGGCGAATAAACCAACTGAAGGCAGAATCACACGTTCATTTGCTTCTAAAGCAGCTTTTAAACAAGCTGACTCGTCATATTCCACAGGAATAACTTTGACATGCGGTGCTACATCACCAAGGTAAGCAGCAACACCTGCAATCAAACCTCCACCACCAACGGCAACAAATACATAATCCACATCTCGCCATTGACGTAAAATTTCATTGGCAATTGTACCTTGACCAGCCATAACGAGTTCATCGTCATAAGGCGGAATAAAAGTCATTCCTTCTTCTTGCGCACGTTGAATTGCGTATTTATTTGCGATGTCAAAAGAATCACCATGAAGTACGACTTCACCACCCAAACGCTTTACAGCTTGGACTTTAATGTCTGGTGTTGTCTTAGGCATCACAATAATCGCGCGAATTCCTAATTTTTTTCCTGAGAGTGCTACACCTTGAGCATGGTTACCAGCAGAAGCGGTAATGACACCTCGTTCTAGTTGAGCTTTAGGAAGTTGGCTGATTCTGTTATAGGCACCGCGGAGTTTGAAGGAGAATACGGGTTGTAGGTCTTCACGTTTAAAACGAATATTATTGTTAAGACGTTCACTAATTCGTGGTGCCGCTTCGAGTGGGGTTTCGATAGCAACGTCGTATACCGTTGCTTGTAAAATTTGTCGAACCAAACGAGACAGCATGTTAATTTTCCATCTAACAGTTTAAAATAGGCGCTTATTGTAACAAACCATAAGGCTTAGCGGTTTAAAATAACTGCAAAAGTCCAAATTAGTTGAGTGAAGTCATGAGTCTATATGCAACCCAAGATGAGAAAAAACAAGCAGCAGCACAAGCAGCTTTAAAACACTTACCGAAAGGGGGCATTTTAGGCGTAGGCACAGGCAGTACTGTTAACTTTTTGATTGATTTACTTCCTGAACTTCAATTAGAAGCTGCAGTTGCAAGTTCGGAAGCGACTGCGCAGCGTTTGAAGAAGCTGGGTATTGAAGTGGTAGATATGAACTCAGTGGGTGGTCTTGATGCATATGTAGATGGTGCAGATGAGATTGATCGTCATATGCACATGATCAAAGGTGGTGGTGCGGCATTGACACGTGAAAAAATCGTGGCATCGATTGCAAAAAAATTCGTCTGTATCGTAGATGATTCTAAATGGGTAGATCAGTTGGGGCGTGATTTTCCACTTCCTGTTGAAGTGATTCCAATGGCACGTTCTGCTGTTGCTCGTAAAATTGTCTCTTTAGGTGGCGACCCAGCGTACCGTGAAGGTGTAGTGACCGACAATGGTAACGTGATTTTAGACGTGCATAACTTAAATATCTTAAATGCACTTGAGCTTGAAAAAACATTGAATGATATCCCTGGTGTGGTATGCAACGGTATCTTTGCTTTGAATAAAGCAGACATTGCGATTGTTGCGACCAACAACGGTATTGAAGAGCGTACAGCGATTTAATTTTAACTCCTTGACGAGCTAGTCTCCCTAAACTCCCTCTTTTTAAATAGAGGGGCTTTTCTTCCCCCTTTCTTAAAGGGGGAGATGGGGATTTAATAATTAAAGAATAACAATGACTTTATCCGACCTTCCTGATATTGAAATCACCAAAAGTATTCGATCGAAAAGACTACGTCTACGTATAGATGGAACGTCAATTCGTGTGACTGCGCCATGGTTTTGTACCCATAAACAAATACAACAGTTTGTTCAAGCTTCAGAAGCTTGGATCGTTCAAACTTGGCAGGCACAACAAAGTAAAATTCAACAGATTGATCGCGTTTTACCTTTATCTTTACAGTTATTTAATTTAGAAAATTCTATTAAAATTCAATATATTCAGCAGAAATTAAACTATAAGTTTGATTCAGTGATGAATGAGCTGAGTGTGAGTGATCGTCAGCCTCAACAATATTTAAAAGCCTTTGTTATTGATTATGCTAAACAGCATCTGCCTGTATATCTGGCTCAAGTATCTGATCAGTGTGGTTTAGCTTATCATGGCTGTAAGATTCGTCAGCCAAAAACGCGGTGGGGAAGTTGTACAGCACGTCATGACATTATGTTGAATAGTGCTTTGGTGCTTTTTCCTCAGGAAATAACACGCTATGTTTGTGTGCATGAATTAGCACATACAAAGCATTTTGATCATAGTGCTCAGTTTTGGGCGGAAGTGGCGAAGTATGATCCGGATTTTAAACTTAACCGAAAAAAATTAAAAATAACGCCGTTGCCATATTGGTGGATGCATAATTAATTATTATGCTGGGATTGCTTTGTCGATATTAAAAAATCAATTGTTTAGCGCTAGTCAATTAGTCTGATCTGGCGACTGGTATTCTAAATTTTGGCTATCATGATTGCTCTGTTTGGTTAGTTTGTCTCTAATATGCTCATAAGACGAATTGGTGTGTGTTTTTTTGATTCTAATTTTGTCTGTACCTGCTTTAATGCTTTATAGCATCCTCATGTATATTCTACTGAACCCGAGTAATCCTATTCACTTTCATTGGACGAACTATTTATCGCTTTTTGGCGGGGCTATAGCGTGGTTGATATTATTGATCATGGCAATTTTATAGATAAATCAAAAAAAAGATTTCTAAATTGCTTTCCGTGAGTGGAGGGTTATGTTCGGTATGGGGAGTAACTCCTTTTGTTGTGAAACAGGATCCGATCGTATTTCTTGCTCTCCCAGGGTTTATATTTGCACTGTATTTATGCTATTTGAGTTGGCAGGTAAATCAATGAAGTCACATGATAGACTTTATTAGATGCTTAACAGAGCCATCTAAATTATTAAACTTATAAAATAACAGCATTCCCATATGAAAGGGTTCAGAAAGTCACAAGTTCCTGTCATACTACTGCCTGTAACGAATACAGTCATTTAGAGGTAGATATCGTGATTTCAGTTGGTATTGTTGGTGGTACAGGATATACAGGCGTTGAACTTTTGCGTCTTTTGCTGCGACACCCAAATGTTCAAGTGAAAGCACTGACTTCTCGTACTGAGGCTGGTCGTCGTGTCGATGATATGTTTCCAAGTTTACGTGGTCATACCGATCTAGAGTTTTCAGATTTAAGCTTAGATTTATTAAAGTCTTGCGATGTTGTGTTTTTTGCGACACCACATGGTGTAGCGATGAAACACGCTGAAGAATTAGTAGCAGCGAATACAAAAGTAATCGATTTAGCTGCTGACTTTCGTTTGCAGGATTTAGCGCAATTTGAAAAATGGTACGGTATGGAGCATGCTTGTCCAGATCTACTTAAAAATTCAGTGTATGGGCTTTCTGAGCTCAATCGTGAAAAAATTAAACAAGCTCAAGTGATTGGTAATCCTGGTTGTTATCCAACGACAGTTCAAATTGGTTTGGCGCCTGTACTGAGATCTTCAGAAGTATTGGTAAAACCTGAAAGTATTATTATTGATGCAAAATCTGGTGTATCTGGAGCTGGACGCAAAGCAAGTTTAGGCATGATCTATACTGAAAATGCTGATAACTTCAAAGCCTACGGTGTTGCAGGGCATCGCCATCATCCTGAAATTGTTGAAGCGCTTGAAAATATATCGGGACAGAAAGGTGTATTTGACAATATCCTTTTTGTTCCGCATTTGGTGCCGATGATTCGTGGCATGTTATCTACAATATATATCGACTTAACAGAAGCAGGTCAGCAAGCCGATTTGCAAGTAATTTACGAACAGTTCTACCAAAACGAGCAGTTTGTTGATGTTATGCCGGCAGGAAGTTCACCAGAAACTCGTTCTGTTCGTGGATCAAATGATTTACGTATTGCGTTGTATAAACCACAACCAACAAAGTTAGTCATTTTAGTTGCCCAAGATAACTTGGTGAAAGGTGCAGCAGGACAAGCTGTTCAAAACATGAATTTAATGTTTGGATTTGCGGAAAATGCAGGCCTTAACGTGATTGGTTTATTACCATAAAAAACCTTTTTTGACTTCACACACATTTAACTTTGCAGTTAAATGTGTGTTTTGATTTTATAAATTAGAGATGACGATGCAAAACTCAGAATCAAATAATACGTCACAGCATAAAGATGAAAAAAATATCGGTTTTTTTCAATCGAATAAACCCCTTATGGCGGGTGGAATCATCTTATGTGCAGGCAGTTTACTTCTGGGCTATACGGTTGGTCATCGTCAAGGTCTAACTGTAGTTGGTTATGATGCTGACGCGGAACAATTGGTTGAAGTTGTCGAAAAACAAAAAAAAGAATTATCTGAGCTGAATAAGAAATTAAATACCTCAGTTCAAGAACGTGATGTTGCTGTAACTAACTCAAATGATATGTATGCTGCATTAAATCAAGCCAACGCTGAAAAACTTCAAATTGAAGGTCAGAGTGCGATTTTCCGAGAAGTGCTGAGACAACGTGGTGGATTAAGTTTAACAGTGCAAAATTTAGCTGTTAAGTCGCTTCCAGAAAATGTATATGAATATCAGGTTGATTTAGTTCAAGTCAGTCCGAATAAACGTAAAGCATCTGGTGAAATTGAAATCAGATTAATTCAAGGTACGGAAGTCTTGGTTGTTCCAATTTCAGAAAAATCATTCAATTTCGACCATTATCAGCGATTAACTGGTCGTTGGACGATGCCAAAAGGCTTTACGCCCCAATTTATTGAAATCCGTGTAAAAGGCTCAAGTGCTCAAACCAAGCGCTTTAGTTGGCAACGTGGTGAAGCAATCGAATCAACTGCTGCATTTGCAGCTGAAGTACCGCAAGCTGCGGCAAATTCTCAATAATAGATTATAGAGTGCTATGCGAAGTAATAAACGTCATAAATGTCTCAATGACATTAAATTATCATTTCAACAATCTGGATTGGTGGATTGGCACTTCAATCCACGATTGAGTGATGCACAAAATGATGAAGCCGATGGCGATTTAGCTGTAGCAACAGCACCACCGCAATTTAAGCGACCTCCCTTATACAATGTGGTATTGTTGAATGATGATTACACGCCAATGGATTTTGTAATTGAAATTTTACAACAATACTTTGCATTGAATCTTGACCAAGCTACCGAAGTAATGCTAACAGTACATTATCAAGGGAAAGGTATCGCAGGTGTCTATCCTAGAGACATTGCTGAAACCAAGGCGAATCAAGTCAACAATTATGCGCGCTCTCAAAGTCATCCATTGCTTTGCCAGATCGAGCCACAAGAATAAGGGGATCACATGCTCAGTCGTCAATTAGAAGTATCACTGCGTTTGGCTGTTAGCATGGCTCGTCAAAAGAGACATGAGTTTCTTACAGTTGAACATTTGTTACTCGCACTTTTAGATAATGATTCTGCCGTGAATGCACTAAAAGCCTGCGGTGCAGAAATTGTCAGTTTGCGTAAAGAACTTGAAGAGTATGTAGAGCAACATACGCCTAAATTAGGCGATAATACTGAGCAAGCGCCTCATCCTACAGAAAGCTTTGATCGTATATTGCAACGTGCAATTTTCCATGTTCAGTCTAGTGGTGGAGATCGGACAGTTGAAGGTGCAGATGTACTGGTTGCAATGTACTCAGAAAGAGATTCATTTGCGGTTTATTTGCTAAAACGCCACCAAATCAATCGTCTTACTTTAACTCAATATCTTTCACACGGTGCGCGTAAGGAAGATGTTCCAGCTGAAGAAGAAACGGATGACTTAGATGGTGAAAACTCAGCCTCAGCAAATGCAGGTCCATTAGAACTTTATACCCTAAATCTCAATGCAGAAGCTTTAAAGGGTAAAACCGATCCTTTGATTGGTCGTGAAAAAGAAATTGAGCGTGCAGCTCAAATTCTATGTCGACGTCGTAAAAACAATCCGCTTTTGGTGGGTGATCCAGGTGTGGGTAAAACATCCATAGCAGAAGGTTTGGCTTGGCTGATTGTTAACCATAAAGCACCAAAGCCACTGCTGAATGCGGAAATCTATAGTTTAGATATCGGTGCACTTGTTGCAGGTACAAAATACCGTGGTGACTTTGAGAAACGATTAAAGCAATTGTTAAATGCCCTAAAGAAGAAGCCCGAAGCAATTTTGTTTATTGATGAAATTCATATGATCATTGGTGCAGGCTCAAGTATGGGTAGCACTATGGATGCATCGAATTTAATCAAACCTGCATTGGCAAATGGTACTTTACGTTGCATTGGCTCAACAACGTTTCAAGAATATCGTCAAGTTTTTGAAAAAGATCATGCATTATCACGCCGTTTCCAAAAAATTGATGTTAATGAGCCATCAATTAATGAAACAATTGATATTCTTCGTGGACTCAAGTCTAAATTTGAAGAATTTCATAAAGTTCAATATGATGATGCAGCTCTTGTTTCTGCAGTTGAGTTATCGGCTAAATTTATCAATGATCGCTTCCTCCCAGATAAAGCGATTGACGTAATAGATGAAGCAGGGGCACAACGACGTTTGAGAGCTGATCAAGATAACACTTTGATTACAGTTGAAAATATTGAAGATATTGTTTCGAAAATTGCACGAATTCCACCTAAAACTGTGTCTAAAGATGATAAATCTGTACTTGAGCACTTAGAGCGTGATCTTAAACGAGTTGTATTTGGTCAAGATGAGGCGATTACCGCATTATCCTCTGCAATTAAATTGTCACGAGCTGGGCTTAAAGCACCAGATAAGCCAGTTGGTAGTTTTGTATTTGCAGGACCTACTGGTGTAGGTAAAACTGAGGTAACAAAACAACTTGCAAAACTACTCGGTGTTGAACTAGTCAGATTTGATATGTCTGAATATATGGAACGCCATGCGGTTTCACGTTTAATTGGTGCACCTCCAGGTTATGTTGGTTTTGATCAAGGTGGCTTACTGACTGACGCAATACATAAAAATCCACATTGTGTATTGTTATTGGATGAGATTGAAAAGGCACATCCTGATGTGTTTAATTTATTGCTGCAAGTCATGGATCATGGTTCATTAACTGATAATAATGGTCGTAAGTCAGACTTCAGAAATGTCATTATAGTGTTAACAACGAATATTGGCGCTGAAAGTATTTCCCGTACAAGTATTGGTTTTACAGAGCAAGATAATAGTCGTGATAATCAGGAAGCAATGAAGAAGGCATTTACACCAGAGTTTAGAAACCGCTTAGATGGGGTTATTCAATTTAAAGCTCTACCTACGACAGTAATCGATTCTGTAGTAGATAAATTCCTTACAGAACTTCAAGCTCAACTTGATGACAAAAAAGTTGTTTTAGAAGTAGATCAGTCTGCACGAGATTGGTTAAGTGAAAATGGTTATGATCGTCTGATGGGTGCTCGTCCAATGCAGCGTTTGATTCAAGAGCATTTGAAAAAGCCGCTTGCTGAAATGATTTTATTTGGTGAGCTGGCTGAAAACGGCGGTAATGTAGCAGTAACAGTTAAAAAAGAAGATGGCAAAGCTGTTGGATTAAAGTTGGAAGTATTTGAAGATTCTGCAGCTGAACCAGCATAGTGTGTTATTAATTGTATTAAAGCCCGTTTATTTAAACGGGCTTTAATTTTTGGGTGAAAGTATGGACATACAAGTTACAAAAGTAATATCTACGACAGCTTTATTTTTTCTGACAGCACTGATGGAAATATTAGGGTGTTACTTTCCATATTTGATCCTAAATCAAGGGCGTTCGCATTGGTTGTGGCTACCCACTTTTGTCGCACTCGCTGCTTTTGTGTGGTTATTGACTTTGCATCCAGCAGCATCAGGTCGAATATATGCTGCATATGGAGGTATTTATATTTGTTCGGCATTGGTGTGGTTAAAGTTTGTGGATCAAATGGATCTTACTAAATGGGATATCATTGGTGGCGGAGTGGTTATTTTCGGGGCGCTGATTATCATTTTACAGCCACAAGGCTTAATTCGGTGAGTTGTTATAGGAGAAAGTCTGTTTAATTAAATTAATAATAAATCGACCTTGAATATTTTTGATAAAAATTTAGAAGCCTATTTAATAAAATTTACATAAAGGCTTTTTAAATTGGCATGAAATAGGCATATATTTTCCGCCTATAATTTTGAAATACTTCAGAGTTTCATCATTATTCGACAATAAACAATGTAATTAGAATAAGGATTTTTCATTTGTCTACAACATATTCCAAGCAAGAAAAAACCAGCCGTATCAAAGGAATTATTGGTGCAGCTTCTGGTAATTTAGTTGAATGGTTTGATTTTTATATATATGCAGTATTTGCTGTATATTTTACCCAAGCTTTAACTGCGCCAGATATGGATAGTTCTACCCAAGCCATCTATGTGTGGGGTGTATTTGCAGCAAGCTTTTTTATGCGACCCATCGGTAGTTGGCTTTTTGGTCGAATTGCAGATAAACACGGTCGAAAAAAATCAATGGTCATCTCAATTATATTGATGGCTATAAGTTCTTTCATGTTTGCAGCGTTACCAACGTATGAGCAAGTGGGTATGGCTGCACCGTTTTTATTATTAATGGTTCGATTGCTTCAAGGCTTATCCGTTGGTGGTGAATATGGTGCTGTGGCGACTTATATGAGTGAATTGGGTTTAAAAGGGCAACGTGGCTTTTTTTCATCATTTCAATACGTAACGCTCACGGGTGGTCAACTCCTTGCAAGTTTATTGGGTGTAATATTCTTAGCTTTTATGTCTGAACAGCAGCTTTATGATGGGGGATGGCGAATTCCATTTATTATTGGTGGTGTTGCAGCAATTTTATCTTTATTAGCGAGAAGTAGATTAGAAGAGACTTTATCCAGTGATGAAAGTGATAAAGAAGATTCTGGTACACTTCGTGAGCTTTTTAAAAATCACTGGAAAACTTTCCTTTTGGTGGTTGGTTATACTTCAGCAGGCTCTCTTAGTTTCTATGTGATTACAGTTTACTCAAAAACTTACCTTACCAATATTGGAATAGATCCTAAAACGGTAGGGTTGATGATGACAGCCTGCATTTTTGTACTCATGGTGGCGCAACCATTCTTTGGTGCATTGTCAGATCGTATTGGTCGCAGAAATTCTATGCTGTTATTTAGTGGTCTGATGGCTATATTTATCTATCCAGTCATGGCAATCGGGATGAGATATTTTAGCGAAACTCCATTCATTGTCGCGATGCTACTGATTTTCCTGATGCTATTGCTTAGTTTGTATACTTCTATTGGCGGTATTGTAAAAGCTGAAATGTTTCCTCCGCATGTACGTGCGTTGGGTGTAGGTTTCTCTTATGCGATAGGTAATGCCGTATTTGGTGGTTCTGCACCTTCTGTTGCCTTGCAGTTTAAGGCCGCAGGAATTGAAAATTCATTTTTTATTTACGTGATCATTATTTTAATCGTATGTTTCTTTTGTAGTTGGCAACTTCCCAAAGAACCTAAATATTTAAAAGATGATCATTAAGATTTAGAAAATAAAAAAGCACCCGAGGGTGCTTTTTTAGTGGATGAAATTAATCTTTTTTTAAGCTTTCATTGATGAGGAACTCAACAAGTGCTTTTTGAGCGTGAAGGCGGTTTTCAGCTTCATCCCATACCACAGCATTTTTGTGATCGAGCATATTTTCTGAAATTTCTTCACCGCGATGGGCAGGTAAACAGTGCATAAATAAACAGTCTGGATGAGCAAGATCCATTAGACGTTCATTGACTTGAAAATCAGCAAAAGCTTTTTCACGAATTTTTTGCTCTTCTTCTTGTCCCATGCTGGCCCAAACATCAGTAACGATAAGGTCGGCATTCACTGCAGCATCTTCAGCAGAGTCTACAACTTCGGCGCAGTGCGCGAATTCAGAGAGAAATTCAGGTTTTGGTTCATAACCTTTTGGTGATGCAATCTTAAGTTTAAAGCCCCACATATGTGCAGCTTCGATATAAGAGTTACACATATTATTACCATCACCAATCCACGCAACGGTTTTGCCTTGGATAGCGCCACGGTGTTCTACGAATGTTTGAACATCAGCAAGCAATTGGCAAGGGTGGTGATCATCGGTCAGTGCATTAATAACTGGGACTTTAGAATATTCTGCAAAACGTGTGACAATATCGTGGCCAAAAGTACGAATCATCACAATATCAAGCATGCTTGAAATAACGCGAGCTGAATCTTCAATCGGTTCGCCGCGACCTAATTGCGTATCCCGGGACGAGAGGAAAATTGCGCTACCACCAAATTGGGTCATACCAGCTTCAAAAGAAACACGGGTACGTGTGCTCGATTTTTCAAAAATCATTCCCATTACTTTACCAACAAAGGGTTGGTAGACTTCATGATTATGCTGCATGCGTTTTAATTCTATAGCACGATCAATAATGCGATTTAATTCTGCAGTTGAAAGGTCACGTAAAGTAAGAAAATGTCGTAGAGCCATGGTTACTCCACAATCATTGTTTCGTCAAAATAGTGAATGAGACGACCAATAATTGTTGGTTGATGAAAAAAAACGAGAATCGACTAATATACTATATGTAAAGAGAATTGCAAAAAAACTAGACTTTTTGGTGCCCATCTAGGAAGCGATCGACAGAATAGCTGATGTATTCGATGGTTTCTTGATCGGTTTCAAGTACTGGTATCCCCATTAAAATTTTCCATTCTAAATTTCTTAAGATTCCAAAATATAATTGAGCAGAAAATAAAGGATTTTCACATTTTAACACACCAAGTTTATGCGCATTTTCTAATGCATTTGCGATCGCTAACTGGATATGTTTAGGGCCTTTTTCGTGCAAATAAAGAGCAAGTTCTGGATTTTTTTGGGATTGCTCAATCACGAGGCGCATAAAGGCAGTATGATCTTCTTTTTTAATGTGGCGATGAAAGTTAAGTAGTGTATGTATCAGATAAGATCTAAAATCGCCATGATCTGGATCATATGCAACACAGATATCTTTAAAAAAGAGTTCACGTCGATAATCACATATAGCAGTAAAAAGGCCTTCTTTGCCGCCAAAATATTTATAAATAGATGCTTTGGAGCCTCCAGCATGTTGAACAATATCATCCAAAGACACAGCATCGTAGCCACGTTCCAAGAATAGCGTATTGGCGCTTAGCAATAATGCTAAACGTCGTTCTTGACCACGGCGAGTATGGGGCATATCACAACCAGAAGTTTCAATATGCGGAAATGGATGTTGCATGCAGTAACAATAGCGAAAAATGAAATTGAAGATGGAGTATAACAAATTAAAGCACTTAACGCCTGACACTCAAAATAATAACAAAATCAAAAAATGAATGATAATTCATTTTTATATGACTAAAGTTTTAGAGCAAAAATACTAAAC
The DNA here is from genome assembly GCF_056784015.1 of Acinetobacter sp. ANC_7655. Lineage (NCBI taxonomy): Bacteria > Pseudomonadati > Pseudomonadota > Gammaproteobacteria > Moraxellales > Moraxellaceae > Acinetobacter > Acinetobacter sp. ANC_7655. The sequence goes on along the minus strand of NZ_JBWYJB010000001.1, from coordinate 204,878 downwards.
GGTCATATATCAAACTAAATTTATAGATATACTAAAAACTCGATAATTATAGTAAACACTGTGGAAAGGAATATGACAGAACAATCGTCTGCAGGCTTAAGATTTAGACAAGCATTAGAAGTGGAAAAGCCATTACAAATCATCGGAACTGTAAATGCATATGCAGCAATGATGGCAAAACAAGTTGGCTATAAAGCAATTTATCTATCAGGCGCAGGTGTTGCAAACTATTCCTATGGTCTTCCTGATTTGGGAATGACGAGTTTAGATAATGTGCTTGAAGATGTTCGTCGTATCACTGAACGTGTAGATACGCCTTTGCTTGTGGATATTGATACAGGTTGGGGCGGTGCATTTAATATCGCACGAAGTATCAAGCAAATGATCGCTGCTGGAGCTGCTGCTGTTCATATTGAAGACCAAGTTGCGCAAAAACGCTGCGGACATCGTCCGAATAAAGAAATTGTGTCACAACAAGAAATGGTAGACCGTATTAAGGCTGCTGTTGATGCAAAAACTGATTCTAATTTCGTGGTCATGGCACGTACGGATGCGCTGCAAAAAGAAGGGCTTCAAGCCGTCATTGATCGTGCATGTGCATGTGTTGAAGCTGGAGCTGATGCTATTTTTGCGGAAGCGATGACTGATATAACGATGTATAAAACAGTCTGTGATGCTGTAGGTGTGCCTGTGCTAGCGAATATCACTGAATTTGGTGATACCCCTTATTATACTACCGAAGAGCTAGCAGAACAGGGGATTTCAATGGTGTTATACCCATTGTCTGCGACACGTGCGATGCAGAAAGCAGCATTAGAAGTGATGCATTCAATTCGTAAAGACGGCACGCAAGTGAATGTTATTGATAAAATGCAACAACGAAAAGAATTATACGAGTTCCTTGATTATCATACTTTCGAAAACACACTAGATAAGCTATTCACTCAGGAGAAATAAAAAAATGGCTGAAGGAAAAGTATTGACTGGCGCAGGATTGCGTGGACAAGTCGCAGGTAAAACAGCACTTTCAACCGTTGGGAAAAGTGGTGCAGGCTTAACATATCGTGGTTATGATGTTCAGGATTTGGCGGAAAATTGCCAATTTGAAGAAGTTGCATATTTAATTTTCTTTGGTGAACTACCTACGGCGCAACAACTTGCGGACTATAAAGCAAAACTAAAATCACTGAGAGCGTTACCGCAAGCATTAAAAGAAGTGCTTGAACGTATCCCAGCAGATTCACATCCTATGGATGTTATGCGTACAGGTGTTTCTATGTTGGGTAACTTAGAAACAGAACAGTCCTTTGGTGAACAGCAAGATATAGCTGATCGTATTTTGGCAACATTGCCAGCCATTATTTGTTATTGGTATCGATATAGCCATGATGGTGTTCGTATCGAAGAAAATACTGATGACGACTCAATTGGTGCTCAATTCTTGCATTTATTGCGTGGCGAAAAACCTAATGAATTGCATGAACAAGTCATGAATGTTTCTTTAATTCTCTATGCAGAACATGAATTTAACGCTTCAACATTTACGGCACGTGTGTGTGCTTCGACGTTATCAGATTTACATTCGTGTATTACAGGTGCGATTGGTTCTTTGCGTGGTCCACTGCATGGCGGTGCAAATGAAGCGGCAATGGATATGATTGAGCAATGGAAATCTCCTGAAGAAGCTGAGCGCGAAATGCTGGGTATGCTCGAACGCAAAGAAAAAATCATGGGCTTTGGTCATGCAATTTACAAAGACAATGATCCACGTAATGGGATTATTAAGGTATGGTCTGAGCGCTTGGCTAAGGACGTAGGAGATACTGTTTTATATCCAGTATCAGTACGTTGTGAAGAAGTCATGTGGCGAGAGAAAAAATTATTCTGTAATGCTGATTTCTTCCATGCTTCTGCTTATCACTTTATGGGTATACCAACGAAGCTATTCACGCCAATTTTTGTGATGTCTCGTGCAACAGGATGGGCGGCACATGTGATGGAGCAGCGTGCGGACAACCGTATTATTCGACCAAGTGCAGATTACACAGGACCTGAATTACGCAAAGTTGTACCAATTGAACAGCGTGCTTGAAAAGCATAATAAAAAGCTCCTTCGGGAGCTTTTTATTTTGTTGAGCAGAGTAAAATGGCATCTTGTTTTTCGTAGCCTGTTTCAGTAGGAATACCCATATAACTAATAACTGCAACGCGATAATTGGGGAAAGTGTGAGGAAATGCGTAAAGTTTTTTGATCTGAGGTAAATTACGATGATATCGAATATTCTCGAATTGTTGGCTTTTATACATTGAAGGTTTAGAACTTTGGCTGAGTTGTACCTGAGATTGGAATTTACTTACTTTAATTTCAGGCACGTTTAACCAAAAATTTCCAGTCTGTTCTCTTTGTTTATTTAATTTTAGGTTAGCAGTCTTAGGGCTTAATGGCGCTGGTTTGACAAGGCGAGCTTGAATACTTTGAATTTTGCGAAGCGTATGCTGAGTTTCAGTAATGTGATTTCGGCTATTTAATGGGGTATAAATGGATTGAACCTCAATCGCTTTATGTGGGTTTCTGCTGTTGAGCAAATAATAATAAAGTGTTGGTAGTCGACCAGATTCATCATGGTAATGGCGTAAATAATATATTTTCTGATCTTTAATATCTGAACCTAGTACTTCTATTGTCTCCGGACCGCCGACTGTGGCAAAGGAGGGTGAAGAAATAAGGCAGAAGATGATACCTAGATAAGTTTTATGCTTTAAGTGATTATTGTTCATTTGGACTCATCTTTTTGTATTTTATATTGAGCATGATTTAAAATTTTAGAATTATGATGAAGAATAGGTTAATCAAATGTGTTGATTAACCTAAATCTAGAAGTTTACTCGGCAGTAGTGCTTACAACTTCATCTTCATCATCTTCAGCAGTATCCATTCCTAATTCTTTTAGCTTACGAGTCAAGGTATTGCGACCCCAACCTAAAAGCTCAGCAGCATGGCGTTTTCTTCCTCGAGTTTGTTGTAGTGCAGCATTAATTAAGGTGCGTTCAAACATAGGCGTGGCGATATCCAATAATTTCATTTCGCCATTTTTGAGTTTTTGTACAGCCCACTGACTAAGCAACTCATCCCAATGTTGAATAGCGATACGATCTGCTTGATTGTGTGGATGATTTGGATCATCAGATTTTTGGATTGGTAGTTGTTTTAACTCAGAAGGAAGATCTTCTGGGTAAACCTCTCTTCCAGTAATCATCACTGTCAGCCAGCGACATGTGTTTTCAAGTTGACGTACATTACCTTGCCAAGGCAACTGTTTCATGTATTCAATAGTTTCTGTACGTAAAATCTTTGGACTTACACCAAGTTCTTTACCTGCTCGTGCGAGAAAGTGTTGTGCGAGCATCGGAATGTCTTCCGAGCGGTGAGCAAGTTTAGGAATATGAATACGAATTACATTCAGACGATGATAAAGATCCTCACGGAAGCGTCCATCATGTACTAATTTTTCTAGATCTTGGTGAGTCGCAGCGACAATGCGGACATCAACACGCACTGGAATGTGTCCACCGACGCGATAAAACTCGCCATCAGCTAAAACACGCAATAAACGCGTTTGGGTTTCGAATGGCATGTCCCCAATTTCATCAAGGAATAATGTACCGCCATTGGCTTGCTCAAAACGACCTTGTCGCTGAGTATTAGCGCCAGTGAATGCACCTTTTTCATGACCAAATAATTCAGTTTCAATCAAATCTTTCGGAATGGCAGCCATATTAAGCGCAATAAATGGCTTGCTGCTACGTGGTGAATGACGATGCAATGCATGAGCGACTAACTCTTTACCTGTACCTGACTCACCATTAATTAATACCGTAATGTGTGATTGCGACAAACGTCCAATTGCTCGGAAGACTTCCTGCATTGCAGGAGATTCTCCAATGATCTCAGTTGATTGAATTGGCTGTACGGATGATTTCGCAGATTCTTGTTGTTGGAGCTTATTAATGTGCATGATGGCACGATTGACAAGTGCTAAAGCCTCATCAATATCAAATGGTTTTGGTAAATATTCAAAAGCACCCGTTTGATAGCTTGATACTGCTGACTCTAGATCCGAATGTGCCGTCATGATGATCACAGGTAGATCAGGATAATGACCTTTGACTTTAGCGAGAAAGGTAAGACCATCAATTCCTGGCATCCGTATATCTGTCAAAATTACATCAGGTGTATCATCAAGTAACTGATCCAGTGCAGATTGAGCTTCTTCGAAACTGGTAACATCTAAACCTTCTTCTTTAAATGTTTTTTCTAGAACCCAACGCATGGCGCGATCGTCATCTATTACCCAAATTTTATTTCGCGACATGGTTTAACTCCCAAGGTATATAAAGACTAAATACGGTTTTGCCTGGAACAGATTGGCATTCAATCATTCCATTGTGTTGATGCATAATATTTTGTGCGATGCTCAGACCTAAGCCTGTTCCTTTAGCGCGTCCTGTGACTAATGGATAAAATACGGACTCTAAAATTTCCTCTGGAACGCCAGGGCCGTTATCTTCGATATCAATTCGAACAGTTGAGCGATGTAAAGTTCCGTTAATCGTGACAAGGCGATGAATACGTGTACGCAGGGTTAATTCAGGTTGAGTGTCTTGAAAAAACTCTTTATTTTCAGTCATGGCCTGAATAGCATTTACACTGATGTTCAACATCACTTGAATAAGTTGATCCCGATCTGCTTCAACATCAGGTAAAGAAAGATCATAATCACGAGTAATTTTAATTTTCTTTTTTGTTTGGTTCACAATCAGAGAACGAACGCGTTCCAAGGGCTCGTGAATATTTACAGGTTCATAGCTTGGTAACTGCCGAGAACCGAGCATTGTGTCAGCAAGATTTCTCAGGCGATCTACTTCACTAATAATAATGTCCGTAAATTCTTTATATTCAGGATCAATTAAACTACGTGCCAATAATTGAGTTGCGCCACGTATGCCCCCTAATGGATTCTTAATCTCATGCGCGACACCTCTGATTAATTGGCGTGCGACCTGATGTTGTTGAATAAAATTTTCTTCTTTAGAAATTTTCAACATTCGATCAATTGGATTGAGTTCAATCAGAAGGAGGGGGTGATAACTTTTGCCAGTGTTAAGTTGGGCAACAGAATAGTCAACATGTACATCTTTAAAGTTCACAATAATAGTCGCTTCACGGCGGGTATAAGCTTGCCCCGTGAGTAATGTATTCGTGAGTGCTTCTTCTGTGTTAAATGAATCACCTGGAGATTGTAAAATACTGAGCACAGATTGACCTGATGCTCTTAATAAGCTGATATCAAAGAGTGCTTCACATGAGGAATTTAAATAAAAAATATTTAATTCACTATCGACTAAAAGTATCGCAGTGCTCAAGTTGTCTACGAGTAAACGGTAATCAATCGTTGGTTGTTGATTCATTAACCTCAAAATCCTGTCTTAAAATAGAGCAATTGCATCTATGAGTTTTTCCATCACTGCTCACAAAGAGGGAGTTATTTAATTTTAACGTCCTCAAATAAAGCAAAATATGAGCCAACTTTGTTTGAAATCGTTAAATACAACTAAAATGAACTCATTTATTAAGAAAAAAAGCGCGAAGCGATTGCAAAATATTCATGCAAAGTTGGGTTTATTTAATAATGCATCATATTGGTGCGATTGCAATATTTTTTAAAATTTATAGGAATATTTTGGTGCGTTATGCAAAGAGTGGGGTTTTCAACTGTTTTTATGAATTGAAAAGACATACAATACGCGGATTCTAGTGGAGCGCAGATTCATGAAATCCCCCAAAGTCGGTTTTGTTTCTTTAGGTTGTCCTAAGGCATTGGTAGATTCCGAGCGAATTCTTACTCAGTTAAAAACTGAAGGTTATGATGTAGCGTCGGATTATGACGGTGCTGATTTAGTTGTTGTTAATACCTGTGGTTTTATTGAATCTGCAGTACAAGAGTCATTAGACGCGATTGGCGAGGCGATGAGTGCGAACGGTCGCGTCATCGTAACAGGTTGTTTGGGTAAAGATGAAGAAAAAATTCGTCAAATGCATCCAAACGTACTTAAAGTTACTGGTGCAGCAGCTTATCAAGAAGTAATGGAAGCTGTGCATCAATATGTTCCTGAACCCCCTAAACACAATCCGTTTATTGATCTTGTACCAGAACAAGGTATTCGACTAACACCAAAACATTATGCATATTTGAAGATATCTGAAGGGTGTAACCATCGTTGTACCTTCTGTATTATCCCAAGTATGCGTGGCGATCTGGTATCTCGCCCAGTTGGTTCTGTATTAGAAGAAGCGGCGGCTTTAAAACGATCTGGTGTAAAGGAAGTCTTGGTTATTTCTCAAGATACTTCGGCATATGGTGTAGATACAAAATACAAGCTTGATTTTTGGAATGGTCAGCCTGTAAAAACTAAGTTCTATGATATGTGTGAAGCATTAGGTCAATTGGGTATTTGGGTGCGTCTGCATTATGTCTACCCATATCCACATGTTGATGCGGTTATCGATTTGATGGCACAGGGTAAGATCTTGCCTTACTTAGATATTCCATTCCAACACGCTAGCCCTAAAATTTTAAAACTAATGAAGCGTCCAGCGCATAGTGAAAACACGCTAGAGCGTTTAAAAGTTTGGCGTGAAAAGTGTCTTGATTTAGTCATTCGTTCAACATTTGTTGTTGGCTTCCCGGGTGAAACTGAAGAAGATTTCGTGCAACTTCTAGATTGGTTGAAAGAAGCTCAGCTCGATCGCGTTGGTTGTTTTACATACTCTCCAGTTGAAGGTGCAACTGCAAATGATCTGCCAGATCATGTGCCTGAAGAAATTAAACAGGAACGCTACGAACGCTTTATGCAGGTTCAGCAAGAAATTTCTGCTGCAAAACTACAAAAGCGTATTGGTCAAATCATGACTGTGCTGGTTGATGATCTAGAAGAAGAGTTTCCAGTTGCAGTGGCGCGTTCTTATGCAGATGCCCCTGAAATTGATGGAAATGTCTTTGTTGAAGATATTGATAAGAGCATGATTAAAGCAGGTGATTTACTGGTTGTTAAAATCACTGATGCGGATGAATACGACCTTTATGCAGAATTGATTGAAATTAAAACCGCATAATTGTTTGAAGTAATACTTATAAATGAATTCGGATATTGGAGTTTGTGATGTTAGATTCTAAAAAACCACGCTTTGGTCGTATTCTGCTAAAACTTTCGGGTGAAGCGCTAGCAGGCAATAAAGATATGGGTATTGATGCACAAGTGCTTGATCAAATGTCTTTATCTATTGCTCACTTGGTTGGTCTAGGTGTGCAAGTTGGTATCGTTGTGGGTGGTGGTAACCTTTATCGTGGTAGCCAATTACAGCAAGATGGTTTGGTTGGTCGCGTAACAGGTGATCAAATGGGTATGCTAGCAACTGTGATGAACGGTTTGGCGCTACGAGATGCATTGGTACGTCGTAATATTAAAACCCGTTTAATGTCAGCATTACCAATCGGTACAGTTGTAGAATCATATTCTAGCCGTGATGCGATTCGTCATTTAAATAATGGTGAAGTTTGTGTGTTTGTGGCGGGTACTGGTAATCCATTCTTTACGACAGATACCGCTGCTTGCTTACGTGGTATTGAGATTGAGGCCAACTTAATTCTTAAAGCGACGAAGGTAGATGGTGTCTACAATAAAGATCCAAGCAAATACGAAGATGCTGTTAAATATGATGCATTAACATTTGACCAAGTCTTAGATGAGAAACTTGGTGTAATGGATTTAACCGCGATTTGCTTATGCCGTGACCATAATGTTCCACTTCAAGTATTCGATATGAATAAATCAGGTGCGTTATTGTCAGTGGTTATGGGTGAAAAAGAAGGTACTCACGTTACTAATTGATGTACGTGGCTTTCAAAGCTATTTATACTAAACACTATTTTGATTTAAATTTTGAGAATTAGGTAAGGAAGATCACATGATTAACGATCTTAAAAAAGATGCTGAAGAGCGCATGAATAAATCATTGGACTCATTAGAGCATGGTTTTGCTAAAGTTCGTACAGGTCGTGCACATCCATCAATTCTTAACGGCGTAATGGTTCCTTACTATGGCTCTGATGTGCCATTAAACCAAGTTGCTAACATTGGTGTTGAAGATTCGCGTACATTGCTTGTTCAACCTTTCGAGCGCACCATGGTTGCTGCAATTGATAAAGCAATTCGTGAGTCAGATTTAGGTTTGAACCCAATTACTGCTGATTCAATTCGTGTACCAATGGCGGCATTAACTGAAGAAACACGCCGTGATATGCAAAAAGTGGCACGTAACGAGGCTGAAAATGCAAAAGTTGCGATTCGTAATATTCGCCGTGATGTATTAGGTGATATTAAAGCGTTGCTGAAAGAAAAAGAAATTTCTGAAGACGATGAGCGTCGTGCTGGCGATGAAATCCAAAAAATCACAGATAAATTTGTTGCTGAAGTTGAAAAGCGTTTAGCAGCAAAAGAAGCAGAGTTGATGAAGGTCTAAGCTATATAATGACCATCTCAGCAGAGCTTCTGCCTCAACATGTTGCCATCATTATGGATGGCAACAATCGTTTTGCAAAAAAGAAACATCTACAAAAAGGTGATGGACACCGTGAAGGAAAAAATGTCCTTGATCCGATTGTAGAGCATTGTCGTAAAGTGGGTGTAAAAGCACTTACTGTTTATGCCTTCTCAAGTGAAAACTGGAATCGACCTCAGTACGAAGTTGATTTGCTCATGAAACTGTTGGAAGAGACGATTAATGAACAAATTCCTCGAATGATAAAGTTTCAGATTGGGCTTAGATTCATCGGGGATCGCTCTCGTTTATCGCCAGAATTGCAACAATTAATGTTGCAAGCAGAACAAAGGACTGCTACTTTCACAGAAATGACGCTCACAATTGCTGTGAGCTATGGTGGAATGTGGGATATCGCACAAACTGCTAAAACAATCGCACAACTCGTCAAAGAACAAAAAATTGATGTTGATCAAGTTGATGTTGATTTGTTTGCTCAGCATGTCAGTTTAGGTGACTTACCTCCAGTCGACTTATTGATTCGTACTGGTGGTGATTATCGATTGTCTAATTTTTTATTATGGCAATCTGCATATGCTGAGTTGTATTTTACTGAGACGTTGTGGCCAGAATTCACAACAGAAGAATTGGATCATGCCTTTGGTGTGTTTTTAGGGCGTGAAAGGCGCTTTGGAAAAACCTCTGAGCAGGTCCAACAAGAGAAAATAGAGAACTAATAATGTTAGAGCGGATAATTACCGCATTGATTTTAGTGGCTGTAGTCTTGAGCTGTATGTTTGCAACTACATCCATTTATCCAATGTTAGCGTTAATGATTATCGCTGCCGGGGGGGCTGGCTATGAGTGGTTTAAACTCATGCCTCGTCAAACTGATCAAGTGAATAAATTTAAAGCAGGATGCTTTGGTGTAATCACTGCGGTATTTTCTGCAATTGCGCTTTATTTTGATGATCTAGTACTGCTGTTGTGGAGTGCTTCGATTATTACTTGGGTTATTACCATTTATTGGGTTAAGCAATATCCTCTTTATGATGCGTGGTATAACACTTCACTGAATTGGATTGGTGTAGTGATTATTAGCGCTGCAGTATCGGCAATATACGAAGTCTGGATAAGTTCACCTTGGTGGCTCATGTATCTATTCCTCTTAGTGTGGGGTGCTGATAGTGGGGCGTATTTTGTAGGTAGGAAGCTTGGTAAGCGTAAGCTTGCACCTGAGGTGAGCCCGAATAAATCTATTGAAGGGTTAATCGGTGGTGTAATTACAGTCATCATTGTTATCTTATTTGTACAATTTAGTTATTTAGATTTAACCGCAGTAGAGCATATTCTATTTTTACTCCTATCTGTGCTGACAGTATTTAGCTCAGTTCAAGGTGATTTATTTGAATCAATGATTAAGCGTCGTGCAGGTATTAAGGATTCAGGTCGTATTTTGCCTGGTCATGGTGGTGTATTAGATCGCATTGACTCATTGCTTGCTGCCGCACCTATTTTTGCTGCGGGAATATTTGTTTTAAAACTTGTTGGTGTAGATTTATAGATGTCTCAATCAGTATGTATATTAGGTGTAACGGGTTCAATTGGACAAAGTACCTTAAAAGTCATTGATCGACATCCAGAGAAGTACAATGTTTTTGCGGTATCTGCATTTAGTCGTGTAGAGCAGTTAAGCGAAATATGTCAACAATATCATCCACAGTATGCTGTTGTACCTTCAGGCAAGGTGGATGAACTACATCAATTTTTCAAATTAAAAAATATCACTTCAACCGAAATTCTCTCTGATGAGTCGGGTTTAATCGCTGTTGCTGAGCATCCTCAGGTTGATATCGTGATGGCGGCGATAGTGGGTGCGGCAGGATTATTGCCAACACTCGCTGCTGTTCAAGCTGGTAAGCGTGTTCTTCTAGCAAATAAAGAATCGTTGGTGATGTCTGGTGACATCATGATGAAGGCCGCTAAAGAGAATAAAGCCTTATTATTACCTGTAGATTCTGAACATAACGCAATATTTCAGTGCCTGCCTCAAAATTATTTACAATTAGATACAGGTGGTAAACCCCAGTTAGGTGTTTCACAAATTTTGTTGACTGCTTCTGGGGGGCCATTTTTGCATCATACGCTAGATGAGCTCAGTAAGGTGACACCTGCACAGGCTTGTAAGCACCCTAATTGGTCTATGGGGCAGAAGATATCAGTTGATTCGGCAACGCTAATGAACAAAGGTCTCGAGTTGATCGAGGCCTGTCATTTATTTTCAATTCAAGAACATTTTGTTACAGTGGTTGTGCACCCACAAAGTATTATTCACTCAATGGTTCAGTATGTTGATGGTAGTACTTTGGCTCAAATGGGTAATCCTGATATGTGTACGCCGATTGCACATGCATTTGCATGGCCAAATCGAATTGAAACACATGTTCCTCCGCTAGATTTATTTGTAAACGATACGCTTAATTTTAAGCAGCCTGATACTGTGCGCTTTCCAGCGCTGCAATTGGCTCGTGAAGCAATGAAATCTGGAGGATTGGCGCCTGCGATCTTAAATGCTGCAAATGAAATCGCGGTTGAAGCATTTTTAAAAGATAAAATCAAATTTTTAGATATTCCTAAAGTTGTTGAATCCACTTTGAATCATGTTCAAAATTCAAATGCTGATTCTTTAGAGCTGATCTTAGAGACTGATGCGCTTGCACGTCGCTATGCTATTCAACTCACGAATTCACTGAGTACCTAAGATGAATATACTTTTCATTATCGTCGCGGCTATTTTGCTTCTAGGTCCATTGATTGCAATTCATGAATTTGGACATTACTGGGTAGCACGAAAACTTGGCGTTAAGGTTCTTGTGTATTCAATTGGATTTGGTCCAACAGTTCTAAAGTGGACCTCTAAAAAGTCAGGCATTCAATATCAGCTCTCTGCATTACCTTTAGGTGGTTATGTAAAAATGCTAGATGAGCGTGAAGGTAATGTAAGTGCAGAAGATTTACCTTATGCGTTTAATCGGCAATCTCCTTTAAAACGAATTGCAATCGTTGCTGCGGGACCACTTGTTAATTTAATTTTTGCTGTTTTACTTTTTTGGATTCTGTTCTTACCAGCTCAGGAACAATTAAACACTCGAGTTGGTAAAGTGATTGAAAATACGCCAGCCGCACAAGTAGAGATGCGTTCTGGTGATAAAATCATAGCAGTGGATGGAACTGCGACGCCAACTTGGGAAAAATTGAATTATGCGCTGATTGATCGCGTAGGTGAAACTGGTACGATTCAAATTCAAGCTGATCGTGATGGTCAGGTACAAACTTTTAATTTACCGATTCAGCAATTTCTAAAAGATCAGTCTCAATCACCTTTGGATGTCTTGGGGTTTTTACCATATCGACCTCATATTCAACCAGTGGTTCATAAATTATCTGAAGATGGCGCTGCTATACGCCAAGGGATGAAAGAAGGTGATGTAATTGTCGCGATTGATAATAAAAAAATTAACGATTGGTTTGAAGTTGTTGATATAGTACAAAAATCACCAGAAAAACTATTGAATATTGAAGTGATGCGTCAAGGCGAGATTGTTCAATTAAAGGTCATGCCGCAAGGAAAGCGTGACAATATGGGCAATACGACAGGAATGTTGGGAGTGCAAGCTCAATCTGGTCAGATCAATATTCCTGCTGAATATAAGCATACAATTCAATATAATCCAGCGGAAGCTTTTGTGGTTGCGGTTGAAAAAACGGGTCAATTATCTTCTATGATCCTTGGCTCAATTGTCAAAATGATTCGTGGATTGATTGGGTTGGATAATCTCTCGGGTCCAATTACGATTGCTAAAGTTGCAGGTCAAAGTGCTGAAATGGGGTGGCAAACTTTCATTTCATTTATGGCATTAATGAGTGTAAGTTTGGGGATATTAAATTTGCTTCCGATTCCGATGTTGGATGGTGGGCATTTAGTTTATTACATAATTGAATTAATTCGTGGTAAACCTGTTTCTGAACAAATACAATTGGTTGGATTAAAAATTGGTATGGTGTTGCTGGGAAGTATGATGTTTCTCGCAATATTTAATGATTTTATGCGTTTATAAGCGTTATAGATGGATAATTAACTTACTGGAAAACAATAGGCATGCAGCACAAACATTTATTTATGCCATTGGCACTCGTTAGCGCAATGGCAGCAGTACAACAAGTATATGCAGCAGACGAGTTTATCGCGCGGGATGTGCGTGTTGATGGATTAGTTCGACTAACGCAGGCTAATGTACTCGCAATGTTACCGGTGAATGCTGGGGATCGCATTAATGATCCAGTGATTGCGAATGCGATTCGTGCTTTGTATGCCTCTAATTCGTTTGATGATATTCAAGCTTTCAAAGAAAACGATGTTTTGGTTTTTAAAGTCGTTGAACGTCCTATTATTTCTAAAATCAATTTCAAGGGTAATAAGCTCATTCCAAAAGAAGCCTTGGAAGAGGGCTTGAAGAAAATGGGTCTAGCTGAAGGTGAGGTGCTCACTAAATCTGCACTTCAGACGCTAGAAACCGAGCTTGAACAACAGTATTCACAACAAGGTCGCTACAATGCGGATATTCAGGTTGAAACTGTTGCAAAAGCCAATAACCGTGTAGATGTCAATATTAATTTCATTGAAGGTAAACCAGCTAAAGTTTTTGAAATTAATTTAATTGGTAATACTGTATTTAAAGACGATGAAATTAAGCAAGTCTTTGCTGTTAAGGAAAGCGGATGGTTATCTGTCATTTCCAGAAATGATCGCTACGCGCGTGAAAAAATGGCAGCAAGCCTTGAAGCATTAAGAGCTTTATACCTTAATAAAGGTTATATCAATTTTGAAATTACCAACTCTAATTTGAATATCAGTGAAGATAAAAAAAATATTTTCATTGAAGTTTCAATGAATGAGGGTGAGCAATTTAAATTTGGTGAAACCAAATTTTTAGGTGATGCTTTATATAAAGACGAAGATCTTCGTGCACTAAAGATTTATAAAGATGATGCAACTTACTCACAAGAGTTGGTGAATGCAGTAAAACAGTTGTTACAGCGTAAGTATGGTAATGCTGGTTATTACTATGCGGAAATTAATGTTGTGCCTCAAATTGACAATGAAACAAAAAAAGTTAATTTGAATTATTACATCAATCCGGGTCAGCAAGTTACGGTTAGACGTATTAATTTTACAGGTAATACCAAGACTGCTGATGAAGTTTTACGTCGTGAAATGCGCCAGATGGAAGGTGCATTAGCGAGTAATGAAAAAATTGATCTTTCAAAAGTCCGTTTGATGCGTACTGGATTTTTCAGCAAAGTTGATGTTAAGCCGGTACGTGTTCCAGGAGCGCCTGATCAAATCGATTTGAATATCGCTGTTGAAGAACAACACTCAGGATCAAGTACTTTAGCTGTTGGTTATTCGCAAAACGGGGGTATTACGTTCCAAGCAGGCTTAAGTCAAACTAACTTCTTAGGTACAGGTAACCGTGTAGCGATTGATCTTTCTCGTTCTGAGACACAAGATTATTATAACCTAAGTGTTACTGATCCATACTTTACAATTGATGGTGTCAGCCGTGGTTACAATCTCTATTATCGTAAGACGAAATTAGACGAAGACTATAACGTTAACAACTATGTTACGGATAGTTTTGGTGGTGGTCTGAGCTTTGGTTACCCAATTGATGAGAATCAGAGCTTAAGTGCTGGTATTAATATTGATCAAACTGAAGTAACGACTGGTCCATTTGTTTCTACTTATGTGCGTGATTATTTACTTGCCAATGGGGGTAGGGAAACAAGTACTGGTAAGTATTGTCCAGTCGACTTAGAGCCAATTAAAGATGATAACGGTAATGTAATTGGTTATGAACCTTGCTCTGAACCTGAAGTTGAGTACGGTAATGAGTTTAAAGGTGATTTCTTTACTTATAGTTTAAATTTAGGTTGGTCTTATAACACATTAAATAATCCACGCTTCCCAACGTCGGGTATGTCTCATCGTGTTAATGCAGAGATTGCATTGCCGGGCAGTGATGTTGAATATCAGAAGGTAACATACGATACTCAAGCCTTTATTCCTTTAGGAAAGGATTTTGTATGGCGTGGTTATGGTAAGGTAGGTTTCGGTAATGATTTACCATTCTATAAAAACTATTACGCTGGTGGTTATGGGTCTGTTCGTGGTTATGATAATAGTACATTAGGTCCAAAATATCCGAGTATTACAGATGCTGCTCTAACTAGAGAAGATAGAAACCCTGAAGAGGTGGGGGGTAATGCATTAGTTCAATTTGGCACTGAATTAATCTTACCAGTTCCTTTTAAAGGCGACTGGGCGCGACAGGTCCGTCCTGTTATTTTTGCTGAAGGTGCTCAAGTGTTCGACACTCAATGTGACGTACCTACTGGAAATATTTATTTTGGCGCAACCAACCCGACGGCATTCGATGCTAGACAGTACTGTAAAGATAACTTTGGCTTCGATGCCGGAAATATGCGTTATAGTGTTGGTGTAGGCTTCACATGGATTACGATGATTGGTCCACTATCATTAAGCTATGCGTACCCACTGAATGATAAGCCTGGTGATGAAACTAAGTCTGTTCAATTTGAAATTGGTCGTACTTTCTAGTACGGCCTTTTGCCTTAAAAGGAATAATAATGAATATATTTAAAACAATGATATCAACGGCTTTACTCACATCTGTAGTTGGCTTTGCACATGCAGCAGGATATGGGGTAATCGATTTAGAAAAAGTGGTTGAAAATAGCACGTATTTAAAGCAGCAGAATGCTCAGCTTGAGCAGACAATTAAACCGCAAACGGTAAAGTTGGAACAGTTAGGTAAAGAAATTGAAGCTTTGGCTAAATCAGCTCAAGCCAATCAATCGAATGCCCAGCAACTATCCTCTCAATATCAAACGAAGATGAACGAATTTCAATCTTTGCAACAGACTGTTCAATCACGTGTTCAAAGCACCATTCAAAATACAAACAAAGTTTTTGACTCAAGAATTAAACAAGTTGCTGAACAATTGCGCAAAGAAAATAATCTTGATTTAGTTTTAAATAAAAATGCTGCCTTGGCATATGACCCAAAATACGATTTAACTGCTAAAATGATTCAAAAGGTTAATGCAATCAAATAGTCAATGAAATCAAATCAATTTCGTCTCGATCACTTGGCCAAACTTGTACAAGGCCAAGTTATTGGTGATGCAGATCTGTTGCTAGAGGGTCTTGCAAGTTTAACTCAAGCGAACTCAAACCAAATTTCTTTTGTAAATTCTGATAAGTATTTAGACGAAGCGATTTCATCTCAAGCAGGTGCCTTAATTGTCACTTCTGAGATGCAGGCTCAGCTTAATCAGCATAATAATTTTATTGTCGTACAAAATCCGTATCTTGCTTTCGCGATTTTAACTCATGTGTTCGAATCTAAAACTGTGCAACGTGGTATCGAGGCCACCGCAGTAATCGATCCGAGTGCTATGATAGGGGATAATGTATATATTGGACATTATGTGGTGGTTGGCCCGCATGCCGTGATTGGTTCAAATACAGTCATTCATTCGCAAACTAAAATTGATGAGTATGTTGAAATCGGTGAGGATTGTTTCATTGATTCGCATGTCACGATTACGGGTCGATCTAAAATTGCTAAACGTGTTCGTATCCATGCGAATACCGTAATTGGAGGAGAGGGTTTTGGCTTTGCTCCTTATCAAGGTAAGTGGAACCGAATTGCTCAACTCGGGTCTGTTCAAATTGGAAATGATGTCAGAATTGGTTCCAACTGTAGTATTGATCGTGGCGCTTTGGATGACACTATACTTCATGATGGTGTGATTATTGATAATCTTGTGCAAGTCGCACATAACGTTCAAATCGGTGAAAATACTGCAATTGCTGCAAAATGCGGTATTGCAGGCAGTACTGTGATTGGCAAAAACTGTATCCTTGCAGGTGCTTGTGGTATCTCAGGACATCTAAAAATTGTAGATAATGTGACGCTAACTGGAATGTCAATGGTCACAGGTAGCATTTTAGAAGCTGGTACATATTCTTCAGGAATGGGATTGCTCGAAAATTCTCGTTGGAAACGAACAGTTGTTCGTCTAAGACAATTAGCAGATGTGCCATTGACCAAATTAGTCAAACAAATAGATGATATGCAGGCTCAGTTAGAGTCAATCGAATCAACTTTAAAATTGCGTAAATAATATGACAGAGTCTACTTTATCTTTTTCAATTCCTGAATTGCCGATGAATATTCAAACAATTCGTGAATATTTGCCGCATCGTTATCCATTTCTATTGGTAGACCGTGTTACAGAAGTGACTGAGAATGGAATTGTCGGATTTAAAAATGTCTCCATAAATGAAGAGTTTATGCAAGGTCATTTTCCAGGTTATCCAATCATGCCGGGTGTCTTAATCGTTGAGGCGATGGCACAAATTTCTGGCGTTCTTGGCTTTATTATGAACAATGAAAAACCCAAACCGGGTTCACTTTTTCTTTTCGCTGGTGCTGAAAAAGTTCGTTTTAAAAAACAAGTCGTTCCTGGTGATCAACTCGTGTTAAAATCAGAGCTTGTAATGCAGAAACGTGGTATTTACAAGTATCTTTGTAGTGCGAGCGTTGATGGTGTAATTGCAGCGACAGCTGAAATTATTATTTCTCATCAGAAATTAGAGCAAGCATGAGTAACAGTGATTTAATCCACCCTACAGCAATTATTGATCCTACGGCAACGATTGCTTCTGATGTAAAAATTGGTCCTTATTCGATTATTGGTCCTCATGTGACGATTGATAGTGGGACAGTGTTACATTCTCATGTGGTGGTTGGTGGATATACCCGCATCGGTAAATCAAACGAAATTTTCCAGTTTGCCAGTGTGGGTGAGGTGTGTCAGGATCTTAAGTATGCTGGTGAAGAAACTTGGCTTGAGATTGGCGACAACAACAAAATTCGTGAGCATTGCAGTCTGCATCGCGGTACAGTGCAGGATCAAAGTATTACTAAAATTGGTAGTAATAATCTGTTGATGGTCAATACACATATTGCGCATGACTGTGTGGTGGGTAATAACAACATTTTTGCAAACAATGTTGGTGTCGCAGGTCATGTGCATGTTGGTGACTTCGTTGTTGTCGGTGGCAACTCCGGTATTCATCAATTCTGTAAAATCGACTCATACAGCATGATTGGTGGAGCATCATTGATTTTGAAGGATGTTCCTGCTTATGTGATGGTGTCTGGTAATCCGGCGCATGCATTTGGAATGAATGTAGAAGGTATGCGTCGTAAGGGTTGGTCCAAAGATGTGATCAATGGTTTACGAGAATCATTTAAGTTGATTTATAAAAGTGGTCTGACGACACAACAAGCCATTGAGCAGATTACTGCTGAAATTTTACCAAATGTTTCTGAAGCTCAGCTCCTCATAGATTCTCTAAATGAATCTAAGCGCGGTATTGTTCGTTAAGAGCTTTTGCTAGCAATAAAAAGACATCTTATGATGTCTTTTTTATTTAACTTTTTTTGAAATATCCAGCTTCTTCTGAGTCAGGATAGGTGCTTAATAGTTTATTTTTATAAATTTCAGCAGTTTGAGCGTTTTTATTTACATCTTTCGCGATGCTATACAGCTGATATAAAGATCGCGGTGCTTTTCCTGAATTTGGAAACTTCGAAGCGACAGTTTCATAGTGTTTTCTTGCTTCTTCATAATTGGGTGGTTCAATTGCTAAATTGAATTCAGCTAACCAAAAATAGGCATTACCTGTATACACACTATTTGGATTGTTACGTACAAAGTTTTGCATAGGTGCAATGGCTTTTTTTGCGCCACCTTGTTTGTATGCATCTAAGGCAACTGTATAAGCTGCTTTATCAAGTTCTTGTTGGTTGGTTTGATTCAAGTTCGTTGCATTTTGTGATGCTGTGGTATTGGAGTTAGTGCTAGTGCTAGTGCTTGGTGCAGTTGGCTCATTAGGAATGGGTGGTGCAGTATTAGGATCTTCGGCATTGGACTCCTCCACAGGATCAATTTTTTGTTGAAGGAGTTCTAATCTTTGATCTAGATCTGTATAGCGATTTTTTAATTCGTTGGTCAGTTGATTAATTTGATGTTCTTGTTCTTCTAATTTGCCTTGAAGTGCACGAATTTGATTTTCTAAGCGTTGATTTTGTTGGATAAGATGCCAACTGGTGTTGGTAGGGGCTGTAGCGGTGTTATTCGCTGCGACTGCTGTTTGGTTCAAACTCGAATTTTGGCTTAATCCTTTTGATTCGATAGGAATATTGGCAAAAACTGATGTTGAGCTCATCAATGCTAGTGCAAGAAAAGTACGCTTATTGAGCATGTTCATTATTCCATTTGTATCCATACTCAAATTTGAACTTTGAGTATTTTCAATTCTTAATAATCAGATCATTAAAAACGTCATAGCATTTAAAATCAATATAAATTTACAATGAAACTGTATAAATGAAGAAATTTAAGTTGAAGTTATTTAGATGAAAAATATCAAGTTTGTTGTTAATAGATTAGTAAATATTCACTTGAACTTTTTTAGTGCCTTTAAAGCCCATTATGGTCTTGCAAGATCGTTAAAAATCTCTATACTCTGTTCTTGCAATGGTAGCCCTGCTGGTGGCTTCGCAATTGTACTCTGAGAACCCCGCCAGGACCGGAAGGTAGCAACGGTATCAGAACTATAATGTGCCGGAGTTTTGCTAGTAGGGTTGCCACCATTATAATAATTTTATTTCTTATTCTTCATTCTCTTTTCGTTTTATAGCTTTCATAATCGCATCCATTTCAAAGCCTCTATATTGTAAAAAGCGAATTTGTTTTCCTTTTAATTTTGCGTCCTGAGCAACTTCATAGCCATATTTTTTGACTTTCAATAAGTATGCTTGTTCATACCAATCTATTTCTTCCATTTCTGGTTCAGCCAAGGCTTTATCAACGTGTTTGCTTTTAAGCGCTAGCATTATTCGATTTGGACCTTTTCCTTTGCGTAATTGGCTGCGTACCGTCATTTCTGCAACGCGAGCATCACTTTGATAATTTTCTCGCGCTAGCTCATCAACTAAGCTCAAAACCTCTTCTTTATTTTGTGCATACAAAGCAAGTTTATCGATTAAGTCTTTTTTTGAGTATTCTTTGCGAGTTAAGACTGCAAATGCATACGATCTCAAACGAGTTCCTGTTAAGCCTTTATTTTGTGCTAGAGCTGATGAATGGTTGTCATCTAAATCACATTCATCTGATGCTTGATTTTTCGGGTGTTGGCTAGCCACATGTTGATCATTGATGAGATGTTGAGGTTCATCTTCATTCATTATTGATTTTAAGTCCTCATAATGAATGAACTTGGGAAACTTCTCTGACATTTTAAATCCATGCTCTTAAACAAAAGCGCCCATAATTTGGGCGCTTCGATTTCAAATTTTTTGAAAAATTATACCTCAAATAAATCAGCTTCTTCGTCATTTTCTTCGGTTGGAGCTGGAGTCGCTGTGGTTAACAACTGTTCACGAATCATGCGATCAAGATCTTGTGCAAGTTGAGGATTTTCCTCAAGATGACGAATCACGTTGTTCTTACCTTGTCCAATCTTGTTACCTTGGTATGAATACCAAGCACCAGCTTTTTGAACAAGTTCTTGTTGTACAGCAAGATCGACCAATTCAGCAAGCTGATTTGTACCTTTACCGTACATGATTTGGAATAATGCTTCACGGAAAGGAGGTGCCATTTTGTTCTTCACCACTTTAACGCGTGTTTCAGAACCAACAATCTCATCGCCTTCTTTCACTTGACCAATGCGGCGAATATCTAAGCGTACAGAAGCATAGAATTTGAGCGCATTACCACCAGTAGTGGTTTCTGGACTTCCAAACATGACACCAATTTTCATACGAATTTGGTTAATGAAGATCACCATGCAGTTGGAGCGCTTTGCATTACCTGTAATTTTACGCAATGCTTGGCTCATCAAGCGTGCTTGTAGACCCATATGAGAGTCACCCATTTCACCTTCAATTTCGGCTTTAGGGGTTAAGGCTGCTACAGAATCGACAACAATTAAGTCGATAGCGCCAGATCGTACCAGCATATCTGCAATTTCTAGTGCTTGTTCACCGTGATCAGGTTGTGACACCAATAAGTTATCGATATCAACACCAAGTTTGCGAGCATATTGAGGATCTAAAGCATGCTCAGCATCGATAAATGCACAAGTACCACCAGCTTTTTGACATTGCGCAATCGCTTGAAGTGTCATGGTGGTTTTACCTGATGATTCTGGACCATAAATTTCAATAATACGGCCTTTAGGTAAACCACCAATACCTAGTGCGATATCCAATGTAAGAGAGCCTGTAGATACAGCTTCTACAGCTTGAACAGTATTGTCACCGAGGCGCATTACCGTATTTTTACCAAATTGTTTTTCAATTTGGCTTAAAGCAGCACTCAGTGCTTTGCTTTTATTATCATCCATCTCATAACCTCAAAACGATGTAAATCACTGATAACTTAAGTGGATGTCTTTAATTAAGTCTAATGTCCACGGCATTTATAGTGACAGAAAAAATCGAACTGTTCTATAATTTTAAACTTCAAAACGACAGTATTTGTCGCTTTAACTTATTCATCATCGTATGACCAAACTTCGTCATATTGCTGACCATTTTGTTGACGGAATCTTGTAATATCACGTCGATCTTTTTTGCTTGGTCGATGATCTGGTCGTGCAAGATTATGCAATTTTCTTTGTGCAGAAAGCAACTCACGACGCGCGATACTGACTTCAGTTTCTTCATAGAGTAATTGTGCAGTAGGTGCCCCGCCTCGTACAGATGATAATGCTTTCACTATGACGGTTTTCTTTTCAAATCCCTGCTGAATCGTTAACTCCATTCCTACACGTACTTCTCTGGAAACTTTAACACGATCATTGTTGTGATGAACTTTACCACCTTCGATTGCTGCTTTGGCAATTGAGCGGGTTTTAAAAAAGCGTGCTGCCCAAAGCCACTTATCAATTCGCATTGAATCAGTGATTTTAGTTTCATGCTGTTTTGACATTCATTTCTTTCTCATGGTTAATTTGGTCTAAATAGGGGATTAATGATCTTAGATCATTAATTGCAGGATACTGAAGTTTAGACCTTTCGCGCTCAGGTTGAACGCTAGATGGTTGGGTAATTGTGATTAGATGCTCAATACCAAAAGATTTAGCACCTTCGAGTACAACCGCAGTATCATCAACGAGAACGCAGTGACGAGGTTTAAATGGGTGCATTTGCTGTAATTGATCCCAAAATTCAAAACGCTCTTTAGCAAAACCGATTGTTTCACTACTGATCATCACTTCAAAATAAGAGGTGAGGTCAACTTGATTCATTTTCAATGCCAAACCTCTTTCATCAGCATTGGTGACTAACCATATTCGGTATCCAGCTTGCTTAAGGCTTGATAATAACGCAATGCATCCCTGTCTCGGCTTGATGAATTCTTTGTGATCGTGTTGAAGCTGAAAAGTATCAACGCCGACTTTGGCTGTCCAAAAGCGCGTAGAATACCAATCGAGCGTGTGCTTATGATCTTGATAAAATTTAAATAGAATTTGATTGCTCTGCTCTAAACTGATTTGATGAGTTTTGGCATGTCGCTCAGGGAGTTTGTGATTCCAAATTAAATCGTCAAAAGCAAGATCGAGTAGGGTTCCATCCATGTCAAACATGATGATCGGTTTGTCCATTCAAGATTCCTCAAATATTTTCAAACTTTAAAATCAATGAGAAAATTTCAATATTTACATAGATTTTGGATGTTTAAATTAAAATTAACTCAAATAAAATATTTTCAAACTTGAACAAAAATATTTACCTTTCAAGCAAAATTATGTACAAAACTGTGTACATATTTTTAGTTTGTACAAATTCGTGTCCATTATAGCGGAATAGTGTGGGGGCTTCATGGCTTTAAGTGATTCATGGTTGAAATCGAATAATGGTAAAGAGAGAGATAAAGTTGAAGTCGTTACTGACCGTGATTCACTTTCTGTACGCATTTCACCAAAGGGAAAAATTGTTTTCCAGTACCGCTACAGATTCAACGGAAAAAGTAAAAGGCTCGATGTTGGAACGTATCCTTTAATGAGCTTAAAAGATGCACGTAATCAAGTTTTATTATTTAAGGCTCAATTAGACCAGGGCAAAGATCCATATCAATTAAAATTAAAAACAGAACAGAATTATTTTAGCCAACCTACAGTCAAAGAGATTTGTACAGAGTGGTTCAATAAAGTTGCAGTATCCAAGGTATCCATGAAAGATGATTCAAGAGCCTTTGAGCTTCATGTATATCCTGTAATTGGCAAAAGAATTTGCGATGAGGTTGGATTGCAGGAATGGTCACAGCTCCTGTTTTCAATCGCTGAAAATGCTCGTACTGTAGCTGTTAAAGTTCTTGGCAATTTAAAGCTAATTATGCGCTGGGGATGTGTACACGGAAAATTAATAAATCAACCGTTACAGCATTTGAGAGCTGCAGATTTAAATATTAAAAAGACTGTTAGAAATAGATTTTTAACTGAACAAGAAATATTTTGGGTTGTACATGCTTCAATGCAATCTAGAAATATGCCTTCAAAAAATAAAGCACTTATTCTGATGCTCTTGCATTTCGGTTGTCGAGTGGGTGAACTTCGTTTAGCAAAAAAATCAGATTTTGACTTTGAAAACCACGTTTGGAATATTCCTGTAGAAAACCATAAGACTGGTCGTAAAAACGGAAAGGGGATCGTTCGCCCATTGATTCCTCAAATTGAGGAATTTTTGAAATCTGTATTCGCGATGACACCAGATTCATGTCCATATGTTTTTCCGAACGTGAATGGGAAAAAGTACACGCAATTGACTAAAGGCTTTCAAACAACCATACCGTATTACATTGATAATAATATTAAGAAAATATTTGGTGCTGATATGCCAAGTTGGTCTATTCATGATTTGAGAAGAACTATGCGAACGCATATATCAGATTTAGCACCACCGCATATTTGTGAAATTATGCTTGGACACGCTTTACCGCAAATTTGGGGAACTTATGATTTGAATGAGTATTTAGAAGCTCAGGCACAAGCTTATTCGAAATGGTTCGATAAGCTTTGTGCCATATTAGATAATCATGAACGATTTGATAGAAGCGGTTCGATATCTAAACTATCAAGCAATCCGCTACTTTTTTCCCAAGATGCCACCGCTTTGATGCCATAACGGCTATGTGATCTACCATGTGCTTTGATCACTGGTTGTGGGAAAGCTTTATTGTTGCGCCAGTTGATCAAAGTCCCTTCACAAATTTGATAACGCTTTAATAATTCTGGAGTTGTAATAAAAATCGCCATATAAATTACTCCTATTTAAATCCGCATACTGAACAAAACACGCCGCAATGAACGGTAAATTTCTTACAAATAAAGCAGTATTCAGTCATGCTACGCCTCTAAATTTCACTTCATGTTTAAAGTTAGCGACAACCAGAGCATATGAAAGATCTGGTGGTACAGAGTTGCCAACCATTCGCGTCTGTTCGGTTTTAGTTAGTCGGATCTCATTACCATCTTCATCAATGCCTTTCTCAAATATATAATTTTTAGGAAAGCCTTGAGCTCTGAATAACTCAACTGGTTGAAGCATACGAAAGCCAATATCAGTAATTCGATAGTCCTGTCCCTTAACTTTCACAAGACCAAAACGGTCACGTGTTGGAATTGTACGCAGAGGTCTGTTTACACTATTCCCATCTTTTTCATTCCCATAAAAAGCGGTTAAAAAAGCACGAACTTCTGCAAATGCATTAACGGTAGTTAAAGTATTCAAGGGTTTATCAATATGTTGACCAACACTATTTTTTTTCATTACCTGCAAATGACTTACAACTAAAGAGTTATGATCTTTTGCTGTAATGGTGTGTATAGGATGTTTGATATCACTACCAATAACTCCAGTGAAATTCTTAGCTATATGTGCTGAAATTAATGCATGATGACCGCCTTTAGTTTGAGCGCAGATCGTTCTTAATGGCTCATCTGCAGGCATCGAACGTTTATTTGATGCATTAGCACATTCGGTTAAAACAGGTGCCATATTGTTAACAATGAATGGTGATTCATTATTGATGACAAATTTATGAATACCTGCAGCGATACGATCCAAAGTTGCTTTAGCTAATGGTCGACTGCGAGAAAAAATACTCGGACATTCAATAGACCAATCAATACATTCAGCAGCAGTACGCCAAGGTTTTAAAATACCTTTTTTTACCTGGATTGAATCGGGGTGACCGTGCGTGGGTTCTGGCCACTGAATTTTTAGCCCATCACGACGTGCGATTAAGAAGAAGCGTTTACGGATTGTTGGTGATCCATAATCACATGCTCTTAGTTCACGCCAGTCAACAACATAACCTTGTCTTTTGAGTGCATTAACAAAGCTATTAAAAGTGCGGCCTTTATTTTTAGGACATGGCTTACCATCAGCACCTAGATCACCCCAGGTTTTAAATTCCTCTACATTTTCGAGCATGATTACTCGAGGACGTGTTTTAGAAGCCCATCGCAAAGCAACCCAAGCTAAACCACGTATTTTTTTCTCTACTGGTTTGCCGCCTTTCGCTTTTGAAAAATGCTTACAATCAGGCGAGAGCCACACCAAACCAACTGGTTGATTGCTTGTCGCTTCAACTGGATCAACATCCCATACTGATTCACAATAATGTTTAGTATTAGGGTGATTGATACGATGCATTGCTAGAGCCTTAGGATCATGATTAATTGCGATATCAACCGGACGTCCAAACGCTTGCTCTAAACCAGTGCTGGTTCCACCGCCACCTGCAAAGTTATCTATTATTAATTCATGAGGCAATAAATCCATCACGCCACCTTTTCCCATATCGCTACTATCGCAGCCGAAAAACCAAAAATAATTAACATCACACACCCATAAAAATATTCACGTTTCATACGATCCACTCCTTGGATTGCGCCCCGAAGGGCGCTTGTGATTAGCCTGTAATTTCAGCTTCGCGTTGGGCAGCTGCATCATTTACTAACTGACGATCTGCATCTGATAGCTCCTCAAGAGCAGGGTCCATGAATACAGCATTTATTTCGTCTTGAGACGTAGCATTTTCGATACGCTCAATAATTAAATCTACAAATGATGACTTTTCTGATTGTTCTGCAAAAATATCAACTTGGCTTAAAGTAAAATGACGATCTCGATATGTGTCTAAAAGTAATTGCTTTTCAGCTTTAGTTGTTTTCGCAGCATCAATTGAAGACTTTAATTGCTCAAGTGCTTTCAATTCTGTAGTTGCGTTGATTAAAGAAATTAAGTTTGGAGTTTGAGCCCCTAGTTCAGATTTTTTTGATTTATAAACCTGATTAATCGTACTAATATCAGGCTCACCTAAATCAGAAGGTATTCCTGAAGCAATCTCCTTTAATTGCTCTAAACTTTGTGCATTTTCTATCGATTTTAGACATGCGCTAACATCAAAAGTTATTTCCTTAGCAACCGAATCAACAGCTTCAGTTTTCTTTTTTAAACGGCTTTTAAGTGCTGATGCACCTGAATTAGGTTTTGATTCTCCATTTCCATTTTCAGGGGTTACGTCAATTTCCTTATCTTGCTCTTCTTCAGCAATAGCCATACCTTTAAGTACATCGGGGAACACGTCACGTAGAGCATATGATCTTGCACGTAGTTTCATCATTCGCTTAGGGTACTGAGTCCATGGACCTTGTTTTCCAGCAAGTCCAGCACGTTTGGCATCTTCCATGCTGAATTCAGAAACAGCAGGTTCTTCACCTTTTCGCTTAACCGTACAGATCGCTTTTAATCCATCTTCGGTAATTTCCTCTTTAATTAAATCAAGAAGACCAGATCCACGAACAAGGGCTAACATGGCATCACCCCATATAGAAGGACGTCCATTTATTACAGCAATATTTTGCATAGCCTGTAGTGGTTGCAAGCCAATTTCTGCACCCCATTGCATCGCTACTAGAATGTTGCCAGGTTTCCGTTGGTAGTCCTTGGGTACGATATCTGAACTAGCAAGGATTTCAGCTATTTGCATAGCCTCTTGTAAATTAGTTGGAGTTAAAAAGTTAACTGCGGTATTAGTTGTAGCTGGAGAAAATTGAGTATTCATTTTATTTATTCCTAATTCAATTTATGCGTAAAACACGAGTGCTTGAAGTTTTTAGAAATTGTTCGTAAATATCTGGGTGAGCAGCTTTGAGCGCTTTACTATCCAATGTATTACGAGTTTGATGTTTGAATGTGGCTAGACGCTTTTCTTCTGCAATGATCATTTCTGCATCTTCCATACGTGTGCAAATTTGCAGTTTTAAATCATCTAGCTCAGATTCAGCTTCTTTAATGGTTTTATTTAGGTCTTTGTACTCATGAACAAGGTTGGTAAGTTCTTCATCTGCCTCAATAGCTTGATCAGGATTGTGAGTAGACCAACGATGCAACACATCATCAAAAGTGGTTGGTGCTGGCGGTACATCGGCTAGGACATGCTCATGCCAAAATTTAGAGCACTCATCTTTAAGCATTTCGAACAACTCAGGATCATAAGCAATTTCATA
Source organism: Acinetobacter sp. ANC_7655 (assembly GCF_056784015.1). NCBI lineage: Bacteria > Pseudomonadati > Pseudomonadota > Gammaproteobacteria > Moraxellales > Moraxellaceae > Acinetobacter > Acinetobacter sp. ANC_7655. The sequence goes on along the minus strand of NZ_JBWYJB010000001.1, from coordinate 177,534 downwards.
GCTTCTGAATTTCTGCCCACCGATTAGAACGCCTAGTCCACACATTGAAGTAACTGTATTGCCCATGTACCACTGTACTTGGGTGAGGTAGTAATCAGGCACTTCTTCAGATTGCTCGTCACCCCAAAGCTTCGATAAATATTGATTCGCAGTTTTACATTCCAGTATGCGATCAGTCGTAAGTTTGCCGTCTTTAATCCTTACATTTCCTGATATTTCTGGATTAATAATTGCTCTATCAATGTTTGCAATCATCCAATCATTTTCAGGGTTTTTAAAAGTTGCATTTACGCGCTGAATCTTAACGCCATTCCTTTTCGCATATTCTTTAGCAACGATATCCTCTAAGGTGTTACCCCAATAAGATGCTTCACTTTGAGTTTCTTCAATATCTGAACGACCTGTTTTATCAAGCCATAACTGGTAAGGGGATTTATATTTACTCAAACCTAAGATGGCTGCTACATCAGAACCTCCAATACCTTGGCGACGTGTCTCCAACCAAGCTTTATGTTCCGTTGAGATAGATGCATTCATGATCAACCTCCGAATATCAAAGAAATTAAGAAGCTGACCAATAGCCAGCAGAGCACAGCCATTACAGCAAATACTGAGAACTCTTTTATGTTGGCGCGGATATATGCAAGACGTGGAGTCGTCATTTCCGCTTCGGTAGGGTGTTGGTGCAAACGCTTAGACGTTTGACTATTTGGTTTTAATTGGTTCATACTTATCTCGCTTAATTGCAAGCCCGCTAGATTTTCCAGTCCCTGCGGGCTTTTTACTATCTGTGATTTAATTAAACCTTAGATTTAATTTCATTGCAATAGGTTGTTAAACCATAGATTGAATTATTTTTATATTTAGGATTTAATAGACAAAAGAAAACCCATCACAGGGATGGGTTGTTTGGAGTTTGTTAAGATGACAGGAACAATAAAAAATTCATCACCGCCATTGGTTATTGAGTCCATTGAAACAGAAGGAACGGTTTGGAATTTGTCTTTTAATGGGCCGAATCCAGATGAAAATGACGCTATTGAATTGACCCAAGAGCAGTGTTTTTGGTTATTAGATAGAATTATGAATATTGACCCCAATCTCTTGGATAGTGCCAAGGAGAAGTACTTACATTCCAAGTAATAAAGTCACCAGGATTGAAAAACTCATCAAGCACAACAATATTTCTTAAAAATCTTGGTTCAAGTGGGATGGGGTGGGGTTTTTTTCCCTGGTCTGGAAAATAATCCCACAAATGGTATCTATCAATCCCATCTTTAAATCTTCTGCTTGGGCCAAAGTCCATTGGAGCACATATGCGCTCAATCTCATGGCCATCATCTTTAGAATAAAAGGTTACTTTTATCTTTTGTTTATTATCTATGGCTTGTAGAAATTTATCCTTCATCGTTCTTCTCCACCCGATCCAAGAGCCGCTCGGGTTGCGGCTTTATTTTCTTGAATTATCCATGCGATCGTATCTTTTCCTGTGCAGCCGCTTTCATCAAAAAGTTATTCCTGATAGACCACATTTGTTTTTTTGAATGAAAGGATGGATTTAGCTCAGAGGCCACATAAAAAAGCCATTGCTTCCTTTCGTCATTTTCCATATAGCTTGTTATATATTCAGTTTTTTCAAAAGGTACAACGCCAAGTAAATCTCCCTTTTTTATCAAGTGATCCCCTGTGTAATGGGTTGCAGTGTGAGCGTAAAATGGAGGATCACCGGCCACCTTTATCATGATTGGCTCAGATGGTCTCTTCATATCTTGCATAGATATAGCGACAATTGGCTTATCTTGCGCTATGTCTGTATCCATGAACTTACATACCATTTCAAATGCAGCATCATTATCCTTGAAATGCATGACTTCTATTTTATTTTTCTTTTTTTTCTTAATGTTAGAGTAAATCTTCAATACCCAAACAAAAGAAATAATAAAAATAAAACCCAAAATAGCCAATATGTAGATTAATATTTCCATAAACAGAAGAGCCTTAAGTGATTGAATTTCGGTAATGAATTAGGCCTCTTACTACCGTCTAATTTTTCTTGTCTCTGCTTTCCACCAATACTGACCAATAATATGAATGCCTTCAGCCTCAATACGGGCTGGCGAATAATATTCATCAGGGTATTGAATTTTATCCTCGTTGCGGGAGACGGCTTTAAATCCGCCAAACCCTTGATCATTCCAATTAAATAAGTACTTTACCTTAGTATCTTCACCTACCTGAAAAGCATATATTTCACCGTCGTAAACTTTAGTTGCTGACATATCAACTGAAATTGGCTGCCCATCAGAGAAGACTGGACGCATGCTTTCGCCACGCACTCGGATAACCTTGGTAGTACTTGTATTTACATTGCATTCCGCAATTAAATACATAGGAAATAACATTTTTTTAGTGCTGGGCTGTTGTATGTTTAAATATCCGCCACCTGCACTTACAAATACTTCATCATAATAATCAATTGCTACATATCCATCAGGAATGGGATCCCCATCTTCATAAGTAATAACTTCTATATCTGTTATTTCTGCACTTGCTTCTGTGGTATTAAGCATTGATCCATTGCCATCTAATAACCATCCAGCATTTACACCAGTCAATTTAGCTAACTTTTTAAGGGTCTCTTTACCTATTTTCCCTTTTTTCCAATTTGTAGCAGCTTGAGCTGATAACCCAATTTGTACAGCGGCAGATGACCAAGCCACCCCCGCATGATCCAATGCTTTCTGAATACGTCCAACTAAAGAATCCATAATTAATAACATGCAAATAAAACCTTTGGTTTAAATTTTAAGTTTTTTTGAAAAAATAAGAAGCAACCATAGATTGTATTAATGTTAAACCTATGATTTAATTTTAAGTGGAAATCTATAAGGAATACTTAAATTGAATCCAATTAAATTTGCACTTGAATCTGTTGGCGGCCGAACAAAAGCCGCGAAACTTCTTAATCGATCTTATATGGCGATTAGCAAGATGGAGACTAGAGGAACTCTTCCGCGTACTGAATACACCGGCGAGACCCGGTATGCGGAAATTCTTGCTGAAAATAGTAATGGAGTTTTTACAGCAGACTGGTTGAGAGAGACCGCAAAACCAAAACAGCCAAGTGAAAAGTAGGGGCTGATCAATGTCAGAAAAATTAAATGCTGTTGCAACCTTGCGCTGTTCTTTTGAAGAAAAGAGCAAGGGCGAAGCCATAGCTCGGGTAAAAAAATTTAATTCAATATCTGAATATTTACGTGATTTGCTCATTAAGGATATTTCTGCAACTGAGGAATATCTGCATTGTCTAGCAAAAGAGTTCGACCTGGCTATGAATACAGTGTCTACAGTGCATACGCCATTTTTTGAGCTCACACCTGAACCATCAATAAAACCCCAGGCACAAAAAAAGCCCAACTGTTGCGATCAGTTGAGCCTTATTGCCGTTCACTCAGACAAGTAAACGAAGGTAGTAAACCATGTCGAATTTAGCACAGAACATGTACCAAATAAAAGACAAAAGTGGGGGAGGTGCTCAAGTTATTGCCTTCCCAAAGCCTTCATTAATTCAAGAGGCGATCGTGGATACGCGTAAAAATGAAGACGGCTTCACGCCGCTGCCTAATTTTATTTGTGATGAGGGCTATCTGGCTGTTCTTGATGGGGATGCTGTCAAGTGCCTAGTGTTCTTAAACCGTTATATTCATGGCTTTCATCTAAATAGCAAAGGAATGTCTGAGACTTTGATCAAGAAGATCACTGGCATTAAAGACGGGCGTACTGTTCAAAAATATATGTCTAAGCTGGCCAAATACCAACTGATCAAGATCCAAAAAGAGAAGGGTAAAAGCAACGTCTATTTTCTTACTTTTGAAGACCGACTACCTACACAGCATGTAGGTACTTTGCATGCACCTACACAAGAAGTACCTACATCTGATGTGGGTGGTGTACCTACACAGCATGCTGGTAGTAGTACCTACATGGCATGTGGGTCTGATAAAGAAATATATTTAAAAGAAAATATTAAAGAAAAAGATAATAAGAAATTCACGGCTCAAAATCGCCCATTGAATTTCGTTGAATATCATCCTGAAGACAGCGACTTCATTTCTTTCAAAGACCTTTGCAAAAAATATCCAGCACAAGTCGATTTTCAAGACCAGGCAAGAACCAATTTTCCAAATCACTCAGTTGATCGAATTTATAAAAATCTCGAGACCATGGCGCAATGGTCGTTAGACAAGGGGAAACATACACCTCAAAAGTGGATGTCGATCTGGTTAACCACGTTCATGAAAAACCTTAAAACCGATGCAGAGGAACAGGCTTTTCAACAACGCAAAGCAAAACAATCTCAAAAACCGAAAACTAATCTTGATGTGAATGCAGCATGGGAAAAAGCTGAGTATCAGCCAGTTTCTGCACCTGTAGACATACCGGAGGATTTTCTATGAATGCGATGTCATCAATCAATTTTGATCTCAACACCGTTGCTCAAGTTTGTCAGATCCACAACGTTGCAATGGTCAAAGCAGGTCCATTTACAACATGCCCGAAATGCGCAGTGGAATCAGTGAATAACTCAAACGCTAACCATCAAAAATCTGTAGACGAGATGGTACGAGTTAAACACATGACAGGTGCAATGCTTCCAGAACGTCACGCTGAATCAGGTTTTAAAAACTATCTGGTCGAGCATGAAGGCCACAAGTATGCGTTAGACAAAACCGTGAATTATGCGAAAAGCATTCTGAACGGCGATAAAAACAACCTGATCATGGCAGGTCGTACAGGTACAGGTAAAACTCATCTGAGCTGTGCAACGGCTAAAACATTGCTCAAGAAGGGTAAATACACACGCTACATCACCAGTGAAGACTTAGCACAAAAGATAATGGATGCATGGGATGCTCCGAATGAAACTGAAAAGTCGGTGATTTATGAGTTTTCGCAGTACGACTTGCTGATCATTGATGAGTATGGATTGCATGACCGTGATAAGCGCCGTGAATTAGTTCACAAGGTTTTGTATGCACGTTATGACCGATTGAAGCCGACTATGCTGATATCGAACATGCCATTGAGTGAATTGAAAAAAGATCTTGGGGATCGCCTCTGGTCACGTTTCCAACAAGGCGTTTTGACCATTATCGAATGCGGTTGGAATGACCATCGTTTGGGAGGTGCTGTATGAGCATTACTCAGTCTCACGGCTACATGTTTGAACTTACGATTGAAATTTTACTTTTCATCACATGTAGACCTAACAAAACCTATGTTCGAGACATTATGGAAAATGTCGTAACCGAAGTAAGTCCTAGAACAGTCCAAAGGTATTTAAATTCATTGCAGAAACATGGATATGTTCAAGGTGATTGCAAACAACCACAAGGATTTGTGCCAACACTGAAAGCGAAACAAACATTTGGAGTGGGCTTATGACAACACTTCGATGGAGCGAACAACAGTTACAAGCGCATCTGAAAGCACATCAGAATCGATCAGGTTTAGCGCGTGAGCGTCTTAAACAAGAAAATCAAGCAAAGGTACAGCAAGCTAAGAAAAACGCAATACAAGCGAATTTAGAGCGAAATACAGACTATGACGATAAGCAAGTTTTATTTTGTGAAATCGCTGCAACTCCACCAAGTGTGAATCACTACTGGGAGCGTAACGGCAAAGGCATGAAATTGAGCGATAAAGCGCGTCAGTTTCACGCCGTAGTCAATGCACTCATCCCAGCATTAAGACTTTCCACACGTTTGAAATTAGAAGTGACGTTTCATTTTCCAACCAATCAGAAACGAGATATCGATAACCATTTGAAAGCAACTATCGATTCTTTAGTGAAGTGCGGTTTTTGTGAGGACGATGAGCAGTTCGATGAACTTCATGTCAAGCGTGGAAGTGTCGTTAAGGGTGGCTTAATTCGTTTGAAAGTCTGGGAACTTTAAGGGGAATAAATATGGATATGACGGTTGATTCTGTAGCGTTTGCCACTGATCCTCGCGCGCGCGCGCGTTTTATTAATCAAAAAAATAAAAAGACGGTTAAGGAATTTCGCGTTAAACAGCGTGGATATAAGCGTCCAGACTTCAACCGTATGATCTTAGATTTGTGCAATCACTTTGGTTGGACGCATGAAAAGATCGCATTCATTTTGCCCGTGTCTGGTGCTTCTACAGTCTCAGAATGGGCGAGAGGTGGAATTCCAAACTATGACAACGGCGCGGCATTTATCGAGCTGTGGCAAACGGAAACAGGCATTGAGCGCTATCCGCGTGAAGGGGAATGGCAGACCTACAAATACAAGCTAGGTCAGTTAGATATTTTTGAAGATGGTGGTCTATGTGACCAGGTAATTGATGAGTTGGATCGGGAGTTAGGGTTGTGAGTGGATTTGAGAAGTATTGGGAAGATTATGTTTCTTCAGATGTGGTTTTAGGCCCAGAAGAATACTGTGCCGAGCAAGCATGGGATCACCAACAAGCCAAGATAGATGAGTTAAACAAGCGATTAGAATCTATTAAACAATTGGCGTCAGAATGGAAAGATCGTACCTCAAGTACTTCACTTGGATTATCTGATCGTCTGCATGCTTTCAATTTTGGATGTGAGTTAGAAGAGAGGTTGAAGAATTATGATGCCACCTGACTACACCCACATCGAGAATGACGGCACGCCGTGGAAGAACGAAAATAACGAGTGGTTCTTTTGGCGTGATGGCTTTGGTTGGATTCAGTATGTAGGTCAGAAGCCAGCTAGTTTTTATAATAAATTTCGGGAGAGATAATTTAGTTATAGAATAAAATAACCCCTAAATTTAGGGGTTATTTTTTTACATATCAATTAAAGGATGTTTAAAATCAATTTTATATTCAAGTGAATTTATACGAGATTGATAAACTTGGATATTGGTTCCATTGACTCTATTAGCATTTTGAACTTTTGATAAAATTAGATTAGTGGTCTCTGCATTTGTACACAATCTTTCACCAAGTACTACAGAGTCAAAATATTCTGGTGGTATTTTAAGATAAAAAGTATCCTCCAAACCTAATGAGGGAAACAACCCATTGGCAAATAACCGAAATTCATTTTCATATTGCCAATCTTTTGCTTTTACTAGAAATGAATTTTTTAAGAAATTTATCGCTTCATCATGAAGCCACATATTTCTGAAAGCATACAAATTGAATTCTACTTTTGGAATTTTGTCACTATAAGAAACTGGGAGTGGTATTAATCCATCATCTAAAGACTTTGGGAATTTATATATAACCATGAACCCATAATATTCATTAGCATAATGCGACCAAAGCAATAAGTTACCTGGAGAATTATTAAAACTTGTAAAAAATACACTTTGACGGATTTTTTCTACCAAATGAACTGGATTTTTAAGTAATTTTAAGTCATTTTCAATATGAGCTTTGATAACTTCTGAGCAATTTGGATCTAATTTACATGAGTCTGGATTTGTATGATCTTCATAGAAATAGCTGTTGCCAGCTTTTATGGATTGCTCATAATAATTTTTATGTAATTCGCTATCGGATAAATCAGGGCTACATTCAGGTATAAAGTAACAGTCGTATGGGTCATTAAATGTATTGGATCTTCTAAATCTTAATGTTGATTTCTCGAACATATCGAGCACTTCTTTATTTTTGTCGATAGTGTAGTGTTTATACAAATAGAAAAAATTCTCATCCTGCTTCAGTTCAAAAAATTTAGATTTAATTTCAGGGTCTGAAAAAATTTTCAAGGCTGGCGTTATGTTTATCATTTGGTAAGTTAATGAATTTTAAATGTTAATATGAACAATATTACTCTAAATTAAAAAGAATTGAATATTAATTAGAATATTTTTGATAGCTTTAGAATCACAATAAAGCTTAACTACTATCAAATTAGATTAGCCCTATTCACCAATAAATGAATAGGGCTTTTTAATGACCACTCCAAAAAGAAAACTCCAAACACCAGGTGCACAACCTGCGATAGATGAAACACCTATCGGTGCAAATGAATCAAATCCTCACGGCGAAGATATCTCCAATGAAATGTCTACTGAGCCTGAATCAAATCAAGCCGATGAAACACCAGAAGCTCAAGGATCACCTGAGTCAATTCAAGTCGATGACGAACGTCTAGATCTCATTCTTGAAAACCAAAAACGTATCGAATCAAAGCTCGACCAATTGCTTAAAGCTGGTGGTATCGAAGCGAAAAAGAAAACACGTTGGATTCAAGGTGAACACGGCTTAGAGCAAAAGGAAATCTAAATATGTGTGGTGGAACAGTAGGGAAATTATTTGGATCAACTATGGACGCGATTGGTCTTACAGGATTCAAAAAAGCTGAAAAAGGTTTTGATGCTCAGGCAGCAGAGGCACAAGCGAAGAAAGAAGCGCAATTGGCTGAGAACGATGCCAAAGCGCAACGTAAGAAACGTAAAGCCTCTGATGTGCTTGCTTCTGCAGAAGAAAACGAAAAGAAAACAACATTAGGCGGTTAAAGCATGAGTGAACTAGCAAAACAGCTATGCAAAAGACTTGGGGAAATGCGCTCTGAGCGTTCCAAGTTCGAGTCGCATTGGACTGAGTGTTACAAGTTTGGTGCACCTGAACGCCAACAATGTTTTAGCGGTGGCGGTGATCTAACTGGCACACGTGAGAAACAACGTGCTGATTTGCTAGATTCAACTGCTGCAGATTCGATTCAAACATTTGTGTCGAATTTGATTAGCGGTACCACGCCAGCGAATGCAATTTGGTTTAAGGCTGTACCCGATGGTATGGATGATCCAGCCGAATTAACTGAGGGTGAGCACTGGCTAGAGCAGGTTGCACAGTTCATTTTCCGTAACATCCACGGCGCGAATTACGACTCTGAAATCTTTGACGTGATGATTGACTTCGCTATTGCTGGTTGGTGTGTCATGTACCAAGACATTGATCGTAAGAAAGGCGGTGGTTTCGTATTTCAAGGATGGCCTATTGGTGAGTGCTTTATTGCATCGACTCGATCAGATGGTTTGATTGATACCATCTTCCGTGAATACACCAAAACAGCGGCACAGATCGTGAGCGAGTTTGGGGAGCACAAGGTCAGTAAAGCTGTGCTTGATGCATTCCAAAATCGTCCAGATGATCGATTTAAGTTACTCCATGTGATTCAACCACGTGACGTTAAAACGCCGTTAGATGGTCGTCCATTGCTTCCAAAGAATATGCCTTTTGCGTCATATCACTTAGAAGTCGATAGTAAGCACATGCTGAAAGAATCAGGCTATAACGAGTTCCCATGTGCGGTACCACGTTTTAGAAAGATACCTGGTTCAGTTTACGGCGTTGGCATCATGTCAACTGCACTACCTGATGCAAAGACAGCCAATACATTGATCAGAGATACGCTACGCAGTGCTGAGATTGATATTCTTGGTATGTGGGTTGCTGAGGATGACGGCATTCTAAATCCTCGTACAGTGCGCTTAGGTGGTGGGAAAATCATTACCGCGCACAGTACCGATTCATTGAAGCGCTTAGATTCAGGTCGTGGCTTCGTGGTTGGGGATGGTCTTTTAGAAAAAATCCAATCAGGTATTCGTCGCAAATTATTGGCTGATGGTCTTTCTCAACACTACAACACACCGCCAACTGCAGCTGAAATCTATGCGCGTGTAGACATGATTCGACAGCAGTTAGGTCCGTTATATGGTCGTGCACAAGCTGAACTACTAGTTCCACTTTTAGAGCGTTCATTTGGGCTTGCTTATCGTGCTGGTGTGCTTGGTGAAGCTCCTGAAGAACTTGTCGAGCGTAATCTTTCTTTCAAATTTATCTCACCTTTGGCACGTGCTCAAAAGCTTGAAGAAGTATCAAGTATTGAACGCTTGATGATGTCTTTAGGCTCAATCATTGAAGTGGATCCGAATGCATTGGACAACATCGATACAGATGCAATTCCGCATGTTTTGGCAGCAGGTTTAGGTGTACCGACCTCAATCATGCGCACGACTGAAAAACTTGAAGCCTATCGAGAAGAAAAAGCCAAACAGCAGCAACAAGCCCAAGCACAGGAGCAACAAGCGGTTATGGCTCAGCAAATGACTGACGCGGTTGCTCAAGGTATGGGTAAAGGCTTAGAAGCCCAAATGGTTAGTGAGGCAATGCAATGATCGGATTCATCGTATTTCTTGTGATTGCTGTACTGGTTATGGGTGTTGTCATCTATCAATTGCTACAGGAAAACGACCAGAACAAGCGCAATTCTGAGTATTACAAAACCAAGTATGAAGAGTATTCCAAGCCGTTCGGAACGCTTCTTGATGAAAATGAAGCCAAGGATGAGCTTGGTCATCACTTCAAATGGCGTCAGGTACGTAAGCCTACGTCTATGACCTACCGAATCCATTTCGACATGAGTAGCGATGGTCAGCGAATTTTAGAAGAACTGACAAGCCGATTTAAACGAAACGTCTTTACAGATGATGAGCGTGAGACTTGTCGCCGTATTGGGCGCTCAGAAGTCGTGGACTTCATCATCAATCGAATTAATACAGCAAATGATCCTCGCTATAGCGAGCAATTAGAAATTGCACATATGGAGCAAAACAATGAATGAATCACAAACAACAGACACAACGAACGTACAAACAACTGAACAGACTCAAACTACAACACCACCTGCAGCAACAGAAACGCAAACGGTGCCAGGTACTGAGACAACACAGCAGAATCCTGGTGAACAAGAAACGCAAACAACTGAAACAGATCCAGCTACGGCGGTACCAGAATCAGCGGATGCCTATTCAGTTGAGATTGATGGCTTTGATTTTGATGCTTTCAAGACTGGTAACGCGGAAGTTCTTAAATCTTTCCATGCTGAAGGTATGACAAATGCGCAGGTCACGGCGGTGGTTAAAGCTTTTGATGAGCATAACGCCGTTCAAATTGATGCATTGCAACAAGAATGGGGCTCTGAATTTAACGCCAATGTGAATTTAGCAAAGCAAGCCATTGAAGCTTTAGGTTTTCAGGCAAGTGATTTGGATTCACCGATTGGAGCTTTGAAACTTGCTGCAGCAATTGGTAAGCAGATTCAGGAAGATTTACCGCCATCAAACACACAGCAAAGCGGTAGTGAAACAATCACACAATTAATGATGTCAGAAGCGTATAGCGATGCAAATCATCCTGATCACAAGTCGGTGACTGCGCGTGTCAATGCTTACTATGAAAAACAATATCAAGATTAATAAGGGGCAAGTCCAATGGCTCAAGATATCGCAACCAATGGTGGCATGATCTCCGCAGCATTTAAGCGTCAATTCCACGATGCTTTTGAAGTGAAATGTCAACAAACACAATCAGTATTGCAGGTCTTAACGACTGATCGTGGTCAGATTCAAGGTTCATCTTTTACTGTGAATGACCTTGGTACTGTAGAGATGGAGGCAATGACAACACGCTTTGCCGATACTAAATGGTCTGTACCTGAAGCAGGTACTCGCTTAGTAGCCATGGCTGACTATGGGTTATTCGTACCAATCGATCCACGCGATGAAGCAAAATTATCTGCTAATCCTACATCACCTTACATGCAAGCATGTCTCGCTGCAGAACATCGCCAGCGTGACAAGGTGATCATTGCAGCTGCTGGTGCATCAGTTCAGCGTAAAACTGCTGACGGCGAGAGTTATACAAACTTGGCTCTGCCGTCTACTCAAATCATTGGTGCAAATGCTACACCAGTAAATAAAGCGAAGATCGCAAAAGCACGTGCGTTATTCCGTAAAAATCATGCTGACAATGCGCCGTTATACTTCATTTACAACTCTGAAATTCTAGAGCAAATTTTAGTGGATGATGAACTCACCAAATGGGACCGTGACACTATCCAAGCGATTCAAGATGGTGATGTGGCTAAAAAATGGGGTGGTTTCATTTGGCTGCCATATGAAGACTTGCCAGCAGGTACAGGTTCAACAGAACAAGCGCCAGTTGGTCGTACCTTCGTGGTGGCTAAAGGTGGTATTCACTATGGACGTAATTCGATTTCAAACTTCGATATTACAGTTCGTGGGGATAAATCAAACACCAAACAAATCGGTGGTATCGCATCTTATGGTGCTGGCCGCTCTAACGAACAGAAAGTTGTAGCGCTCGACTTCCTCCGTTAATCAGTTTTGGCCTAACACTTTTCAGCAAGGGTGTTAGGTCTTTTTTATACATCTTAATGAGAATAAACTATGAGTAATACAGAGCAACAAATCGAACAAGAAATTCAAGAAAAGGGCTTAAATGCTCCTCGTCTGACACCCGACTATATTGATTCAAAAATCAAAGCGATTCGTTATTTAACTGGTGATGTCGAGCCTGCCTATATTGCTGACGATTATAAAGGTTGCGGTTCTCCACAATTAACAATTTGTGTTTTATCACTTGAGAATGGCTTCACTGTGACTGGAGAATCGGCATGTGCAAGTCCTGAGAATTTTGATCGAATCATTGGTCAGAAGATTGCTTATGAAAATGCACGTGAAAAGATTTGGTTGCTTGAAGGTTATCTGCTCAAAGAAAAGTTATATCAAGCTGAATTAGATAAGCAATTCTAACACCCAACAAACTACACTTTGGAAGCCCTCAATATGAAATAAAATTGAGGGCTTTTTTATGACTACCACACGAGTTTCCATCTGCAATCATGCGCTGAGCTTGATTGGTGATCGTGGCATTACAGGCTTTGATGAAAATACTGCAACGGCTGAACGATGCAGAAGCCTATACGATCAGACACGTAAATCAATCTTGCGTGATCATCCTTGGTCTTGTGCGAAGAAACGTACCATTCTTGCGCCAATAACCACACATCCTAGCTTTGGCTATGCACATGCGTTCCCATTACCAAGAGATTTTATTCGTATCATCAGCGCTAATACAGAGTGCTATGAAATCGAAGGTCGTCACATCCTTGCCAACCATAATCAAATCAAGCTTGAGTACATCTTTGATAACGACAATGAAGATGAATGGGATTCGATGCTGGTTGAAGCGATGGCGCTTAAATTAGCTTCGAGACTCAGTAAACCGAATACAGGAAGTGATGCAGCAGGGCAATCAGCATTAGCGGAATATGAGCGTTTGTTACGCCGTGCACGTGCAATCAATGCACAAGAGCGACCTAGTGAAGAACTGCAATATGAGTTTTCACGCTACGTGGGGAGTCGTTACTAATGGCTAGACAGTGGTTATTAAAGAATAATCTCAGTAGTGGTGAGCTTTCACCCTTACTACATACTCGTACAGATGTTCAACAGTATGGTAACGGCGCTAAAACCTTACTCAATGCAATTCCATTGGTTGAAGGCGGTGCAAAGAAAAGACCAGGTACACGTTTCGAAGGTGTGATGGAGGGATGCTTAAGATTAATTCCATTCATTCCAAACTCTGAAAACGCATATATGATCATTCTCAAAGTTGGTCATTTGTATGTTTATGATCCACGTTCTAACGAAACTATTTGGTCAGTTGAAACGCCGTACGATACTGCGCAAAAAGTCAAAGAAATTCAATTTGCACATACTCGGTACCGCATGTATTTCGTGCAGGGTGATACGCCAGTCTATCGATTCATCTGTTCTGCAGACTTTACCAATTGGCAATTCAGTCCGTTTAACTTCACGACACAGCCTACAGATGAACTAGGATCATCGCCAAACGTTGCGTTGAAGCCATCAGGCACAGATGTTGGTAAAAATATTAGTCTGACCGCTACAGCTTTTCCATCTTGGAACAGTGCAGAGCAATACCTCATTGGTGACCGTGTAATTTATATGGGGCAAACATGGCGAGCGATAGTCGACAATAAAAACGCTATACCTGCTGAATCTGCATCACAATGGGAATTGGTGACCAATGTTGATGCTTCGGTATTCAATTCAAGTCATATTGGCGCAGTGGTTTCTATCAACGGTGGTCAGGTAAAGATTACATCGATCAGTTCACCAACAGTGGCTATGGGTGAAGTCATGGTCAAGCTGAATGCGGATGTACAAGCAATCGCAAAGTCATGGACTTTGGGATCATTGGCATTTACAGCAAGTACAGGTTACCCACGGACGGTTGTATTCTTCAAACAAAGACTGGTATTTGCAAATACAAAAACCAATCCGAATCAGATGTGGTTTAGTTCGATTGGAAATGACGGCGACTTTTTGGAATCGACACAGGATTCAGATGCTTTCAGTATCGCTTCATCATCAGCTCAATCAGATAACATTCTGCATCTAGCACAACGTGGAGGCGTTGTAGCGCTCACTGGTGGCTCAGAATTCCTTATTAGCTCTACAGGTGCATTGACGCCAGCATCAGCCCAAATCGATCAACACACGTCATACGGTGTTCAAAAAGACGTGCGTCCATGTTTGGTTGGTAGTGAACTGTTATTTGTTCAACGTGGTGGTGAGCGCTTAAGAGCTTTGTCTTATCGTTATGAAGTGGATGGACTTACTTCACCAGAACTCTCTGCAGTTGCGCCGCATATTTCACAGAATCACGGCGGTATCAAGGAAATTACATATCAACAAACGCCGTACAGCCTAGTATGGATGGTGTTAGGTGATGGCAAGGTTGCAAGTATCACACTCAATCGTGATCAAGAGATGAATGCTTGGGCGCTTCATGATTTTGGTGCAAATGTAATTTCAATCTGTGCGTTGCCGACAAGTACTGGATCTGATCAATGCTTCATGCTTACTGACCGAAACGGCAGTACTTTTCTTGAAGAAATTACAGACAGTGCAATGAGTGACTGTGAATTTTTAGTCACAAATTCAACTCTCGATTCTAATATGCAGAAGTTGGTCGATCCGCTGTATAACTGGTCTGAATTCGATGGATTTTTCTATAGTGAAACTTATCCAGATGATATTTCTTCCGCTTATGTAGGTCAGCCATTTGAGGTCGTGATTGATCTACTTGCACCTGATTTTAGCCAGGTACCATCGACCATGATGTTCCACAAAATTATGGTCCATGAAGTTGTGGTATGGCTAACCAAATCAATTGGTGGGTATGTCAATGAATATGAGTTTCAGCATAAACGAAATGATCAATGGGCTTTTCAGAATCAACCATTTACAGGCTACACAGAAGTAGCACTAACTGGTTGGCAACCACTGCATGAACTGCAAATTAAATTAACACACAACAAACCTTTGCCGTTTCACGTTCAAAGTATCTCTATGTTGGTATCAGTGAACGAGAAATAAAATGTATGTACGTGCAGCAGAAGAACGTGACGTTCCAGTATTAGTAGATTTTGGTGAAAAGCTAACTCAAGAGTCTGAACGTTTTAAGAAACAAGGCTTTGATGCGAAAAGAACAGCCATGGTATTTGAAAAGCTTATCGATATGTATGGCTCAATCTTTGTCGCACTCGATGATGAATTTGAAGTTGTAGGCGCATTGATTGGTGCGATGGATGTTGACTGGCGTTCAGGGCAAAAGGTGGCTTATGAGCAGGGTCTATATGTCTTGCCTGAGTACCGCAGATCAGGTGCAGCATCTGACTTGATTAAAGCTTTCATTTCGTGGTCTGAGTTGCAAGGTGCTGATCGAATTAGTGTCGGTACCATCACTGGCATTCATGCTGATAAAACTGTGAAACTTTATGAATCACTTGGTTTTGAACTCACTGGCTATGTATTGGAAAAGGATATTTAACTATGTGTGGTGGTCAAAGTGGCGGATTAATTAGCGATATTTTTAGCAGTGTTGAGAACTCGATGAACGCCGTTCAAACACGTGCTGAATCGAAAGGTAATGCAAAAACCGTTCAATCTGTGGCACGTGTCGAAGCTGAAAAAGCAAGACGCATGGCAAAGAATAATGCAGGTTCAGCACGTGCAGCAGCGGCAGAAAATGGGCTTGATGTGGATGTAGGTTCAGCAGCTGCAATTCAGGATGAATTTTTATCGGATGGTGCATATAACGCCTCGATCATGATTCAAGATGCAGCAAATAACGCATCAAACATTCGCAGAGCTGGAAGTATTCAATCAAATAGTTATGGGCTTAGATCAGCCAGTAGCGCCATTAGCGCAGGTGCACGTGTAGCAGGGTGGAAATAATTATGGTGATGATTCCTCGATCTCAAGGGCGTATAAATTCAACTCCACAATTGAGACAAAGCCCTGCATTTTCTGGACTTTCAAATTTAGGTCAAGCTATTGGTGGCGTTGTAGATGCTCGAAATGAATTAGCTACCAAAGAAGCTAAAGTCAAAGTAGATGATATCTTGACGGTAGAACTATCGGAGCAAGTCACAAAGCTTAAAAACGATGTGGCTAATGGCGCGATGGGTGCAGAAGATGCGAATAAATTATTAAATGGTTGGTCAGAGAAACGATTTAAAGAAATTGAAAATGATCTACCACAGCATGCACGTCAGGATTTAAAAAACCATTGGACCAGTAACGTCAATCGTAATGGCACTGGCTTTCTGCCATTGCAATTTAAAGCGGATGAACAGCGTGGCCTAAATGTTGCTGACCGAATGACTGAAATCGCGACACGTATGCCTCGTCAACAAGGATCAGAATATTTAAAAAATAATCTTTCGAGTTTAAATATCCCTGAGCATGTTAAGCAACAGCGTTTGAGTACTTACAACACATCAATGGATCTCATTGAAATTGATGGTCGTATTACCAAAGCGCTAGAAACCAAGAATACAGCTGATTTGCAATCATTAGTCACTGAACTGGATGAGGGTAAATACGGATATTTAGATGGACAACAAGCGCAGCAGAAGAAAGCTCAAGCGCAAAGCCGTATTGATGCACTCAACAAACAATTGGAAGTTGAAGAAAACAAACGTGTTCAGGTGGCTGGTAAGGTTTTTGGAGACTACAAAACTCAAGTGCTCACAGGGCGAATGCTCGATGATGAATATTCTTTGAATGTTGAAAAAGCTGTAACAGGTACTGAGCATGAAGCTGAGTTTAAATTTTACAAGCAACAGTCTAATAATTTTCAGCACTTTACTCGGCTATCCACCTCTGAGCAACTGAAGCGTATCAATCAGCAAAAAGCCAAAATGGCGAATAGTCCATCAGCCGACCCAACTACCGAAGAAAAGATTTTAGGTGTGTTTGAGTCGCTTCATGCTGAGAAGCTTGAGAATATCAAAAAGAATCCTAATCAAGCTGTATCAGAAGCTGGTCTTAAAGTGCACTCACTTACACCAACTGAATTGCGTGGTAATCCTAAATCATTCGTTTCAAAAGTGATTGATAACGGCGTAAATCAATTGGCTTTAAAAGATGCCAATCTCTCCGTGCGTCCAATTTCAGAAGAAGACTTGCCAGAGGCGCGTAAAGCGTTTGAAGCAATGCCAGTAAACGAAAAACTGAATTTTATTGGTGAAATGATTGGTCAAACCAAAGGCGTTAAGGGTGGTGCATCACTGTGGGGATCAGCTTTAGGGCAGTTAGGCGGTGGTAATTTGTCCTACATCATGGCTGGTATCTCACGTATGAATAACTATAAATCTACCCAAGGCGAAGATGTAGCTACAGCAATTATTAGCGGCACGCAGGCGCTAAAAAATAAAGCCTTGATAATGCCTAGTGATAAATTATTAAACCAACAGTTTAGTGAGTACATGGGACAGACTGTTAGTGGTAGAACATCAGAAATGCATTTTGATGGTTTTAAGGCTATTTATGCACATTTAGCAGAACGCAGAGGGCATATACATAAAGATTCTAATACTTTTGGAGATGATGAAAAACGTATTGCGAATACAGCTTTATCACTCGTAAGCGGTGGCGTATATGACCAAGGTAATTTTGAAAATGCAGTCGGTGGGAAAATTAAAGGTTGGAAAGTCTCTAAACCATATGGAATGCAAGATACTGACTTTGAAACTCATTTAGAAAAAGGCTACAACACCATAGCTAAACAAACAGGTCTAAGTGTTGGTGAGTTAAAAGACTTACGATTACGCCGTTCAGAAACACGATCCGCACGTGGTGAAATTCAATATGACCTGATCAATGAGCGTGGGAACCCTTTAGTTGTAAATGGCGCAATTTGGCGTATCAACCTGAATGGAGTAACTAAGTAATGAGCAATTGGTTATCTGAGTATTCAGGCGAAGAACAGCGTCAGATTGATGAATTAAATGCGAAAGGAATTGCGCATAAGCCTACTGAACAACCTAAAAACGTGGGGCTATTTGATGGTGCTGTGAGTGCGCCGTTTCGTGGTGTTGCAGCAGGGTTCAATAAGGTTGCAGATTTAGCTATGAAACCAATCGATGCTGTATTTGATACAGGGCGATATGGTATTGATTACGCTTTAAATTTAGGGAATATCGTTCCGTTTGAAGATTATATTTCAAAAGAACGTAAATCTCGTGATGATCTGGTCTATGGATCTATTGATTATCTTGAAGATAAAGAGAATACAGGAACTATCGGTAATATTGCGTTTAGTCTCGGAGATTACGCAACTCGTGCAACCTTAGGTGCAGCAGTTGGTGGCATAGGTGGTGCAGCAGCTGCAACAGGTTTGTCAGAAACTAATCACGTATATGGTGATCTTACTCGGCAAGGTGTAGACAGTGACACAGCAACTCAAGTTGCATTAACGGATGGTGCAGTTGCTGCAGTTTCAACCGTGCTGCCAATGTCATATGGGTTCAAGGGTGCTGGTGGCTTAGTCAAAGATGGATTGCTATCTATTGGTGGTGCAACGGCTTTATCTACGGCTGGTCAATATGCATCTAATCAAGCTCTCGAATCTGAGGGTTATGATAAACAAGCAAAAAAATATGAAGTCACAGGTGAGTCGGTGGCTACTGATGTCCTACTCAATGCAATGTTTTTTGGTGCTGGCCGTTATGTTTCAAACATTTCTGCAGATCAAAAACATGCAGCCTTAGTAGCCAATGAAATGGAATTTGATAAGGTCTTAGAACCAGTAAAGACATCAAATCCTATTCAAGAAAATAATCACTATAAAAACTTGGATAAAGCTAAATCTGATTTGGTTTCTGGTCGTCCAGTGAATATTTCTCATGAAGTGCAAGGTGAGGAAAAGAAACGTTCAGTTCAGTATGAAACTATGGCTATACCTGCCAATGCCAAACTTATTGCTCGTAAGGCTCAGCAAGAAGGCATTGATCCATCCGTTGCTTTAGTGATTGGTCATATTGAAACTGGTGGTCAATTTAGTTCAACCGCTAAAAATCCAACTTCAACAGCGCATGGCTTATTCCAAGTTCTCGATAAGACTTGGAAAAACTTAGGTGGTCGTGATCGTAACAGTGTGGATGAGCAAATCCGTATCGGTTTCAAACATATGAAACAAGCGGAAAGCTCAATCCGTAAAAGCATAGGTCGAGAATTAGAACCACACGAACATTATTTAGGTCATTTACTTGGACCAGGTGGAGCAAGTCGTATCCTTAAAGCGGATCAAGATGCACCATTGATTGATATTGTTCGCCAGTACGACGCTAAGAATGCGGAAGCCATCGTTAATAATAACGGCATGCAAGGCTTAACAGTTGGTCAAGCTATAGGAAAATGGCGTAGTAAATGGAATCAACTAAGTGCGCGTTATGGAGGAACTAATACCAGTACGGCGCTAGGAATGGACGGTTCAAGCTATGAATTTGCTTATGAGGTTAAATCCCTTGATGAGCTGATTGCATCTAATGATTTAGCGTATGGTGTCAATCCAAACTATCCAAGTGAATTACAACCGCGTGATCGTACACGTGAAGCATCACGTCAACAGATCGAACAAATGGCGAATGACTTAAAACCTGAATGGTTGGGCGAGTCTTCAATGTTATCGAATGGTGCGCCGATCATTGGGATGGATGGTGTTGTTGAATCAGGGAATGGTCGAACATTAGCGATTGGTAAAGCATATGAATCAGGCAAGGCAGATGCATATCAACAGTATGTTGCTGAATATGCATCATCTAAAGGATTAGATATTTCTGGTATCAATAAGCCTGTTTTAGTGCGTACACGCCTAACCGATACTGACCGGGTACAATTTGCACGTTTAGCGAATGAATCCGATGTGGCTCAATTTAGCGCGACTGAAAGAGCTGTTTCAGATGTAGATCGTTTGCCAGACTCATCAATGATTAACTTCAATGCAGATGGCTCGGTCAATTTAGATGGCTCTATGGATTTTGTGAGAGGCTTTATTTCATCTTTACCTAAGGCTGAACAGGCTTCGATGATGACTGCTGAGGGTAGGCTTAACCAAGATGGTAAACGCCGTATTGAGTCTGCATTAGTACAACGTGCTTATGGTGACTCCAGTCTGGTAACTCGTTTAGCAGAATCCTTAGATGATGATGCAAAAACTGTATTAAATGCATTGCTTCGTAGCGCTCCACAACTTGCACAGCTCAGTGATTTGGTTAAGCAAGGGGGTAGGCATCAAAACACTTTAGCAAGTGATTTAGCGCAAGCGGCGCAAAAGCTAAGCGACTTAAAAGCAAATAGTCAAAACGTACAAGATTATTTGAGTCAAGGTCAGCTTATTGATGATGGGCTTTCACCCGGGGCGCGTGATTTCCTGAATGTCTTTGATCAAAACAAGCGTAGTACAAAAGCCATTGGTGAGAACATCCAAGGCAAAATCGATGAGATTGATGCCATGGGAGATCCGCGACAAGGTTCGCTATTTGGTGATGGTCCTGAAGCATTAGAGGCTATGCGAATTATAAATGAATATCCCAACATGGATATTTCGACAGGAAGGCTAAATTCATCAGGTGAGGTTGAAGAAATCACCATGACATTAAGTGAAAGATTTGAGCAAGCTGAATTAGATGCAATAGCAGCTAAAGAAGAAGCTGTGGCTGTAGATGCTGCCGCAAAATGCTTTTTAAGTTTTGGAGTTTAAGAATGAAACAACAATGTATACAGGCTGTTGAGAAAGCAATTGGTCGTAAATTAAAAAGAAATGAAGCACAGGACATCGAGGCTAAAATCATTCAAGCGAAAAAACAACTTGCAAAAAATGATCGCGAAAACTGGCTAAGTATGACTGATGCTGAACGAACAACGGAGGCAGCTCGCCTAGTTGGAGAACAAGCTCAAGCAGATGTAATTAGAAAAAATAAGATTCTTGCACAAGATATTGTTACGCAACATAGAAATCAACAAATGTTAGATCACCCAACGCTACCATCTAGTCAAGTCATTGATCGATTTGTTGCACCACATGGTGATATGTCGGGAATTAAGTCTATAGATAGCCATGCCAAAGCAATTGCAAACGAAGCGAAAGGTGAACTCACTGATTTTTACACCAATATTAAAGGTGGGATGGGAATTTTTACAGATGAGGCTTTAGTAAAAAATATCATTCGTGAAACTTTTAAAGAGAACACTGGGGATGTATTGGCAAAGCAGATAGCGCAAAAGGTTGAAAAGGTTTTAGATAAGAACTTAAGAGAGCGGTTTAATCGTAGCGGGGGTGATATTGGTAAGTTAGATAAATATGGTTTACCAACGCACTGGGATTATGAAAAGATTAAAGAGGCAGGGTTTGATGCTTGGATTAGAGATGCTCTAGATAATGTTGATCGCTCAACATTGGTACACCCTGATGGGCGAAATTTTAATGAACAAGAAGTTACAGACTTTCTAGCAGAGGCTTTTAAAACATTGGAATCAGGAGGGTTGAATAAAATTGAACCTGGTCGAAGTGGTTATGGTGGTGGAGCCAAGGTGACAAATCGCCATAGCGAAAGTCGAGTTTTACACTGGAAGGACGCAGATGCTTGGATGGATATGCAAGCAAAGTATGGAGCAATGCCTTTTGTTGATTTAATTGAAACGCATATTAATGGAATGTCTAAAGATATTGCATTAGTGGAAAAGTTAGGGAGTAATCCTTATACAGCTATGCAACTATTAAAAAATCATGCGCGCATATTAGATAAAGAAAAAGGTATAAATGCCAAAAAGGTTGAAAGGGCTTTAAATCGATCTGATGTCATGTTTGACGCTTTAATGGGGCGAGGCACGAATCCTGAATCGGAAGTGTTAAATAATTTAGGTATTGCTTATCGTGCTTCTAATGTTGCAGGAGTGTTGGGTAGTGCGCTTGTTTCTTCGGTGAGCGACCTTGCAACAATGCAAAAAATGGCGTCAATGCATGGTATTTCATCCAAAAAAATGTTCGGGGAAATGATTAGTCAGTTAAACCCTAAGAATGCTGAGCATCGGGAACTCGCTGCATCATTAGGTGTGGCTGTAGATGAACTTACGGGATCTTTAGCTCGGTGGGGAGATGATGGTTTAACTGGAGTTCATAGTAGGTCTTCAAAAATAGCGAGAGTTTCAAGTAGTGTGGCTACGCAGGTGATGAGAGTCTCCGTGCTCAACGCTTGGTCGGCCGCATCTAAGCGTGCTTTTACTAAGTTGATGATGGATAAATATGGTCGAATGAGCAAAGACAAGTCTTGGTCTGAGTTGGTGGATGCAGATAGAGAGTTGTTAACAAGAACTGGTGTTGATGAAAGATTATGGAAAGTTATGCAGGTAGCAGAAGCTATTGATGATGGTAATGGCTTGAAGTTAATGAGTAGCCGATCTATACGAAAGTTGACGGATGAGCAGATTCTTTCGGCTGTCGATGTTGATGTAAAGAATATGGGAGATACTGGGAAAAAAGAATTAGCTGAAAAATTGCGCGATGAATTTTCTACACAGTTACATGCTCATTTGATTGATGAGCAAGGCTTTGCTGTTATAGAGGCTGGATTGCGTGAAAGAACAAGAATGTTTGGGCGAACTACAGGTGGAGACGCACTAGGTTTTTTTGCACGAGGTTTTCTTCAATTTAAATCTTTTCCAGTCGCATTTCTTATGCGTCAGGGTAGTCGTATGATGGCTCAACCAGGGATAGATGGTAAGGCTAAGTATGGTGTTTCTTTGGCTATGGCTATGACTATGCTAGGTGGATTATCGGTTCAGTTGGGTGAGATAGCCTTAGGTAATGATCCAATGACTATGTGGGATAGCGAAGACCATGAAAAGACTGCAACATTTTGGGCACGCTCATTACTAAAAGGTGGGGGCTTATCTATACTTGGTGATGTTTTTGCAGCAGGAACAGACCCAAGCGGTCGTGACTTTGCTGATTTTCTTACAGGTCCAATGGGTGGAGATTTAAAATCTATCTTTGGGCTTACTGCAGGGAATATGATGCAGTGGTATGAGGGCAAAGATACCAACGCATTTAATGAAGCATTCCGTTTGATCAAGAACAAGATCCCTGCTCAAAACCTCTGGTATACAAAGGCTGCGATAAATCGCTTATTGTTTGATGAGATGCAAGATATGATTGCACCTGGCTATAGAGAAAAATTACTTCGTAAGGCAGAGCGTGATCATGATCGAACCCGATTCTGGGGTGATGATTTGGGCGATATACAAATGCCTGATTTTGGGAGAATGGTGGAGTGATGATGATTATAAGAATTTTACTTCTATTGTTACTTTGTAATACAACTTATGCAGAATATGCAATGCAACCACCAACTCAGGAATATGACAGTTGTAACGATGCAGGAACTATCTGCTCTACAACGGAGATTGATTACTTTGTTGAAGATGGTCAGAAAATTGCATCTGTTGGTGGAACGTTCGAGTCGAATAATATTCTTTTACTAAACTTAGATCATTATTACAGAAAGGAATGTGATAAGGAGTTGGGATTAACAAGAAATCAAAGAAAGACTAAAAATGATATTGCTCAATTTGGGGAGTGCTTAATTAATAAATTAACCCCAGCTATACAAAATAGAAATAAAGAAAACATAGATTATCTAAATAAAACAAAAGAAATATTCAAGTAATAAACCCAACAAACCTTCATTCAATCCCCTGTATATATGCCTTATATGCAGGGGATTTTTTATGTCTGATGAAAAAAAATTGCGTTATCTCAAGCCTGAAACTATTGAGAAGCTAAAGCTTTGCATGGAGATGGCAGGTAGTGACGCAGTAGATTTAATGACGGAAGCTTATGGTCAGGATGTCTTCGATAAAAAGGGGCGTGGTGACAAAGTATGGCTATACAAAGGTGCGAAAGAAGCGCTGACATGTATGGAAAAGCTTAATCGCGTATTGATTGATGATGAGCAGACTGCAGGTGATAAGGATGGCAGAAAGATTACACCAGAGCAGCAAGCGATGGAGTTACTTAAATCTGTAACTGAAAAATTAGAAGCACGCAAACAAAGACCAAGCTGATTATGATTGTAAGTTTTGCTGCGTTTTTCCTGATTTATGCAGAAGCAATGAATTGGGAAGTACCTGACTTTCATTTAGATGTCTGTGATTTCTTGGAGGATTACGGACCACTTGGCTTATTGATGATGCCTCGTGGTCACGGTAAATCGACCATGCTCGATATTTATAACGCTTGGAAATTGTTTAGGAATAGACAACATTTAATACTTCATCAAGGTGCGACAGATGGAGATGCATCTAAATGTAGTCGTGGTACACAGCAAGTCATAGAGAAACATCCGTTATGTCAGTTGTTTGGTGTATTCAAAGAGCGTGGAGAGCTTCAAAAATGGTGGGTTAGTGGATCGGAAGATGTGCGACATGGATCATTACATGCTCGCGGCGTCTTATCCAACGTCACTGGTGCTCGTGCGCATGAAATACAAAATGACGATGTGGAGATGCCAGCAAATATTGGCACTCCTGAAGCGCGTGAAAAGTTGCGTTATCGCTTATCTGAGCAAACTCACATTCTTATACCAGGTGGGCAAAAGCTATTTGTTGGTACACCACATACGCACGATTCGCTATACACCCAAATTCAAAAACTTGGAGCAAAATGTATGATTTTGCGTATGTTTGAAAAAGAAAAAAGATTTGAAAATACCGTTGAATGTCTCGTTGATTTTAAGCCGATTTACGTGTTCAGCGGTATCAGCAATACAGCCAGACTTTTAAAAGAAAAAGAAGATTATTTGGTTCGTTTTAATGGCAACACATGGTCGATTATTTTTACTGAAGCTCATTATTTAATTGACGTATATAGTGAATCGCTGTGGCCTGAACGCTTCACTCATACAGAAATGGAGAAGCGTAGAAAGGAATGCCGAACGCTGAATGAATGGGATTCACAGTATCAAATGCATGCCAAACCGATTGGTGATGTGCGTCTTGATCCTGACAAAATGATCCCTTATGACTGTGAACCAGAGCTCAAGAGAGCTAACGGTCAGTATTATATGATGCTTGGCGAACGTCGTATTGTAGGTATTTCATGCCGTTGGGATCCTTCATCTGGGAAAATTAAGTCTGATGTATCAGCCGTTTCTTTAGTGCTGCATGATGATCTTGGAAACAAGTATTGGCATAGATCCATACAACTGAAAGGTGACGTTGTTACCCACAATCCAAATGGAGAAATAACTGGTGGTCAAGTTTGGCAACTTTGCGATCTAATTGAAAAATTTCATATTCCCAAAATAGTTATTGAGACAAATGGAATAGGTAATTTTGCACCTGCAGCTTTAAAGGGTGCATTGAAGAAAAGAAAAATTAGATGTGGTATCACAGAACATCATTCAACAGGATCAAAAAATAAGCGCATTCTAGAGAGCTTAGAAGGTCCATTGATATCTGGTTTAATTTGGGTACACGTTTCCGTAATTGATACACCTGAGGAGGGTGAAAACACATCTGTTCAGTACAAGCAGATGAGAATGTTTAATCCAGCTATAACTGATCAAGAGGATGATTATCTAGATTCATTCGCTGGCGCCGTTGTTGACCAACCAGAACGTGTCGGAAAAATACACAGAAATAATGAGGTCAATGAAGGTCCTAATTGGAGAAGTGAAAGTGGTGTGCATGAAGCCACTTATGATTTTGAAAATTAGGGGCTTATCATGGCAGTACAATCTCAAACGCCATACAAAGAATATATAGCAAATGGTTCTACTTCTGTCTTTCCTCTTGAATTTGATTGTGAAGACAAAAACCATTTAATCGTAATGTTAGATGATAGTGAAGCAGAACAGTCAACATGGTCGCTTACTAATAATCAAGTCATATTTGATACAGCCCCAACGCAGAATAGAAAAGTAGTATTTCAAAGAAATACACCTTTTAGACGTGACCGCAATTACCAATCTTACGATAATTCATTTCGCCCAGGGACAGTAAACAAAGACTTTGATTGGATATGGTGGAAGTTACAGGAATTAGGGGTAGCGGATTGGATTCTAGGGGCTCGTATTGATGCATTAAAAAACTATGTAGACCGTAAAGATGATGAGCTAAAAGCTTATCTTATGGAAGAAATTCGCAAGCAGGGTGTAGCGCTAGATCAGTTAGATGAATATTACAATTATCTCATGCAGCGACTTGCTCAGATTGCAGTAGATAAGGGTTGGGACGCTTCCTTTGTTGTTGATGGGGATAAAAATCAGAAACAAATTAACGAGGAGCAACGGGAGCTTAATAATCTTCTTTTGCTGGGCACTGTTTCAACATACACAATCACCCCAGAAACACATACCGACATCTCTGACGTACTTGCTGAAATTCCAGAAAATTCAACTGCCATTATAAAAAATGGAGATTACACCGCCTCAGGTGTTCAGATCGAGAAGAATAACTTTAAGATTGAAATGCAAGATGGCGTAGTCTTAACATTAAAAGCTGGGTCAAATGGCGTATTCATGCGTTTCGGAAAACGTGGACCAATGTCAGATACACACGAAGACAATCTTCCGCAATTTGACGGTACTTTGGATTATTGGGATGAGTCACAATACAGCCCTGCGTCTGAGAGTTATCCACGTTATGAGAATTTAGGCATTAGTGGCGGCACAATTATACTCGATAACTCAAGCGGTGTTGGAAATGGTACAGGTGTTGACTTCTACCGTTGCAACTCACCGATTTTAGAGACTAAAGTGAAGTGGTCATCAAAATTTGCGTTTGGCAATGCTGTACGGGTGTGGTTTTGTAAAGACATGCAATCCCGTTACTTAAAAATTGATGATAATGAGAACTCAACTTTTACTATGCTTTATTACTGGTCATACGGATTACGTGCTGGTGATTGGGATATTGGTGCAGGGCAAGATACATCAATGGAGTTCAAGCACTCGGTTGATGGTTATGTGGGAGCTTTGAACTGTCGAGGTTCGGGAGGTTCTAGTAAGGCTTTCAACATTGGCTACGGCAGTATCAACAACACGATTGGTCGACTTGTTGCTAAAAATGGTTCGGTGCGCATAAAAGCAAGTGAAGAATTTGATTTAACTCGCAGTGTAATCATTAATGATTTGGATATTGATAATGCCGTAGGCACAGGCTTAAATCTTATTCATGTGCTTGGATTGCGTATTTCAACTTATAGGATTCGCGCTAAAGCACCACTTTTGCTTGCAAGTAATGATTACTATGTGACAAGTAGTGCAAGAGTTTCAACAACCCCAGTGCAAAGCACAGGTGAGTTTGTTTACGATGGCGACTATCGCACAAGCTCGTTGAATCAAGGTTTTACAAAGTATTTTGAGAAACGACCTTTACCTGTCTTAAAAGATTCTGTGTTCGGCAAAGGGGAGTTGATTGCAACAGCAGGTGCAACACAAGTATTTATGTTAAACATTGCTGGTGGTGTTGTTCCGCTTATGACCAGTTCTGGCAAAATGCGAAGATTTGAAGCTGGTTCTGTTCGACAAAACGGTTACGACGAGTCAAAGCGTTTTAGTTATCAGTACGAGTATTCAGCACCGCTATCGCTGGATGATGTTGATTTTGGCACCATGACATTAAAGGCTGAAGCTGATGCTTTAACTACAATTACCGCAATGGCTCAGACAGTAACAGCATTTGATAAATGCAAAGGCACAATTAAAACTTTTGCAAATAAGAAATCATTACAGTTTATCTGGATGTTTGATTCTGACATAACACTCGAAACCAATCGGTTCTTAACAGATCCATCAGGTTTTGTTGTTGAAATGGACTCAATGGTTCGATCAACTTTGCGAGGAAAGTGGCTTGCTAATGGTCGTACATTTAACTTTAAGGGTGGAAGTACACTTTATTATACTGATGGTTATGTTGACCATAAATTAGCAGGTAAAATTATTCGACAATCTGCTCCCACATCAACGCCACCACTATACACAAACTTTACTAGCGCAACAAATATGTGGAAACCAATCACTTTAGATGGTTTGAAAATCTATGCGGAGGATGGCAGTAGTACAGCAGGAGACATTTCAATAATTAGGCACAATGGCAGTCTGCCAACAGGTATTACAAATCAAAACGGCACTGGTTACGTTGCTAATAGTGCTTGTATGCAAGACCACAATGTCCCGTTTAGACGAGGTTTCTCAGATGCGAGTACCGAAACCCCCCCACCATTGACCCCGAATTTTGTTGGTGAGTTTGCAGTTAATATAACTACAAATACGTGGTGGAAAGCAAACAGCTCTACAGCGTGGTCTAAGCTTTAAATACACAACACACAAAAACGAACCCTGATCTTTAATTAGATCAGGGTTTTTTATTACCAAAATTTAGGGGGCGGCATGTCAGAACATGCACAAAGTGTGATTGAAACGAGTGCCGCAGTGACATCCGTTTCAACCAAAGCAACTGTTGGTGCTGCAGGTGTAACTGCTGGTGCCAAGTGGCTAGGTTTAGATCCAATCACTTTTATAGGCTTAGCAATTGGTATAGGTGGTTTGATCGTCAGTATTTTTGGATTTCTCGTAAATTGGCATTACAAGCGTGAAGAAAATAAGAGAGAGCTTGCTGAAGAAGAAAGAAAAAAAGAAATACATCGCCTTCAAATGCAGAAACTTATGGGGGATGAGTAATGCAAAAGAAAACTAAAATCGCTGTGACTATGGCATCAGTAATTTCATTAGCTGGCGTTGCTTTCACTCAAGTCCAAGAAGGAACTGTTTTAAAACCATATTATGACTCTGGCAAAGTGGCCACAATAGGCACTGGAACAACAGTTTATCCAAATGGACAGAAGGTAAAAATTAACGATCCACCTATAACTAAAAAACAAGCCGCAGAATTTTTGCAAATCCACATGAATAAAGATGCAAAGATCTTCAATAAAACTCTGTTGGGTGTTCCACTTTCTCAAGAAGAATATGACCTTTATATGGACTTCACATATCAATTTGGTACAGGTGCATGGTCTCAATCTTCGATGCTTAAAAATCTTAAGCAAGGTAAATATGTTCAAGCTTGTAAATCTTTAGAAGCATGGCGAAAGGTACGTATAAAGGGCGTGTTGAAAGATTGCCGAATTAGAAGCAATAACTGCTATGGCGTTTGGAAACGTCAAGAATTACGCATAAAAAAATGTATGGAGGTTAATTAATGTCAGCATTTTTAGCCAAATTTTATGAACTGATTATTTATGTTTTGCTCGCAATTATCGTGATTTTATTGATCTCTTTAGGTTGGCAAAAATATCACCGTACGGTTGCGGAGAACAAGGTTTTAAATGCTGAAATCACATGCCAAGGCAAAATTGATGAGGCAGTCCAACCTTATCTAGATGCTGAAAAACGTGGTCGAGAAATTGCAAAAGAGGTGAGTGAAGAATATGAACAGCGCGAATCAAAAGAAAAAATTAGAGTCGAAAAAATTACAGTTGAAGTGCCAAAGATCATTGAGCGTACTGTTTATCTCAACTCTTGTTTTGATGATGACGGGATGCAACTCGTTAACGATCTACGATATACCAGCAAATCTTAAAACACCTTGCGATGACTTGCGTGAATTACATGGAACAACAGGTAAGGATATCTTACCTGTAATGATTGATGATCGTATTAAATATGGAGCATGTGCACGCAAACACCAAGCAATAGTGAAGATTATAAATGAGTCCTCCAGGTAAGGGCTTATTTCACAACCTTAGCACCATTCCAAAAATCACCTTTATTTCGCAACAATATTTTTTCAGCAACGCCAGTATCAATAAAAGTCTTTGCTTTTTCCTCATCATTTGTCCAGTACCATCCGCTTTTAATCTGCGCGTCCAGCTCTGATACTTCCCAGTAATCCGATTCATCAACAATATCTTTATAAGCTAGAAATTTTCCATTCTTCTTGATGAAGATTTTTCTTAGTGCCATTTTTTAAGCTCATTTTTGTAGTCACTAAAATTATATGTGATTTAATCAAAAATCTTAATGTGTACAAGAGTGTGTACATAAAATTTAAAATCATAAAATATGTGTATAATTAATTATATAAATCATATATTTGTAAATATATCAATCCATGTCAAACATGATGATGGGTTTATTCATTCATCTTTCCTCAGGTATTGTTGCAATTTAGCACAAATAAAAACAACAAAATGGGTGTTATTTAAATATCGATTTACACCATCATTTGATGCAAAAGGTTGGACTTGCATCAGCATTTTAAAATTGAACTTCAAGAAAGGGTGTGCGTGGTGACTTCTATATTTCATTCCATTCGTATTATATCGAATTAGATGTGTGAGGTCACAAATTTAGATCTTGATAATGAATACAAAAATAGTATAGAAGTCGCTATGAAAGCATCATATTTTTTGAAAATGGTGCATAGGAGTTTGAAGTATGACAAAACATGATAATAGTTCGAAACCACACAAAGAATCTAATGAGGATAAAGGGAATCAGGACTCTTTTAAAAATAAAGAGCCTGTAAAAAAACCGAATGAACAGCCTGAAAGTCCAGTCAAAGAGCAAAAATAAAAAACAAGCCTTCTTTAAGAAGGCTTGTTTTTTTATGTTGATACTGACTCTAAGGCGCTCTCTGATTTTTGGAACTATTGCGGGTGTTATTTAAGATGTATTGAGGGTTGTTGGCAATCACGCTTCGGATTTTGTTTTAAAAGTGTTAGAGTTCTTATGATTGAAATGGGTTATGTGTTTCAAAGTGGTTATATTTTATAGGTTTGCTACTATTAATATAAATCCAACAATGCAAATTAAATCACGCTGCATTTTAGGCTGAGGTTCTTAATATGATCGTCGTGCTTAGAGTGTGTAGCGCCAGAAAAAATAGGTTTTATCCATGTTTATCACAACGCATGCTCCCCAAGATCAACAAATGTTAAATTTGGTTCCGATTTTGGCTGTTGCAAGCCAAATATTATTAGAAGAATATCAAAACTATTGTGCTGGACGTGATTTTAAAATCAACGAAAAAGATGACCATTCTCCTGTAACTCAAGCAGATTTAAAGGTCAATCAATATCTGCTCAGAGAGCTTGCAAAACTTACACCTGATATTCCGATCATTTCTGAAGAAAGTGATTATTCAGAGCGACATGAATGGCCTCAATGTTGGATGCTAGACCCTTTGGATGGTACGAAGGAGTTTATTCATGAACGTGATGAATTTACAATTAATCTGAGTCTTATTCAGAACTATCAAACTGTATTTTCAGTCATAGTCGTGCCGACTGAGAAAGTTATGTATATGGGCTATTTGACGGATCTTCCTTATAAATATTCATTTATGAACAATATTTGGGAAAAATATTGCAAATTTAAAGCCTCACCAGTCGATGCCATCCAAATTGGGCTGAGTCATAGTAGTAAAAATCCTAAGTATCAACACTATATTGATTATATTGAAAGAGAAATACCGGTTATACGTCGTGAAGCTGGAAGTGCTTATAAATTTTGCATGATGCTTGAAGGTGAGATAGATATTTACCCAAGATTTCATCCAACCTCTGAGTGGGACACCAGTGCTGGACAAGGCTTGCTAGAGAGTATAGGGGGTGGTTTATTGACCTTAGATTCTGTGCCATTTACCTATAATCAGCGTGATACTGTTTTGAATAATGGTTTTATCGCCTATCGTGATCCTGAAATGAGGCAATTGGCTTTAGATGCGTTGTCAAATGTACTTTAGGGGAGTGGAACTATAATTTCATCGTGTTATAGTCAAATTAATTTCATTTATTAGAATTATTATGTCGCTGAAGTTGCTTCCTCCAAGTATGCTCAGAGCGGTTGATTTACTGCCCGATGTTGCTGTGCCTGTTACACTATTTACTCGCCACTCAATACGTGAAATGGTGGTGGGCCAAGGGCTCGCTGGATATGATTTGCAATTAACAGATCAAGGTAAGGATCTGGCGCAGGCTTGGGGGGCTTATCTTATTGATCAAACAGATCGTGTGATTGAACACTGTATTTCTAGTCCAATTCAACGTTGTATTGATACTGCAGCACTGATGATTCAAGGTGCTGATCAAATCAATCCTAAGTCAAATACCCATCATATTAAAATTGTTGAGCAGGGGCTTTTGGTCGAGCCTGGTAGCTTCGTTTTAGATATCGAGCAAGCTGCGCCATATTTTAAGCAACAAGGTGCTTTGGGCTTTATCAATAGCTTTGTAAACAATACTTTACCTGGGATGAAGCAGCCAATTACAGGTGTGATTGATGTTTTACATTTGCTTTATCAAACTCACCCTCAACAGAATCATGGATTAAGTTTGGCGGTTAGCCATGACACTATTCTCGCTGGTATTCTGGCTGTAATTTCAGGTAAAACACAGATTCGTCAGCAGGATTGGCCAGAAATGATGGAAGGTTTGTTTGTTTGGTTTGAAGGTGAAGCATTTATAGATGCAAAATTGAAATGGATATGGCGTTGTGAATCTAATGAGCTGTCTATTCGTGAATTTATAGAGCAAGAAAGATAGTAATTTTAATATTTTTTAAGCATTATTGATAAATTTAAGATATAAAAAAAGCCCTTAAAGGGCTTTTTTTAACGCAACTTAGTTAGAAGCTAAAGCTTTAACTTGTGCATTTAAACGGCTCTTATGACGAGCAGCTTTGTTCTTGTGGATGATACCTTTGTCAGCCATACGGTCGATTACAGGTACTGCAGTTTTGTAAGCTTCAGAAGCTGCTGCATAGTCACCCGCAGCGATCGCTGCTACTGTGCGTTTAAGGTAAGTACGAACCATAGAACGTAAGCTTGCGTTGTGTTTACGTGCTTTAACGTTTTGACGAGCACGTTTTTTTGCTTGAGCAGAGTTTGCCACTCGTGCACTCCTTGAAATTGATTGGTCTGGGCGGGCTGAAATTTCAACTAAATACAAACATTAGAAGAATTTACACCAGCCCGTAAACAAGTGCCATATTGTGATTAAATGATGCGGCAAAGTCAAGTCTTGACATGCTTTGACAACATTTTTGATGCAGATAAAATGCGGTTAGCGCGTTAGATTATATGAATATTGGAAGGAATGGCGAAAAAATGATTAAAAATATTAAAAGTGCAATAGTTATAGGGGCAACTGGTTTAGTTGGTCGATCTTTGGTAAATCATTTGAATCAATTGGTAGATTGCGAAAGAATTGTCGTAGTTGTTCGTAAGCATGATGAACAATTTGAACAGTTCACCAAAGTTGATCAGTTGGTCATTGATGACTTTTTAATGTTAAATGATGAGGACGCTTCTGAATTCTCACATGCGTTTAGTTGCCTAGGAAGTACAATTAAAAAAGCAGGCTCTAAAGAAAATTTTTACAATATCGATTTTGAGATAAATGCTCATTTTGCTGATTTGCTCGTGAATACCGATACTTTTTTTGCAATTGTAAGTGCGGAAGGTGCGAATGAAAGATCTCCATTCTTCTATAATCAAGTGAAGGGGAAGTTAGAAAATTATCTAAAATCATTATCACTCTATCAATTGGCGATCATTCGACCTTCACTCTTAATTGGTGAAAGAGCTGAAACAAGGACACTCGAAGATATTTCTCAGAGTATTTTCAAGCGAGTATCGCAATTTCTGCCAAATACATTCAAATATAAGCCAGTGACAGCAGAGCAAGTCGCTAATACTATGGTCGTGAGCGCAAGAACTCAAAATGAAAAAATTAAGATTTATGATAATTTAGAGATTCAAAAACATAACTGAGGGTATAAAAAGTGACAACGCCAACATTTGTGACGTGTGATTTACTGGATGACCATCCTGATTTAGATATTCAAGTATTGTATCCATCTATTGATGGAAAATTCTTCAAAAGTTACGGCGGTGTAAAAAGCTTTGGGGGTGAAGCTGTCACTGTTAAATGTTTTGAGGACAATTCACGAGTAAAAGAGTTACTCGCTACAGATGGGCAAGGCAAAGTTTTAGTTGTAGATGGTGGTTCTTCCATGCGTTGTGCATTGATGGGAGATATGATTGCTGAGTCTGCCGTTAAATATGGATGGGGTGGTGTCATTATTAATGGTTGTGTTAGAGATGTTGATGCTATTGCGAGTTTAAATCTAGGCGTGCACGCACTTGCGGCTATACCTCAAAAAAGTAATCGCAAAGGGGTGGGCGAAACCAATATCACGATTCAAATTGGAAATATCACAATCCAACCAGGTGATTATATCTATGCAGACAATAATGGAATTATTGTGTCCAAGACAAAATTAGTCGATTAATTTAAATAAAACAAAAACGAGGTAATCAGTATGGTGATTCATCAATTAAAAGTGGCTCAGGCGCTAGCTTCAGCTGTTGCAGAAGGTGGACGTGGGACTTCAGGTACACCGTTTCCTAAACAGCCAGAAAAAGCATTAAAGCTTTACGAATTTGAAGGATCACCATTCTGTCGTCGTGTAAGAGAGGTGTTGACTTTACTTAATCTTGACTACGAAGTGTATCCTTGTCCGAAAGGTGGAAGGGTCTATCGAGATCAAGTAAAAACACTTGGTGGTAAGATTCAATTTCCTTTTTTAATTGATGGAAATACTGGGGCTAAACTTTACGAGTCTCAGGATATTATTCACTATCTTTTTAAGCATTATGGTGAGACAGGTCAAACACCGAAGCAATTCTCACACTACCCCAAATTGCCTGTAGTTGCTCTAGCTGGAACACTGATTAATGGTGCTCGTGGGATTTTTATAAATAAAGCGATTAAGCAGAGACCACAACCCGAGCATTTAATTGAGCTGTGGGGGTTTGAAGCGAGTCCATACACCAGAATCGTGCGCGCTGAACTCACAGAACTTGAATTACCATTTAAGTTTCATAATGTTGCTAAAGAACGTTGGCAGGATCAAGGACCAGCGATTTTACGATTGAAGCCCGGGAAATATATTCCTTTGGCTGGCGGTAAACGCGAGCAGGTTGTAAAGGTAATGAATCGCAAGGGGAAGGATATACAAGTCCCGTATTTAGTTGATCCTAATACAGGCGTAAAATTGTTCGAATCGAAGAAGATTGTAGAATATTTAAGAAAAAATTACGGTTAATTTTAATTTGAGTGCTTTTTGGTCATGAATATAGGTGTATTCGTGACCAAATGCTAAGATAAAACATTATTTTGAGTTTTCAGCTTTTCTTACCGAACTATGTTTAAAAAAATTTCTGATTTGTTTCAAAAAAAACCATCGGCTGAGCAAGTTTATTTACAGACCCATCAAATTCGTTATGATCCTGAATTAGGATATATTATCGATGACTTTGTTTTGAATGAACTAAATGAAAGATTGTCATATTTTTCGAACCGAAAGGTTACTCGTTTTGATGATTTGGAAAATTTATTTTATCGGGGAATGTTGATCAAAGAGAAAATAGATCTCGAGTTGAATACAGGTCGTTTTACTACGAGATTAGGTAATAATCAACAGAATCTAGAACAGTTAAAAAAATTCGTGATATTGCTCAATGATTATTATCGTGAATTCAAACGTGAGCGCTAATGTTTGCGACTGAATGTTTGTGATATCTAAAAATAACTCATTCTCGATTTTGAACATGATAAAATAGTGCAATGTCCTACCAGACTTTTAAAGCGATCTTCATGTTCCAAAAAGAAATTTCTCAACTTAATCTATCACAAATAAAATCTGGCGAAAAAAGATGGTTAGGGGCGCTTAAAGGCTCTGCCATCGCTTTGCTTTTAAAAGAAATAAGTCAAAACTCTGATCGACTCTTTGTTCTGGTAGCTAGAAATAATCAACATTTAGCTCAACTTGAGAGTGAACTTGAATTTTATGGTGTGAAGCCCACGATCTTTCCAGATTGGGAGATCTTACCTTACGATCGGTTGTCTCCGCATCAAGATATTGTCTCAGAAAGATTATCAGTGCTCTCTAATATGCCAGCAAAAGGGATACTACTCATTTCAAGCACAACTTTGGCACAACGTGTTGCGCCGACGTCTTGGGTGTTAGGTGAGCATTTTGATATTAGCGTTGGGCAAAAATTTGATTTAGAAAAGCAGAAACAACGCCTGATTCAGGCTGGTTATCATTTGGTCGATACTGTATATGATCATGGAGAATTTGCTGTTCGGGGAAGCTTAGTTGATATTTTTGCTTCGGGGCAAGATGCTCCAATTCGAATAGATTTGTTTGATGATGAAATTGATTCTTTAAAATTTTTTGATCCAGAAACTCAAAGGACCACGACGAAACTTGAACATTTTAAGGTTTTACCAGCTAAAGAGTTTCCTTTAAAAGAAGGTAGAGCTCAATTTCGAGACCGTTATGCTGAAGAGTTTCCAACGGCGAACCCGAAAAAAAATCCAATTTATCAGGATGTAATGGAGGGTATATCTTCACCTGGATTGGACTATTACTTTCCGCTGTTCTTTTCAAAAAAAGAAATGCTAGAACAAAGTAGTATTACATCATACTTACCAAATCATTCCATTGTCATTACAGATCGCAATATTGAAAGTGAATTAACTCAATTTTGGAAAGATATTTATCAGCGTTATGAAGACCGACGTCATAATGTTGATCAACCTTTATTAGCTCCAGAACAAATCTTCTTTCAACAAAATCAAATTTTTGAACAACTCAATCAGTTTCCTCGTATTATCGCATCTGACGAAGTTTTTGAACCTAGAGCGGGTGTAATTAATACCTCTGCTGAACAGCCACCTCGTTTAGCGGTAGAGCCTAAACATCAACAGCCATTTCATGCTGTAAAATCATTTATTGATGCTGCGCAACACCCTGTCTTACTCGTCGCTGAAAGTGCGGGACGTCGTGAATCGTTAAAGGACTCCTTGCGAGCAAGTATGGGTGAAATTCCTGTTGTAGAGCATTATCAGGAGTTTATTAATCAACAATATTCAGTAGCAGTAACGCATGCACCACTTGAGCGTGGCTTGGAGATTAAAGGACAAATATCTGTCATTTCAGAAAATCAACTCTATGAGCATCGTGTTGTACAACGCCGTAGAAAACGCCAGCATGAAGTTTCTGAAGAGTTCTTAGTTAAAAGTTTAACTGAATTAAGTATAGGTGCTCCTGTAGTTCATATTGATCACGGTGTAGGTCGCTATGCGGGATTAGTGACTTTATGTATTGATGATCAAGACCACGAATTTTTGCAACTTAATTATGCTGATGATGCCAAAGTCTATGTTCCTGTCACCAATTTGCATCTGATTAGTCGATACAGTGGAGGTGATCCTGATTTAGCACCACTGCATAAACTTGGTACTGATGCTTGGAATAAAGCTAAGCGCAAAGCACTAGAACAGATACATGATGTTGCAGCCGAACTTCTTCATATTCAAGCAAGACGCCACTCAAAACCAGGTATTCAATTTGAATTAGATCACACTACTTATATGCAGTTTGTCAGTGGTTTTGCTTATGAAGAAACGCTTGATCAAGCGAATGCTATCGAAGCGACTTTATACGACATGCAACAAGCTAAACCAATGGATCGTTTAGTCTGTGGTGATGTTGGATTTGGTAAGACAGAAGTAGCGATGAGAGCTGCTTTTGTTGCTGTACAGAACAATAAGCAAGTTGCTGTTTTAGTTCCAACAACTTTACTTGCGCAACAGCATTATGAATCTTTCAAAGATCGATTTGCTGATTGGCCTATCCGTATTGAAGTGTTATCTCGATTTGGCTCAAATAAAACACACTTAAAAACGATCGAAGATTTGGCAGAGGGTAAAGTTGATATCGTCATTGGAACGCATAAAATTTTGCAGGAAAATGTCCAGTTTAAACAACTTGGATTGATGATTGTTGATGAAGAACATCGCTTTGGTGTGCGAGATAAAGAACGTATTAAAGCGATGCGTGCCGATGTAGATATGCTGACTCTAACCGCTACGCCAATCCCGCGTACCTTAAATATGGCGTTTTCAGGTATGCGTGACCTCTCAATTATTGCTACACCACCTGCACGCCGTCTCGCTGTTAAGACCTTTGTCAATGAGCAGACCGATGCCACGATGAAAGAGGCGATCTTGCGTGAACTATTACGTGGTGGTCAGGTTTATATTTTGCATAATGAAGTGGATACCATTGAACGAGCGGCTGAAAATATTCGGTTGTTAGTTCCTGAAGCTCGGGTTGCAGTTGCGCATGGTCAAATGCGTGAGCGTGAGTTAGAACAGGTCATGCAGCAGTTTTATCATAAAGAATATAATGTATTGGTGTGTTCGACCATTATTGAAACGGGAATTGATGTACCAAATGCCAATACAATTATCATCGAGCGAGCAGACAAGCTAGGTTTGGCACAACTTCATCAACTGCGTGGTCGTGTGGGGCGCTCTCATCATCAAGCCTATGCGTATCTGATGGTTCCGTCTATTAAAGGCTTAAAAGGTGATGCTGAAAAACGACTTGATGCCATTCAGCGTGCTTCTACTTTAGGCGCTGGTTTTGTATTGGCAACAGAGGATTTAGAAATACGTGGAGCAGGCGAGCTTTTAGGTGAGCAACAAAGTGGTTCAATGCATGCAATTGGATATAGTCTATATATGGAAATGCTTGAGAAAGCGACTAAAGCTATCCAAAATGGTAAGACTCCTAACTTTGATGCCCCTTTGTCACTCACGGCTGAAATTAGTTTACATATGCCTGCATTAATTCCAGATGAATATTTAGGTGATGTGCATCAGCGTTTATTGTTCTATAAGCGAATTAGTAATACGGATACACAAGAAAAACTCGATCATATCCGTATGGAGCTTATCGATCGTTTTGGTGTGCTACCTCAACAAGTGAAATATCTTTTTACTGTTCATCAGGTGCGTATAAAAGCAGAAAAATTAGGTATTACCAAGATTGACTTGAGTAAGCAGGGTGGCCAAATTGAATTTTCACCTGATACTCCTGTTCAAGCGATGAGTATTATCCAAATGATGCAAAAACATCCGACATTTTTTAGAATGGACGGTGGTCAACGTCTGAAAGTGATGGTTATGCTTGAGGAAAATGACAAAAGAATTCAGTTTATTAATGATCTTTTAGATGAATTGATGAGAGGGCTCAACTGATCTAAGTTGGGCTTGAATCTAGACTTGTTCATTGCTCAAAATGCACTGGCTGACAGTCAACTTTATAGGTAGATTTTTTAGCGATGAGTTGCAATGAATGAGTGAGATTCAAATCAATGAAATACATATTTTTTTGTATCGAAACACATGACTAATAATACTCAGTCTAAAACTGTTGTGTTAGTATTAGCTATCCATTTAATTTTTGCGTCATTTATAAATATATGTTTAGTTTGCATCCACAACTTGCTCAAGATACTTTTTTTGTTGGCGACTTTCCACTTTCAACTTGTCGTTTAATGAATGACATGCAATTTCCATGGTTGATTTTGGTGCCGCGTGTTCCTGGTGTAACTGAATTATATGAATTAAGCCAAGCAGACCAAGAACAATTTTTAAGAGAATCTAGCTGGTTATCTAGTCAATTATCTCGAGTTTTCCGTGCGGATAAAATGAACGTTGCAGCACTAGGAAATATGGTTCCTCAACTTCATTTTCATCATGTAGTTCGTTATCAGAATGATTCTGCATGGCCTAAGCCTGTTTGGAGTGCTTCACCTGCAGTTCCTTACAGTAATGATGTTTTAGCGCATATGCGTCAAACGCTCATGCTCGCGCTACGTGGTCAAGGTGACATGCCTTTCGATTGGCGTATGGAGTAAATACGTCAATTTCAGGGAAGAATAAAAATAATGTGAATTGAGGTAATAGCAATTGCCATTTGAACGAATGCTGGATAAAGAGCCACAGCAATTTGAAGTACTCCTCAGGATGATGGGGTATGTGATGATCGCGATTCTTGTTGTGATCTATTATTTCACTTCACAAAACCAAAATTATCAGATTTTATACCCTCTATTTATTTTCTTGCTGATTCTATTAGCGTCCCGAATTTCACACAGTATCCAATATCGTTATGGTAGTAAAACCAGACGTTTTGCGTTCTTTATTATTGATGTTGTTGTTGTAGCTACCGCCTTAGCAGCAGTGCATTTAAGTTTGTTGCCAACATTTGTTTTCCTGTTTGGATTAGTGTATACCGCCGTTAATAATAAAATTTCGATGATGGTGAGTTCGATTGCAATTTTAGTTGCGATCATTGTTTTTTATATTTGTACAATTTTTATTTTTGGTTTTGAAGATTATTTCCAGCAAACTTCAATCGAATTGTCCGTAGTCTCGTGTATATGTGCGATTCTTTTTGTGAATTTTGCTAATTATTATCAGAATCGACGTGTAAAAAAATTAGATGTTCAACGTCAAACTTATTTTAAAGAAATGAATCGATATATTGAGTTATCGAATCAGTTAAGCCGCTATGCACCAATTCAATTGTGGCAATCAATCATGCGTGGTGAAACTGAAGCGAAACTTGAATATAAACGAAAAAAAATTACGATTTTTTTCTCTGACATTCAGGGATTTACTGAGCTTTCAGAGACTCTTATTCCAGATGACTTAGCTTTTGTTTTGAATGACTATCTGAGCCATATGACTGAAATTGCCAAGCAATATGGTGGAACAATTGACAAGTTTATGGGAGACGCGATTCTCATTTTCTTTGGAGATCCAGATTCGCAAGGGGTTGAACAAGATGCCAAAAATTGCATCGATATGGCGATGGCAATGCGTCAACAAATGAAATTTTTGCGTGAACGCTGGGTGAAAATGGGATACTCAGCACTGCATATACGTATGGGCATTAGTACTGGTTATTGTCACGTTGGTAACTATGGCGCAGTTCATCGAATGGCATATACCATTGTTGGGCGGGATGCGAATTTAGCTGCAAGACTTCAAAATGCTGCAGAAATTGATGAAATTTTAATCTCGGATGAGACTTATAAGTTAGTTAAAAACTATTATCTTTGTGCGCCTCAGGAACCTGTAGAACTGAAAGGGATTCATGGTTCGATTAAGAGTTGGCAGGTAATGGAAAAATATAGCACCAAGCAAACCCATCAACATTGGTTTGATTATGAGTACAAAGGGTTTCAGCTGGTGCTGAATATGGAAGAAGTACAAAATTACGAATATGCTGAATTAATCGCAGTTTTAGAAAAAATGATTGAACGTATTAAACTTCAGCAGGATTTAACCAACTCTTCTGGTATTGTGAAATTAAAACTATCTGATGAAGTAAAATATCTAAATTAGGATTTTATATCTACACAAATAAAAAGGTCACTTAAGTGACCTTTTTTTATAGTTTTACAAATGATTAATGATTTTCAGAAGCATGGTTAATCGTGTACTTCGGAATTTCAACTTCTAAATCATCATTTTCAATTTTTACTTGGCAAGAAAGACGTGAATCTGGCTCTAGACCCCAAGCACGATCGAGTAAATCTGCTTCTACATCATTCATTTCTTCAAGACCATCAAAACCTTTACGAACAATGACATGGCAGGTCGTACAAGCTGCAGACATATCACAAGCATGTTCAATTTTGATACCATTTTTTAGTAGGCTTTCGCAAAGATTGGCATTTTGCTCAACTTCAAACTCAGCACCTTCAGGGCAAATTTGCGCATGTGGAAGAACTTTAATACGTGGCATAAATTTTTACCTATGTTTAGTTTGAGTTTGACCAATCGTCAAGCTTAGTGCCTTTGAGAGCATGATCAATATGTTGATTCATTCGTTTTGCAGCAAATGCATCACTATGAACTTTTAACGCAGCAACAGCAGCTTCAATTGCTTCAATATCAGAAGTTTCAAGTTGTTGAGCCAA
The DNA here is from genome assembly GCF_056784015.1 of Acinetobacter sp. ANC_7655. Taxonomy (NCBI): domain Bacteria; kingdom Pseudomonadati; phylum Pseudomonadota; class Gammaproteobacteria; order Moraxellales; family Moraxellaceae; genus Acinetobacter; species Acinetobacter sp. ANC_7655. The sequence goes on along the minus strand of NZ_JBWYJB010000001.1, from coordinate 135,425 downwards.
ATGAGTTTGTGCAGAAATTAAATCCTGAGCTTCCTGTTCAGTCAAGAGTTTAATATCAGCTTTAAGCGCTTGAGAAAGAGCTTCAAGTTCTCGTTGAGCTTCAACTTTAGTTTCATGTAAATGACGAAGGGCTTTATCTTCTGCTGCAAATTTAAAACCATCAACCAGTAGGCGCTCCATATCAGTATCAGATAAACCATACGATGGTTTAATATCAATCTGAGCTGAGACGTTAGATGTTGTTTCACGAGCAGATACCGATAAGAGACCGTCAGCATCGACTTGATAAGTCACTTCAATGCGTGCTTGACCAGCAGTCATCGGTGGAATGCCGCGTAAAACAAAACGTCCGAGACTACGGCAATGTTCTACTAAATCGCGCTCACCTTGGACAACATGGATTAACATCGCAGTTTGACCATCCTGATACGTGGTGAACTCTTGACGACGAGCGACAGGAATTGCAGTATTGCGTGAAATTAATCGCTCTACTAGTCCACCCATGGTTTCAATACCAAGTGATAATGGTGTTACATCAAGTAGTAGAGAACCATCTGTACTATTACCAATTAATTGGTTGGCAGTAATTGCAGCACCGATTGCAACGACTTCATCTGGATTAATGGTACACAGGGGTTCTTGACTAAATACTTCTGCTACAGCTTTTTGTACCGCATAAGAGCGAGTAGAGCCACCTACTAAAACGACATTTTTTATATCGTCTAATTTCAATTTAGCATCACGTAATACTCGTTTGCACACTGAAATCGTTTTATCTAGAGCAACTTTAATGATGCTTTCAAACGTTGAACGATCCAAAGTTAATTCGTTTTCTAAAAGCTGAAGATTAACTTGATCTTGGTCCGATAAAGCTTCTTTCGCTTTACGTGCTGCAACAAGGAAGTGTGCATACTCGTTATCATCTAAGGTCTCGATATTGAGTGATTTTTTAGCCCACTTGACGATAAGACGATCTAAATCATCGCCTCCAAGTGCAGTGTGTCCACCTGTAGCGAGTACCTCAAATACACCCTGTGAGAAACGTAGGATGGAGACGTCGAAAGTACCACCACCTAAGTCGTAAATCACATAATTTTGATCTGTACTTAAATTTGTTGCTTGATCTAAACCATACGCTACAGCTGCTGCTGTAGGTTCGTTTAATAATCTCAGTACGTTTAAACCAGCGAGCTGTGCAGCGTCTCGTGTTGCTTGACGTTGTGCCTCATCAAAATAGGCAGGTACTGTAATGACAGCACCATTTATGGGATTTTTTAAACTTGCTTCAGCACGATCTTTTAGATTTTTTAGAATTTCAGCAGAAATTTCGACAGGTGTTTTACGACCTTGCGCTGTTTCAAAAGCAGGCATCTGATTGTCTTCACCCACCAATTGATATGGGTGTTGAAATTTAATATCAGCTTTTGAGCGTCCCATAAAACGTTTTACAGAGACAATAGTATTCTGTGGGTCACGAGTTATAAACGGTTTTGCGTCATTGCCGAGCACAGTAGAGTTTTCAGCATAATGTACGATAGAAGGAAGTAACACTTGACCTTGTTCATCGTTTAGAACTTTAGGTTTGCCAGAAAGCACAGTTGCTACAAGAGAGTGGGTCGTACCTAAATCAATACCAATAGCAATGCGATGTTCATGTGGCGCACTTGATTGTCCAGGTTCAGCAATTTGCAAGAGTGCCATGTGTTAAATCCCTTGAAAATAAAACAAAAAAATAAAATTAGAATTCGTCATCTAAGTCAAAATCTTCATCATCGAGAATACGATCTTCAGCTTGATGTATATCATTCATCACTTTTTGGAAGAAACGTAATTTTCGAACAGTATCGCGAGACTCAGCCCAATCTTCAGCTTCATAGTCTATTTTGAATTCGCGAACTAAACCATCAATCCATTGTTGCACTTCAGTTTTTAAAGATGAAAGTTGTTCAGAACTTTGAGCTTCATCTAACTGTTCACGAATTTCTAATGCAGATTGTAAAAATTCGAAATCATTGATGGATTGATCTAAATGATAGTCTTGTTTTTTGAGTGTAAGTAAATATCCAGCACGGCTGTCAACTTGAGATAAAACTTTATAAGCTTGATTGATTTCGCTAGATTTGATCAAGGCTTGGTCTTTATTTTCAGCTTTATCTGGATGATATTGTTGCTGCAATTTTAGAAAGTTAGCTTTCAAAGTTGCTAAATCAATATCGAGTGCTACAGGGAGATTAAACAACTCAAAATGATTCATGGATTGGAAATTCCAAAATAGTGAAAAATAAAAGTGGGCGCTGAATAGAATTAAAACAGTGCAGGGCACTGTTTTAATCAGGTAAAAAGAGAATGATTATCTTAAACAGTGAAAGATTCACCACAACCACATTCACCTTTTTTGTTTGGGTTGTTGAATTCAAAACCTTCGTTTAGACCATTTTTAACATAGTCCATTTCCATACCTTCTAGATAAACAAGGCTCTTCGGATCAACGAAAACTTTAACCCCAAACTGTTCAAAGACTTGATCATGTTCGTCAACTTCATCAACGAATTCGAGAACATAAGCCAATCCAGAACAACCTGAAGTTTTCACACCAACGCGAATACCTTCACCCTTACCGCGATTCAATAAATAATTGCTGATATGAGTTGCAGCATTTTCAGTTAAATTGATCATGAAAACTCCATTCAATCATCAAGCGCTAAATTAAGCTTTCGCTTTTTTGCTACGGTAGTCTTCTACAGCAGCTTTAATTGCATCTTCTGCAAGTACAGAGCAGTGTACTTTTACAGGAGGAAGCGCAAGTTCATTTGCAATATCAATATTCTTGATTTGCTGTGCTTGGTCTAAAGTTTTACCTTTTAGCCATTCAGTTACAAGTGAACTTGAAGCAATTGCAGAACCACATCCGTAAGTTTTGAAGCGAGCTTCTTCAATTACACCATTCTCATCCACTTGGATTTGAAGACGCATAACGTCACCACAAGCTGGTGCACCGACCATACCTGTACCTACGTTTTCTGCGTTTTTATCTAAAACACCAACATTACGAGGATTTTCGTAATGATCAATCACTTTTTCGCTATAAGCCATGATGCGTCTCCAAACCTCAGGGTCAGCTGATAATATTTAATATGGGTGCATCTTATTAAATTTCAATATTTAAGCTTAATAAGATGCATGTGTTTGGTTTAAATTAGTGTTCTGTCCATTCAACTTTCGACAGATCAATCCCTTCTTTGTACATATCCCAAAGTGGAGAAAGGTCACGTAATTTTTCTACAGCAGCTTTTGTCAATTCTAGTACGTGATCAATGTCTTCTTCAGTCGTATATTTACCAAAACTGAAGCGAATTGAACTGTGTGCTAACTCATCAGATAAGCCTAATGCACGAAGAACATAAGAAGGTTCTAATGTTGCAGAAGTACAAGCTGAACCAGATGAAACAGCAGCATCTTTAAGTGACATCATTAAAGATTCACCCTCAACGAAGTTAAAACTTACGTTTAAGTAGTTTGCTACGTTTTGAGTCGGATGACCATTTAAGAAAACTTGTTCAAGATCTTGTAGACCATTCCAAAGTTTGTCACGTAGAGTGCGTAAGCGAGTTTGTTCAGCAACTAGGTTTTTACCTGCAAGTTCAAATGCTTCACCCATACCAACGATTTGGTGAGTTGCAAGCGTACCAGAACGCATACCGCGCTCATGACCACCACCATGCATTTGAGCTTTAAGACGCACACGTGGACTACGACGTACGTAAAGTGCACCGATACCTTTAGGGCCATAAATTTTGTGAGCAGAGAAACTCATTAAATCAATTTTCATGGTTGATAAATCGATTTCAACTTTACCAGCAGCTTGAGCGGCATCTACGTGGAAATATGTCTTATTCGCACGAGTTAATTCACCAATAGCGGCAACATCAGTCACAGTACCAATTTCATTATTGACCATCATTAATGAAACAAGAATTGTATCTGGACGTAAAGCAGCTTGAACCATTTCAGGAGTAATTAGACCTGTTTGAGCTTCTGGTTCAAGATAGGTAATTTCAAAGCCTTCTTGTTCTAATTCACGGCAAGTATCTAAAATTGCTTTATGTTCAATTTTACTCGTAATGATGTGTTTGCCTTTTGAAGCGTAGAACTGTGCAACACCTTTCAGTGCAAGGTTGTCAGATTCTGTAGCGCCAGATGTCCAAACGATTTCACGTGGATCTGCTTTTACAAGATTTGCAACTTGCTCACGAGCGTATTCAACTTTTTCTTCAGCTTGCCAACCATATGCGTGCGAACGTGATGCAGGGTTACCAAAAGTCCCATCGAATGTAAGGCATTCCATCATGCGCTCAGCAACTTGTGGGTCGACTGGAGTCGTTGCAGCATAATCAAGATAAATTGGACGTTTCATGTCAAATACCTGTAACCGATAAAAGGGCTGAATCTAATGGAGCTGTATTCTGGCGGATCGCAACAGTTTGAACGTTATCGCGAGCAACTAAATCAGCAAGAGAGATTTTAGCTAAGTAATCGGCAATGTGGAGGGAGAGTTCTTGCCATAAATCGTGAGTTAGACACATTGCGCCATTTTGGCAGTTACCTTTGTGGTCACAACGTGTTGCATCAACAGTTTCGTTTACAGCTTCAATAATTTCTAAGACCGTAATATCAGAAGCATTACGCGCTAAATGGTATCCACCATTAGCACCACGTACACTCGAAACCAAGCCATGACGCTTTAATTTAGCAAATAGTTGTTCTAAATAAGCCACAGAAATAGTTTGGCGAGTAGCAATTTCTGCCAAAGTAATGGTTTGTTCAGTCGGCTGCAAAGCTAGATCAAGTAATGCAGTCACTGCGTAGCGACCGCGAGTGGTTAAGCGCATGATTCGATACACGTGTAAAAGGCTAGATGATGAAATTTTATGAATTCCGACTAATTTAGTCAAGTATTTTTTCTAAAAACCCAACTAAATTAATCGGAATTAAATATGGCGAGGATTTAAACAGATAAAACTTTATTATTTTAATAAATAATCAATAAATTATACACGATTAAAGCCACGAATAGAACCGAAACTATCCCGAACGCAATATTGATACGTTTTTGGTTGGTTTGCATGCGACGAATACGATTTTTATATTGTTTTACCTCTACTTGAAGTGTATTGATTTTAGATCTTTGTAAGTCAATTTTTTCAAGTAATGGTGCAATGCGTTTTCTCGAAGCCTTTGTATCTTGGTCTTCAGAAGCTGTTGTTAACCAGTTTTTCCAATCTGAAAGTAATTTCGGTGTTGAGAGATGTAATGCTAAATCTCTGAATTCGTCTTTAAGGGTTTGATCACCTTCAATACGCATTTTTTTCAAACTTCTGCGGTTTGCAAACCCGAAAATTTGAATGATATCGACTAAAGTACTACTTACCTTGAGGTCAGGTTCTTTTTCTGGCGCTTGAAGGTCAAATAAGATGCCTTTATCCGTAAATTGGATATAGAAGTCAAAATAGGGGATATAGCTATTCATTTTAATTGTAATTTGTTGTTCTACAAATTTTTTTGCTTGAAGGCGAACAACATGGTCATGTTTTAAGACGAAAGAATAGAATGTCTCTAAAACTAACATAACAATGTTAAGCAACAAACGGGTATGACCTTGTTGTTGTTGCGATTCACTCATAAAAAAATCCTATTCAAATTTAATAAATCTAAAAAGTTCTATTAACACAAACTTAAATTAAGTCTAAGATTACATCATTTATCATTGCTTTGTAGAACAGTTTTGAACAAGGTTCAATAGCGATATTTGATATTATCAATGTATTTTATGCACGAATAGTCAGTTTAGAGGCTAAAATATACAGGAGTGTAACGGTGGATCAAGATGTAAATAACAATAAAGAACAGGAATTAATGGACAACTCACAACCTGCAAACTCACGTAAAACAAAGCATCAACGCAAGTCCACACTTGATTTTCGTAAATATACTAAACAAATTTGGCTTGCTGGTTTAGGTGCTTTTTCTCGCGCAGAGGAAGAAGGTAATAAAATGTTTGACTCTTTAGTCAAAGTTGGTGAAGAGCTTGAATCAAAAACGGTTGAATTTACAGATCAAACAGTAAACAAAGTTGCGGAAAAAACTAAAGAGTCTGTTACGGATAAAAAAGATAAGGTCGAAAAACTTTTAGATCATGGGGTGAGTACTTCGCTTAATCGTATTGGGCTCGTCTCAACTAAAGATGTACAACATCTTGAGAATATGATTTTAGATATTCACCAGAAATTAGATGTGCTCATTGCTGAAAATCAAGCTTTACGAGCTAAACTCGAAAAAAAATGATGGATTTAGAGATAAAACTGTAATTTTGGTATTTTTTGTCGCTTATTTTGATCAAAACAGGTCGAGCAGTATTGCGTTTCCCCCCAAAGCATTGCTATAAAGTCGTCATGGCCTTTTAAAATACAAGCCTTGGATTTTAAACAAACGATATAAGAGGACGTAATCTTCATGAATAAATCAGAATTGATTGATGCAATTGCAGAGAAAGGGGGATTGTCTAAGACTGATGCTGGTAAGGCATTGGACGCGACTATTGCTTCTATTGGCGAAGCGCTGAAAAAAGGTGACTCTGTTACTTTAGTAGGATTTGGTACTTTCAGCGTTAAAGATCGTGCTGCACGCACTGGTCGTAACCCGAAAACTGGCGAAGAATTACAAATTAAAGCAAGCAAAGTTCCTAGCTTTAAAGCTGGTAAAGGTTTAAAAGATTCTGTAGCTTAATTCTTATTAAGTCCAAAACGCGCCGACTTGGCGCGTTTTTTATTAAAAAGAAAATTTATGGCTTCATCTGATATATTCGGTTTGGATTATCAGTTAGAATCGCTTTGAAATAAAATATTGGAATACCTATGGAATCGTTTCGTAAACTCATTAAAGGGTGGCTCGGCAAAGTCCTTCTAGTATTATTTTTGACACCATTGGCATTGGTCGGTATTGAAGGCTATTTCGGTGGTGGAAACAAAGATGGGATTGCTAAAACCGTTAATGATTTAGAAATTTCTAATAAAGAGCTAGAAGTTCAAACGAAGAATTATAAAGATCAATTCTTACAAATGGTTCAAGGTGATGAATCACTTCTGAATCAATCGTATATTGAACAAATGGCTCTAGATAGTTTAATTGATCGTGCTTTATTGGTTCAGCAGGCTGAAAAGTTAGGCATCAGTTTAAGTGATGCTCAGATTGAACAAATGATTGCTCAACAGCCAAGTCTGCAGGTTGATGGTAAATTTTCACAACAAGCTTATGAAAACTATCTTCGATCAATTAATATGACGAGCCAGGGTCTAATCCAAAATTTAAGACAAGATCATGCGCTTCAAATGTTAGTTTCAAGCATTCGTGATAATTCTTTGGTAAGCCAAAGTGATATTCAGCAAATCGCAAATCTACAAGGTGAGCAACGTACGTTATTTATGTCATCTGTAAAATTGGATGATTACAAAACGTCTGTAAAAATAACTGATGCTGAAGTCGCTGCTTATTATGAAAAACATAAAGTGCTGTTTAAGCAACCTGCCTCAGTTGATCTTGATTATGTATTGGTAACGCCTGCTATGGTAGCAAATGCCACAACAACTGTTACAGATGCAGAATTAAAACAAGCTTATGATCAATATGTAACTCAACAAAATAAAAATGCCAAAGTTGAAGTCCAACATATTTTGATTACAACAGATAATCGTACTGCGCTTGAGGCTGAAAAAATAGCCAATGATGTCTATGCAAAAATTCAATCAGGATTATCTTTTGCAGAGGCTGCTCAACAGTATTCTGAAGATTCTAGTTCCAAAGATAATGCGGGTCGAGTTGATGGTTATGAAGCCGGTGTATTCGGTGATGCTTTTGATAATGCAGTTCAAGCTTCAAAAGGTACGATTTCTAAGCCAGTAAAAACCGATTTTGGTGTACATATTATTCAAACTAAAGCTGCTCAAGTGAATGTTGCTAGTTTTGAGTCTGAAAAAGCACGTCTTGAAGCTGATTTATTAAAATCTAAAAATGCCAATGCTTATTCTGATCTAGTAAATGGTTTGAATGAGCTCGTTGTAAGTAGCGATGCTTTAGATGTAGTCCCTCAGGAATTAAAATCGGCTAAATTGGTTACTGCGAATAATGTAACTCTTGCCACTCAAAATACAGTCCTAGCGGATCCTGCTGTAAAAGCTAAGATCTTTAGTCAAGATGTAAAAAATGGTGATCGTAATGCGACCAGCAATATACAATTGGCGAATGGTGATACAGTTTGGTTGAAAGTTCGTGAATACCGTGAAGCTGGTGTTCAACCTTTATCAGTAGCCAAAGCGAAGGTTAAAGAAAAGCTGTTGAATCAAAAGGCATATGAAGCTGCTCAAGCAAAAGTTGCTGCAATGTTAAAGGATTTTAAAACACTACCTTCACAGCAGGTTTTAACTAAGCATCAGCAATCTTTCGTAAATGCTGGTGTTTTTACTCGTTCTCAAGGTCTTAAACGAGAAATTGAACGTGCTGCATTTAGTGTGCCTGCACCTAAAGCAGGAATGTGGTCTGTGACTACAGCTCAATTACCAAATGAAATGGTAATTATCGGTGTGGCTGAGGTAAATAAACCATCTATGGATTCGATTTCGGCTGAAGAAAAACAGCAGCTTGCACAGCTTTATCAAAACTATCGTGGTACACAATTACTTAAAGATTACACTGAGTATTTAAAGTCAGTTGCAAAAATCAAGTAACTCACCAGTAATTCTATCTTCATAAAAAAAGCACTTCGGTGCTTTTTTTATTTTGCTATGATTTATTCAATTCGATTAATTCAAATAAGTATTACGATATTGGCTTGGACTGCATAGATAATGTTTTTTGAAGGCTTGACTAAATGCAGTCTCTGATGAATAACCAACTTTGTGCGCAATTTGTTGAATTGAAAGCTGGCTCAAGCGTAAAAGTTGACTGGCTAATCTTAAACGGTGTTTCTGTAAGTATGCTAATGGTGTTTCATTCACCATATTTTGAAATAAATGAGCGAATTTTGAACGTGACATAAAGCAAGTTTCTGCCAATGATTCTACAGTCCAGTTTCGTTCTGGTTGGCTGTGAATCGCTGAAAATGCAGGGCTCAGTTGTGGGTGAGTAAGTGCATTTAACCAGTTATTCTGATCTGTAAGCGTGGAAATGTAATCTCTCACGCATTCGATTAACATAATACTCACCACGTGATCCATAATCTTATGGCGACCCGGTCGGTTCATCTTGGTTTCATCAGCCACGAAATAAAGCCCGATCCTTAACCACTCCGGCTCTCTAGCATTCAGTGCATTGTTTAAATGGATATAAGTGGGTAAGGCTTGAATCAATGGTCCACCCATAATACTGTCCATGTTAGATCGTATACTGAAGATGAGAGATTTCTCAGATTTATCATCTTCGTCACCGAGGATAATTTCATCATCTCTTAAACCTTTAAATAAATGATCTATTTGAGTAATGTTGACTAATCTTTGTTCTTGATGGCTATAGGCTTGATGTGACATTCCAGAAGGAATAATTGCCATATCTCCAGCTTTTAAGTGTAGCTGTTCGCCATTTTGAAATTTAAAAAAGGCTTCACCGTATAATAAAATATAGGTAATCATGGCTGTTTGAGGACTTAACTCAAAAGCCCATTTACCTTGTGCTTGAAGGTAGAGATATTCCGTATTTTTGAGGTGAATATCTTCAAAAACTTGACTGAGGGCATCCATGTTTTTTGTATATTCCCTATACGCTTACAATTGCTGAATCTTAACATGTGTAAATATTTCTATAATGTATTTTAACTTCAAAATCATCGTGGAAATACGACTCAATAGCTTTTTTGGACGATTACGACTGTATTTGAAGTTTGAAATGACCAAAGATAAAAATAAGAAATAGAAAAGGAAAATTGCAAGTGAATGCAAAGGTAAAAGTTGAAGAGTTATTGAGTCAGAACCCGATAGCGCAAGGCTTACAACTGGATAAGAAGCGTTACTTATGGTTGCTTAGTCCAGCACTACCTGTATTAGGGATGGGCTTTTTGGCTGGATATCAATACGGACCTAAAGCAACTAAAAAATTGTTTGCATTAGGTGGACCTTTATTATTACACGTAATTATTCCCACCATTGATGCTTTGGTCGGTACTGATGAGAATAATCCGAGTGATGAGCAGATCAAAAAATTAGTCAGTGATCCTTACTATGATCGTATAGTAAAAATGTTTGTTCCTTTACAATATGCAGCCAATTTTTTTGCTGGGTACGTGGTCTCTCGTAAAGAAACCCCATTGTTGGATCAGTTGTTGATTGGTTGTACTATGGGGTTGATCAACGGTATTGGTGTGAATACTGCCCATGAACTATGCCATCGACCGAAGCGTGCAGATCATTATTGGTCACACGTGACACTAGCACCACTTGGATACAATCATTTCCGTATTGAGCACCCATATGGGCATCATAAGCGCGCAGCTACTCCAGAAGATCCAGCGACTTCTAAGATGGGTGAGACCTTTTACGAGTTTCTTCCAAGAACCATTAGCGGTGGCTTGAAGTCAGCAATACAGATTGAAAAACATCGATTAAATCGTAAGGGTGAGTCGTTCTTTTCACTGAAAAATGAGTTATTTCACGGCGCAGCCATTAGTGCAACTTTTCACGCAACGATGCTAAAACTGTATGGTAAGAAAATTTTACCATTCTTAGCCATACAGTCACTTTACGGTGTGACTTTATTTGAAATGGTCAACTATCTTGAGCACTACGGCTTATTGCGAGAAAAGAAAGAAGATGGAAGTTATTCGCGTACTATGCCTGAACATAGTTGGAATAATAATAACATCACAACCAATCTATTCTTATACCAGTTGCAGCGCCATTCGGATCATCATGCTTATCCGACACGACCATTCCAAGCATTGAGAAACTTTGAAGAAGCGCCAGTGTTGCCAAGTGGATATGCGACGATGTTGATCCCAGTTTTAATACCTAAGTTATGGTTTAAAATTATGGATAAGCGCGTATTTGACCATTATGGTGGCGATTTAAATAAAGCCAATATTCATCCAAAACGACGAGCAAAAATTTTTAAAAAATTTGGTGTTATTGATAAATTATTGGGCTAACACTCAAAAATAAAAAAAACCGACCATGGGTCGGTTTTTTTATAATACTCTTAACATGCGTATTTCGCATGCATCACTATGTCCAGTATTTCCTAATGGGTGTTGTAGATGTTGAAAACCTAATTTTTCATATAATTTTACAGCCTGCCAGAGAGATGCTGTGGTTTCGAGATAAATTTGCGTGTAACCCTGATCTCGTGCAAATTGGATACATTTTTCTAGAATTTGTTTTGCAAAACCCAAACCTCGTATTGAGGGCATAAAATACATTTTTTGTATCTCTAGGGTGTTTTCGTGGCACAGCAAAGGTGCAATGCCCCCACCACCAAAGACCTCGTGTTGGTCATTGCTAATAACCCAATATATGGAGTGAGGTTTTGTATAAACGTCATAGAGTTGATCTAGAATTGGATCTGCTACTGCGAAGCCTGATTCAGCAGCGAGAGCAAACTCCACTGAGACTTCACGAATGATTTTTGCAATATGGGGATTATCTTGGGGTTGAATAGTTCGAATAAAGTACATAATCGATGAAACTTAGTAAATCTTCACAGAGTATATCTAAGTTTCATCGGAGTTGAGTTTAATTCAACGTGATTTATTTCAATTCGCTTGATGATTTTCCAAGTTCACGGCGCGCAACAATAAGCTGTTGAATTTGTTGTGTGCCCTCGAAGATATCTAGGATTTTGGAGTCACGCGCCCATTTTTCCAACAACTCATCTTCGGTATAGCCTACACTTGCAGCAAGTTCGACACACTTCAATGTAATTTCATTACAAATTCGTCCAGCTTTCGCTTTTGCAATTGAAGCTTCACGCGAGTTAGGCTTTTTATTGTCAGCCATCCATGCAGCTTTTAGGGTTAATAAACGAGCAGCTTCCCATTCTGCTTCCATACGATAAATCTGAGCTGCAATATTTGAGGATTGAAGGTAGGGGGTGGCATATTCAGCATCTAGTTGGTCTTTAAAAATTTCCTTGATACGCTCTAAAGACGCTTTAGAGCACCCAACTGCCATTGCGGCCACAAGAGGGCGTGTATTATCAAAAGTTTCCATGACGCCAGCGAAACCTTTTGCAACATCGATTTCAGCATTGCCTAATAAATTTGCAGCAGGGACACGACAATCGATAAAGCGAATGACAGCAGTATCTGAAGCTTTAATTCCGAGTTTATGTTCAAGACGTTCAACGGTCATGCCAGGCGTGCCTTTAGGAACAACAAATGATTTGATTGCTGCACGCCCAAGTTTTTTATCGAGTGTTGCCCAAACCACGACTGAATCAGCTCGTTCACCAGAAGTGACGAAAATTTTCTCGCCATTTAAAATATAATCATCACCATCTTTAGTCGCTGTGGTGCGTATTGCTGCAGAATCAGATCCACAGCCTGGCTCGGTAATTGCCATCGCAGCCCAAGTTCCTTTGAAGCGTTCAAGTTGCTCTTCATTGGCTACAGCAGCAATTGCAGAGTTACCTAATCCTTGGCGAGGCATGGTAAGTAATAAACCAGTATCGCCATAACACATCTCAATTACACCCAAAGCAGTAGACATGTTCACGCCATTTTTGTTGCCTTGAGTCGTATCTCCACGTTTATTGACGGCAGCGCCAGCATTCATGCCATCGCCACCTTCATTCATACCATCCAATAGGGATGCTAACATGTCGAGTTCTTTGGGATAAGCATGTTCAGCTTTATCATATTTGCGTGAAATAGGGCGAAGCACGTTTAACGCTGTCTGATGAGCTTGATCAACAAGCATTTTAAATTTTTTCGGATTTTCTAAATTCATCATCTTTGTCCTTAAATTTTTATTATTTGATTAAGCATGTAAACCAGAATGCATAATGGCAGTAGCACGCAAATCCCGATACCAACGTTCAACTGGATGTTCTTTGGTAAAGCCATGTCCACCTAAGAGTTGTACGCCATCAGTGCCAATTTTCATTGATTTTTCTGCACACAAAATTCGTGCTAAGTATGCTTCACGATGGAAACTTAAACCTGATTCTGCGCGGCTTGCAGCATTCAAAACCAACATTTTCATAGCATCAATTTCAATAGCCATATCCGCGATCATAAATGCAACACTTTGACGGTGGGATATTGGTTCACCAAATGCGGTGCGTTCATTGGCATACTGAATGCAATATTGTTTAACCGCTTGGCATGTACCCACTGCCATTGCACACCACATTAAATTACCCAGATCAATGAACGCTGAATAATCAAAATCTTGCTCATTTAGTTTAAATGCTGGTGTGTTGTTAAATTTTAGGCTCACAGATTGGGTTGCTTTCAGCCCCATTGCTGGATTTGCTTTATATGAAATCGTTTCATTTCGCTCAACAATGAAAACCTGAGCTGTTCCATCTAAATCTGCGGAAACCAATAAAAGATCTGCCTGCTCACCTAGGATAACGATAGTTTTTTCACCATTAATGACAAAATGATCGCCTTGGCGTGTCGCTTTTGTTTTTAATTGGAAAGGGTTGAAAGCAGGTGTATTTTCTTGAACAGCAAAAGTTGCAAATAGATCATCTTGTTCGCTAAATGCCGACAAATACTTATTTTGAATCTCTGCTGAAGCCCACTGTGTAATTGCATTAATGACTGAGAACGTGGAGAGTAATGTAGCTGTTAATGAGAAGTCACCTTGTGCAAGTTGCTCTGCGATCAGCACATTTGTAACCACATTCTTTTCTGAAGCAACGCCGCCGTATTGTTCAGGCAATGCATAATAATTGACACCTAAATCTTTAAATTGAGCCCATAAGTTTTCTGGAAAAGTAGCTTGGTGGTCGGCTGTATGTGCTAGGGGGTAGAGAACTTCATGAGCAAATTGTTGCATCGCATCAACAGTCATCTGTTGTTCTTCAGAAAGGCTGAGATCAAATAACCCTTTTTGCTGATTGGATAGACGTTGAGTCGGAGTATTGGATTTTTGTTTAAAAATTTTCTGTGTAGAGCCCAAGGTTTTAAATCCAGCCTTAGAACCTTGATAAAGCGAGCGTTCGATAATTTTTCTTAGTTTTAACTGATCGATTAAATCACTGCCTGCGAGCTTAGTGATCAAGGCTAAGCCTAAACCTTGCGCTTTGTTTGCGATATCATTCATTGTTGTAAATTCCCTGATGGTTTTTTTATACAACAAGATCGTGACATGTGTTTAGTGAAATGACTATGTCGAAAATGACTAGCTTAAAAGACTTTTTTGACCAAACAGATAAATGGTAATTGAATAGGTATTCTAATGAAATTTAAGATATATTCTTTTTAGTAATTAAATTTTTTATTTAATAAATTGACCATAGTGACACGATAGATCACTATGGTCTTTGTTCCTTAAACATATGATTGGATCATTTTGCGCACATTTGTTTTTGCTTCGATCACAGTCATGAATGTATATGCACCTATGAACTTACGACTGATGAACATAAATTCTTTCGGTGGAACTGAAAAATAGCGCGATGCCATCGACTTGGATGCTCGTTGCATCACACGGCTATGCAGTTGGCTTTGTTTCCAATCATAGCGCTGCTGTTCATCCATAATGCCTGTTGGTAGGTCTGGATTATTGCTATAAGTACTAAAAGCTTCAGTAGCTAGAAGGAACACTTTTGCCATGTCAGGTTTAATGCTTAATGGCATTGCATCGAAAAACTCATAACCTGTCATAGCATTGACCATGGCTTGAGCATCATGATGATAGCCCGCGGTAATTAAATTACGAGCTACCTTGAGGAGTTGATCATCAAATTGACGGATCGCACCGAAGTCTAAAAGAATGATTTTATCTTCAATTTGCGCGCCGTCACCTAAGCGTACTAGGTAGTTACCAAAGTTAGGATCAGTCTGCATCTCGCCCCATTCAAACACTTCACGAACGGCAATTTCAAGCGATGCTTCACCTAATTTGTTGCGACGCTCCTGAGGGAGTGAAAGCATGACTGGGCTATTAATCGGAACACCACGCTCAAAAGTCATACAAAGCACTTGATCTGTACAATATTGATCAATAATTTGTGGAACAACATAACGCGGATCATCTTTTAAACGCGCTCTAAAACGACGTGTTGTTTCAGCTTCAATTTTGTAATTTACTTCACGGTGCATCATTTCGCGAACCTCATCAAACCATTGATCAAATTCACGAGTTTGAGGAACCATGCGTGTAAGTTTGAGCATGTTCTTAAACAAGCTCATATCTGAGTCAATTGCGCTTGCTACACCTGGATATTGAACTTTGAGCACCAATTCAAGACCATCAGACTTACGTGTTGCACGGTGAACCTGTGCTAATGATGCGGTGCCTAAAGGCTCATGATCAATGGTGAGATCATCGAGTTTAGAGCCAAGTTGGTTGCGCAGTTGCTCATGGATCGCAGGCCACGCGAGGGCAACGGTCTGATTATTTAAAGTGTTTAAAGCTTGCGTGATCTCTTCAGGTAGAAAATGCTCACCATATAACGCCATCATTTGACCAATTTTGACGATAGAGCCTTTTAATTTACCGATTTCAGCAACAAGATAGTCAGCTTGTTCTTTCATCGCTTGTTTACGTTTTTTTTCTTTTTCTTCTTCGCTTGAAAAAATAGAACTCGCACTTGAAGCAGCCCAGCGTGTGCCAGCCAGTAGAGAAGCTTTCGCAATCGAAAGACGGCGATCCATTGAAGAAGTTTTTAATTGTTTAAGCTTTTCATTCTGATCTGACATGAAGTTTAGGTCCTTTAAGCGAATCGCGCAGAGAAATCATTGTATTGAATATTACATGTTATGAACGTATTAAAATAGTTCAAGTATTTCAATATCAGGTGTATAAATGGTCAATTTATTCAAACTTAAATAGCCTAAGCTTTTTAAAGTCGATATTTAACTGGGAGTTGAGCTCGAGTAGACAGAGACACGCGATACTCAGAGATGAATAACTTCATTAAGTTGACAACAGTTTCATGAATAAATCCAAGGGCATATGCTTTGATAATAATGACGCTAGGTAAGCTGAAGAAAAAATATTTAACATCATCCAAACTTGGATTTTCAAAAATTTGATGATCCATCAAAAATTGCTTAAGAAATTGTTTTTCTGTTGTGACACGAGGGGAAGAATCATCACTCCAGTAATTTTGACGCATTGCCATTAAATTATTGTGTTTATAACTCATACTTTAACTTTTGAAATTCACTTTAACTTTTATTAGTTTGAGTCTAAATTTTCTTTTTCAAGTCTGGTGAGCTTTTCGAGAGTCAAAAAAAAGCGGGCAAAGCCCGCTTTTTTTAACAGTTAATTAAACTGCTACGATGTCAACAGCGTTAGGACCTTTAGGACCTTGAGTTACGCTGAATTCAACTTGTTGGCCTTCAGCCAAAGTTTTAAAGCCTGAACCTTTGATTTCGCTAAAGTGAGCAAAAACGTCAGGACCGTTTTCTTGTTGGATGAAACCGAAACCTTTAGTTTCGTTGAACCATTTAACTGTACCTTTAACAGTATTAGACATAATAGGAATCCTAATAAAACTTTAATGTTATGAGTTTGAACTCAATGATGTAACTTGGAAAAAAAATGAAACTTAAAATCTGAAACCAAACGTAGGATTATGACTAACACTGCGAAATAAAAGATTTAATGAAACAACATAAATTTTCTAGTTGGCTTCGAGTATACACGATTATTTTCAATATCGTTAGTTTTAATCAACTTTCTCGCTATTTTAAAACCTGAATGAGTAGACCTTATTCAATGGATAATTCTAACTATTCAAATTTTCAATACAAATTTGCCGAATAACACGGATAGAACTTTTTATTAATAGGATAAAACAAGGTATCATAGACCGTTTTTAAAAAATTGACCTTGGAGACGCCTTAAGTGGATCGACCGACTATTAGCCCTGAACATCTACAGGAAGCTGCTGAAAACTTAACAACTATTCGAGATTTTATTCGTTTTGGAGTTACAGCATTACGTCAATACGATGCACACTTAGGTCAAGGTACTGAAGATTATTTTGCTGAAAGTTCTGCTTTAGTTTTACAAACTTTGTCACTAGACTGGAATGCCGATGCTGAGATTTTAGACTCAAAATTGCTGCCAAGCGAAGTTGCGGAATTCTTGAGTTTACTCGAACGTCGTATCAATGACCGTGTTCCTACTTCATATTTATTAAATCTTGCTTATTTCTTTGGTAAACCATTTTATGTAGATGAGCGTGTACTGATTCCACGCTCACCAATCGTTGAGCTGATTGAAAATCGTTTTGCACCTTATTGTTTGACTGAAAATGGTGAAATGGGTGAAGCGGTCAATAATTTGCCAGTGAATCCAAATCCTAAAACTCCACAGCGTATTTTGGATATGTGTACTGGCTCTGGTTGTATCGCAATTGCTTTGGCATATGCTTTCCCTGATTCTGAAGTCGATGCTACTGATATTTCAAAAGAAGCCCTTGAAGTTGCACAAATCAACTGTGAGCATCATAATAAACAGTATCAAGTCGCTTTATTGGAATCTGATCTTTTCGCTAAAATACCTGCCGAAAATCAATATGATTTAATTGTTTCTAATCCGCCGTATGTCGATGCTGAAGATATGGCAGATTTACCAGATGAGTTTCATCACGAGCCAGAATTGGCATTGGCAGCGGGTCAAGATGGTTTGGATCTTGTGCGTAAAATGCTGGCTCAAGCCGCAGACTATTTAACTGAAGATGGTTTAATCGTCATTGAAGTGGGCAACTCAGAATGGGCGATGAAGCAAAACTTTAATACTGTTGATTTCTACTGGTTGCAATTCCAACGTGGTGGATCAGGTATTTTTGCACTGACTGCAGCACAATGCCGTCAATATCGTGATTTATTCATTCAATCTGTTCAAGTTTAAAGGAGTTGTTGAACATGGCTGGCAATAGTATTGGACAATTGTTCCGTGTAACAACTTGTGGTGAATCTCACGGTGTGGGTTTGATGGCGATTGTAGATGGAGTTCCACCAGGTCTGAAGTTATCAGCTGAGGACTTACAAATAGACTTAGATCGTCGTAAACCAGGTACCTCTAAATTTGCAACACAACGCAAAGAACCAGATGAAGTTGAAATTATTTCAGGCGTGTTCGAAGGTAAAACCACTGGGACATCCATTGGTCTTTTAATTCGTAATACAGACCAAAAATCTAAAGATTACGGTAATATCGCACAAACTTTCCGTCCAGGTCATGCAGACTATACTTATACACAAAAGTATGGTTTCCGTGATTACCGTGGTGGTGGTCGCTCAAGCGCACGTGAAACAGCGATGCGTGTTGCAGCGGGTGCAATTGCTAAAAAATTCTTATTTGAAAAATTTGGTATTGAAATCCGTGGGCATGTAACTCAAATCGGAACTGAAAAAACAGCAAAATTAGATTGGAATGAAGTGCCGAATAATCCATTCTTTTGTGGTGATGTTGATGCCGTACCACGCTTTGAAGCACTTGTGACATCATTGCGTGAAAAAGGAACAAGCTGTGGAGCACGACTTGAAATTATTGCTTCTAAAGTACCCGTAGGCTGGGGAGAACCTGTTTTCGACCGTTTAGATGCTGATATCGCACATGCGATGATGTCAATTAATGCGGTTAAAGGTGTAGAGATTGGTGATGGTTTTGGTGTGGCTGAACAATTTGGTCATGAAACACGTGATGAACTGACAACTGATGGCTTCTTAGCGAATCACGCTGGTGGTATATTAGGTGGTATCTCAAGTGGTCAAGATATTCGTGTATCAATTGCACTAAAACCTACTGCTTCTATTACCACACCAGGCAAAACGATTACCATTAATCGTGAAGATACGGATGTTCTTACTAAAGGTCGTCACGATCCTTGTGTGGGTGTTCGTGCGACACCAATCGCTGAAGCGATGCTTGCAATCGTGTTAATGGATCACTTTATGCGTCATCGTGCCCAAAATGCCGACGTTGTTGCGCCATTTGAGCCAATTTAACCAAAGTAAAAAAGCGTATGATGTAAAAAGCCAGATGATTGATCTGGCTTTTTAATATAATTTTAAAATTGCAATTGAACGTTTTATGGGGAATTCAATTGAAAATAAGGATATTGGTTGGGGCGATGGTCTTATGCGGATTATCGTATAGTTATGCGAATGGCTTAACACAATCTCAGTTTGATATTGAAGTGAAGTCAATTTATAACGAAATTGAAGCGAGTCAAATTCGATTACACCAATCGGTCGATAGTAAGCAGAATATTTCGTTGATCATTCAAAGAGCTTGTGAATATGCAGATGCATTAAATGCTTTAGAGCGAATAGCACAAAAGAATATTCATATGGCTAAAGCAAAAGAAGAAGCATTATTTGCAAAAAAAATGAGAAATTCTTTTGAGTTATCATTCCAAGATTTAGGAACAAGTTATCAAAAAAGTTGTAAGCCTTAAAAAAAGCCAGTTCAACGAACTGGCTTTTTAGTGAATAATTCATTTATTCGATAGTTTGACCTGTATAACCTTTCATAAATGTTAAGTAAGCAGAAGACTTCTGACCGTCAGCTTGCAGGATGGGACGAGTCACTTCGCCGTTAGCTGTCACGATTTTTAGATCAATTTGTTTTGCGTCTCTAAATGAGTTTAAAAAACTTACAGGAACGACAATAAAATTAGATGAATTCGTTACACCAGCTGCAGTTGCATATTGGGTTGGTTGAATTGTTGAATAGACATAAGGCTGACCATCAACAATAAAGTTCAATTGTTTTATATCGTGCTGTATAGTGTCATTTACATCTGCAGTTATTTTAAAACCATTACGCTTTTCATCATTCCAACGGAGTGCAAGCTCAGGGCAAATTTCATCAGTAGCACAGATGAGAGGTCCTTTGGTTACAACACGTTCTGGATAACTTCCTGCACAACCTGTTAATACAACCAATGCTGAAATAAGCGCTAGTTTGATTTTCATGATTTTACCTATTGTCTTGTTTATTATAACTGTGTACACAATTTGTTAAATCTAACGAAAAATTCTAAAAAATGAAATGCCTAGCAGTCTAATAACACGTTGCAGTTTTGTATCGATGATTAAAAAAAGACCCATAGTGGGTCTTTTTTTACTTTTGTTTAAATTGTTGGTAGCCACTTTTAAATGTTTGATAGGCAAATGATGCATGCCCATCTTTTAAAATGCTATGCGTAATAGCACCTTGATCTGTCACTACAGCAATATCGATAGATTTAGACTGATCAAACATAACGACAAAATTCATTGGTACATCAATGTAATTTGTAGAGTTAATGAGATCGGAATTGTTGACTGAGCGTGTATTGGTTTGAGTTAAAGTTGTGTAAGGATAAGTTTGACCATCTAGCGTGAAAATCACTTGCTTGATATCAAAAGATTTTCGATCAAATAGATTGGTATGTACTCTAAATAAATTATTGCTCTGCTGTTTCCAATCAAATGTTAACTCAGTACATGGTTTTGATGGTTCACAAATCACCTGACCACGTGTTTCAATTCGCTTGGCATTTTCTGAAGGTTTAAAATCAATAACATTAGATGCATAAGCTTTTGCAGAACTTGCATTTGGTTTATTGGATACAACGATACACCCACTCAGTGAAAGAGCAGTAAGAATAGATATAAATTGAACTTTCATTATTATCAACCAGTTAAATAGATGTTGTTTTTGTATATGCTAAATTTAGCATAGAATCCATATAAATGTTAACCAGTTATCAAAAAATATATATTTATTGTCTTATTTTGCTATTTTTCTTTGTGGTGATGCTTGTCAGGTTGCTTGAATTAAGTTTAAAGGTGGTAAAAAATAATTGATTGAGTCCTTTATGGTCAAACGTTTCTATTTTTGATTGAACACTTTTCAAAAGGTGATATAACTAAAAATAAAGCGTTAATAAAAGAGTATGAAATGAAAACGACTGTGAAATATGTGGTGTTGAAGAGCAAAGACTATCAATTGGGCACTCCATTGTTTGAAGAAACCATCGAGGCAGACTATGCGTATTTCGATTCAATTCCATCAGTCATTCAGTACCAGAATCATGAGTTTAAAGTGAAGTCAAAAGAACTTAATCGAAAGCAAATATTTGATGACTTTGAAGAATCACAAACAATCTTAGTTAAAGTCATCGCACTGAATTAATTTAAAGGCAGCCTTGAGCTGCCTTTCTTATTCTCATCACTATTCATTATCTATTTTATAATATAGTTCTATTCGAAATTAAGCACGGTTCAATATGCACCAAACATTCCCAATCCAAAGTAGGTTAGGTGGATTCTACTTTTTCTATAGCACCATTGTGGGATATCATTAACTTAAAATTATATATTTATTAGTGGTTTATATTGATTTTAATGATGCTATAAAAGTCTTAAAAAATCACGTGTAGACTATTTGTAGACTGTTGAGAAGCATGATTTAATAAACTTACTGAAGGTTTATTGGATTAATCATGAAACTCAACAAGTCTAATGTTGATGCTATCCCATTGACGGATTCTGGTCAAAAAATTATTAGAGATACAGATTTGATCGGTTTCGCGATTCGAGTCACCACGAAATCAAAATCCTATATTGTAGAACGGAGACACGAGGGGAAACTTTATCGAGTAGTGATTGGTAAAGCGAATGAAATATCCGTAAATTCTGCTCGAGCAAAAGCCCAAATGATCTTGGCTCAAATCTCCAATGGGGAATACATTAGTCCAAATGAAAAAGTTTCCGTAAATAATTTTTTAAATATCACTGTAGATGAGGCATTAAAGATTTATATCGATAGAAATGATTTCAAACCTAAAACAATTAGGCAGTATAAAAAATACTTTGATTTATACTTAAAGTGGTCAGATCGTAAGCTCTTTGAAATTACCAAAAAAGAAGTCTTAGATAAATTTATCGAAGTATCTGAGCTCAGCAAGTCATCTGCCAATGGTGCAATTTCATTGCTTGGCACGGTCTGGAAATATATTCATGTGCTTTATTCGACCGATGAAAACCCAATTTTAAAAAGCAATCCGGTAGATATTATTGCCGTAACTAAAGGCTGGAATAAGATTGAAAGTCGTAATAGGCATTTAGATAAAAGTATCATTCATAAGTACTACAACGCCGTTTTGAATTATGAGGATGAACTTAATCTAGAAAATACAGCACGATCCAACACGCATAGAGATATCATTTTATTTACCATGTATACCGGTTGCCGTCGTCAAGAAGTCTGCGGTCTTAAATGGGAAGATGTGAATTTTAAAGAAGGTATAGTTATTTTTAGAGATACGAAAAATGGTTCTAATCATGAATTTCCAGTAGGGGATCATTTGCTGTCTATATTAAAAGAAAGATACTTACTAAAAGAAAATGATTGGGTATTCCCAGCGACTAAACTTCCAACTTCTCATAATATTCACGCTACTGTAGTAGATACTGCACTCAAGAAAATAGGTGCTCAGGTTAATTTTTATGTATCGATGCATGATTTTAGGCGCACCTTCGCGACGATATGTAATTTACTAAGATTTAACATCTATGTGACTAAACGACTCCTTAACCATACTGCTAGACCACGGTTAGATGTCACGGGCGGCTATGTTCAAATCCCAATGGAGGAATTAAGAGCATCCATGAATATGATTGAGGCTGTATATCAAGGAAAGATTGATTGTTTTAATTATGAAAGTGTCTGGGATGAAAGACTCAAACAATTAAAGGCAGGATAAACCTGCCTTCTTATTTATGCGTATTGAGCTGTGCAGGTGACGGTTCTGCTTTTTTCGAATGCTAATACATCAGCTTTTCTATATGCAACTCGTCGACCAATTTTGGTGTAGGGAAGTTCAGACCCATCACAGCGCATTCTAGCCAATGTCCAAGGGGAACAATCTAAATATAACGCTACCAAATCTTGTCCAAACTTTTGATCATTAGGTGCATCTAAAAATGGTTTTAATAATTTAGATCGTTCATCTTCATTGATATTCTTAAAACTTTTTAAAGCCATCATGCCACCATTCCAATTTTCAATTCATGTTTAAAGTTCACTTCAACTAATGCGCGTGACAGTTGCGGACATACAGAGTTTCCAACCATTCGCGTCTGTTCGGTTTTTGTTAGCCGGATCTCACTACCATCTTCATCAATGCCTTTCTCAAATATATAATTTTCAGGAAAGCCTTGAGCTCTGAACAACTCAACCGGTTGAAGCATACGAAAGCCAATATCAGTAATTCGATAGTCCTGTCCCTTAACTTTCACAAGACCAAATCGATCACGTGTGGGAATTGTTCTTAAAGGGCTATTTACACTATTTCCATCTTTTTCATTACCATAATAAGCGGTTAAAAAAGCACGAACTTCTGCAAATGCATTAACGGTAGTTAAAGTATTAAGGGGTGTATCAATATTTTGACCAACACTATTTTTTTTCATAACCTGCAAATGACTCACAACTAAAGAATTGTGATCTTTCGCTGTAATGGTGTGAACAGGATTTGTGATATCACTACCAATAACACCTGTGAAATTCTTAGCTATATGTGCTGAAATTAATGCATGATGACCGCCTTTAGTCTGAGCACAAATCGTTCTTAATGGCTCATCTGCAGGCATCGAGCGCTTATTGGATGCATTAGCACATTCGGTTAAAACAGGTGCCATACTGTTAACAATGAATGGTGATTCATTATTAATGACAAATTTATGAATACCTGCAGCGATACGATCCATAGTTGCTTTAGCTAACGGACGACTGCGAGAAAAAATACTAGGGCATTCAATAGACCAATCAATACATTCAGCAGCAGTACGCCAAGGTTTTAAAATACCTTTTTGCACCTGGATTGAATCGGGATGACAGTGGGTAGGTTCTGGCCAATGAATTTTTAACCCATCACGACGTGCGATTAAGAAGAAGCGTTTACGGATTGTTGGCGATCCATAATCACATGCTCTTAGTTCACGCCAGTCAACAACATAACCTTGTCTTTTGAGTGCATTAACAAAGCTATTAAAAGTGCGACCTTTATTTTTAGGACATGGCTTACCATCAGCACCTAGATCACCCCAGGTTTTAAATTCCTCTACATTTTCGAGCATTATTACTCGAGGGCGAGTTTTTGCAGCCCATCGCAAAGCTACCCAAGCTAAACTTCGTATTTTCTTCTCAACTGGTTTACTGCCTTTCGCTTTTGAAAAATGCTTACAATCAGGCGAGAGCCACACCAAACCAACTGGTTGATTGCTTGTCGCTTCAATTGGGTCAATATCCCAAACACTTTCACAATAATGTTTTGTATTAGGGTGGTTAATACGATGCATTGCTAAAGCTTTTGGGTCATGATTAATAGCAACATCAACTGGACGGCCAAATGCTTGCTCAAGCCCCGTACTTGTGCCACCGCCACCAGCAAAATTATCTATGATGAGTTCGTGAGGTAGTAAATCCATTACGCCACCTTCGCTAAATTTGCCAACTGATTAACTCGAACTGCCTGAAAATATCTATTCGCAATGCCGAGCCTCAAATCATGAATAAAATCTTTGCCATATTTAAAATATTGAGTGAGAAATAACTCGTAACGCTGAGTTAAATAATCATCCAATTGATAAAACTCTTTAACTTTGTGGCGCTCGAATGGTATTGCGCCACGCTTACCATCCTTAGTGATGACCATTAAATCTTTCTTTAATGTAATCTTGTGACCGCCACGCTCAAGCCATTCTAAAAAAGGTCCTGAGATGCTATTTGGTAATAACTTAGCCATTTCGATACCCCCACGTACTCACAAAATCTTTAACGCATGCTTCAATCCCGAACAGATTGATATCCCGATAAGTTTTAACTCTGCCTCTGCATGTGATTTCAACTGTGCGAGTTTGACTGTTGTATGTGTAGCTCATGCTGCCACCTCAGCTTTAAATTTGTCGGCCAAGTCATGCATAAGAAGATTGCCAGATCCCGTTTGATACCAAATGCCCAATTCACCATTTAGCTTGAATCTTAAAATTTCGTATTCTTCAGCATTGGTAAAAACATCAGCACCTTGATCAACAAGCCACTCCGAAAAATCGTTTTGCTGAGATACACGCAAAGCAATTCGATTTTTATAGGCTTGAGTACTTGGGTAGCGATTACGTAGTATCTGCCAGTCGCTTAGTGGTTTGACCTTAATACGATGGCTCATGCAGCCCCCTGTGGTGGAGCAAGTGTGGACTTTCTTGCTGCACATGCGCTAATAATTTCAGCCTCACAATCTGTACCTTTAAACTGGGTATAGATAATTCCTAGCTCAGCCACATCATTAGTAGTTTGGATGCGAACAAGAGCTTCGCTAAAAGCCTCCTGCAAAGCCTCTTCTTGAGACTTGCCATCATTCAGCCAAGCCAAAATTTGCATACCTGTTTCTCTTGTAATCACAACACCTTCTGGGTTGAATAGCTTTGTTCTATCTTTGGTTGGTATTGCAACATGTGATCCGTGAAGAACATCAAGTGCTACTGTTAGCTCATATTCGTAGCCATCACGCTGCTCAGCTTTCATGCCCAGTTTGATAATTTTCTTGTTTTCACCCTGAACAGTTTCAGTTTTTGCTCTGGTGGTTGTGATGATGTGCATATCAGTTTGAAGCACAGCATCAATAAATTTGCGATGACGAGGGGTTGTTTCAGACCAAGCCGACCATGTATTGCCGCGAAAACGAGTATTCGCAGTCTGATCATTGATCTCCAAACACCCACCTGTTCCGATCCACTCATGAGAGGCGCTGTCAATAATTAATACTTCGTAGCCCATGTTAAAAGCCGTAACGATTGCACCTGCAAATCGTTCAGGTGAATAGGGTGGTTTGAGTGGCAATGTGTCAAAATTAAACTCAGTGGAATAAAGTGAAGCCGATTCATTCTCAGTATCTATTACAGCAATTTTGTTACCTAAACCTGACGCCATGAGTAATGCGCTATAAGTTTTGCCACTACCTGAAGGGCCGTTTAAATTTAACTTGAGCTTAGCCTTTTTTCTTGTAGCTCTTGAGAATACAAAGTTTTCCATTTTTATTGCTCCTTAATCGCCTTTCCATTTGCTGTTCGTATAAATCTCAGGCTCTTTAGGTATGTAAGGTGTCTGCTCAACTGGCTTAGCTACCTTAGGTAATACAGGACCTTGAAATTCAATGTGTTTAATTAGCAATCGGATTTCATTTTTATTAACCACAAATTGCAGTTGCGTTTTATTGTCTGAAACATAAAGCTCGGTTTTGGCTTGTCGACAAAAGTCTTGATGCCATTTAAGCTTCTTGGCTAGTTCGGAATGTACAAACACCTTTCCAATTTCCGCACCAAAACTATTAAATTCACTGAGAATCAATCCATTAACTGATGTATTCATAGCTCACCTCATTGGCAAACTTGGCTTTGATTGAGTTCACAACATCCTGAGAGCAGTAAGTTATGCGTGTTGAGTGACCTTGACTGCAAACCCATATCAATTGATTGTTTGAGTTAGGAGCAGGGTAGTAGCTGTATGCCATCAATCCGCAACCACACTCAGCGTGGCTAGGAAAACAAGGCGCTAACAAGTCACTTTGAATTGATATTGCGTTCATGCTGCACTCCATGATTTTGATGATATTCAGCTTCTTTATCGGCTGCATAGAAGCAAGCAGTTGTGAGACCACTCATAATTGAAACTACAACTAAGGCCATAACGATGTTGTGAATAGTGTCTTTGATGAATGACTTAGGTTTCATTTCAGCTTTAGTAGGTGGCTGATATAGGATTTGAGTTGTTTGACTCTGAACTTTGTCAAACTTCGGGGTTTGACTGTGTGATGCGGATTGATTCATAATAATTTCACTCACAGTTTGGTGTGGGTCATGCTCCAGGTTGTTACAGCAACGCTGGGGCTTTTTTGTTGCTTGTGTGGTAAATATCGCATTTCCGATATTACTAGTCAATAGGAAATCCGATAATATTATAGAAAAACCGATATTTTTTATTTTTTATGCTTTAATAGCCAAAAGAAAACCCACCGCTGGGGTGGGTTGTTTGGAGTTTGTTAGGAAGGCTCTAAAAATCAAATTCTTCTTGCTTAGTGGTCTTGTGTTCAATAACCTCCACCACCTCAAACTCTGTCTTAAGTTTGGTGTGAGCTAGGAACTGAATCGTCTTTAACTTAACCTTAAGCAGATCGCCCTTACCAAAACGAAGCAATCCAGAATCAATTTTTTGAAGAAACGCTTCATCAGAAATAGAAGCATTAATTGTTGACCCCCCATTATTGAATCGCCACTTATTTTTTTCTTTAAAAGATATTGATTCAATCTGCAAGAAAGTCTCTGTAATGCTTTCACTTAAATGGTCATCAATGTCTTGAAATTTAAAATACTCAACTTCTTCTTTATCAATAAAAAGCTCAACATTTTCGTCAAGCATTTCCCTTACAACATAAAATGAATCAATCCCATCCTTACTTAATGGCTCTAGCATTTTTTCAATATCAGATGCAATAACCTTGCTTCGATAGAGGCGCAATGCTCTTTTATCAACTTCCAAATATTCTGTTTCGGAATAAAAAACTTTTGCACTATCAGTCGTTTCTTCTATTCTAACAGGAGGCTTACCTTTGAGTTTTTTATAAATTTGGATTACACCAACAGTAGCTCCGCTAAAAAAACCCACTAAACCTAAGATCCCGCCTGCATTCGCCAAGGCTGTTGCAGTAGGGCCAGCTAGCATATCCTTAATCTGATTCACCCAGGATAGGTGTTCAACAAATTCTATTCCAAAGCAACCTGTTTTAAAGTTTGCTTTGACATTTAGTTGAATTTCAAGCTTATCCCCATTGATCTCTTTGTTTGCATGAGTCAGGAGGTCACTTATAGCCATCATGGCAGGCGCAAGATCACGAACATCCATAAGGTGTTCCTCTAGTGCCTTGCCATCATAAACTACATGGAATTTCTCGCTCATAGCATCATCATCAATCAAGTCTGCGTGGGTTATTGTCATAGTTTAACAGTCTGTATTTTTAGTTTCATTATGAGTTTGACAGCAGTTGTCGCGCTCTTTCACTTAATCTATTTAAAGCCCTGCGTCGTTCGCAATTAACACCCAAGCCGCGTATAGCGGCTTTTAGTCACCGGTAAATTACTTTTCAAACATCTCAGATACAAACTATTACCCAAGTATGGAGATGCTTGGGTTCTTTATATCTAACGACTTACAATTAAAGATTAATAATAGCTATAACCTATCCACGATGGATAATTGCTTGATTAAGTGCAGACACAACATCAGAAATAAAACTAACATTTTCACTCGAAAGTGCCTGTACTTCACCAGAAGAGGATTGAAGAATCACAGAAGCAATAGGTTTCGCTTGATAAACTAACCAAGCACCAACACCAATTAACCCCAGACCAACCAATTTGAAGCCACCGTTGGTTACTAGAAATATAATAATTCCAATAATGATCATCCAGATACCTGTTTTTTTATCAGCAGGTTTGATTCCTTGTTTTACAGATGTAACCCCATTCATTGCATAAGTTTGACCCTCTACAATAAATCTAGCATTTGTAACAACGGTATTGCCATTATTAAAAAATTCAGTTTCATTTGATTGTGGCATGTAAATGCTCATTTTCCCTCTCCGCCCGATCTGCTCTAAAGGACTGCGTCGGGTTCGCAGTTTGATTTTGTTGTAATGCTTGTGTATTTTAAAATATAGGTGAGGGGGTGCTTATCACACCCCCTCGGGTTTATGCAAACCAAGTCAGGAATGCGAGTACCGCATAAAGATTTATCTTTACTGATACTCTCAAGCCCTTCTTGGTCCGCAACGTCAGAGAAAACATGGCATGTACCTTGTAATTCACTGGCGGGCGCCCACCAATATTTATATTGGTGTGTGTATTTATATAGCGCCATGCCGGGCGCTTGCCCTGAAGGTGTGGCCACACCGGAGGGGCGTTCAGCTTAAATGATTTGCTAGTGCATCTCACACCTGCTTGGTCGCTAGGCCCTACCTATACGCCAAACATTCGCTACTCTCATCCTCACCTTTAGCGGATTACTAGCCCGCAATTCAGGATTAGTCGTCCTGAATACCTAAGCCGCATATAGCAGCTTTTATTCTTAACTCTTACGTGGTTTTTTCTTAGCTCGATAAACATAGCGAATACAATCCACCACCTCACCAACAAATTCACAGTCTTGATCAAGTGGAATAATATTTGGTTTAAATTCAGGATTAATCGCCTGTAGGTATTTAGCTCCATCTGGCTCAATTACCAGGCGCTTAAAAGTCGCATCATCAAACTTTCTAACAACAATAATGTCGCCTGAGTTCATATCACCAAAAGGCAGAGTAGGGTCTACAAGGATGTAATCACCTTCATGGAATTCTGGGTAGTTACTTAAGCCTTGAACCTTCAGGTAAAAGCATTTTTCACAATCACCATCTGGAATGGGCAGCCATTCTTCCACCTGTGACATGTCAACAGATTCGACATTGGTCATCGTACCTGCCTGAACCCATGACAAGACAGGGGCCATGCGTGGAACTACTGGCACAACGTTTATCAATGAAACCTCATCAAGAGCGCCTTTCTTTAATTCTTCAGCGGTCACACCAAGCGCATTAGCCAACTCTAAAATCGATCCAGTGGATTTCGCATTTCCTGTCTCTAGATCAGAGATAACAGATTGCTTAACTCCAGATTTTTGAGCCAATTCTTTCTGGGTCATTTTTTTCGCTTTGCGAATTTTCTTTAAATTTTCACCCAAAGTTGTCATGAACTTTTCCTTAAATACCGCTATCGGAATTCTGATACAAATTCCAATCGGTTTGGCTATTGTGTAAATATCGGAAAACCTATATATTTATAAGAAATATAGGAGGTCTCCCATGAACCAATGGCAAAAAATGATCATTGATTTGAAGGAACAGGGATTAAC
Organism: Acinetobacter sp. ANC_7655; assembly: GCF_056784015.1. Classification (NCBI taxonomy): domain Bacteria; kingdom Pseudomonadati; phylum Pseudomonadota; class Gammaproteobacteria; order Moraxellales; family Moraxellaceae; genus Acinetobacter; species Acinetobacter sp. ANC_7655. The sequence goes on along the minus strand of NZ_JBWYJB010000001.1, from coordinate 105,267 downwards.
CCAAACCCAAATCGCTACTGAGATTAATTGTTCTCAAAACTATGTAAGCAATCTTGAAAACGGGTTGTGTGGCAAACGCCTTGGATACGAGAAAGGCAAGAATCTGGAAAAATTATGGCTGGCGCACTGCGCACCCCAGCAAATTGCATAGGTGAATTTATGAGTCTTGAAAAGAAATCTACACATGTTCGCTTGTCTCCCGAAAACCATGAGCGTGCAAAGGTTCTCTCAAATATTAAAGGTAAGGACTTAGCTCAGTACCTTGCTTATCTCCTGGAAAAGGAAATTGCTAGTGAATGGCATATCCTTAATTTACAAGCAAAATCCTTTGAGCGCTTGGGAGTAGCAGCTTTATTGCGGGACTTAAGCACTGAGGTTCAATTCTATGAGGGATCGGAAGGGATTAACGGGGATATAGACAAAGAAAAAGCCTGACGGTCGAGGTCAGGCTTTTGTATTCAAAACTTAGAGGGCATTGAATGAACACAAATTTAGCACATGAACCATCATACCCACAAGGTGAGGTTGTTCGTTTTCCAAAAAATGAGCGAAAAGCCATGTCGGAAAAAAAGTTTAATTACGTCACCAGCATTCGCTCAATCAAGATGCACTCAACTACAAAGCATGTTGCTTTAACTTTGGCCACCTATGCTGATTTTGAAACAGGCATCTGCTACCCAACAGTCCAAACATTAATGGATGACACTGGGTTGTCAAACCGTGTTGTTAGTCACCACATCAAGCAGCTCGAAAAACTTGGTTTTTTGTTGGTAAAAAGAGCAAGAGGAAGTAATTCAAAATACAAATTTATTGTTGAAAATATCACCAAAGCAGTGACGCAGAGTCACCACCTAAGAAAAACAAGTAGTGACTTTGACGACATGGAAGTAGTGACTTTAATGCATGAAGTAGTGACTTTAAGCGCACAAAGTAGTGACGCAGAGTCACACAAACATCCATTAACTACCAATAACTACCATGAAGTATCAGATAGTGTATCCGCACACGAAAAAACCGAGCAAAAAACAGAGGGTGAAAAACAAACTAAACCTACTGCCAAAAAACGTGAATCTGGAAAAGTAAAAACCTCAATTCCTAAAAACTTCGCAATCAGTGATCAAGTCCGAACTTGGGCGCAGGAAAAAAACTACAAACACCTTGAGCAACATCTTGAGTATTTCACTGCCAAGTGTGAAGCCAATGGGTACAAGTACCTGAATTGGGATGCTGCTTTCAAAACAGCAATTCGCGATGACTGGGCAAAGCTGAACAACAATCGGCAAACTGGCTACCAATCAGCAGCATCAAAAAACAGCCAAACCCTGAATAACCATGATGCCTTCTTTGCTCAGTACGGCATTGGAACAGAGCGTCAAGAGCAAGCCATTGATGTAAATCCAGACCATTCGTATGCAATCACTTGGGAGCATGAGCAATGAGTATTTTTACAATTGAACACGCGGCTCGCCTAATGAACAAGATGAAGGCGTTCTATGGGAAAAAATATGCTGAGCAATGGGGTGATATCCCAGCAGTAGAAATTGCGGATGCGATGGTTGAGTGCTTGCAAGGCTTAACTCAAGAGGATTTTAAACGCGGTTACTTGCGTATGCAGAAATCTACGTTTTGCCCAACCATTCCTGAATTTCGTGCATGGTGCGAACCAAAGACCGATGACTGGCTCGGCTCACATGAAGCATGGGCGATTGCTGAAAAGTCGATTGGCTTTGATGGTCAGGAATTAACAGTGATTTGGACTGAGCAAATGGCTCAAGCGTTTAGTCGCTGCGAAGACCTTGTAAAGACTGGTGATAAGTATCAACGCGCAGAAGCAAAGAAAATATTTTGCGATGCTTATGACCGCCTTGTAACACAAGCCAAAGATCTGGGATTGAAGCCGATTTATGTGACTTCACTTGGGGTTGATAAAGACCAGGCGATTGCAGCGATTAAACAAGCAGAAGTTGATGGGTTTTTACCAGCACCTGAAGTTCAAAACTTGCTAGAGCACAAACAAACCACTCAAGAAATTAAGTGTGATGCGGAGCGATACAGGACTACAGCTCAAGAGGCTTTAGCGAAACTTGCACCACACATCAAGCGCAATGTGAACAAGATGCAAGATGAACACAAGGAAATCCAACCATGGGAGACGGTAGAGCAGGTACATATCGACCTGTTTGACAACATGGAGCAATACAAGGCTTGTCTTGCTTTAGAGAAAAAACCACTACCACAAGCGGTTAGAAATTGGGAAATGACTTTAGGGGAAATGGTAGAGCAGCGCAGAAAGAGTGTTGGGGGTGTGGCGTGAGAGAGTCCAAAAGACCCAAAGGTAAAACATCGTTCGAAAGACGGCTGGATATTCTTATTTTTGCAGTGCATACACCGAGACAAATAACAGTCGGTGATGTTTCAGAAGCCGTATTGGATGGAACTAGATCAACAATACGCGAATGCATGAATGACTTAGCGTCGTGTGGCTATCTTCAAAAAGTATCGATTTATGAATATTTGGCAACAGCCAAGGCAAAGGAGTTATTTGGGGTAGCAGCATGAACGATCTAAAAACATTGCGAGACAAATTAAACGGCTCTGCAAGTCTAGCTTCTGGTGAAACTCATGAATCACTAAAACAGGAATGGGATGCTATTCACGCTGAGTTTGAATTGCTGAAAGCGGAAGATGAGCGAAATTATGTAGGTTTTGGAGAAGTTGAGGGGTGGAAAGGATGAATAAGCAAACAATTATTCATGCTTGTAATCATGAATTCCAATACTGCTGGATTTACGACTTAGAGATTTGCATTCACTGCCAAGAGGTGAAGAAGTAGTGAGAATGACAGAGGAGCAACTCAAAGCTCGTCAAATGCGCCAGAAATCCACCATTTCGGCTAGCAAGTCGAAAGGTGGTGCAAGAGCACTAGGGCGACTTAAACAGGGCGTAATGAACAATACAGAGCGCAAATACGCTCAACATTTAGAACAACTAAAACTATCGGGCGAAATCCAGTATTTCGCCTTCGATTCAATCAAGTTTCGCTTGGCAGACAAAACATTCTACTCGCCTGATTTTATTATCTTGAAGGCAAATGGTGAACTTGAAGCTCATGAGGTCAAGGGGTTTTGGGAAGATGATGCAAAAGTGAAGATCAAAGTCGCTGCTTCAATACACCCTATCCCATTTGTGGCGGTTTATTGGGATAAGCAAAGTGGTTGGAAGTTTGAGAATTTTTAAGGGGATGGGGATGAGCACAATTAATATTGATTTAGCGATTGAAAAATTTGAACCATTTGAATGGTTGGCAAAGGGGATTACAGCTAAAACTGCAAATTATGAGCCTACTGTTCGAGGAACTGCAGAAAAGCCTTTAGATTATCAAGATCGTCTTGGTGCAATTGCGAGTATGGATACTCAACTAGAGAAGTCAGTGACGAGTTTGATTATTTATGGGGATTTGGCAAAATCAGACTATGAGTACATTAGAAATCATCTAGCGAAGATAATGCTCATTAATGCGCAAGCAGATAAGAAGCGCGAGCCACAGGGAATTGCAATGTATCACCTAGCATGGTTGATGGCTCGAAAGGTATTGGATTTTGCAATAAACCCAAGACTTGAAAATGCATACACGAAATATGGGTGTATGTATTACATGGGCATTGGTGATCATCAAATGTCACTTAAGGCTTATGAATGCACTTGGGAGCAATATGAGAAATTGATGGTTATTGCGATTGAAACTGCTATAAATGGAGCATCTGAGGCGATCAAGAAGTATAAGAAAAATACTTTTAAAGAAATGTGAAAATAGTTCTAGGAAAATTTTCCTTGGAATGGTATAGTAAAACTATACTGGTCGTATTACGCAGTTTCAGACCATGTTTAAATTAAGCTCGTCAAATGGTGAGCTTTTTTGTTATCAATATTTCTTTTTTTTGGTGATAAATTTACGAAGTATAGTGTTTTAACCGTTTGGTTGTTCTGAAAGCTTTAATAACAGGCAGTTGTCATTGTTTGTACTTTTAAATAAGGCATAATGTGCTTCTTAAATTTAGAACTAATTTTTATTTATGGTAGATGTAAACCAGTTAAACAATATTTTTAAAGAAACATTAGCGAATAATAAAAAACCTGAAAGAATATTGATAGGCTACAAGCTATATGCAGAGTTAATGAAAGATAGAAGGTTTTTTGAAGAGGTAGTAGGATCCGCTATGAATCCTAGTAAGCGTACTTATCAAAATATTAAAATTAAGATTACTCAAGATGATAGACAGCTTGAATTAAAATCTTCGGGTTAATGAATTCTTCTAATATAATATTGTAACTTATTGCTAATGCTGCGCTTTTAGAAACCGAATATTATTTATGCACAGGACCTAACCTGTTCTTCAATTTTACCTCCTCACCCAGGAGGTATTTTTTTGCCTTTTAAATTATTAACAGTTAATGAATATCTATCAGTTAATTTTATTGTGTTTAAAATCACAAATAAATTGAGATTGGATTATTTACATAATTAATCTTTCATTGAATTAGCAAGTTAAAACACTAAATAAATTCCCTTACATTAACTTTAAATTTCAAGTTTAAATGGGTGTTAATGTGATCTTGGGTTGTAACCGTAAGCAAAACGGAACTATTCAAGTTGAAATCCGGAATTGCGTTTTCCTTTCAATAAACCTGGATGTTTAACATCTAACTTGAATTTCTAACGCATGCATGTATTTGCACCATGCCAACCTAAAGGGCTCGCAGGTAAGAGCAAGCCCTTTTTGAAGTACTTGCCGAACTTATTACGGCACTAAACCCCGCTCTAGGTTCATTTGGTGGGGTTTATTTTCTTAAAGACACCACTGTACTTGGTAATTGGGATTTGTATTATCGTGCGTACACTTTCTTGGGTGGGTAGAGAGACATAGAATCACCCAAAAATTTTCTGGAGAATCGTATGCTCCGTAAATTACTTTGTATTCTAGGCTTTCATGGCGCTACTGAAATTGATTACACGATTAATGATGATCAAATAAAAGTGTGTCGAGATTGTTTAAAAGAGGTTGAGTAAGTGCCAATCAAGGTTGAGGTATGAATGCAATGAATGCATTAAATATCAATATCTTATGGTGTTTGGCTTTTCCACGAGCGTTCAATTATCTGCTAAAATCAAACTTTAATATTCTATTATTGAGATGTTGAATGTCTAGTCAGTTAATTAAATGCTTGGGTGGTCCTTTGGGTTGCCAATATGTAGACAATTTGGGTAGTTGGTTTGAAATTAGCTTAGAAGGTCGAAAGCTATATTCATCGAAACATATATTTAATGATGAATTTAATGGGAAGTATTGCTTGACAAGCTTTTACCTCACCCAAAATTCTAAACACCCTTTTGAATATTATGTTTGGGAACTAGATAAAAAGTTAATTAATAAACTCTTCTGCTGTTAAATCATTGTGCTTTGTATTGCACACTAAACCCCGCTATAGATTCTTAAGAATTGGCGGGGTTTTTCTTTTTTAGGAACTAGATATGCGCTTGAGTCGAATTAATTTAGCGATGTTGGTTGCCTCATCGTTTGGTTTTAGACGTTCGTTAAATGTGTTGGCAGGTAGTGCGAGAGAACTTTCGCAAGTGATGCGAATTACCGCGCCACAGACACAAAGCTTTAAACCAAACCGAGTAAGCCAAGCAAAGCGTCGTAAATATGCTCGACAAGGGCGTAAGTAGGTGAGATATGGTCGATATCGTAGAAGCTGAGAAAAGCCTTAAGAAGCTAGAGAGCGATCACTATCATCTAGCACATCTTAATCACTTAAATAGTCGCGAATCATTCAAACAAGATTGTCAGCGTCGCATGAATGAGATCAGAAACCAAACTGACAACTCAAGACATTTGATAAATGCGGAACGCAAAAAGACTCGCTGAGATTCGTAATTTGCCTTGTGTGAGGTGTGGTCAAGCGCCAAGCCAAGCTGCTCATTCAAATAGTTCCAAGCATGGTAAGGGAAGAGGGGTTAAGGCAAGAGATGAGTTCACAGTGCCGCTTTGCTATTCATGCCATAGTCAATTTGATCAATTTAAGTTTGGAAATAGAGAGCAATCTGAAAAGCTATTTGAGCAATGGTTGGTTAAAACAGAAGTGATGATGAGTAAGGATGAAGAGGTATTTTGATGAATCAGAAACTCGAAGCTACATTCATTATCGACTCACATCAAAACATCACCAAAACTATCGGCTTTCTAAATGCATGGCATACCCAAGCAATTGATCAGGGCAAACCATTAGTTGTCCGTATTAATCAGAAAGAAGATGATCGAAGTAAGGCGCAGAATCGTATTTACTGGATGTGGCTATCTCAATGGGCTAAACACCAAGGCACTGATAAAGATACAGAGCATTTGTTTTTTAAGAAAAGATTCTTAGCACGGATCTATGATCGTGATGATGTTAGTCAGTATCGAAACACATTTGCTGCAGTAAAGGTTTTGAAAGAGCAGAAGCATCCACAATACCAAGCTGTGGCAGATGGGTTGAATGAGTTGATAAGCACCACAGATGCAACAGTGGATCAATTCACTGAGTACCTAAACGATATCCATACTTTCTGTTTAAGCAAGGGATGTTATCTAAACACCCCTGATGATTTGATGTATGCTATTGAATAAATTTAATATTTAAGCTATTAGTTAATACTTAAATTAATTAAGGATGATCATTATGGCGTTAAGTGTTCGTGAGCTAGAAACTGGATTAGAGGGTGAGTTTGTGCGTGCTAAAGCAGCAATAGCAGTAGCACTAATAAATAATATCAATTGTGAAAACTTGGTAGCCAATAAAGAAAAAAGAAAGGAATTTATCGAGTTGGTAAAGCAAATCCAAGCCACACTGAGCTCAGACTAAAACAATAAGACCACCTTCGGGTGGTTTTTTAATGCTCGTTGTAAGGGTGAGTAAGATGAGAGATCAAAATCATATCGACCAACTCAAACGTGATTTACACAAAGTAATAACAAGCGTAATCCATACATTTGAAGCCGAAACAAACGAAACCATTAAAGATATTGAATCGGTGTTCCACCCAATAAACACAGTAGATGAGCCATATAAGCATTTGCTAAACGAGATTCATGTTGAGCTGGTGGATAAGAATGACATGTAAGGGTTGTGAAGAGCGCCGTGAAATGATGAGAAAAACTTATGAGCGAGCAAAAGAAAGAATGCAGTTGTGCATCAAGCGACTTACTGGTCAAGACACTGGAAGCGATGAGCGAACTAACGAAAGCGATGTGCGAACAGAACAAACTAATGGCTCAGATCGTGGATCAGAATAATCAGTTGATTGATCGGTTAGATGTTGACGGTGGTGATGAACCTATGTCCCTCATTGGTAATTTGGATGACGATTATGCCTAAAGTGGTTTCAATTATTCCATCTGAAAACAAACGGAAGCATGGTGTACACACCACTCAAGGTACACAAGTGCTTCTTGATAATGGTGAAAAATTAGAAGGCGTACATAAGGTTACGCTTGTGGCTGAGGTCGATAAGCCGTGGAAAGCTATTATTGAAGTGTGGCCTGTTAATCAAGTGCAGATTGATGCATTGCTTGAAAAGGTAATCACTAATGAAACTCCCAAGACTTCAAACCAAACTGCAAGCGATCACACCCAAGAAGCCCTCGGAACCAATCAAGCAAAGTTGGGGTAAAGGTCGTGGTGGGAGACCATGGCGCAGACTCAAGCAGAAGATTCACTTACGAGATCAGTGGACATGTCGCCAGTGTGGTCACGTTACAACACAGCTAGAGCTGGATCACATCGTGAATGTTGCTAAGGGCGGTACAGATGATGAAGCTAATCTTCAATCGCTGTGTGTGCCTTGCCATAAGAAGAAGACCGGTAAAGAATCTAGAGGCATGTGATGGGTTATTCAGTTTACTACAGCGATAAGAATAAGCGTTGGCAAGGTTATGGTGTGCCTGCCTATTGTGATCATCCTGGCTGTAAAAATGTGATTGATCGCGGTATGGGTTACGTGTGTTGCGGCAACCAAGATCATATAAACTCATGTGGTGGATTTTATTGTTCAGAACATGAAGGGCTCTGCAATATCATATCTGAAGATGAGTTAGAGGGCTTGGAGGAAGAAGAGCTTCAAGAGTTGCTATGCGACTATGGGCTCGATGAAGCGCCGTTGTTTGATGAGGATGGACTTTATTACCATTGCCAGCATAAACCTATAGAAACTAAAGAGCATCCAGATTGGTTGAAGCATATCCTTATTGATGAGTCTTGGAATGAATGGAGATCCAAGGAGCTTGGTGAGGTTATTAAATATCAACAGATGTTGGAGGAGATTAGGCTGTGAGCGAGCCAATTACAGCAACACATACATCATTGCGCTCAGGTGAATATCTGCGACTTACAAAAGGTGTTTATGCGGAGGTTTATCTAAATGGTTGGTGGGTTGAATGCGCTACCTTAAGAAACTCTGATTTGATAGGTGTTAAATATTTCATACCTGGTAGAGCAAAACCACTACATAAATTTGGATGGCGCAAAGTCTTATGTAACTTAAGATTGTTTTCGATCGGATGTAAATATAGGGCGGGGGAGTCAAAAAGTTTGAAGACCTAGGCCAGCGGACACCGCGCCCTAACTCATTTATAAAAAAATTTCCCTTTTCAGTAAAAGTTAAAGCGAAAAGTTAAAAAGTTAAAGTGAAAAGTTAAAAGGTTAATCATGGCACTAAGCGAAAAAATGAGAAAATTTGCTCATGCCGTGGTTGACGGTATGACCAATAAAGATGCAGCAATTTCAGCAGGTTATGCAGAAAAAACAGCTTCACAGGCTGGCTCAAAACTAAGAAAAGACCCTGAAGTCTGTGTTTATATTGAAAAGTTAAAGGCAGATAAAGAGGGCAAAAGTTTAACTTCTGAAAAAACAAAAGTTAAAGCTCAAAATACATCAAGCCATGAAGATGAAGATCCGCTACAAGATCAATTTACGACCGATGACCCACTCGAATTCCTAATTAATGTCATGAAGAATGGCGGTAATGAAATGATGCTCCGTGTCAATGCGGCACGTGCAGCACTACCATATGTTCATGGCAAGGTTGCCGATAAAGGCAAGAAGGAAACTAAGGCTGATGAGGCTAAGAAAGCGACTCAAGGTGGAAGGTTTGGAACATTAGGTTCGCAATTAAAGCCTAGTTGACTGTAAAATAAAAGTTTAAATAACTTGAACTAGAATATGAATGCTGAACAAACCGAACTAAAACAATTTCTTGAAAATTACCCTTTATATAAGCAATTCAATTGTAATAAGGCTTTTCAAGCTATAAACGATACAACTCTGATGTTAAGGGAAATTGAGTATGATTGTATAATTTGTAATAGCTTAAAACCCCTTCACAATACTGATAGACACGATTTAGTTATTAGCATTGCTCCATTAAAGAAGGAGATCATTAATTTTGCTGAGTTTACTTGTGTTACCTGCGGGAAGTTTAGTAAATCGTATTTACTACACGTCCGGAAAATTGAAAATGGTATTTTGGGAATCAATAAGATTGGTGAGTTCCCACAGAAAGAATTACCTAGAAGCAAAGCATTGAGTAAGTTCTTTGCGGAAGATAAGCAGGAATATAATAAGGCTGTAGTATGTCTAGCCAATGGTTATGGGGTTGCTGCATTTGCATATATGCGGAGAGTGGTAGAAAAAAACATAAACGGTTTACTGGATTTGATTGCAGAAAGCGCTGAACCCAATTCAAGATTAGCAGAAAGCTTGGCTAAATTAAAAACTACTAGTCCAATGAGTGACAAAATTGACGTAGCAAACAATGTATTACCAGATTATTTGAAGCCAGATGGTTTTAACCCATTAGGTCAAATTTATGGACTATTGAGCGAGGGTGTACATTCTTTACCGGATGAAGAATGTTTAGATAAAGCTCAAGATCTGCAAGCATGTTTAGAATTTTTAATTAGTGAGCTTGCGGCTCATAAAAAAAACAGGGAAGAGTTTAAGAGCAGATTAAGCTCTTTAAAACGATGAAATATACGGCCTTCGGGTAGTTTTTTAATGAGTTAAATATATGTCAGCAATGCTCCCAGAATGGACAACTTCCTGCCCAGACTGGGAGGAAAAGATTGTAAATAAGCAATCATTAATGCCTTGCGCTCCACTCTTTCCAGAAGTGGCAGACGTTGCAGAACGAATATTTAAAGAATTAATTCTTGTTGATGTGATGGGTAGCCCGAAGATGGGCGAAGTTACATTGCCGTGGGTGATTGAATTTGTTCGTGCAATCTTTGGTGCATATGATCCAATACAGAAAAAACGTTTAATTCGTGAATTCTTTCTACTGATATCAAAAAAAAACACCAAGTCGACAATAGCTGCAGGGATCATGCTTGTTGCATTGCTTCTCAATGAACGCTTCTCTGCTGAATTAATTATTTTAGCGCCAACAAAAGAAGTTGCTGATAACTCATTTAACCCTATTCGAGACTTTATAAAGGCGGACGATGGTGGTGAGGATGGGGATGTGAAGTTAAGCGAAATGCTTAATATCTCCGAGCACACAAAAACAGTGACTCACCTGGGTACTGGCGCAAGTCTTAAAGTGATTGCTGCGGAAAGTAATGCTGCCGCTGGTAAGAAAGCCTCAATTATTCTTTTTGATGAAATCTGGCTCTTTGGTAAACGAGCTACTGCTGAATCAATGTTTCGTGAAGCAAAAGGTGGTTTAGCATCACGTCCTGAAGGCTGTGTAATTTACTTGTCTACGATGTCTGATGAGCAACCATGTGGGGTATTTAAGCAATTACTCGACTATGCTCGCGATGTACGCGATGGTGTGAAAGAAGATAAGCAATTCTTACCTTTGGTTTATGAATTTCCAAATCAGATGCTTGAGGATGGTGAACACTTAAAACCCGAGAACTTCTATATTACTAATCCAAACTTGGGTGCTTCTGTTGATATAGATTACTTGGTTTCTGAATTCAATAAGGTAAAAGAAGCTGGCGAAGAATCACTACGTGACTTTCTTGCAAAACACTTAAATGTGCCAATCGGCTTAAACCTTCGCGCAAACCGCTGGGCTGGTGCTGAATATTGGTTGCAACAATCAGAGCAATTCACTTTGGATAAGCTGATTGAGCAGTCAGACATTATCACCTGCGGGATTGATGGTGGTGGTCTTGATGATTTGCTTGGATTTGCTGTTTTGGGGCGACATAACAAAAGCCGAAAATGGTGGTTATGGAATCATGCTTGGTGCAATAAAACTGCTGTTGAAAGACGCAAAGAGAACGCTCCTAAATATGCGGATTACGAGCGTGAGGGTAGTCTGACAATTGTTGAGCGTATTGGTGATGACATTGATCAGCTCGCAGCAATCGCAAAGAAGTGCTTTGACTCTGGAAAGCTCGACAAAATTGGACTAGATCCTCTTGGTTTGGGCGGTCTACTAGATGGCTTACTTGATGCTGGCATTCCTGAAGACAAACTTACCGCTGTACCGCAAGGCTTTAAATTGATGGGTTACATCATGACGGCTGAGCGAAAGCTTGCTGAAGGCAATCTTTACCACGCAGGTCAAGGTCTAATGACTTGGTGTGTCGGCAATGCGCGTGCTGTTGTGAAAGGTAACGGCATGATGATTAGCAAACAAGAATCAGGTGTTGGAAAGATCGACCCATTGATTGCCACCTTTAATGCTGTGGCACTTATGAGTATGAATCCAGATCAAGCAGAAAAAGAATACAACGTATATTTTGTTTAAAACATTCAATTTAACAACCTCCTTAAAGGAGGTTTTTTTTATTTGGGAGAGCCTTATGTCTGCTCTACATAAATCCTTCGGCAGTTTTGAAATAAAGAGTGTGGATGAAGAAAAGCGAACCTTTAAAGGGGTTGCTAGTACACCAAATCAAGATCGGTCTAAAGACATCATGGTTCCTAATGGAGCGAGATTCAAATTACCCATGCCACTGCTATTTCATCATGACATGCGCCAACCGATCGGCCATGTGACTGATGCAAAAGTTACAAGTAAAGGTATAGAAGTTGAACTTCATATTCCAGAAATCAAAGAAGCTGGTCGCCTAAAAGATCGAGTGGATGAGGCTTACCAAAGTCTCAAATATGACTTAGTTAAAGGTCTTTCTGTTGGCTTCCTTCCTGATTGGGATAAGGCTGAGATGATCAAAGGTGGTGGCATTCAATTTGGTGAATGGGAGTGGTACGAACTTAGCCTAGTCACCATTCCAGATAACCGTGATAGCGGTACAGATTACAGAAAAGCATTTGAGGAACACAAAGCCGCGTTGGGCGAACAACCTCAGAAAACCGCAACAGATGGCGATTCATCTGAGCAAAAACACGTTGTCGTAAAACTAAACAGCCCAACAAAGGGTGGAGTGAAATTAGTATGAATAAATATTTAAAACAATTGCTTGATGCTCTTGCTGCTAAAAACTTAGAGCTTCAAGGTCATATGACCAAATCTTTAGAAGCTGGACAAACACCGGATGAAGAAACTGAAAAGTCTATTCAAGCAGTTGAAGCAGAAATCGAGCAAATTGAAAAAAATATTGCTCGCGTTAAAAAACAAATTGCTGCAACCGAAGCTGCTGCAAAAACCGCAACCCCTGCTGCCGGACATAATGCTGAACAGTCAAAAAAATCTGCACAAGGCGATCCTAATCCTGAAGGCAACACCCCGAAAATTGAAATCGTAAAAACATTAGATAAAGGTATCGGTTTTGCTCAATACGCGCGTGCAAAAATCCTGTCGCAATTAGCAGCAAAAGAGGGTAATTACAAGTCTGCTCTCGATGTTGCAAAAGAACGTGGTTTTGGCGATGAAGTGCAAGATCTTGTGACAAAAGCAACTTTAGGTACCACTACTGACTCAGGTTTTGCAGCCTCTCTTGTGTCTGAAAACCGCCTAGTTGGTGAATTTATTGAAATGCTGCGCGCAGCAACAGTGTTTGATCAACTTACAGGTTTCCGAAATGTACCGTTTAACTCAAAGATTCCTAGCCAATTGACTGGTGGTCAAGCGCAATGGGTGGGTGAGGGTGCTCGCAAACCATTAACAAACCAAACCTATAGTGAAGTAGAAATTAAAGAGCACAAACTTGCTGCGATTACTGTTTATACGCAGGAATTAATGCGTCGCTCTGATCCAGCTGTAGATGTGTTGGTTCGTGACGACTTGATTGAAGCTTCAAAAACTCTAATTGATAACACCTTCCTTGACGCGGGCGCTGCTACAGCGGTTCGTCCTGCTGGTGTTTTAAATGGGGTGACAGCAACAGCAAATACCGGAACTACTGCTGCAGCATATGAAGCTGACCTATTAACTCTTATTAATAGCTTTGTGGCAGCCAACCTTTCATTGGATGGCTCATACTTCGTAATGTCAGAAACACGCGCTGCACAAATCAGCTTGCTTCGTGATACGCTAGGAAATACCTACTTCCAAGGCATGGCGCTTCGCGGTACTCGTACATTGATGGGTATTCCAGTTATCACCTCTCAGACTGTTGGCGACAAGATCATTCTTGTGAAGACTTCAGAAATCTTGCTTGCCCAAGATGGTGGTGTGGATGTGTCTTACTCTGATCAAGCTACTCTGGTTGATGGTGGTACGACTCATCACTTATGGCAAGAAAACAAATTTGCGGTACGTGTTGAGAAGTTCATCACCTGGGCAAAACGTCGTCCGATTGCTGCAGCATTCTTGGACTACACCCCATCTGGTGGCTAATCCAGGTTGCTAAAAAACAGCTCCTTTATAGGGGCTGTTTTTATATCTAAGCATCACAATTGTTTAGCTATAGGAACAGTCTATGAAAGTTAAATATTTAAAAGACACGCACGATTCACTGGTGGGGGACATTAAAGATGTTCCTGACATGGCTGCGAATGTCCTAATCAAAATTGGCGTGGCAGAAGCCTATGTTGAGCCAAAAAAAACAGCACCAAAATTGAAAAAAGAAGATAAAACCAAAGAATAGGATGTAAAGAATGGGCTTTTTCGGAAATTTATTTAGCAAAAAGAAATCCCTCCAAGGAGTCCATTCAAACCAAGGGTGGACTTCTTTATTTGTTCATGAACCTTATTCTGGTGCTTGGCAGAAGAATGATGAGTTGACTCGGGAGGATCTTGCTGCACATCACGCAGTATTTAGTTGCGTATCATTAATTTCGCAAGATATTGGCAAAATGCCAATTTTGCTCAAAAAGAAGAAAGATGGTGTTTGGGTTGAGAAAGATATACCTGATCAATTCAAGGTTTTAGAAAAACCAAATCATTATCAAACATGGCAGCAATTCAGTGAGCAATGGACAACGTCTCTATTGCTACGTGGCAACGCATATATATTCAAAGTTCGCGATATATTTTCGGGGAAAATTGTAGGTCTAAGAGTTTTGAATCCAGACTTAACAAAACCGCTGGTTAGTGATGCTGGGGACGTCTTTTATCAACTAAATGATGACCGACTTAATCAAGTTTCTCACGAAGTAGTGCCAGCATCTGAAATCATTCATGATCGAATTAATTGCTTTTACCATCCGCTTGTGGGCTTATCACCAATTACAGCGTGTGCAGTTGCTGCAGGTCATGGTTTGGATATTCAGCATAGTCAGCGCAGACATTTTAAAAATAATAGTCGTCCAGGTGGAATCTTAACAGCACCAGGTCCTATTTCAGAAGAAAAAGCCAAGTTTATAAAACAACAATGGAATGAGAATTATGGTGGTGTAAATGCAGGGTGTACCGCTGTAGTTGGTGATGGATTGAAGTTTGAAGCTATTACGGTTTCAGCGGCAGATTCCCAATTGATTGAGCAGATGCGCATGACAAATGAAGTGATTTGCGCTGTATTTCATGTGCCTCAGTTTAAGTTGGGTATCGGCACTATACCTGCGGGGCAAAAAGTATCTGACCTGAACGAAATATATTATTCAGACTGCTTGCAAAGCTTAATTGAATCGCGTGAAAACCTGCTGGATGAAAGTTTAGGTCTTAAGGCTGCTAAATTAGAAGCATTTTTAGATTTAGATACTTTAATTCGCATGGATTCAGTATCTCAAATGCAGCGACTTAAAGAGGGTGTGGGCGCAGCAATTATGACGCCTAATGAGGCGCGTCAAAAACTCGGTCTAAGCCCATTAGGTGGTGGTGACACTGTGTATATGCAGCAGCAAAACTTCTCCCTTGAAGCCTTATCTAAACGTGATCAAAAGGACGATCCATTTGGAAAAAATGAGCCAACAAATACATCATCAAAATCACTTTATCAGGGTGTGTTTAAAGCTGATAAGCAATATTTTGTGGGTGATTTTGTGACTAAAAATGGGTCACTTTGGCATTGTGAGAAGGACCATCAGGGTGATTTTAGCCATGAAAGCTTTAAGCTGGTTCAGAAAATTTGGGGTGAGTAATGTCTAAAATCATAACTCTTACAGAAGCTAAGCTTCATCTGCGATATGACGATGATGACAGTGACTCACTTATAGAAGCGTACATTGAGGCTGCTGAATCTGCGGTACTTAGTTATGTCACAGATGAATTTGCAAATTGCCAATACCCAAAGCAATTTAAAACAGCCGTTTTGATTTTACTTGGTTATTTCGATCAGCATCGAAACGCAGAAAAAGAAACTCCGATCAATGGGAATTATTTGCCACAGCCTGTTGTAAGTTTGCTTTACCCGTTCCGTAAACCTACTGCGATATAGGTGTCTTATGTCACAAAGAGCATCTGAACTCAGACACCGTGTAACGATCCAAAAGTATATCCAAGGTGGGCGTGATGAGGACGGATATCCAATTCAAGGTAGTTGGCAATTACACAAAAAGCTTTTTGCTAAAGTCACCCATCTTTCAGGCGATAAGTTGATTGCAGCTCAAGCCAATCAATCAAAGATTGTTGCTCGCATTAAGTTGCGTTATCGAGAAGATATAGAAACTGGTATGCGTGTCGTACACAAAGGTCAGACATACGCAATTGATAGCCCATCGCTTGATGACAATGGTGACTCTTACACTTATGTAACCTTTCTGCTTTCAACTGATGTGGAAAAATTCCCAGGAGGCTAAATGTCTTTTGATCTCAAAATTGAGGGTATGGAAGAGGTGAAACGCAGGTTTGATAAGGCTAAAAGTCAGACCATTATCAAGCGTATCACTCGTAAGTCAGCGCGTCAGGGCATGAATTTAGTTCGAGATGCAGCAAGAACCAATGCAAAAGCGATTGATGATCCTGAAACACAAGAAAAAATTTGGAAAAACATTGCCACACAGGGTGGTCGCTCTCGAAATCCAAACGAGATAGTAATGCGAGTTGGAGTTCGTGGTGGGGCGTCATTTTCTAATAGAAATGTACCAAAACTGAGTGGCGGGGATACTCGCCATTGGCGTTTCTTAGAATTTCCAACAGCAAACCACACGCCTGTTCCATTCATGCGACCAGCTTTAGCAAACAATATTCAGCAAGTTACCAATAAATTTTCAGAAGTATTTAATGCTGAAATTAAAAAAGAGTTGATGAAACCATGAATATTGTGCCGATTTATAAAACACTGAGTGCAGATGCTGAATTGGTTGCAATACTTGGTGATCGAATGTATCCAACCGTTGCGCCTAAAGGTGCACGGGCGCCGTACTTGGTTTGGAGTGGCATGGGTTCTACACCTGAAAATCAATTGGATTGCGGTGCAACCAATGAGAACTCTAGAATTCAATTTGTTGTATGGCATATTGACGCTAGAAAAGCCGAAGAAATCAGACTAAAAGCATCTAAAATTTTAAATACAGCAGGTTTTTATTACGAAGGTGTACATCCTGATAACCATGACGAAAAAACAAATCTTCATGGTCGAGGCTGGGATATGAATTATTGGTTAGATCGTTAATGAGCCACCTTCGGGTGGTTTTTCTTTGGAAGAGTCATGGATAAATCATTTAAACAGGGTGTAAAGCGCACTTTCAATGTTTGGGCGACTCTAAAAGGCGAACCCTTATTAATTGATGAAGACACGCAATTTGAAAGTGCAGTTGTGGATGAAGAATTCACACGAGTTGCTGAATTCAATGTTGTTAAGGGTGATCAACCTGGTCAGATTATTGTCGACACTGGCGATACATCCACAATCCCTGTTGGGGATTATAAGTGGGACATAAAAATCACTTTCTCAAATGGCGACGTGCTTTATTTACCCGAAGAAAGAAACGCAACACTTAAAATTACTCAAGGTGCCAGCTAATGCATCAAGCCTATACAGACTCTGAAAACATAGATGCTGAAACATGTGATGAGACTGTAGAGGTTAAGTCACACGATGTTAAGGTTGAATTAAAGGCTTCGTGCTTTCAAGGTCCTCCTGGTCCAAAGGGTGACAAAGGAGATGTTGGCGAGGCTGGTCCAATCGGCCCTCAAGGTGAACAGGGGCCACAAGGTGAAAAAGGTCTTCAGGGGCAAGCTGGCCCACAAGGTCCCCAAGGTCCAAAGGGAGATAAAGGTGAAAAGGGTGATACTGGACCACAAGGACCGCAGGGCGAGGTGGGGCCACAAGGAGCAATAGGTCCTACTGGCCCGCAGGGTATCAAGGGAGATAAGGGAGATAAGGGAGATAAGGGGGATAAGGGTGAACAAGGGGGAGTGGGCCCAAAAGGAGATCAGGGTGTTCAAGGTCTACAAGGGGTGCGGGGCGAACAAGGCCTTAAAGGTGATAAGGGTGAGCAGGGCGAATCGGGATTAGATGGGAAATCAGCATACCAACTAGCTGTTGATGATGGGTTTGTAGGCTCTGTTAATGATTGGCTTAATTCACTTAAGGGTGCAGATGGTCAAGACGCAGATCCAGAAGTTTTAAATCAGCTATCACGACGTATTGACAATCTAATCGAAACACTAGGTGATTATGTAACTCTTGATGATCTGAATTATGAGTTAACGCTTATTCAGAATGAAATCGTCAATATTAATTTACTAAAAGCCAATAAAAGCCTAGTAGATAGTCTGATTGCAGACCTAACAGATTATCAGAGCTATGTAGATCTTACTTACGCCAAAAAATCACAATTAGTTCCGCGTCGTATATGGGTGGGTGAAGAAACAACTCCAAGAGAAAATCTTGAAGAGTGGGTTCATCGCATTCAAACAGATTCAGATGGGTGGGCGGATGCATCATTTCCACAGTGTAACTTTGCAGAAATTGTATCTATTCAATTGACAGCTCACACCCAAGAAACCGGTACCGCTGCTGGTAATGCAGCATGGGCTTCAATCTTTCAAGGGTCTGTCACAAATACTGGTTTTAGATTTAGAACAAAGGGTGCAAATAGTGCTGGATTATTAGCAGCAATGGTAGCAGTAAACGTTTCGGCGCTTGTGGAAATCAGAGTTTTAGGGGTTCCAAATGTTTGAAAATTCAGTTCCCGAGGGTACTCAATTTTACAGTGATTATTTTAAATCACTAACAGGGCAAATTTACTATTTGCGCAAAAATGGTAATGACTATGAATACTGGGCTTTTTCGAGGTGGGTAATTGTTTCAGGCTCAGATCTATTTATTCTTGACCACCTAAAACCAATATCAGATTTATAAATTTTATTTTTCAACATAGACCGCCAATCGGCGGTTTTTTTATTGCCAAAATATTGAGGAGTAGCTACTCATGGCGAAAAAAGGCGTTCTTTCACAAGGTACTCATGTGTGGATTCTACACGGTACAGTTCCAACACTTACACGCATCATGTGTATTAAATCAATTGCTTGGGGTGATGACTCTGCAACTGAAATTGATAATACATGTCTTGATGAACCAACAACTAAAACAAACGATTACGGACTCACTACACCAGGTGAAGGCAATCTTGTAATCAACACTGATCCTAAAAACGCAACACATCTAACAGTATTGGATTTAGCTGCAAAAAAAGAATTAATCGGAATTTATGTGGGTTGGTCAGATGGTGCAGGTGAGCCTGAACTAACGGGCAACACAGTAACACTGCCTGAAACTCGCTCTTGGTCTTATGCAAGTGCAATTATTCGTAAAAACTCTGCTGTATTTGACCCTGATGCTTTGGTAAACCACACATTGCCATTCAAGCGTCAAACCGAAGTAACTGACGAATTTAAGGTGGCTTAATAATGGCTCGAAAAAAAGCTGAGAAAGAAAAACCATCTTTATTAGGTTCGATTGACCTACTTAAAATTTCAGAAGAATCACTAAATGATCTTGTCATAGTCCCTATTGCGTTCAACGTGGGGAAGGATTATGAGTTAAATGTTGCTGTTAAACGACTTAACTATGATGAGATAGTTGATCTCACTAAAGGCAAAAGCTTGGATAAGATGCTGATGGCTGACCTATTTAAGCTTCGCGTGTTAGCAACAATTTATGACGCTGAAACTCAAAAGCCAATGTTTGAATCGATCGAGCAAATTGGTAAGAAAGTCGCACCACCTATTGTTGATGCATTATACAAAGCTTCCGATTCGGTCAATGATTACACGGGAAAGTTGCAACCGAAGAGCTTGACGACGAAACAGAATTCTTCTGCGAACTTGTCAGCTGCGGAATCGGAGGATCAACAATTGAGCAAGCAAGAAGAAACCTAAAGAACTCTGAAATTCAGCAATGGAAAGCGTTTCGCTCAAAGAGAGGGACGCTTTTTTTAGGTCGGCGCTTAGAGCAAGAGTTCGGAAGGCTATTCTTTAGATATATCAACTCCAAGCTTCCTGAAGATAAGCAAATTGAAGATGATAAGGTATTCATGGTCCATGAAGAAATCAAAGAGACTTCGTTTGAGGAAGAGCGACTAAAAGCATTAAAGAAAAAGAAATAAACTTAGGTTGGTTTCTTTTTAAACATATAATTAGTATCGTATGCATACTAATAATATGGGGGTATCTATGAAAAAATTTCTTGCTCTAGTTTCAGTAAGCATTACAACTTTAATTTTAGTGGGTTGCGCAACACCTAAATATAATTATGTTGCATCCCCTCAGCACATAAGTAAACCACCAATAGGTGAAATATCTACAGCTTACGTTGGCGATAAAATGCTTGAACAGGGTATTTTTACCGAGCGGGAAGCTTTGAGTTTACCAGAGACTACCAAAAAGAGTGGATACACCCTGAGTGCAGGATCTTATCTAAAGACTGGAGAAGATAAGAATGGGTCGTATTTTCTTGCTATAAACCAAATACCTAACGGTGGCATGGTTACCAAGACATTTATAATGGACCCATTCCAAGCAATCATGCTTACAAGCGAGAATGAACTTTGCGTAATCACGGTGTTGGGTGTTAAATCTTGCACGACCGAACACAAAGCAACACTCACAAAGGTTGGAGTGGCATCTGATAATTCATTTCAGCAAACTCTGATTTACAGTGGAAAAATTGGAAATAAGATTAATGTAGGTTACAGAGAATATTCTAGCAATCTTGCACGCCCAGCATTTAATAACGATGTTGAATACGACTTAAGTGAGTCTAAGCAGGTTGGTTATAAGGGTGCATTACTAGAAATAATTGAAGCAACCAACCAAAATATTAAATACAAAGTATTAAGAAACTTTAACAAAGTCGAATAGTAATATTTGAACACAATAACCCCGCAGATGCGGGGTTTTTTATTGCCTGAGGTTTATATGAGCGCAAAACTTGGAACACTAACGCTCGATTTAATTGCAAAGATTGGCAATTTTGTCGGCCCATTGAAATCTGCGGAAGCTCAAGTCAAAAGTACTACAGGCAATATTTCTAATGATATGAACACGGCTAAATTAGCTGTAACCGCTTTAAGTGGTGTGATTGCTGGCTTATCTGTAGCGTCTCTAGTTTCATTTGGTGATCAAATCATTCGCACAGGCGTTGAAATAAAGCAATTTGCAGAACTAACCAATCAGGGCGTAGAGCAATTTCAATACTATTCTCGAGGGGCTGCAACCGTCGGCGTTCAAATGGATAAGTACGCTGATATCCTAAAAGATGTATACGACAGATTGGGTGAGGTAAAGCGCGGCGAAGGTGAAATGATGGATTTCTTTAACATCATTGCACCTAAGGTTGGTATTACTGCAGATATGTTTGAAAGGCTGTCAGGACAAGAGGCCTTGCAGCTTTACTATAATGGATTGCAACAGGCGAATTTATCTCAACCTGAGATGATCACTTATATGGAGCAGATAGCAAATGATGCATCTCTCCTGATTCCACTGCTGCGAGATAATGGTCAGGGGTTTAAAAACCTCGGTGATGAGGCGCAAAAAGCAGGAGCTATACTCTCAGAAGATACTATTGCTAGCATCAACCAAGCCAAAGAATCTCTTACCATCTTGGGCTATCAGTTTGATGGCTTTCAAGCGTCTTTAATCAACAGCGCTATTCCAGCAATACAAATGCTAGTGGATAATTTTGATGGCATTGTAACTGCAGGGTTGGTAGTTTCATCAGTAGTTGGCTCGAGATTAGTTGTCGATTTGACTAAATCTGCTGCTGGGTATGTGGCGAATACTGTAGCTACAAGAAACAAAATACTCGCAGACTACGAAATGGCAAAAGCTGGACTTGCTGCAACAGCGGTTTATGTGAAGTCAACAGGTGTTGTAAATGCTAATACCCAAGCCTTAATGGCTAATGCAAGAGCTCAATATCAACAAGCAGCTGCTGCAAAGTCGGCAATGCTTGCAACCACTTCTCTAACAGGTGTAGGTCGAGGTGCATTGGCGCTATTTGGTGGCCCATTTGGGTTGGGCTTAACTTTGGCAACTGTGGCAGGTTCGTTTCTGCTAATGAGTGATAATTCAAAAGACACCACTCAATCTCTTAGGGAGAATAATGCAACTGTTGAGCAGGCGATTGGAAAATACAAGGAGCTAGGTGAGGTTAAGCAGCGCCAACAATTAGTGGCTGAAAAAGAACAACTGAGCAATTTAACCAGTGAATATGAAAATGCAGAGTCTAAATTAATATCTTATACACTGAAAGTTGCAAGACATTCAGATTTGACATCAGAGCAAGCAAAAGCATTATCAAGCCTTGTTTTGCAATATAAGAACGGTCAGTTGTCTCTTGAAGAATTAAGCAGATCTTTGAATAGTAATAGCAATATTGCATCTGACGCGAAAGACCAATTCAACAATCTTGCTGGGGCGGTAAAAACTACTGGCGATGAGGTTAAAAGCCAAAATGGTTTAATTTTACAGCTTGAAGATACCTTCAATAGAATTGGTAATGCTGGAGATAATGCTGCAACTGGAATAGGTAATGCGACTTTATCGCTATCTGAATTTGCAAAAAAAGCCAGTGAATCAGGTGCAATCGCCAAGGCTACAAACACACTGATTTCCAAGGGTTATGATCCTAAATTAGCAGCTGAACTTGCTGAACTTGGTATCAAGAATGGTCGAGTCACTAGGGATGAGGCTGCAGCACTTATTTTTAAGCATAAGGAGCAAGAAAAGCTCAACAAGAGCATCGAGGCCTACAATAAGGTTAGCTCTGGATCTTCAGTAAATTCAAAAGGTCGTACTAATCAAGCAAGAAATGACGCCGTGCAGCTGGCTAGTGAAGCTAAATCATTGTTATACGAGTATGGTACTGAGTTTCAGCGTATTGAGGCGGATTTGACAGCCGAAATAAAACGGATTCAAGAGTCTGCGCTTAAGGGAATTGATAAGACCAACATGATTGCTGAGGCTAAAACCATAAGCGAAGCAAGAAAGAAGGTTTATCTGCTCGAATATGAAGAATTAGCTGATGGTTGGAAATGGTCAGAAGAAACAAGATTGCACAAATCGCTAGAGATCAATAAGGCTCGTATTGAGGCTACAAAAGGTATGTCTGATAGCGAGCGTCGCTTAAGAACCAAGGCGCTTGAAGATCAGCAGTCTGAAGAATTGCGAAAAGCTCAATGGCATGCGCTCGAAATGCGCCAAACGATCGAAGACTCAATCAAAGGGTTAAGCTTTGATTCAGAGGGCGTGTTTGCTCGCAGCTCAATGTCATCTCTTGAGTATCAACGATGGGCCTTGGATCGCAATAGATCGGAGGCGCAACTAGGTCTTAAGAATCAGCGTGTGGGTGTCGAACGCGACATCATGTCGAGCGATGCTTATGGCTCTGATGATGAGCGATATCAAGCATTAACTGAAGCGCATAGAGCTTATCGTGAAGGGCTGGCTGCGATTGATGCTGATTACCACTTTAAAGCGCAAGAGCTCCAGTTCAATCAGTATGAAGCAAGCATGAGTATGTACTCTGAAATGCTAACTCATGCAAGCAATGTTTGGGGCAACATGACCCAAATGATTAGAGATAGTCAGGGTGAACAGTCAGGGATTTATAAAGCTATGTATTTAGCTCAACAATCAATGGCGGTTGCTCAAGCCTTGATTTATGCAAATCTTGGCGCTACTGCAGCTTTAGCACCACCTCCGATAGGCTTGGGTCCTGTTGCAGGTGCACCCTTAGCAACAATGATAAAAGTGTCGGGCTATATGAATGCTGGTTTAATCGCTGGTCAAACCCTAGCAGGTATGGCTCACGACGGTATTGATAATGTGCCAAGGGAGGGTACTTGGCTTTTAGATAAAGGCGAACGCGTTGTTGATAAGCGAACGAATGCTGATTTAAAGCAGTATCTTTCCCATGCAAAAGGTAATCAACCAAACATCAACATCATTACACCACCGGGCTATGAGGCTAGACAGTCAATTGGTGCCAATGGTGAGGTGACTATTGAGATGGTTAAAAAAGAAATTGCTTACAGTTGGTCACGCTTGCAGAACCCTAACTCTCATGAAATGAAAAGCTTGAGAAACCACACCACAGCCAACACAAAGAGATAAATAATGGATCGTTTTGTTCTCTGTCCTTTGCTGGATGGATATAACTTTGCACCTGGTCAAAATGTGATGGAGCAGCACCGTGGTATAGGAATGCCGAGGCAAAGAGCTTTTGCTATAGGTGTTCCTCATCAGGTTTCAGCAAGTGTTTTATGCTCTACCGAGTTAGAGCAGAAATATTTTTGGGCATTTTGGCGTCACAAGCAACGCAAGCCAGGACGTTTTTTATGGGCTATTAAAACTGACAATTTTGAACTGGAGGATCATGAGTGTCAGTTTTCAGTATCAACACCACAAGTTCAGCAGCTTGGGGGTAAGCATATACGGATCAATTTCAATATATGGGTGAAACCACTCCATCGTGACGCCGTTATGGACCAAACGATTGTTGAGTATTACTCATCTGGCTTTAATCCAAATATTTCGAATCTCCTTGAGCACTTGGTTAACGTGGTAATGCCTGAGAATTTACAATGAGTGAAACGAATGAGTTTTATTTAGATTCCTCACCATCAGCTGTGATGCTTGAGTGTGTTGAAGTTAAACATAGCCTATGGCATGAATCGCTTCGATTTGTGCGTAATCACGGTGATGGTGTCACTGTTAAGCACGAGGATGGACTTGAGTATTTTTATCAGTATATGCCTCTACAGCTTGATCGCGGTGCTACCACCAATGACTTAGATCAAACCATCAAAATTACGGTAGGTGATTTGGGTGAAGTGGTTCCGCAACTTCTGAAAATCATTGAAGATGCCGAATCAGACGAAAAGCCAGAAGTTATCTATAGAAGTTATTCTTCAGAGAATCTTGATTCACCCCTATGGGTGATTGATGGCTTATTTGTAGATGAAGACGTAGGTGATGATCAGGCAACCACTTTTGATGCTTCCACACCAAGCGCAAACATGAATGAAACTGGCATGCGCTATACAGTTGAAGAATTCCCAGGTTTGAGAGGCTTCTTCTTATGAAAAGCATTGATCCACTGTTGGGTAAAAAATACTCATCGTCTTACCACTGTGTTCATTTTGTGATTGATGCGGCTGAGTATTTGCTGGGATTGGATTATTCACAAAATTTCATTGGTTTTACATCGTCATTACACGAAAGCCTAAAAGCTGAAAGGCGTGCGATGGTGAAGAATAAAAAAATCGAAGCGCCGATTCAGGGCTGTATTGTCCGAATGAAAAATGCAAAGGGAGCCTCACATGTGGGGCTTTTTTATTGCGGTCAAATTCTGCATCTCACTGAGATGGGTGTTCACTACCTGCCAAAAATTTCGCTAGAAAAGTTCTACAAGGATTTTACATATTATGACCCGTGTGCGTATTTATCCAAACCAACTTGATAGCCAAGATTTTACTCAGATGAGAGTCAAAGATGCTCTCGAAACATTCAAGATTATTAAGAAAAAACACCCGCAAGCGCGGGTTTTTTTACGCCCTGCGTGTAGTCAAAACGATATCACGCCAACCGATCAAAAAAGCCTAGAGCGCTTTAAATTATTAGCAAGTTACAATGAATTAGATATTGTTTGCTGTGCTGGTGAAGCAGCAACAATTATTGCTGTGGTTTCTCTTGTAGTGTCGGCAGGTATGGCTTTATATACCTACCTCAATATGCCAGACATGGATGCACCAACACGCGGATCGCCTAATAATGAGCTGGCAAATCGAACCAACCGAGAGCGTATAAACGGTCGTGTTCCAGATATTATGGGTCGCGATAAATCAATCCCTGATCTTATTGC
Source organism: Acinetobacter sp. ANC_7655 (assembly GCF_056784015.1). Classification (NCBI taxonomy): domain Bacteria; kingdom Pseudomonadati; phylum Pseudomonadota; class Gammaproteobacteria; order Moraxellales; family Moraxellaceae; genus Acinetobacter; species Acinetobacter sp. ANC_7655. Next base: position 79,617 of record NZ_JBWYJB010000001.1, on the reverse strand, counting down.
ACCGCCATTTGAGTATTACCAAAACAATATTGCTGTTGAAGAAAACTTAATGTGTGCAGGACGTGGATATTACGATATCCAAGAAGTACGAGACGGTAATACTCCGCTAGGCGCTATTGAAGGTTCTGCAGCTAGTTTTTATGATCCAGGAACCGATATCACAGGTACGCCAGCACTTCAAATAGGCGAAACTTTTACTCATAAGCCGCCATTAGCTGTGCGCTCAAGTTCTGTAAACGGGCAATCTTTAGAAAAACCAAATGAAGTGATGCTTGAAGGTGGAGTGTACTTTACCAGCGGTGGAATAATTCACTCAACAAGCTCAGATTTTACATCATTATTCGCTGTAAATGATCGTGTATCGATCAACTATGCTGAATTTGTTGCACAAGGTTTGATTACATCGGGTGCTGTTAATTTTAATCAATATGATCAGTTGGTTTTCACAAGATCAGTAGATATATCGGGAATAGATGCTTTTAAAACTGTCACCATTACTGGTGCGACAACTTATAAAGATATAACAGTTACGAATGCTGAAACACTTGAAGAAGAGGTTCAGAGAATCTATTTTGACTTATCTGGAACTTATTCAATTTTAGCAGCAACCAAAACAACAAACGGCTCAAATTTTATCTACACATTGACACTAGATAATCCTGAATCAATAAACCCAAGTTGGACGCATATTGATTCAGAAAAATCTTTAAACGTAGGTGTGGAGTTATTAAATTCATCAAATGTGATGGATTTAGATGGTTATTACACTGTTGCCAGCGTGACATCAACAACCCTAGAGCTGACAAACGCCTCATCAATTAATAGCGATTGGTTAAAGTTGCCAACATTTAACAAAGGGTCCACTCTTGGGCTGCCAACCGATACGCCTATTCAAATTGAGAAATTAAACAATAAGTGGGTTGGTTGGTTTGAAGGCAAATTAGACGGTGCTGAGAAATGCGTTTTTAATATCATTATGCCAAATGGTATTTCAAACGTGACCAATAAGGGTAAATTCACTCACGCATGGCTTGAACTTCAAGTTCAGTGTGAGGCTTATGACGAGGATAATGTAAAGATTGGTCCAACCATATCCGAAACACTATTTTTGCAGTTTGCTACACGAGATCAAATTGCCCGCACTATCTCCATTGATTTACCAGTAGGCACACATCGAGTCAGATTTAGAGCAGCTAAGGTTCGTGCAGAAACTCGAAACTCACCTGTGACAGAGGCAAAGTTGAAATCTGTATTTTTAGTCAAAGATATGGATAAGCTGGTTTATGAGAATGTGACTATTGTTCGTAGTAAAACTATTGCAACAACTGGCGCATTATCACTTAAAGAGCGCGAATTAAATGCAGAACTCACCAGTAAACTTTACAGTTACTCAACTGGCGAAAAATCTATTACACGGGTAGCCACAACAAGATTTGCTGACATCGTTTGTCATCTACACACTGATCCACTGATTGGTCGTAGAGATATCAGCACGCTTGATGTTGAGGGGTTGTATTCAACGCAGAGTGAAATTGAAGGTTATTTTGGCACACCAAAATCGACGGAATTCAACTATACATTTGATCAATCTAACTTTTCATATGAGGAGAGCTTGGCACAGATTGCTTCATGTGTGTTTTCTAATGCTCGACGAGAAGGATCTAAGTTTCACTTTAGATTTGAAAAGCTAAATCCGCACTCAGCCATTCTCTTTAATCACGCGAATAAAAAGCCGTTCTCCGAGACTCGATCTCGAAAATGGGGAAAAAATCGTGAGTTTGATGGGGTGGAAATCACATGGAAAGATCCAGAGGATGAATGGATTGAAAAGACTGTCAAAATTCCAAATGACCTAATCTCAAATCCCAAAAAGATCGAACTGAATGGTGTGACCAACAAGTTTCAAGCGCACTTCATAGGTCATAGAGCTTGGAACAAGATGAAGCATCACAAGCGAACTGTGAGCTTTACAGCTTACGGTGAAGCCGACTTAGTGACGATCAACGATCGCATCTCTGTGACTGATGATCGAAAGTTCTACAAGATGCTGAATAATCTTGATTGGGGCTTATTGAGTGGTGAGATTGTGGAGTGGGATTTACAAACCATTCGTGTTTCGATACCTACAAATCTAGATCCAAATCTGTCTTACACAATTCACATCCAGCATATCAATCGAAGTGTTGAGACCATGGCTGTAACTCAAGGAGATAATGAATTTGAGTTGATTATAGGTAGGCTTCCGATCATGCCTTTGATTACTGCTGATCAGAGTGAAGAAGGGGCTAAATACTCAATTACGCTTGATACAGAAGTAGAGAGTGAAGCATTCTTGATCATGGAAAAGTCTAATTCGGGTTATTTGGAAAGCTCTATAACAGCTATGAACTATGACAGTCGATATTATCTAAACGACTTTGATCACATAAACAATTTAATCTAATCCACGCCCTCAATTGAGGGCTTTTTTATGGGTGGGGTATGACTCAGAATTTTCAAAACATTATTCAAGAGTCCATGCAGGACTGTAAAACAGTCGGCGAAGCAGCTAACGAAAAAAAAATAGTCACGCCAAGAGAAGGGATACCATTTAAATCTATCCCGTTGCTTTCTGATGAGTTGCAAGCTGCCGTAGATGCAGCCAATGTTGCACAAGCAAATTTACAAAATGCCATTAATGTGGCTCTGGCTGCGGGTGCTGGTGAGGCGGGGTGGATTTCAAGTTTAGTTGTAGATGCAAGCGGTGAAAATCAGCAGCAAATTAATGACAAAACAGTTCAGTATGTTTCGCAGCTGTCTGATCTTTCTAATTTACAAATTAGACGAAACGGAATGATAGCAATCGTAAGCGCCCTAGATGGAAGAGTTTTTGTTTACGATTCAACTCAAGCGAATGTTAATAATGGAATTACTATTATTGATGGCTGGGTTTTAAAGTCACCAGATAAAATTTACTTCCCTGAGTGGGCAGGCGCGGTAGCAGGAGGGATTGTAGATAACACTTCTGCCTACACTGCATTAGAGGCAGTCCTAAGTGATGGTGATACCGTAAAATTTGGCCCGCATAAGTACCTGGGGTCATTTGTTACAGATAAAGCTATTAAAATTGATTCACATCCTAATAGTGAACTAATACAGGTTAACAATAAACCACTAATTAAATTTACAACCAACTGGGCAAATTATGCGGTATTAGAAAGTGAAATTAATCCGGGTGCAACAAAATTCACACTTTCTGGTTATGTTGAAGTGACAAAGGGTATGTTGATTACCCTATGGAGCAACATGTGGCGTGATGCTTTGAATCCAGTAAATTTTGAGGTGTTTAAAGTTCTGAATGTAAATTATGTTGAAGGGGGAACGGAGATCTATCCTGAGCGCCCAGTTTGTTCAGTGCAATACGGATCGATTTTAGCAAGCTTGTGTGTATATCCACTAAAAGGTGTGGTTTTAGACCTTAAGGGTAAAGTTACCAATCTCACGGACCATTGGGAGCGCTGTATATGGTTGGATGGCATTGATGAATTAGAGGTAAGAGCACTTAAGACAAGTGGAACAAAAGGGCATGCTCTAAGTATTGATCGGTGTTATAACGTGAAAATAAATGATGATGTGGAATTCACTGATCCACTTTCAACAGCAAGTGGCGCAGGGTATGGGTTGGTTTTCTTCCGTTCTACAGGTTTAAAAGTGGGTAAAGTTCGTGGCCGGAAAATGCGTCACGATATTGATTTTGAAAGTTGTTATGATTACTCAGTAGAAGAACTTGTAAGTGTTTATCCTCAATCATCACCATTAGGAGTTAGTCATAATGGGTATTGCGGTAACGCAACAATTGGAAATATCACTGCCTATGTTTCAAGCCCTGTAGATGTAATTTACGGAGTTTTTGCGTCATCGCAAGGGTATAAAAAATTAGTTGGCTCAGTGTATGAACCTGATCTAGAAAAACGCCTAAAACACCCGATTCGAAATTTAAAAATTGGAAAAATTAAAATGATCATCGATAACACGATGACAACTTCTAATACCATTGTAGGGGCGTACCTAGACACAGAATTAAAATCACCTGAAGTTGAGGAGATTAATCTTGATTTCGCAAATTCTGCTGTTGCTACAGGAGCATCTGCATCAATGGGGGTGATGTTTAATGGTTATGCTGAGCTATTTAAAATTGGCAGCATAATTGCCAATAGTGTGGCCCAAATTGCTAACATAAGAAATATGAAAGGCTCCCAAAAAGTAGGATCTGTTATTATTGATGCTATAGACGTTGGTATTGCTAATTATGGTGTTTATACAACGGGCAATATGATTGATGTAAAATCATTTCGATATGATCGTATTATCAGGAATATCGCAATTGAATGCGCTGATAACATTGTTTTGGGGGGGGTCAATACTACTTTTGCTTCAGTTGAAAAAATAGGTCAACGATATGGGGCAAACACAGCTTTTTTAGCCACTCCAATTTCTGCATCATTTAATCTTCAGTCGGGAAAATGTGAAGCACAAGCAATTCAAATTGGCTCCTCAATTTCGGTAAGTGAGGGTACTACACTGTCTTCTCGCGAGGTGTTAACTCGGAATGGGGTTCTTGTTTTAGCTGCACCTGCATCATCAGTTATTGCAACCATAAATGTAAACATGGCTCCGACTGCTTTTTATAATGGTCAAACAGCTACAATTTGTAATGGTAATGCTGGTGCTACTGATCGTAGTCAAGTGATCCTTACAGGACCAGATATGGCTACCAATGTTACCATCGCTAGTGGACAGGTCGTTAATTTGGTTTCATTAGCGGGTAAATGGAGATTGAGATAATGTCTGAGAATATTGGATTCGCAATATTAGTTGGAACCCAGCAGGTGGTTCAGGCAGCAGACATAGGTTTTAAATCTGTTATTAATGCATGCCCCGATTACAAGCAAGCTCTAGATCAACCAACCTCATCTGAAATGAATAACGCTTGTATAGCCAAAAATTTATCTTATGCTTTTTGCCCGATACAAGGGGGGTATTCAACCATTGAAAATGACTACAGCGAAATTTCTGACCAAGATGCAATCAACTTTGCCACTAATTATAATTCGATGACAAAACCTGTACTACTTCTCGGGGAAACGGGGAGTAGAGCAATAGACTTGCATTTATTAGCTTTGCAAATGGATTTAATCAGTGGGTAATACTCAAAAAACCACACTTAACCCTGATCTTTAATTAGATCAGGGTTTTTATTATCAAAATCAGGAAGCACAATGTCCGAAAAGGCGCAGTTAGCAGTTGATGCAGCGGTTGCTGCGTCCACAGCTACAAAATTTACATATGGGTGTCTAGGAATAGGCACCCTTTTTTCATGGGGATGCCATGTCTGAAACAACTACAGCAGTAGCAGAAACTTCAATAGCAGCATTGGGCTCAAAAGCGACTTTAGGTGGTAGTGCAACAAGTGCTGCCGCTTTTTTTATGGGTATTAATTGGATTGGATGGCTTTCACTCGGGATAGCACTGCTCGGTCTAATTATAAATGCTTATTTTTCATGGCAAAGAAATCGACGCGAAAAAGCTGAACATGAGTTGCGAATGGAGCAACTAAGAGGTCAATGCAATGTCAAACAAGACTAAATTAGCTATAGCTCTAACAACCGCCATCACAGGCGGTTTTCTTATATATGGACCTAGTGAAAAACAGGTTCAAGAAACAGCAGTAAAAGAGGGTTTTACCCCGCGCCCAGTAATACCAGTACCTGGTGATGTGCCAACTATCGGTCACGGCACTACAGCTTACCCTGATGGAACTAAGGTTAAACTTTCCGACCCGGCCATTACAAGAAAACAAGCACATGAGTATCTTAAAGCACATATGAATAAAGATGCTGTGCGATTTAATAAGTCACTACAAGGTGTCAAGCTAAACCAATCAGAATACGATCTTTACTTTGACTTCACGTATCAATTTGGTGTTGGTGCATGGTTAAGCTCTTCTATGCTGCGCAACTTGAAATTAGGCAAATACAAGGCCGCTTGTGAATCTTTACTTAAGTGGAGATATGTCGCTAAACGTGATTGTTCAATACGCTCAAATGGATGTTATGGGGTGTGGTTACGCCAGAAAGAGCGCCACCAAAAATGTATGGAGGTTAATTAATGTCAGCACTTATAGCCAAATTTTACGAAGCCGTCATTATTGCACTGACGGCTTTTTTATTGCTTGCACTTATTGGGCTTGGTATTCAGTCATGGCGTGTAAGCCACTGGCAAAACAAATTTAATGGTGCTGATGCTGAATGTGTTGAGCGAATAAACAAAGTTAATGAAGCCTACCAAAGCGCTTTAGAGGCTTGGAAAGCAAAAGTATTCATTGTTGAAAATGAACTCGAAGCCGAACGCAACAACATCAAAATTGAATTTAGAGATATTCGACATGAGACTCAAAAAATCATTACTGACCGCATTTACACTGATTGCAAGTTTACTGATGACGGCTTGCGTATCGCCCAAACCGCCATCGCTACCGCAAATTCCAGCAAGCCTATTGACTGATTGCCAAGATTTAAAGCAATTGGAGGCTGGCGAAATGGGTGAGGCATTAATTTGGATTGTTGATACTTCTGAGCAATACGCAGATTGTAGAGCTAAAGTTAAAGCATTTATTAAAATCCATCAGCCCTCTAAATGAGGGCTAATTTATTTAAATATAATAAAATTTTTAAAAAACAGTTTTCTGCCTGATTCACTATCTATTAATTTATATACATATAAATCATAATTATTCCTATGCTTTAAATCATATACATTTTGTTTGTAATCACCATCGAGCATTAATTTTCTGAAATATAAATTACGTTTTAAATCGAATGCACTTAGAATTTTTTTCATTTGCGACCTCTATCTCTATATACCTTGTGTAGATGACTTTCCAGAACCCAAATATCACCATCGATGACAACTTTATTGCCATCGTAAAGAGATAAATTCTGGCCATAAAAATCCGTAATGTTATTTAGTTTCCCTTGATAATTATAGTTTGCCCAAGCACATCTACGATCACTGTGGTTTGACTCTTTGTGAAAAACGAGGATTACTTGAGGGTATTTAATCATCATGAGTTTAATTCTCAGCACTAATATGATCTGGTATTTCAACAAAGTAAGCTTGATTGGTAGCAATACTTACCCATTGCAACGTCCCGATTTTATTAATGAGTTTAATATTATTGTTATCGTATAAGCTGATTAATACATTATTATCATCAAAAAACCCAACATATTGAATAGCTGGATTTCTGTGAAAGTTTTCATACATTTTATGGACTTTAACTTTAACAATATTCATTATTTATCCTAATCACCTAAAAGGAGTTAAACCTTTTAAATGATTTAAGAATTCTGAGTTATAAGTTATTTTTTAACTTCAACCTCAGTATGCTCTTTCGGAGCATCTTTAGTTTGTCTGTTCTCAGCATTTAATTGCTGTTCCTTATTTTTTTCTTGCTGAGCTTTTTGCGTATTATCGCCTGCAGGATTTGATTGTTGCTGGTTCTGTTGTTGCTGGGTTTTAGAGTCACTTGACTTTGTGAAATTTGACATAATGATTGTCCTTGAATTGTCAATAGTATTATCGACAAACTCAGCATGTGCCTTATATTTATTAATAGATACCCTGAATATGTATCAAGATTTATAGTTTTAGAAATATTTATTATGAGTGCCTGATATTAATCGATTATTAATATAATATTTAAATTAATATATTTGTAATTTATAAAAACTCTTACCCATGCATTGTCATAAATTTTTACATTAGCAATTTAGCAGTAATTTCCTCATCAAACTCTATTACCCCAGTCTAGTGCGATTCAATCTATAGATTGAAATTTTTTCAATACTTTGCAAGTTATGCTATCCGCTGATTGTTCAAAAAAGAGAAATAGCAAAATTGGGTAGGAAACCTTATAGGTAAAGTATAAAATTTCTTTAGTAACTTACTAACAATTAATTCTGATGAAAATGATCACAGAATTATTTTCTAAGACGTAAATATCTTCAGTCTACAAAAAATGAAGAGTCTACAAAAAAATAAATTTGTAGACTGATTTGTAGACTGATGAAGTGCAATTACACCTAAGTGGTAACAAATGTATGCAACTGTTAAATAGTATTAAGTCATTGAAAGTACAGGTAATTGCATTATGATACAAGCGTTGCCAATTAAAACAAAACTAGGTGGATTCTACTTTTTCTACTATGCGATTGTCGGTACCTTCATGCCGTATTGGAGTCTATATCTGCAAGATCAGGAATTTAGCTTTTTAGAGATTGGGTGGCTTAGTGCAATTGCAATCATGACACGTTTTTTTGCGCCGTTTATTTGGGGGTGGGTGGCGGATAAAACGGGTAAAAGAATGCTATTGGTGCGAATCGCAACATGGATGGAAGCGAGTATATGGTTCCTCATTTTTATTATACCTAATAATTTTCAATCAATTGCTTTGTTAATGTTGATCTTCAGCTTTTTTCAAAATGCGATACTTGCTCAATTTGAAGGCGTTACATTATTTTGGTTAGGCGAAAAACGAAATGAACTTTATGGCAAAGTGAGAAAATGGGGATCGATTGGGTTTATTGTTGGTGTTTTCTTTATTGGTCTAATTCTTGAAATCATCGATATTCAGTATCTCCCGATTTTATTACTGAGTATTTCATTTCTAGCGTTCTTATGGTCATTTACAGTAAAAGAACCGAAGGGCGCACCAAAAGCCCAAAAAACACTTGAATCCATTATTCCAGTCTTAAAACAACCAGTTGTGAAAGCAATTTTCTTAATTGAGTTCATTATGTTGTTTGCTCAAGCACCATTCTATAGTTTTTATAGCAATTACTTACAGTCATCTGGATTTAGTACCACAGCAACAGGATTTCTTTGGTCAACAGGTGTTATTGCTGAAATCATGATGTTTGCCTATGCATCATTTTTTTTAAATCGTTTTACATGGCGTCAGTTGGTTGCGATCTGTTTATGGATGACTGGGCTTAGGTTTTTGATTGTTGGTTTATTTCCTGAAAGTTTTGTTCTCCAATTTCTCTCCCAGACAATGCATGCATTCAGTTTCGGTTTATTTCACTTATTGGCGATGCGCATTATTTTTGAGCACTTTTCTGCTGGGCAGCAGGGTAGAGCTCAAGCTTTGTATAGTACGATGTGGGGCTTGGGTGTGGCATCTGGAAGCGTATTGGCAGGACAATATTGGGAGCTGATTTCTGGCAGCTATATTTTTATCATTGCAGGAGCTTCAACGTTGATTGGTTTCATATTTTTATCCGCTTTACCAAATCTCAAGCCCACTGAAGCAAGATAGTGACTTATGATGTTTGAGTAAATAGTAATTGCGGATCCACGCATAATCTATTTCGTCCTTCAGATTTGGCTTGATAAAGGGCAACATCTGCACGATTAATCAATTGTTGGAATGGGGTGCCAGACGGAAGTTGTTGATAACTTAAACCTATGCTTACACTAATATTGAGATGTTGATTTTGCCTGATCATAATCGGTGTTTCTGCCACGCGGTCGCATATACGCTGTGCGATTTTAATGCAGGCTGGTAGGTTACTATCTTTAATTAAGATGGCAAATTCTTCACCGCCAACTCTACCGAATAAATCATTTGATCTAATTAGAGATCTGACGATATTGCTAAAGTCTTTGAGAACAATATCACCTATTTCATGTCCATATTGATCATTAATTTTTTTAAAGTGGTCAATATCGAGTAGTAGAATAGACACGCTGTGTATATTGGATTTCGCCTCCCTATGAGTTGAGTCTATCGTCTTTTCGCTTTCTTCATAAAAATATCGGCGATTCATGGTCGTTGTTAAACTGTCATGGTTCGCTAAATATAATATTTGGTGATATAGCTTTTGGCGATTCAAACTAATAATTGATAATGTTAGTGGGCCTAAAGCCAGCATGAAAAGACCGATGCGAACAGACAGTGTTGTCGAAATAAATGCTTCTGGAGATTCTGTTAGATAATATGCACTTAAGCTGTTGTATAAGAACATACATACAAAGCAGTTGATGATTGCAACCAACAATAAATTGTAGGTTAATGCTGCCCAGATGAGTGCTCCGATCGGGAACATGATGGCGCCAGGGCCAATAAAAAAGTGAGTTAGAATTACAGATACAACGACAAATATGAAGGGTAAGACAAGGGGCAAACTTAAACGTTGATTTTTTTGATTTATAAAATATTGTTGAACTGTAGTTTTGCTTGGTAATGCGAGAACAATAGGTAAAAAAGCGACAAAGTTAAGAATTTCACCACTCCACCACATGCCAAAATCAACCCAAATACGGCTGAGCTCCATAAAGCTGTTAGGAACATAAGGGATGGTTAAAATCGCAAAGGTTGGGCTCGCTAGGCACCCTCCAAAAGCACTAATTAAAAATAAGTAAACAAATGTAAGACCTTTATTGAATTCTTGATAATTGATTTTTAACCGGTTCAGTAGGTATAAGGTCACTAATGGGTTTAGCAAGTTAGCAAGAGTTAACAACCAAGTAAGTTGTAAAGTGTTGCCAGTACCTAGGTCTGCAAGCATATACCCAGAAAAGGCCCCAAGCCAGCCACCAAGATTATTGAGATAACTAAATCTTAAAAAAAGACCAAGTAGTACGGCATTTGCAGGCCAGAAAATTGCGAGAAATGAGAGAGGTCGACCAAGTATTCCAGCCAAAGCACAAAGTGTAATGATGAGCATGACAATCAAAAAAGATTGTGCATTGTTTTTAATCAGCTCTGTTCGTATCCATATGGTCATACTTAACGTATATTCCCTTGCATAAAATCTTATATTTTTAAGCTTTCTGTGAGGTATAGAATGAATATTATTCTGATAAGAATATATTTTTGCACTAATAAATCAATAGATCGCATTAAACTGCTGATGATTTAAATTTCATCAATAGGGAATTCATTTTCTTATATAAAATTGTTCTTATCACGTTAATTCTATGAGTTTTCTTGCTGAAATGTGCTAATTTAGCTCTAAACGTTGACCTATAGATGTTGTATGAAAAAAACAGTTTTTTTTGCACCTTTACTTTTATTAATGACGTCTTTTTCTTCTGCCGATCAAAATGTCCAAGCGCAAGCTAAAGGTGCTGATTTACAACAGCCTGAAAATAATATTCGAATCAACATGCGCCCAGAAATTTTAGGTTTATGGGGAATGGAAATTCCAAATAATAAAAAATGTGTTGAGTATTATAATTTCCGTGGTAACAATGAGGTGGTCGTGAATAGTGCTAAAGAGTGGTCGGTCGGTTTATTTGAGTATCAACCATCTCAAGACAGCTCTTCGGGCTTGTTGCCTACCTTGGTCATGCAAGTCAATTATGAGAACAACGAAAAAGACTGCTCTGGTAATCAAGTAGATCAGGCAGGAGATTTGTCTCAATATTTTGTAAAATGGGACAATCCGAATCAAATCAATTTCTGTGCATCTGAAAAGGGTGGACAATGTTTTGCAAAACTTAATCGTATATTGCCATGAGCTAAAATCTTTCCAGCGTATTCTTCAATAAAAAAAAGCCTCCTGAAAAAGAGGCTTTTTTATTCATCTTGTAAAGCTGTAATTACTCAGCTTCGCTATGTCCTTGTACCTGTTTCAACAAATGTTTCTCTAAGTAGTGAATATCCATAGCCTGTTCTGCAAAGTTCTTATCTTCAAGGATGAGATCTTTGTGTAGCGGAATATTGGTTTTGATTCCAGTTAAGATCATTTCATCTAAGGCTTGTTTCATACGTGCCAAAGCGGTTTCGCGATCTTTACCATGTGCGATTAATTTAGCAATCATCGAATCATAGTAAGGTGGAATGCTATAACCTGGATAGATATGAGAATCTAAACGGATGCCTGCACCACCTGGTGTGTAGAATTGCTCGATTTTACCTGGTGATGGAAGGAAGGTGGTTGGATCTTCTGCATTAATACGGCATTCAATTGCATGACCGTGTACTTTGATTTGATCTTGTTCTAGATTTAAACCAAGACCAGCGGCTACACGAAGCTGTTGTTCAATAATATCGACACCCGTTACCATTTCTGTCACAGGATGTTCTACTTGAACACGTGTATTCATCTCAATAAAGAAGAACTCACCATCTTCAAATAAGAATTCGAACGTGCCTGCGCCACGATACTGCATTAATTCGCATGCTTTTACGCAAGCTGCTAAAATTTCAGCACGAGCTTCTTCTGGAAGGTTCGGAGCAGGAGCTTCCTCAAGAACTTTTTGATGACGACGTTGTAATGAACAGTCACGATCATATAAATGTACGGCGTGACCATTACCATCGCCAATCACCTGTACTTCAACATGGCGTGGCTTTTGAAGGAAACGTTCCATGTAAACCGTATCATCACCGAACCACATTTCAGCATCACGTTGAGCTGCTTGTACAGACTCCAACAGTGTATCAACACGTTCAACAATTCGCATACCGCGACCGCCACCACCAGCAGCAGCTTTTACGATAAGTGGGAAGCCAATCTCTTTTGCTTCCGCCAAGGCATTGTTTGGTGTTACAGCATGAGCTGAACCTGGAACGGTTGGTACACCAGCTTTACGCATCGCCATAATCGCTGACACTTTATTCCCCATAAGGCGAATATGTTCAGGACGTGGACCAATAAAGATAAAACCAGAACTTTCTACAATCTCAGCAAATTCAGCATTTTCTGATAAAAAGCCATAACCTGGATGAATTGCATCTGCACCAGTCACTTCCGCTGCTGTAATAATTGCAGGAATATTTAGATAACTTTCGCTACTTGCACCAGGACCAATACAAACGGCTTCATCAACAAAGCGTAAATGCATGAGGTCTTTATCGGCATCCGAGTAGATACCGACTGTTTTAATACCGAGTGTTTTGCAAGCACGTGTAATACGCAGTGCAATTTCACCTCGGTTGGCAATGAGAACTTTTTGCAACATACCAACCCCCAACGATTACGCGCGGTAGCGGAATAAAGGTTGACCGAATTGGATTACATCACCATTTTTAACTAAAATTTCTTCAATCACACCACTTTGAGTTGCCTCAATTGGGTTCATGATTTTCATTGCTTCAATAATTCCAAGCGTTTCGCCTGCTGAAACAGTTTGTCCTACATTTACAAATGGTGCTTCGCCTGGACTTGGTGCAGCATAGAACACGCCAACCATTGGTGAGGTTTCAACAGCACCACGAGAAGCGGGTTTCACAACTGGAGCTTCTGGCGCAGCAGATTGTATTGGTGCAACACCAGCGGCTACGATAGGATTACGACGCGCTAAAGCAATGGATTGATCACCTTCTTTTACTTCAATAGATTGAAGATCCGATTCAATCATTAAGTCGATGAGCTTTTTAATTTTGCGAATATCCATGAATTCGTATTCCTAAGGTTAAAGAGGTGTAGAAGTTTGAATTTTTTGCACGGCATGAGTTAATGCAAATGAATAACCCTGTGCGCCTAGTCCACAAATGACACCGACAGCTTTATCTGAGAGATAAGAGTGGTGTCTAAATGCTTCACGTGCGTGAACATTTGAAAGATGAACTTCAATAAATGGGATCGCAACACCTAATAGGGCATCACGTACTGCTACTGAGGTGTGGGTCAGTGCAGCAGGATTGATGATGATAAATTTTATACCATCAATCTGGGCTTGATGAATTCGGTCGACAATGGCACCTTCCCAATTGCTTTGGAAGGTTTCAAGTTGAATTGAACTTTCTTGAGCTTGCTGTATGAGTTGATGATTGATATCGTCTAAAGTTAAATGTCCGTAAACTTCAGGTTCTCGCTTTCCTAGCAAGTTTAAATTTGGTCCATGTATGACCAAAATGGTCGAACTCATGAAGACAGCTCCAATATGAAAGTTGCAATATAACCTTGCAAGATGTCTGCAAAGTTTGCATATTATGGCATGTTTTTAAGCTTTTCATTTATATTTTGTTTCAAAAATAGCAAAAAAACAATGTCGTCAATGAGCTGTATTTTGAGAACTTTGCAGTCAATTGGCAATGTTAAAAAATTACATTTTTCTTTTAATTCTTCGAGTCTGCTATTTTAAACCGAATTGACCAAAAGTATTCATTTGTTTTGTGTAACCGCCATATGTGAGTCATCAATAGTCAGCATTTCTGACCATGAGGTGGTATAGCGTGGAGAGTGGTGCAATTGCTTCATTTTCCATTGTTGTTGATTGGTATGATAGCCCACTTGAATACAATGCTTTCCAAAGCGGTTTTTCATAGCGCCAATTGTTGTCATGAGCGAATCTCGCTGCTGGATTAAATCATGAGGCTGCCAAAGGTCGTGTGTATGTGTTTTTTTAGCACTCAAAGCAGAAAACATGACGGAAACTTTTACATAACGTATATTTTCTTTAAATAAAACATCAATTTGCTGTTGTGCTGCATGAGTCAGGAGTAATAAATCATCCGTCGGATATTCCAAACCAATTACATGAGAATGTGATTTCTTGAATGGTTTTACTGGAATTTTTTCATAAAGAGACACATGGACACAGGCGCATAATTGTTCTTGCTTGGTTAAACGCTCATGAGCCCGACTTAAATGAAAAATCATGGCTTGCTTGATTAATGCTTTATCCTTTAATGCTGATGCAAAACTTCGTGATGCTAAGATTCGTTTAGACGGTAAATCAGGATCTTCTAGTGAAATACAGGACTGACCTTTTAGCTCACGAATGGTACGCCCCATAAGCACTGAAAACTGCTTCATTAAATAGTGTTCATTGGCAAAAGTTAAGTCATAGCAATTATAAATACCGTAACTTTCAAGTTGTTTACTAATTTTTCGACCTACGCCCCAAATTTCCGACACTGAGGTTTCTATAAGTAATTGATCAAAACTGCATGGATCCAAATCCAATAAAGAACAAACTCGGTTAAAACCAGAACGTTTTTTGGCAAAGTGATTGGCGAGTTTAGCTTGCGTTTTACTGTAACCAATCCCGATACAACAAGGTAAACCGATCCATTGTTGAATACGGTCGATTAATTCCCGACAAAATTTTTCTAAATCAAAAAGACTTTGATAATGTGTTAGACGAATAAAACATTCATCAATTGAATAGGGCTCTAGATCTGAATCTGCATGAAAGTGTTGCTCTAAAATAGTGAAAAAACGACTAGACATATCGCCGTAGAGGGCATAGTTGCTTGAAAATACTTTAACACCAGCTTTAAGCATATCTTTTTCAATTTCATACCATGGCACGGCCATGCCAATATTGAGAGCTTTCGCTTCCTCACTACGAGATACGACACAACCATCGTTATTACTTAAAACAACGACCGGTTGACCATTTAAACTTGGATTAAATACACGCTCACAACTGACATAGCAGTTATTAATATCAATGAGCGCAAAAATCTCTTGATGATAAATATTTTGCATAGGAGTAGGGTGAATTGCTTAGATCAATTTATTTCAGTTTTTTTAAAATACAAGTCACTACACCCCAGACCATGATTTGTTCTTCGCTACGAGGATAGATGTCAGGGTAGTCTGGATTCTCGGCTTTTAACCATAAAAGGATCGTTCCATCATTCTGTTTTTCTAGCATTAATCGTTTTACTGTGAATTCATTATTAATCAGCGCCAAGACGATATCACCATGTTCTGCATTCAAACTCCGGTCAATCAAGATTTGATCACCAACTTCAATCCCTGCATTTTTCATTGATAACGAATTTACGCGTAGTATAAAAGTAGAAGCTACGTTGTGAACCAAGTATTCATTTAGATCAATATGTCCTTCTACATAATCTTGTGCTGGGGAAGGGAAGCCTGCTGCCACAGATTCAATAGGATAGGCGATTTTTAAACGTGTTCTAAATTGGATCGGTGAAATTTCAATTTGTTGATTGAAATCATCTTCAGGTCGTATTTTTAACCATTCTTTAATTTGAATCACTTTTGATTCAGGAACACGCATTACTACTGTTTTTTCTGAAAACTGTGATTTTCGACCTGCATTGGCACGTTTACCACCATGTAGAGAAGCGGTATTTGTTGCTGAAATATTTGAATTGCTGCTCATATGAAATTCCCCCCATTTAATCTTGAATATGTAACAAAATCAAGATAGCAAAAAAAACATTGTAAAAACAGATTGCTTCGTCGGATTGATTGTGCTTATACGACACTATGCTTAAAATTAGGTCTGAATTTATGATGAAAATGGAATCATCCATGTTGCAAGATTTTATTGAAGAGCAAAAATTAGTCTGTGAGGAGTTTGATTCTGCTTACATCAAAGTGAATGAAGATGATGTTGTTGCTGTGGCTAAGCATACTTTAGATCAAGAGCCAATCGTCGGTTTGCGTAATAAGCCTGAACCAGGTGAGAAAGTGGCATGGTTTATTTATGGTGGTGAATTAGGCGAGGGCGAAGATTTTTTTGAGACGATGACGGTGAAAGAGCTTGAAGAAATTTTACCCGACGCAATTCCATTTCTTGCATTGGAAACAGGTTTCCGTTTTATGATTGATCGAGATGATTATGAGGATGTTTGGAAAGCTGAGCCTGATTTAGGAATCTAATGTGCATGTTATGGGTGAGGTTGATTTTTGTAGGTTTAAGTTTTTTTGTATCACAACAGGTTGTAGCGAATGATTTGATTGATGCACAACAGATGGTGTATCAGCAAAAACTGGATCATGAAATGCAGCTGATCGAACAAACCAAGCAGATTTTAGATGATGAACACAGTACAGCCACACCGATGGAGCAACAACTTGCTTTATGTGGAAGGTTAAAGGCCTATCTAAACATTGTTGGTTTAGCAGACGAGTTTATTCAAGTTGAACAAGCACATGTAATGAAACGTATTGCGCAATTTTATTTAAATCAGCAATCTACGAGTTTTCAACAATCGGGCATGACAATTGATGATTGGTGTAGCGCAAACTAGCAAATTTGTCAGATATTGATATGAATTTGGACTGAATTGATAACTCGAACTTTATTATAATTTTTTGCGTTGAGTTGACGTATTCCAATTTCCCTGATTGACACGCGACATCTTAACCATCATTAGTCTAGGTGATGTCTAAACCCGCTGCATAGCGGGTTTTTTAATGTCTATTTCACTGATTAATTCATTTTTTAAAGCTACGAACTGACTCGATATGCTATGTAAATCAAAAAGTAGTTTTGGTTTACAGACAATTGGCAGGCTTTGGTATTCCGGCTAATCGACTTAGATGGCGAGCAACTAGGCCTGTTTTAAACTTTTCTTGCAATACTGCATTATCAATGTCAGCGCTGACGTGTTTCATTAAAAATTTGATTAAGGGACGAGTTGCAGGAGAATGACCAAATTGAGCGTAGAACTGACGCACCGCATGCAATACTTCGAAATGCCAAGCTGTTAGCTCAAGCTCGAGCGTATTCGCGAGTACTTGCGCTACATTTTCATTCCAAATGGTATAGTCAACTAAATGACCATCTTGATCGAGTTCAAGGGATAATTCAGTGGTCATGGTAAAACCTAAGTCAATAAATTTGTTTTATTTAAGGCTAATACAGCGTGTAAAGCCCAGAATGATATCTGCAAAAGTGGTGTAATCAATCACTTCAATTTGAAAATACTCGCCGTTCAATAGATGCGAAGGTAATAACTCAGCATCTCGATCTAAAACGTAGACCTTGTTTTGAATCGTAAGTACAGATGGTGTAAACAATGCCAACACCGCATCCCCCATAAGCACTAAAGCATCATTGGTATCCAGTGTTTTTTGAACCTGTTGAATACAATGTTCAGTATTTGCAAATTGAGATTGTATTAAATAAAGCGTTTTATCGGTCATATGAGTTACCAATACAGTACATGGTCAAAGCTTTGAATTAACTCTTTATTAAATGCAATAAATTTAATTTCATGCGTAGTATGTTGAACAAAGGGATTATCTTGTTGATTTGATTCAACCAAAATAGGGCTTAGATCATAAAACTCAAAGCTATCGACGAGGTTGGAAGCCAGTTTAAACGCATGTTTAATGGGTTCGAAGCTTAATTCGGAACGGAGTAAACTTAAGGCTGCGCCTTGCAATAAAACTTTTACTTCAGCGCCAAAAGTTGCTAAAACCATGGTTGCAGAAAGGCTCTCATGAACTTGTAGCGAGTTGAGATTTGATTGGGTTAATATAACCAGTACAGATTTCACACAATTTACCTTTCAATTGCAACAATCAATGAAAAATGAATAATTTAGAATTGAACTAGACGTGCTGAAGATGAGACAGCATCTGCCAATTCACCGAGTCCTACCAGCTGAAAACCTTCAGCCAGATTATGGGACTCAATGTGATGGCGTTGAGCATTTTCAGCATCAGTGATTCCACGTGCTAGGGCAGCACTTACGCAAACAGGAAGTTTGATATTTAATTTTTGCCACTCTTGTGTGAGACTTCTTTGATCATCTGGCGACCACTGTAAGTTGTTTGCAACTTGAACGCCGTCTTGATAAAAGAAAACTCGAAAAATTTCGCCTTTCGCTTGCAATGATTGTGCGAGTCCTAATGCATGCCAAGCATGGATTGAGCTAGGTGCCGAGGTAATTAGTAATAACGTACTCATTTAAAACTTCGCATAGGGTGATCAAACTGAAAATAGCTTGTTCAGGCTTTTAAACAAAAAGGTAGTATACAATGATTTTAGTGACAGGTGGATTAGGCTTTATAGGTTCACACGTTGTTTTAAGCTTATTGGCACATGGTCAAGAAGTCGTCATTGTAGATAATCTTGCCAATGCGAATTTACAAACGCTTGAACGTCTTGAATACATTTCTGGGATGTATGTACCTTTTGTAAAGCTAGATGTTAGAAATACGCCTGCTCTGAATAAAGTTTTTGAGCAGTACTCAATCCGTGCTGTTATACATACTGCAGGATTTAAGTCTTTAGAGGAGTCTCGCTTAAAACCGCTTGAATATTATAATGATAATGTCAGTTGCATTATGAGTCTGATGCGTGCAATGCAACGAACTGGTGTACGAACATTATTGCATCTTTCAAGTATGGCGGTTTATGGCACTTCGAGTTTGAATTTAAATGAAGAATATCCTCTCAATTTTGCCAATCCAAACCCTTATATTAAATCCCAGCAAATGATCGAAGAGATCATCCGTGATACCTCTAAAACGGACGAAGAATGGAGTATTGCGATCCTGAGACTAGCAAATGTAGCTGGTGCTTTTGAACATGGAGTTTTGGGTGAAGTGGTTGCCCCTTTACCTAAAAATATTTTGCCTTTGGTGTTACAAATCGCAGCCATGCAGCGCGATTCCATTCAATTACAAAAGAATGCCAAGACAAAAGACCAAACGGTTGAACGAAGTTTTGTGCATGTCATTGATGTGTGCGAGGCAGTCATTGCAACTTTAAAGTGGTTATTTAATCAAAGATCAACGTGCGAAGCATTTGATATCGCAGGTCAGCCAAGTTCAATTCAAAACTTGATTAATACTGTAGAAAAAGTGACTGAAACAAAAATTAGAACTGAGGAAACTGATTATGTTTTCCAAGAATTAGATCAAATTGGTTCGAATAGTTTAAAAGCATTAGAATTATTGCAATGGAAAGCACATCGATCACTAGAACAAATGATTGAAGATCAATGGCGATACTATCAAAGCACCTTTAATAATTAAAATGATAATCATTTACATTTATGGGTTTTTTGATTAGCATCAAATCAACGGTGGATGAATCCGAATCAAACATGATTCTTCCAAGGAATAGCGAAATATTTGAGGCTGATATGCAAACACGTATAGAACACGACACGATGGGTGATGTAGAAGTACCAAGTGATGCGATGTGGGGGGCTCAAACCCAGCGCAGTTTGCAAAATTTCAAAATTGGTGGTGAGCGACTTCCTCGTGCGATGATCCGTGGTATGGGGCTGGTCAAAAAAGCTTCTGCACTTACTAATGCTGAGTTAAATCAGATTCCTGCTGAATTGGCGAATTATATTGTGGGTGCTGCAGAAGAAGTGATTACGGGGCAATGGGACAGTCAATTTCCATTAGTGGTATGGCAAACAGGTTCTGGTACTCAAAGTAATATGAACTGTAATGAAGTCATTGCAAATATTGCGAATCAAAAGCTGGGTAATCCGCTTGGAGCACAGAAACCCGTTCATCCAAATGATCATGTTAATCGAGCTCAATCTACAAATGATTCATTTCCAACAGCGATTCATGTCGCTGCTAGTTTACAGATCAATGAGTTACTGATTCCAGCAGTTCAAGCTTTACGTGAAACTTTACATCAGAAGTCTCAAGAATTTTCAAATATCGTTAAGATTGGGCGTACACATTTACAAGATGCAACGCCGTTAACTTTAGGCCAGGAATTCAGTGGTTACGTATCCCAACTCGATCATGGATTAAAGCGTCTAGAGCAAGCTTTAGAAGGGTTATATGAATTGCCATTAGGTGGTACAGCTGTCGGTACAGGTCTAAATGCTCATCCTGATTATGCTATAAATGCAGCAAAAAAATTGGCTGAGCTTACGGGTTTACCTTTTGTGACTGCACCAAATAAGTTTGAAGCACTAGCAGGACGTGATGCTGCAGTATTTGCTTCTGGCGCACTGAAAACACTTGCTGCGAGTTTAAATAAGATTGCCAATGATATTCGTTGGTTAGCGAGTGGTCCTCGTTGTGGTTTTGGGGAGATTCGTATTCCTGAAAATGAACCAGGTTCGAGTATTATGCCAGGTAAGGTGAATCCTACTCAAAGTGAAGCTATGACGATGGTTGTTGCGCAGGTTTTGGGTAATGACACGACAATTAATATCGCTGGTGCTTCAGGTAATTTTGAACTAAATGTTTTTATGCCGGTTATTGCTTATAATTTACTGCAATCAATTCAACTGCTAGGTGATGCATGTAATAGCTTTAATGAGCATTGTGCTGTGGGGATTGAGCCAAACCAAGATAAGATCGATTATTTCTTGCATAACTCGTTGATGTTAGTTACTGCATTGAATCCTGTGATTGGTTATGAAAACGCGGCTAAGGTTGCGAAAACTGCCTATAAGGAAGGAAAGACTCTGAAACAAGTTGCTGTAGAGCTGAATTTAGTCACAGCTGAGCAGTTTGATGAAGTCGTTGTACCTGAGAATATGGTTTCACCTAATGTGAAGTGATTTTGATTTGGTGAATTTTATGATTTGAATGTTGATAACATATATTGACAAGCAACTGTCTTTAATATATTGACCAATTATTCATTTCAGAATACTATTTATATAACGACCTTTCATACGTCACTTAAGGCTTTTATAAAGGAGACAATCATGAATAATTATAAAGCTCGTCTAATCCTTGAAGAAGGCTATGGATTAGGTTGAGACTCATTTAAATTTGTGTAATAAAGCATCCATTAGGGTGCTTTATTTTTGAGTAAAATAAAATTGAATTACTTTTATACTTATCTTTTGATTATTGCATATGTCACTGTAATTGCTTATTTTTATATTTATCGTAGAGATAATTTCTTTATTAAGATTAGAAGTAGTAATCAACTCCTTCTCATCTTAATTTTATTAGGTATCACGTTTGTAGAAATATTAATTTGGAAAAGTTTTTTTGAAGATTATAAATTTCTAAATTTTGATATAGAAAATACAGATGGGCAGTTTAAAACGACAGCATTAGTTACGGTTTTAGCAGCTATAGCTGCCGTTTTTGGTTGGATTTTTACTTCAAGGGTGCAAATTATAAACACTATAAGAAGTCATTCAGTACAAGTATTGATGAATAGTAGGAATTCTACTGCGTATATTGCTAAGGTTGATATTGCAACCAAAATAAGAAGGAATTTGGGGAAGGATCAAAACGTAGAGTCGAAAGATAAAGTGCAATTGACTAGAGAAAAATTTAATTCATTGGAAGATGAGGAAAAATCGGCTGTAACATATTTATTAAATTTTTTGGAATTTGTAGCAATTGGAATCAGACATAACAACTTAGATGAAGAATTAATAAAAAGTAGTTTCAAATCAATACTTAAAGCTAATTACAACCTCTTCCAACCTGTAATTGAATATTTAAGAGAGATTGATAGTCCTAAAATTTACAATCAACTCGAAATTTTGCATAAAAGGTGGGAAGAGAACAAAGAACCAGAATGTATCAATTGTAAGCAAGGTATTGATGATGAAGTTCAGAATAGAAAGAAACATAAATTTAATAATCTTCGGAACATTACATTAACAATTTTAACGGGCTCAGGGTGGCTAATAATGATAGCTATCATGAGATTAATAGAGAAATTAACGAAATATTCAACGGAGGAAGATTTATTATGCGATAACTGTAAAACATTAAAAAAATAAGTAAAAACTTCATCACATAGTCATGTAATTATTATGAGATTGATTAACTCGTCACAATTGTTAAAATACACATTGCTTTTAATTGCTGTTGTATCAAAGTTCTTATCTTAGACTTAAGACAGCCAATCTACGGAAATTTTCAATGCTCGATATATATTTAACAGATGTTCAAAAAAATGTTCAATTTCAAGATTATCCAGGTGAACATCCTGTTAAATTTATTCTTAACTTTAAAAAAATCTTCCCAAGTATCATGGAATTACTACTTCCTGTTCTGCCTAAAGATGAAAATCTAGAAGACATGACGTGGGAATCAACAACAAAAGATTTTGAAACGTTCAAACTTCTACTGACAGGTTGGGGTGTTATTGAACTGCGTCTAAATGCCATTACACAATTCAAAAATCGTGAATTTGCAGATCAGCTAGTAAAAACTGCTCAACAAAAAAGAGCAAAGTTTTCTAAAGAACAACCTAAGCTCAGTACGGTAGATTTAGACTATTTGTTCATGCATGAAGTTCATACGGCGATTGATGCTGAATTAGTAGAGTTAGGTGAAAAATTCTATTTGCCAACCTTACGCTCCCTATGGAAAAACCAAGTATCGGCTCAGGTTCTTGAAGCTAAATTTTAAGCTTACATATGCCAAGAAAAGCCCTCTATCATGGAGGGCTTTTTACTATTGGGTAAAAAAAATACGAATAAAATCAAATCTTCGAATTAGGGTTCAAAATGGATAGATGTTGGTCTGATAAATGCTTAATGTAACACTACAACATATTTGATTTGTTGAATATTTAATCTTTGGTTAAGTATTTCTAATGAATTAAAGGTCAGAGTATCGTATTTCCCCGAGGAAATACCAAAGGATTTCAGAAAATGTCGAATCAATTTTTAGATTTAATTCAAAAACGCCGTACGATTTATGCTTTAGGAAAAGCAGTTGAACAATCTCCTGAGTACTTAACAGATCTTATTCAGAATGCGATTAAACAAAGCCCATCATCTTTTAACTCTCAATCTTCACGTGCGGTGATTTTATTTAACGCTGAACATGAAAAGTTTTGGGGCTTTGTGAAAGAGAAGCTAAAGTCATATGCGAAGGACGAGGCGAGTGCAGCAAAAACTTCTGCAAAAATGGATAGCTTTGCTGCAGGCGTAGGCACTGTATTATTTTTCGAAGAAATGGATACAATCACTGACTTACAAGAGAAATATCCTTCGTATGCGGAAAACTTCCCAATTTGGGCGGAACATTCAACAGCAATGGCACAGTTTGCGGTTTGGACAGCTTTACATACAGAAGGTTTAGGTGCAAACCTTCAACATTATAATCCGATTGTAGATGATCAAGTCCAATCTGAATGGGCTGTACCGGCTTCGTGGAAACTACGCGCACAATTGGTATTTGGATCTAAAGAAGGAGAGGCTTTCGATAAAGGCTATATTGACGACGCCACACGTTTTAAAATGTTTAAATAAAATATGGAAAAGCACTCATTGGAGTGCTTTTTTTAAACCCATAAATAGCCTAAGCAATATTCACATTTCTAACTTTATTCCCATGTAATACATAATATAAGACAATGCAAAATAAAGTACCCATAGCACTATATAAATAGAGTTGTTGGTAACTGATCAAATCTAAAGCTAAACCTAAGAAATAAGGACCGAATCCCAAACCTGCATCTAAAAAGATAAAATAAGTTGAGGTTGCAAATCCCATTCGTTCCAAACTAGTACTTTTCACTGCAATTGTTTGGCAAATTGACTGGATATTACCGTAGCCTAAACCTAATAATCCTGCGCAAATCAACAAAAGGCCCGAACTGTTAGCTTGGCTTAACAAGAAGAATGCAAGTGCCATAATGAGAAAGGCCGGATACATAATTATATTTTCGCCTTTTTTATCCATCAGTGGTCCCGTAATAGGACGAGAGAGCAGAATCGTCAACGCATAAATGAGAAAGAAAAATGATGCTGCTTCAACCAGATCAATTTCTTTGGCATAAAAATTAATAAACGATAGAACACCAGAGTAAAAGAGGGAGCTTACCAACATGATCAGAGCAATGGGTAAGGCGCTCTTTTCAATATATTGAGATAGAAAACTATTTTGAGTATGGGCCTGATCAGGTATAGACGAAACCTGTTGCAATTGAGGAACTTGAATAAATAAAGCTGTAATTAAACATAAAACTGCAAGGATTGAAGATAGGGCAAAAATAATGTTGTAACTGACATGAAGCATTAGCCAGATTGCCAAAAATGGTCCAATTGCAGTTCCTAAAGTACTACTCATACTGTAGTAACCTATACCTTCACCACGACGGGTTGCGGGAATAATTTGAGCGATAATTGTGCCAAATACGGTGGAGGCAACCCCCATCATAAAGCCATGCAAGAATCGAACGATTAATAAAGTTCCAACCTCTAAATGGAGAAAATAAAAGCCTGAAAATATGAGAAATCCAGTGAGTCCGACCAGCATGGTGACTTTAGAACCGAATTTAACGAGGAATTTAGCCACCAATAAACGACCAATCAGTGTACCCACAATAAAAAATCCTGATATTAAACCAGCCTGCGCCGTCGTCGCTCCAAGTTCTGCTATCGAAAATCCCACAATGACAATGACGAGAAGATAAAAAGTCAGTACCAATTGAAAGTTAATTAAACTGACCAAAATAAAGTTACGTGTCCAAAGAGGCTGATTAACTTGATTTGAGGAAGTACTCATAACTCCTCCACGATATTTAAGCTTTTATAACGCTCTAAAATAGACAAAAACAGTTGAAGTGTCTCAGCACTTTGAGCAATGTCTTCAGGATTTACTTGATTCAAAAACTGTTGTTCAAATTGATCAATCTGAATTGTACAAATTTGATAAAGATCTCTACCTTTTTCGGTTAATTGAATTAATTTTTGGCGTTTATCAGATGATTCTAAAAACTGAATAACATCTAATTTATGTAAAGTATTAATGCGTTTTGCAATTGATGGTTTCGAAACATTGAGTTCATGAGCCAAATCAATTGAAGTGATGGAGTCATGATCATAGATATGATAAATCAACTGCCACATTGAATAGTTCAGTTGGTATTGAGCCAAGATATCATTTAAACGGTCACTAAAGAGTCGCGCACTTCGCAGCAATACGACACGGAATTTGGGAGAGTTTTGCATATAGTTAACCAAGCTAACTAGTTTGTTGGCTTGAATTTACGCTCAATTATTAGACGAATCAAGCGTAATGCACTTATTGATAATCAGGGTACTGAAAATATTAGTTTTTTTGTTTTCTAAAAGTACTTGGTCGAATAGGACGGGTCCCGCGCCAGAGACCTCGTTTATTGCGTTTTGCACTATCTTGTAGCGAGATCATATATTTTAATTGCTTTGGATCACGTATGTATTCTTCGTAAACCCACGCACCACCACGCCTCACTAATTCTTCATTCATATTCTTGCGATAGCGGTAGACCACACCCACGCAACGTCCATAACGATCAATATCCGTGATTTTTACACGAACAATTTTACCTTGAATCATTTTCTTAACTAAGCGTTGGGATTCAAGCCCGTAACTTTGATTAGATTCAGGCGCATCTACAAAAGCAAAGCGTAATTTAGTTTTAGAACGTCTTAAATTCAAACGATGGCAGGAGAGGGTGTCACCATCACTCACCGCTGTAACACGGCACCAATAAGTTTTTCCTTTTTTAAAAGGTTTAAATACTTGAAGAAGATAAATTCTTACTTGTCTAAAAATGATAAGAAGTAATAAGCATAAAATCGCACCTAGCCCAATAAGCCATGATGCAGGGAGTTGATCAAACATAGAAAATACAAGAGAAAACAAGCCTTAATATGATAAATCAACTCCAAGTGAGTGTTTGATTCAATATTGAACAGATGGTGTTCACACAGATTTTCTACTAAATAGCCTAAGTTTTATCATCTATCACCGCCATAAATAGCCTAAGCAAAAATTTTATTAATTTCTGAAATTAAATACTCAAACTTTTGGTGTGATGCTAATTGTGAATTGCAATAAATTCCCATTTTCATTAAAGGCAGTTCAATAGGGAGTTCAGAAATTTTTAAATCTTGAGGTAATTTCAAATTTTTTAAAATACTAAAAGGTAAGGTTAGCAATGTGTCAGGATACTCCTTCAAAATTTGTAGTGCCGTTGAATAGTGTTGACAGCGTAAAAAAATATCACGTTGAATATTCAACTTTTTAAAATGTAAATCTTCAATAAGCACACCAGAATGCCTTGATGAAACACCAATATGTTGGGCATGTTTGTATTGTTCTAAATTTTCGATGGTTGTCAAACCACATATGACAAAGCGATCATTCACTAAAGGGTTAAAATAAATTTTCTCATCAACTTTCTGTTGAAGATCGACCACTAAATCAAGTTGCTGTGACAATAAATCTTTTGCCCAATTAGTTCGATCTAATTTGATACTTTGAAACCGTGTCGCTAGTCCTAAATCACGAAAATGACGGATTAACTGCGGAAAAATTAAAGGCTCAATTTCATCATGAATTGCTATACGAATAGATTGAATCGTCAGTGGATCAAAAGATATATGATGAGTCGAGATATGCTGAATTGCGATTAATGTTTCTTTTATTCGTGGATAAATTTGATGTGAAAAGGGTGTCGCAACCATCTTTATACCACTTCGGATAAAAAGATCATCTTTCAATTGTAATCTTAATCGCTGTAAAGCGTGACTGGCTGCAGATTGTGTAATACACATCAAATTTGCGGCTTTACTGATACTTTGATGTTCGTATATCGCAATAAATAATGGATATAGATTGATATCAATGTGTGAAAAAGCGCTCAGATCCACAGATTCCTGATGAATTCTATTCATAAAGTAATATTTAAATAAATCATTTCATTCATAGTAGGTTTCAAGCTATGTTGATGTAAAGCGTGATGAGAATATAGTTCGAGGGATTAATGTTTCAATTAACGGAAAAAGCTAAACACTTTTATGATTTAGCACAACGCTTTATTCAAGACGAAATAGAGCCTATAGAACAAGAATTTTGGCATAAAGCTCATCAATTAAATTCAAGTGATGATTGGACATCATGGATGTGGCCAGCAGAACTTGAAGTACTCAAACAAAAAGCTAAATCGCAAAATTTGTGGAATCTTTTTTTACCAGACCCAGAATTTGGTCAAGGTTTAACAGTTCAAGAATATGCACACATTGCTGAGTTAACTGGCCGTAGTTTATTGGCTCCTACGGTTTTCAATTGTAATGCGCCAGATAGCGGTAATATGGAGTTAATTTGGCGCTATGGCTCAGAACAACAAAAAGAGCAATGGTTAAAACCTCTCTTAGACGGAAAAATTCGATCCGTATTTTGCATGACTGAACCAGAAGTTGCTTCTTCAGATGCGACGAACATGCAAGCCACTGCTGTAATTGAGGGAGACGAAATTGTTTTAAATGGACGCAAATGGTGGTCTTCGGGTTTAGGCGATCCTAATGCAAAAATCATTATATTTATGGCACATACACCAGACGCAAATAAAGGTCGACATCAACAACATTCAATGGTTTTAGTTCCAGTTGAAACTGAGGGCGTAAAAATTGAAAGAATGTTACCTGTATTTGGTGATTATGATGCGCCACACGGTCATGGAGAAGTAACCTTTAATAATGTTCGTGTTCCAGTCACTCATTTTATTGGTGGAGCAGGTCAAGGGTTTGAGATTGCACAGGGGCGACTTGGTCCAGGACGTATTCATCATTGCATGCGTTGTATCGGTGCTGCTGAGAAATCATTGGAATTAATGATTGATCGTGGAATGCAAAGAAAAGCATTCGGTAAGGAAATTTTGAAACTTGGTGGTAATTTGGAAAGAGTCGCGGAAGCGCGTGTTGCCATCGATCAAGCACGTCTTTTGACCTTATATGCGGCATATAAAATGGATAAACTGGGCAATATGGCTGCACTCACTGAAATCTCTGCAATTAAAGTCGTTGCACCTAGTGTTTTGGAAAAAGTTGTCGATATGGCAATGCAAATTCACGGCGGTGCAGGTCTATCTAGAGATACGCCATTGACAGGTTTTTTTGCACAAGCGCGTGCATTACGTTTGGCAGATGGGCCAGATGAGGTGCATAAAGGCATGATTGCAAAATTGGAACTTGCGAAACGTGGTTTTTCAACTCGTCATTCTCAATAAGATGAGCACTCGATTTAAGGAAGAAATATGTCAGTTATAGATACAGCAGGGCAAGTCAGACGTGGTGAAGAGCTCGATATCGTTTCAGTCACAAACTGGTTAAATCAAAATGGTGTGGAAGTGATTGAGCCTGTAGAAGTTACACAATATTCTGGTGGAGCTTCAAACTGGACATACCGGCTAAAATATAGCAATGCAGATCTGATATTAAGAAGACCACCCGCAGGAACCAAAGCTAAATCTGCTCATGATATGGTTCGAGAACATAATGTTCAGAAAACTTTAAAAGATCTATATCCAGTCGTGCCCAAAATGCTGGCATTATGTCAAGATGAATCTGTACTCGGATGCGATTTTTATGTGATGCAGCGAATCGAGGGAATTATACCAAGGGCAAAGCTTCCACCAGAACTAAAACTCACTGAATTTGATGTGCATCAGCTTTGTATAAATGTTTTAGACAAATTGATTGAATTGCACCAAGTTCCTTATCAAGGAACAGCACTTGAGCAAATTGGAAAAGGTGAGGGTTACTGCCGTCGTCAGGTCGAAGGTTGGGACAGTCGCTACGACAAAGCCCATACCATCAATGTGCCGACCTTTAAGTTTGTACGAAATTGGCTTAAAGACAATATTCCTGAGGATTCAACCAACTGTATTATTCACAACGATTGGCGTTTTGATAATGTCATTTTGAATCCTCAACAGCCTACTGAGGTCATCGGGGTGTTGGATTGGGAAATGGCGACAATTGGTGATCCACTTATGGATTTAGGATCAGCCTTAGCATATTGGGTTGAAGAAAACGACAATATGATCTTTAAATCGACACGTCGACAACCTACACATCTTAAAGGCATGTTTACACGTAAAGAAGTTGTGGATTATTACCTAGAAAAAACAGGACTAAAGCCATCTAACTGGACGTTCTATGAAGTTTTTGGGATCTTTAGATTAGCGGTCATAGCACAACAAATTTATTATCGTTATTACCATAAACAAACGGATAATCCTGCATTTAAGGATTTTTGGATTGTGATTCATGCATTACATATTCGTGCTTTAAAACTCATAGGTATACAAAAGCTTGAAGCGAATGAAATTGCAAAAACTTATCTCGCAAAATTACAGGATATTCTGCCAAGATGACGACAATATATTTGGTCAGACATGGTCAAGCTTCATTTGGTGCTGAAAGTTATGATCAGCTTTCTCAGAAAGGTGAAGTTCAAGCACGTGTGTTGGGACAATATTTTCAAAAGTTACTACAAGAGCGACCATATGTCATAGCTGGCTCGATGAAACGTCATCAGCAAACGGCGTATATCTCTTTGAATGAATGTTTTCCTGACAGTCAGATTGATATCGATCCACATTGGAACGAGTTCAATCATCAACAAGTGTTTGCAAAATATGAACCACGTTTTGCAGATCCTGCATTACTTAAAAAAGATGTTGGTCAAGCTGTAGATCCTCGTGCCTATTTAGGAAAAATTTTTGAAGGTGCAATTCAACGTTGGACTAAGGGGGATCATCATCATGATTATGATGAAAGCTGGCCTCAATTTCAGCAACGAGTGCTTCATGGCTTGAACAAACTATGTATACAACTTGAAACAGAAAAACCTCGCTATGCCGTAGTTTATACGTCTGGTGGTGTGATATCTGTCGTTGCAGGGCATTTACTTGGTTTAAGTGCAGACAAAACTTTTGCATTGAACTGGGCAATCACTAATACCAGTTTTACCACCTTGAGATTGGTTGGTACAGAACCACAATTACTCAGTTTAAATGAACATCATTATTTAAAAGAACAAGATCGTGATTTGCTCACTTGGATTTGATCAAGGCTATATGCCATAGAGAGAAAATGGAATGAACAAAACTATATTAATTACAGGTGCAAGCTCAGGTATCGGTGCTGGGATGGCACAAGAGTTTGCAAAAAAAGGATATAACCTAGCGATCTGTGCTCGTCGTTTAGAAAGGTTGTATGCTTTAAAAGATGAAATAGAACAACGCTATCAGGTAAAAGTAAGTGCGAAGGTATTGGATGTCACGGATGATGAGCAAGTCTTCCGTGTATTTAAAGAGTTTAAAGATGAGCTAGGCACTATCGATCGAGTGATAGTCAATGCTGGTGTGGGCGAAGGACGTCGTATCGGTAAAGGTAATTTTGCGATTAATAAAGGAACAGTTGAAACTAATTTTATTTCTGCGATGGCACAATGTGAAGCAGCGGTCGAAATTTTTAGATCTCAAAATTCAGGACATTTAGTTGTAATATCATCGATGAGTGCTTTGCGTGGTATGCCAAAACATCTTACAGCTTATGCTGCCAGTAAAGCGGGAATTGCACATTTAGCCGAAGGGATTCGGGCTGAACTTCTTGGAACACCAATTAAAGTTTCAACGATTTATCCTGGTTACATTCGAACTGAAATTAATGAAGGTGCTGGAAAATTACCTTTTGAGGTCGATCAAGCCACAGGATCACGACTATTAGCTGAAGCAATCGAAAAGCAACCAGTCAAAGCATATGTACCAAAGTGGCCATGGTTGCCATTGGGTTTTGCAATGAAGGTTTTACCGCTTCAGCTCGTCAATAAGCTGAGTTAAAATAACGTCTTATAAATCCCACATTTAGTGGGATTTATTTTTAAAGAAATATTTCAAAGCATCTTGTATGACGATTTGCCAAACGGCATATGAATGTCCGCCTATATATTCTTGATAGTGAACATTGTGTCCCTGATCGATTAAATCCTGAGCGACAATCGGAGAGGTTTCTAGAATGCTTAAGCTATTATTTTGTCTCGAATATTCATAGCTATTGGCTGAAATATACCAATTGAGTTTCTTTGTATTGTCTAATGTTGAAGCTCTGATCAGTTTACTCATACCATTGATTGTATCGTTTGGATCAGATTTCCACCAAAATGAACCAGAAAGTGGCACGACGTGACTAATATCATTGGATGTTTTTAACGCCAAATAAGCAGAACTCAGACCACCTAAACTTGAACCCAATAAGACTGTTTTGTTGTGATCACGTTGATAGGGCAAATATTGACTCATCCAAGGCAATAATTCTTCTTGAAAAAACTGTGTGTATTCTGGATTGGGGCTAAGTTCTTTAGCACGTAATTGATCATTAGGATGTCCAACAAAAACAGCCTGTATAGGTGGGAGTTGCTGTTGTTGAACCAACTGATCTAATATCTGGGGAACTTTAACTAAATGCGCATATTGCTCACCATCAAAAAAAATCAGTGTGATATATGATTTTCCGACTTGAGGTGGAGTTGCATAAATCTGAATAAGACGATCATTTCCCAAAACTTTACTTTTCAACACGGATGAAACTAATTGTTTTTCACTATTTTCAGCCATTTGAGTTGGATCAATAAAGTTAGGCGCTCGACTAAGTTTTGCGATATTTTCATTCCTCAGCGTGGTATTCGTTTTTATGGCAATGTTTTTAGAATCAAACCACTTATGAGGATTGAAAGGGTCGAGTTGTTGTACCTTTAAAATAGATCGACGCTGATCTCGTGATTCTTTTAAATTTGGGTTTAAATGTGGGCAGTAATTTGATAAATATCCATCGATATTCGGCGAATCCACAGCAAAACTATAACTTCCGATAAATCTTGAATCAACAATACTTTCTTTAAACCAAATATCAGTACCTTTAAGTCGAGTTAACCACTCATGATCATTACTCGGACCACCGATTAATCGCACATTGTGTTTTGCACCACGATATAAATAAATGACACGTTGGTGTGTTTCATTAGAATGTTCAATTATTGGGGTTTGATTTTTACGAGTTTCCGACCAAAATTGATCGAGGAGATGATTTTTTTGCTCAGGATGCATCTGAATCTTGTTTTGGATTTGCTGAAGCACTTTACTTTTGGCATCCATATCTTCACATGCAGGGGCATAAAGTTGAGTGCTGACTTGTAATGAATGATTTACAGAAAGATCAGCACTTACTGCGGCACTCATTAACATCAATATAGAAAAAAATTTGATATGATGATTCATAGATTTTAGCTTTGAATTAATCATTGTAAATGATAATTATTTTCAATAATAAATAGCAATGAAAATATCAAAAAATCGTTTAAAATAGGAAATATCAAAACCTAAAATCAAATACATGTTTCTTAAATTAGCGACAATCGCACTCATTCCAGCTTTACTTGTGCAAGGTTACCAAGTCAAGAAAAATACACCTCGTTTAGCAGAAGCTTTGGGGGAAAGAAATGGTTTGGTTGGTAATGGCCCTCAAATATCAATTTTAATTTTAGGTGATTCAGCTGCTGCTGGTGTGGGTGTGCAATTTCAAGAAGATGCGCTAAGCGGAACATTGTTACAAGAACTAAGAGATCATTTTCAAATTCGCTGGTCATTAATTGCAAAAACTGGAAATCGTACTTCAGATGTAATTCGAACTATACAGGCTATTAATAACGATCAGTTTGATATTGTAGTAACTTCGATAGGGGTCAATGATGTAACACAGCTCATCTCACCACAAAAATGGATCTGCCTACAAGAACAATTATATTCACTGATCGCTGAGAAATTTTCACCCAAGCTCATTATCGCGACTGGAGTTCCACCGATGAATGAGTTTCCTGCATTACCAAATCCTTTAGCTTGGTTGTTTGGAAAATATGCCCATCAAATGAATGTTGAATTGGAAAATTGGATTGAACCACAACCAAAATTTGAATTGGTTAAATATGATTTGGATGAGTATAAACAACTCAATTTGAAGATGGCTGAGGATGGATTTCATCCAAGTAAAGAAATCTATCAGCTTTGGGCAAAAAAAATTAGTTCGATTATTCAAAATCACTGTAGATCGAAAAGTTAGACCGAAATTTGATATGAGTGATATCGAAACACATCCACTTGAGCCATTTGTACCTCAACAAGCCAAATTGCTCATGCTTGGTAGTTTTCCTCCGCCGAAAGCAAGATGGAAAATGGATTTTTATTATCCGAATTTTCAAAATGATATGTGGAAAATATATGGGTTGATCTTTTTTCAAGACTCTTATTATTTTCTAGACCGTGAAAATAAACAATTCAAAGAGCAAATGCTGAAAGATTTTCTAAATGAGTTGGGCATTGCAATATTTGATACAGCCTATCAAGTACGGCGTTTGAAAGACAATGCCTCAGATCAATTTCTAGAAATCGTTACACCGACAGATATGTTTCTATTGCTTAAAAAAATTCCATATTGTCGAGATATTATGACCACAGGTGATAAAGCAACTGAGACCTTATTAAAGTCAATGAATGCGTCTGTACACACTAAAGTTAAAATGGGTACAGTCGTGGATCTGCAATTTGATAACAAAGATATCCGAATTCATCGTATGCCATCTTCTTCAAGAGCTTATCCTTTAGCTCTTGAAAAGAAAGCCGAATACTATCGTGAACTTTTCCAGTCAATTGGATTAATTTAACAACCTGTTAAAGTCAATCGAGATGCTTATTACACATCATAATCTACATAATCCCACAAGTTTAAACGTGATTTAATTTCTTTACGAATATGTGGAAGCATATTGAGTAGAGTACCATCAATCCATAAAGATAATGCTTGAGCAGATAATTCTTGTCCTTCTTCATCAACTAAGCGGGCACCCTTCACAATCACGAGCGTTTGTTCTGAGACAGAGGTTTCAATGCCTTTGAAAAAAACTTGTAACTCATGACCATTGTCTAAAATTAACCAAGCCAAATCAATTTGAACATTATGGTTAGATTTTAACGTGATAGAACCTTCAACTAAGTCTTCATCAGTAAGGCAATCATAATCAACACTAATTTTAGCTAAATACCATTCATGCTGAGATAAATCTTCAAGTGATAAAAAAGGGGTGAGTATGTCGTTCAGATTATACTGTCGACTAAGATCAAAAAATTGCATGGGAGTAGAGTAGAACCAAGGGTTCAAAAAATAAAACGTGAATAATAATGCAATTTATCCTGGTTGTACAAACCAGTCACAACAAAGAATTTACATCATCCATTCGATTGGGAGATAGGACAAAGACTTGAACATAAATCTCTGAAAACGAGTCGTTTCAGGGTCATGATCATGTATTAACTTTTCTTCACCTCGTTGTTCTTCCCATCTTAAGTTTTGATGTGCATCCAAATGTAGTTGATAGGCAACTTTGGGAAGATTTTCATCTAAAGATTGAGATATCTCTGTTTTAAAATCGGCTGACTCAATGATCAGTCCAAGTTCAGTATTCAAATACGCTGAACGTGGATCAAAATTGAATGTTCCAATAAAAACTTTATCATCTACAGTAAAAAATTTAGCATGAAGACGCGACGCATTTTTTCCTTTCGCAGGAATAACATTACCCGTCATAATTTCATACCAAGTCCGATCAGACCGTTCAATATAAGGTTTAAACTCGTAAAGTTTTACATCTGACCTTAAGAGTGGGGTTCGATATTTTTGATAAAATGCATGAACAATCGGGACATCATTTGCCAAATATGAGTTTGTTAAAACTCGAACTTTGACATTCTGCTCACTCAATTGTTTGAGGAAAGACTCACCATGAACAGTAGGAACAAAATAGGCAGACACCAAGTTTATTTCTTGAGCAGGTTTCCCCATAATGGATTTGAACTGATTAAACAGCAGTTCATGAGATTGAGCTTTCGCTCTGATTTTATTGGGGCTGTCTGCAACAAAATGAGCTTTAGACCAACGAATAGGATGTTTTTTTAAATTTTCTTCTAAAAAACGTTCTGCTTGATCAATACGTTTTTTAGTTTCAGCACCTTGAAAATTTTGCTTGGTTGAATAATGCGATCTTAAATACGCTAATTCTTTTTGAGACTGAGGAATTATTTGCTGAATATTATAACTCAGCTCATCATTCCAAAATTGGTGAAACACCGTGTTTGCAGCTGAAACTGATTGCCCTGCAAATAAAATATCCATATCCGCGAATTGAAAATTGTCACTGGCATCAAAATATTCATTACTGATATTACGCCCCCCAGTAACAGCAATCGCTCCGTCAGCAATAATCAGTTTGTTATGCATTCTATGATTGACTTTATTAAAGCGAAACACATAATCCAAAACTCTAAAGCTGCGAAATTTGTAGGGATTAAATAGCTTAATTTCGATATTAGGATGTTTAGACAATGCACTTAAGGTCGAGTCTAATTGAGTGCCATTTTGATCATCAATTAACAGTCGAACCTTCACATTACGATCAGCTGCTTTGAGTAGGTCAGACAATAAATGCTGACCTATCACATCATTTTCCCAGATATAGTACTGTAAATCGATCGTATGATTTGCTTCACGTATTAAATGAACACGTGAAGCCATACTCATAAAAGGATCATGAAGTGGTAAAAATGCGGTTAAACCTTGTTCAATATTGCGTCTTGTTTCTGGTGTATTGCTGAGCCAAAGTGTGGTATGAGGTTGGATTGGGGCTTGTTTTATACTTGTATTCATCGCCAAATTACATCCAGTTAAAATAAAGAATGTGAGTAAACACAATATATGTCGCAACATAAGCATCAAAGCTGTCGTTCCTAAATCTTATTGTTCAGTTGTATGGCTATAATATCATCAATCAAATAGTTGAATGTTTTTATCAAAAGCGGTTACTGTAACTTATCTTTTAAATCTTAATTTACAAAGGAAGTTTTCATCATGAAATCTCGTGCAGCGGTGGCATTCGGTCCAGGTCAGCCATTACAAATTGTTGAATTAGATGTTGCTCCACCACAAGCTGGTGAAGTATTGGTGAAAATTACGCATACAGGTGTTTGTCATACAGATGCATTTACACTTTCTGGTGAAGACCCAGAGGGCGTATTCCCTGCGGTACTTGGTCACGAAGGTGCAGGTATTGTAGTTGAAGTTGGTGAAGGCGTAACCAGTGTAAAACCAGGTGATCATGTCATTCCACTTTATACTGCAGAATGTGGCGAATGTTTGTTCTGCAAATCAAATAAAACAAACTTATGTGTCTCTGTACGTGCCACTCAAGGTAAAGGTGTTATGCCTGATGGAACGACTCGATTCTCTTATAATGGCGAACCTATTTACCATTATATGGGGTGTTCAACATTCAGTGAATACACAGTTGTTGCCGAAGTATCGTTAGCAAAAATTAATCCTGAAGCAAACCCTGAACACGTTTGTTTATTGGGTTGTGGCGTGACGACTGGTATTGGTGCGGTTCATAATACTGCAAAAGTACAGGAAGGTGACACTGTTGCTGTGTTCGGTTTAGGTGGTATTGGTTTAGCAGTTGTTCAAGGTGCTAAACAAGCCAAAGCTGGCCGGATTATTGTAGTGGATACCAATCCAGAAAAATTTAAATTGGCTGAACAGTTTGGTGCAACAGATTTCCTCAATCCTAAGGACTATGATCAACCTATTCAACAAGTGATTGTAGAAATGACTGGATGGGGGGTAGATCATTCATTCGAGTGTATCGGTAATACAAACGTGATGCGTTCAGCGCTTGAATGTGCACACCGTGGTTGGGGTCAATCTGTCATTATCGGTGTAGCTGGTGCTGGTCAAGAAATCTCAACTCGTCCATTCCAATTAGTGACTGGACGTAAATGGATGGGTACAGCATTTGGTGGTGTAAAAGGTCGTACTCAATTACCAAAAATGGTTGAAGATGCGATGAAGGGTGACATTCAATTAGAACCTTTTGTTACTCATACTATGGGGCTAGAAGACATTAATAAAGCCTTTGAGTTAATGCACGAAGGTAAATCAATCCGTACAGTTGTACATTTTTAATTGGGCAATAAAAAACGGGCGATATGCCCGTTTTTTTATTTTTAAGCTGTAGTTTTCAAAACTTCTGCAATTGAATCAGCCACATAATCAATATTATTCAAGTTTAATCCTGCTGCGCACATACGGCCACTACGGACTAAATAAATACCATATTTATCTTTCAAAATATCCACTTGTTCGCCAGTCAAACCTGTATAACTGAACATACCTTGTTGTTTTACTAGATAGCTAAAGTCACGTTCAGGCAGAGCCGCACTCAATTTAGCATTTAACAATTCACGCATTTTAATAATACGTTCACGCATTTCTTGTAATTCAGCTTGCCATTGAGCAGTTAGATCTGCGTTGTTTAACACGTTTTCAACCAACAATGCACCTGTGCTTGCTGGACTAGAATAAATACGGCGTACAGTTGCTTTTAATTGTCCAAGCACTTTTTGAGCAGTAGCTTGATCATCACAGACAAATGTTAAGCCACCGACACGCTCACCATACAGTGAGAAGATTTTTGAGAATGAATTACTCACAATGAAATTCATACCTGATTTATCTAAAGCACGAATAAGGTATGCATCTTCTTCAAGACCTTTACCGAAACCTTGGTAAGCGATGTCAAGGAATGGAATAAGATCATTCGTCTTAAGTACTTCGATCACTTGATCCCATTCTGCTGGCGTTAAATCTGCACCAGTTGGGTTATGGCAGCAAGGATGAAGCAAAACAATACTTTTTGCTTTTAATGTTTTTAATTCCTCAAGCATCGCTGGAACGTTAACGCCATTTGTTTCAGCATCAAAATAAGGATAGAAATGAGATTGGATACCAGCGCCATTAAAAATTGCGATATGATTATCCCAAGTTGGCTGACTTACCCAGATATCTGACTCAGGGAAATATTTTTTCAAAAAATCAGCACCGACTTTAAGTGCGCCTGAGCCACCAAGTGTCTGAATCGTGACAGCACGACCATCTTTACGTGCTTGACTATCAGGACCTAAAACTAATGCTTGAGTCGCTTCGTTATAAGATTTCAAACCATCCATTGGTAAATAAAGTTTAACTTTATCGTTGCTCGGTTCAATATTTTTGTACGCAGCTTTGACCGCATTTAACTGAGGTACAATACTGTCTTCGTTATAATATAGACCAATACTCAAATTCACTTTTTGAGTACGCTCATCTTTACTATATTCTTCCATAAGTGAAAGAATAGGGTCACCTGCATAAGCATCTACATGATGAAACATGGTCTAAATTTCCTAAAATGTTCAAAGTAAAAAGTTTAATCGGATAATATATATAATTTCCGCACGATCACAAGATCGAATTACAGGACTAATTTTTATAAAACTCAATACTTTTACTTATAACCGAATTTTTTTGATTGTCTTTAATTTACTGAATTATATAAATAAAAATTAAACTAACACTAAAATACAAACTCTACTGTTAGAATTTGAATCACATTTTTAAAGCTATTTGAGTATATATATGCGACTAAATGCTGAGATCACCAAATCAAATGCGAATCAACGTCAACCTGCTCTTGTTCTGATTCATGGTCTTTTTGGTAGTTTATCGAACCTCGGCATGCTCGCGAGAGCATTTCAGGAAACGCATGATGTCATCCAAATTGATTTGCGTAATCACGGTTTATCACCTCATTCTAATCAAATGAGTTATCAACTCATGGCGCAAGATGTTGTAGAAACTTTAGATGATATGAATGTGCAACAATTTCACATCATTGGTCATTCGATGGGGGGGAAAGTTGCCATGCACTTAGCAAACCTTGTACCACATCGAGTAGTTAAGTTGATTGTACTTGATATGGCACCCGTCGCTTATCAAAAATCTCATCATGATCAAATTTTCAAAGCTTTAGAAGAAGTTCAAAAAGCTCAAGTTGTTTCAAGAAAGGAGGCAACCGAGTTGATGCAGAAATATATTAATGAAATTGGCGTTATTCAATTTCTGCTCAAATCTTTCCGCAATGGACAGTGGCTATTCAACTTAGATGCACTTAAACAACAATATTTTCAGATTTTGTCATGGGAACGTCTTAATCCACAATCGAATGAAACTTTGTTTTTAAAAGGAGAATTATCCGATTATATTAATCTCGAGCGTGATAACGATCTTATTCGGTTCCAATATCCTAAAGCTAAATTTGTGACGATTGATGGCACTGGACATTGGTTACATGCAGAAAAACCAAGTGAGGTTATCAAAAACATTAAAGATTTTTTATAATAAATTAATAATAAGTTTAGATTATTTTTATATTATTCAACACCTACTTAATATAAGTAGGTATTTTTTTTAATTAAAATCGAAATTATTTAATTCTAAGATGTCGAATTATCAAATAAATTCATTATTGTGTCGTATTTCATTATTTTTTATGCATTTTGTCTATTTAATATTCACAAGTGATAAAAATTATGTATCATGCAGAAATGGTATTTGTATTAATTTAATCCATTTAAGTGTTATTATTATCACGTATTTTATAATTAATGATGATTAATAATCATTATTAACTAAATTTAAATACTGATTAATTAAATTCTAAATTTTTACGCTGATTTTTGTATTCGTCATTTTGATGGGTTGTTATTTTCGAATAGGTGAACTATGAGCATTCTGGATCTGAATAGAGCTGATCATTTACAGTCCAAAGCTGTGCCTTTGCATCTAACACTGTCAGATGACTTTAAATTTGCACTCGATTTACTGCCCAATTTGATTTGGGTCAGTCACACCAACTCAGGGTATTGTAATCTCGCATTTAAACAATATATCGGTGCGGATACGCAAATCTTACGTGACGTAGACTGGCTTAAATTTGTTCATCCTGATGATGCTGAACATCTTTATCAGATTTGGAATGATGCTCAAAAAAACGGTCAGAAATTTGAAAAAGAGTGTCGTATAAAAAATAAATCAGGTGAATATCTTTGGTTCTTAATGCTTGCTGAACCTAAGGTGATTCAATCCAACCAGCAAAATTGGATGATAAGTTGCACAAATATCCATGATCGTACAATCAAAATGCGTGAAACTGCTGAGGCCTTGCGTGCCAATACAGATATGCTCGATGTCAGCGTAGACTGTATAAAAATTATCACACCAGATGGCAAGCTTGAACACATGAACAAATCTGGATGCATGGCATTACTGGGTCAAGAGCGTGTTAAGAAATTTGGAATGGATTGGTTAACGCTGTTACCACCTGAAGTACGTGAACAGGGGGCAAAAGCGATTAAAACAGCAGCTCGAGGGAAGAATGCCCGTTTTGCGGGGATGAGCACACACGGCGATACTGTGATGTATTGGGATAATATTTTAACACCTGTGCATGATGAACAAGGAAATACGACCAGTATTCTCTGTGTATCACGTGATATTACCCGTCAACGTGTTGCCGAAGCTAAACTAAAAATCAGCAGTGAATATGATGATCTGACTGGTCTGATGAATCGTCGTGCCTTCAAAAATAAATTAAAAGCGGCGATTTCACAAGCAAATCGTGAAAAAACACTTATTGGTATGATGTTTATTGATCTCGATCATTTTAAAAACATTAACGATACTTTAGGTCATCCTGCTGGAGATCATCTACTTAAAGTCTTATCTAAACGTCTGCAAAAGAGTTTGGATCGCAAGTGTATTGTTTCACGTTTAGGTGGAGATGAATTTGCAATTATTGTCTCAGGGATGACCTCAGAAGAAGAATTACATCAAACTACACAGAAAGTGCTTAAACAAAATATTGCCCCCATTACTTATGCAGGAAAAGTGATTAATAGTGGGATGAGTATTGGATGTGCCATTTATCCTAAAGATGCTCAAGATGTATTCGGATTGATGAAATGTGCGGATACCGCTCTAAATGATCTTAAAGAAAAAGGTCGTGGTGGGTATCGTATGTATGATGACGAAATGTTTGCACTTGCTGAAAAGAAGATGCAACAACTTGATACTGCTCGCTATATCATACAGGACAATTTAATCGAACCGTATTATCAACCTAAGGTTCGCTTAGATAACTGTCAGCTAATCGGATTTGAGGCTTTGATGCGTTGGCATGATACACAGCAGCAACTTCATTATCCAGCTTCAATCTCAGAAGCGTTTAACGATTATGAGCTGGCCAGTAAAATCAGTGAAATCATGCATCAAAAGATTTTCAGTGACATGGCAGATTGGATGTCTAAGGGCGTTCAACTTGTACCGATCTCAATTAATGCCTCTCCAGTTGAATTCATGCGTGACAATTATGCAGAATTGTTAATTCAACGTTTAGAACGACATCAAATTCCTGCTCATTTAATCGAGGTTGAGATTACAGAACATATTCTGGCTGAGCGTGGAATAGAATTTGTGATTCGAGCACTACAAAAGCTCAAAAATTATGGTCTTCGAATCTCATTGGATGATTTCGGAACCGGTCATTCTTCAATGACGCATTTAAGAGATTATCCTGTCGACTGTCTCAAGATTGATTATGCTTTTGTGAATCGAATGAATGAGGAAAAGTCAATCAATTCAATTGTAGAGGGCATTGCTAAGCTCGGACCTATTCTGTCATTGGATGTAATCGCAGAAGGTGTCGAAACATGCCAACAGCTCTTAAGTCTTCAGGATGTTGGCTGTGCATATGGTCAAGGCTTTTTATTTAGCCAAGCGATTTGTAAGTCTGAGGCTGAGCAACTGATGCTCAAACAAGTATGTGCTATAAAAGATTGGCTTCCTACAGATAAGCAATAAACCATTGATATATTTGAGTTATGATTGATATAACGATATTTTTTATATAAATTGCTTGTCAATCAGTTTATTTATGCGTATTTTACTTTTAAGGGTTATATTTTAGATAATTTGATGAAAACGACACACTTGATTACTAACGCTTATTATTATTTTTGGCAATTTAACATCTAGTTGCCTAGACGTGTTCGGGCAACAAAAATGTTGCCCATCAAGTTTATACCTGATTGGCAACACCAATCAGGTTTTTTTTCATCTCAACAAATATAGGAGCATCTCATGAAAACATTGAATACTTTTTATTTTAGCAACGGTTATTGGTTCTATTTTAGTCAAGAACAAAACCCAGCCAATAGACACCTCACGCTCAAATAAAAGATAGGGCAATTGCTGCCCAAAGGAATTCAAGATGAATGCAATTAATTCTCAGCTTATAACCACGGCTCAACATACTTTAGAAAAAAAATTAAGCTTACCATTAGAACTAAAATCAACTTTACCTGTTAGTCCGATAGTTTCACTTCAAATTCGTCAACATCGCCAAACAATACAAGACATTTTAGCGGGTCATGATCCACGTTTATTGGTCATTACTGGTCCATGTTCGATTCATGATCCTAAAGCAACCCTCGAATACGCACAAAAATTAAAACAACTGCAAGAACAAGTCAAAGATCAGATTTTCATCGTGATGCGTACTTATATTGAAAAACCTCGCACCACTGTAGGATGGAAAGGCTTCTTGTATGATCCAGATTTAAATGGTTCAGCAGATATGCAAAAAGGACTTGAACAGTCTAGATCATTCTTCATTCAAATTGCTGAAATGGGTTTGCCGTTGGCCACAGAAATCTTAAGCCCAATGGCAACAGGATATTTTGATGATTTGATTTCATGGGGCGCGATTGGGGCGAGAACAAGCGAATCGCAAATTCACCGTGAAATATCTAGCCATATGCCTTATAGCATTGGGTTCAAAAATGGTACAGATGGATCAATCCAAATTGCATTGGATGCCATTCAGTCCGCTTCACAACCGCATCAATTTCTTGGTTTAAGTCAAGATGGTGCTCCAAGCATTTTATCTTCAAAGGGTAATCCGCACGCACATTTGATCTTACGTGGATCGAATCAGGGTACAAATTACCAATTCGCTGAAATTAAAAAGATTCAAGAAAACAATAACCATATATTACCATCTTTGATTATTGATTGTAGCCATGGAAACAGTGCTAAGAATCCATTGAATCAACCTGCTGTATTAAAGCAAATTGTGAATGAACGACCTCAAACACAAGTCCGCGGCGTCATGCTAGAAAGCTTTTTAGTCGATGGCAATCAGAAAATTTCTGATCACATGACTTATGGTCAATCAGTGACTGATGGATGCTTGGGTTGGTTAAGTACAGAGCAATTGATTTTGGATATTGCCCAACAACTCTCCTAATATAATTCGTAAAAAAGAACTCATGAAATATGGGTTCTTTTTTATGCCCTTAAGATTTGAATGTTCGTTTAAAGCATTAAATATTTGATGAAACAGCTGAAATAACCTTATATTTCTATTAGTATTTTAAGTATTTAATATTTATAACTTGGGGAAATTAATGTTCAGTAATGAATTACTTAGCGAAGCTCGGCAATTCATGTTCAGATTGCTTAAAAGCGTTTTTGACCATGAGGGATCGGATTT
This sequence comes from Acinetobacter sp. ANC_7655, assembly GCF_056784015.1. Classification (NCBI taxonomy): domain Bacteria; kingdom Pseudomonadati; phylum Pseudomonadota; class Gammaproteobacteria; order Moraxellales; family Moraxellaceae; genus Acinetobacter; species Acinetobacter sp. ANC_7655. The sequence goes on along the minus strand of NZ_JBWYJB010000001.1, from coordinate 35,641 downwards.
ATTTATTTCAGCTGATTTTCCACCAAGTATGAAACATCAAGGTGCAATGAAGCCTTTAAGTTCTCAAGCTCTGACTGCAGAAAAAACAAAGCTATTCGCTTATAGCTTAATGAATGAAAAACAAAGAGCAGAATTTGAGAGTGAATTAGAATGTAATTTTGCCATTAATGTCCCAGATGTATCGCGCTTTCGCGTGAATGTTTTTCAACAGCAACTTAATGTAGGGATGGTCATTCGTACCATTACCTCTGAAATTCCAAACTTTGAAAAGTTGAAATTACCAGAAACATTGAAAGATGTGGTAATGGAAAAGCGAGGTTTAATTCTAGTGGTTGGTGGCACTGGATCGGGTAAATCTACTTCACTTGCTGCCATGATTGATTACCGTAATGAGAACTCAGCAGGGCACATCATTACTGTAGAAGATCCAGTTGAATACGTGCATAAACATAAAAAATCAATGGTCACTCACCGAGAAGTCGGAGTGGACTGTCACTCATGGCATAATGCGCTTAAAAATACACTTCGTCAGGCACCAGATGTAATTTTAATTGGCGAAATCCGTGATACGGAGACCATGGAGCATGCGATCGCTTTTGCAGAGACCGGTCATCTGTGCTTAGGCACGTTACATTCGAATAATGCCAATCAAACCTTGGATCGAATTATCAACTTTTTCCCTGAAGAACGGCGCAATCAGTTGCTTATGGATCTTTCATCAAATATGAAAGCCATTATTTCTCAACGTTTAGTTCGAACTGAAGATGGTGTCGGACGTAGAGCTGCTGTAGAGGTCATGCTAAATACACCTTTAGTTTCTGATTTGATTTTGAAAGGTAACTTTCATGAGTTGAAAGAAATTATGACCAAGTCGCGAGAACTTGGTATGCAAACATTTGACCAAGCATTATTTGATTTATATAACGAAGGTGCGATCAGTTATGATGAAGCCATTCGTAATGCTGACTCTAAAAATGAATTACGTCTACAGATTAAGCTAAAAAGTACACGCGTCCGAGAGAATGCTGAAACCTCTTCACAAACCTTCAGTATGTTTGATGAAGATGCAGAGAGCTAATTAAATAAAAAAGCCTTCATCTGAAGGCTTTTTTTTGGACAAATTTTTAGCTATCTAGACCGTTTTAACTTTAGTTTGAACAACGAAGCGGTAAAACAGCAAGCTCAAAAGCGTCAATATAGCGCATAATATATATGCAATCGAATACTGATAGTGTGTGATCACAATACCTAGAATAAAAGAACCTAATGCGATGCCAATATCGTAAAAGGTGTAAAAAGTTGAACTCGCATGTCCAACTCGTTCACGTGCAACAGCTTGAATGGCTTGCGTTTGGAGACATGGCTGAGCAGACCCAAAGCCTATACCAATAAAGACAGCAGATATCAATAATCCGGCAGCAGAATGAATTTGGCTTAGAATGAATAGCCCAATGCTAAAGCTCACAATCGCTGGATAGACAACGTAGGCAGGACCCTTAGAGTCATATAACTTTCCTGTGAAGGGTCTTAGAAGCATCATGGAAATTGCAAAAACAGCAAAGAATAAGCTCGCATAGGTCAATAAATTTTTTGATTCAGCATATGTCGAGATAAAAGACATGATACTTGCATAAGAAAATGAGATGAGCATCGCCATCATCGCAACAGGTAAAGCTTTAATCTCAACAAAATCATGAACACTAATTTTTGTTTTGCGCTTAACAGTTTGAAATTGTGTCTGGATCGGGATCAAAAAGCAGAACAAATAACCAATAAAAACAATTGCAGCTAAAAGTGTAGCCACTGGAATATATCCCCATGGTTGAATGAGAATCAAGCCCAACATGGGTCCTAGTACAATGGCAAGATTGACTGACATGACAAAATAGCCCATGCCTTCACCTTTACGCTGATTTGGAATGAAGTCATTGACGATTGGTATCATGGCAGTGGTCAAAATACTGAACCAAATTCCTTGTAGTAACCGAATGACCAGTAATAAGGTTAGATTATCAGCAAAGATATAAGCGAAAGAGAGCAGTACAAAAAATGACTCAGAGATATAAAGTGCTTTTTTAAGCCCAATCTTCTCGATAATGAGACCGGTAAACGGTCGTATTGCGATCGATGAAGCTAGAAACAAAGTCAGTGCAAGCCCAGCTTGGGTAATATTACCATTTAAATCATTAAGAATATAAATTGGCAATATCGTTGTCTGAGCAAAATAGAAGATGAAAATAAATAAGTTATTAATTAGACACAGAATAAAAGATTTATTCCATAGATGCTCAGCATGTATAGAAGACATAGACAACCTTGAAATATTGAACCATTAAAAGCTTCAATCTGTGCCAAATAAAATTATTTTTGGTTTTGGTCAGCAATGAAGTAGGGAGAGAAGTTGAATTAATTATAATCAAATTACATGAAAATTACAGCAAAAAGTGAGCCATTCATCCGAAAATGTATAAATAAAAAACCAGTCCGAAGACTGGTCATAAATATCACAAACCTGATTCATAATCTGTATTTGAGAGAAGTTGTTCTACATCTGCCAAATTAGATGGTTTAATTTTGTAGATCCAGCCTTTGCCATAGGGATCATCATTTACAAAATCTGGATCATCTTCTAGATTTTCATTAATTTCTACAACTACACCACTTACAGGAGCATGAATATCAGAAGCTGTTTTCACAGACTCAACTACACCCGCTTGTTCACCAGCAGTCAATTCACGACCTACTTCAGGTGCTTCTACATAGACAAGATCACCCAATGCATCTTGTGCGTGATCTGAGATCCCAGTAACAACGAGATCACCTTCAATACGTACCCATTCGTGTGTGCGAGCATATTTAAGCTCTGAAGGATGATTCATCACGACTCCTCAATTCGATTTGAAAAATTTTCTTGTGTTATACAGTGTTTTATTTAAAAACGAAAGTTCTATAAATATGGATCTTTACGCCAACTGCTTGGACTTCGACCACTCCAACGTTTAAATGCACGACTGAAATTCGCAACATCTGAATAACCGAGTTCATCTGCGATTTGTTCAAGTGAATAGTCAGTACGTGACAGTAGGGAGGTTGCATGACGATATCGAACTTCATCCACTAAGGTTGAAAAAGAAGTTCCTTCTGCAGCCAACTGACGTTTCAGTGTACGATCAGACATATGCAGGCGATCTGCCACATTTTCAATACTTAAATAGTGCTGTTCAGAATGTGTCAAAATATCGCGAACACGCATTGAAATTCGACGGCGTTCTCCAAGCTCTGATAGTTCTGCTTCACACTGATTAATTGCAATTTGACTGGCAATCGGATCTGCGTTAACCATCTTCAAGCCTAAATAACTTTTATCGAAACTGGCAAGAAAATGAGTCTGGTCAAAATGAATAATCGTTTTAGGGTGTAGACGACTGATGTATTTGTCAAAGCCTTCAGGTTTAGGAAAGTCGAAATTAATTTCGCCATACAAATCATTTATGCCTGTCAGTGCTTTTGCCATGGTAATGACACCAAAAGTCAAAGCCATGACAATTTCAGTTCTCAGCGGTTCAAGATCAATATCACATTGTAACTGCAAAGAAACTTGTTCTGTAAATGTCGAGAAATGAAATTGCAGAAAAGGCATACGCAGTTGTATAAAGCGATTGGCTAAAATAAGTGCATCAGTAATCTCATTCGAGGTCATAATGGCATAGCCAATAAAACCATGGATAGAAATCCGCATTTGGTTTCCAAGATGATAACCAAGAGAACTTTCACCTGTCATTTTGCGCGCGAGAATAATCATCTCATTCGCTACATGTAGTGGAATTCTAAATTCAGGATCGGCAAGTTGCTCGTTGGTGAATCCAAAGGGAGCGAATAGCGACTCAGCACTATAACCCCAACGAGAAACAACATCTAAAAGTAAGAGTCCGTAAACACCTGGAATGCCTAAATCTGGGCGAACTGAAACTGTTTTCATGTGCGATCCATTGCTTTACACAATTTTTTTCATAATTTTTGGTGAAAATAATACTGACATAAATTCCAGATAGAAAATACCAATTTTGTCGGACAAATCTAGTGTGAAACCGATGTTTAAGCCTTAAAAACGACAATTTTTGTGGTTGAAATCAACAAAACATCACCATGCTGATTTTTTGTTTGTGTGACATAACTCACAATTCCACGATCTAGCTTTGTTTTTGAAGGATTGATAGCAACAATTTCAACTTCCACATGCAAACGATCACCTGCACGAGCTGGTTTTGGCCATCTTAAGCTTGACTCTGAACCGATAAGCCCCTTGGCAATTGGAAAACATTCAGTCCAGAGACGCATGGTAATGGCTGAAGTTTGCCAACCACTGGCTGCGATACCTTGAAAAATAGGATGATCTTTTGCAGCCTCTTCATCAGTATGAAAGACTTGAGGGTCATATTTTTGTGCAAATTCTTTAATTTCTTCGAGTGTTAACTCATATTCACGACTTTTAAACTGATCACCCACTTTTAAATCATCAAGATAAAGCATCTTCGTCTAATTCCTTGTCTTTCACTTTTTGTTCAACTAAAAATCCACCCGTTTGGCGTTGCCAAAGTTGGGCATAAATTCCATTCTGTTGGATCAGCTCATCGTGAGATCCTTGTTCTACGATATTTCCTTGATCCAAAACAATTAATCGATCCATTTGAGCGATTGTTGAAAGGCGGTGTGCAATTGCAATTACCGTTTTACCTTCCATCAGGTCATCAAGGCTTGCCTGAATCGCAGCCTCCACTTCTGAATCGAGTGCGCTGGTTGCTTCATCTAAAATCAAAATTGGAGCATCTTTTAGGAATACCCGTGCAATTGCTATACGCTGTCTTTGCCCACCAGATAATTTTACACCACGCTCACCTACATAAGCGTCATATCCTGTCTGACCACGTAGATCTGTAAGCTGTGGAATAAACTCTTCTGCTCGAGCTTTACGGACAGCTTCATACATTTCTTCATCGGTCGCTTCAGGTCGACCATATTTAATATTCTCAGCAACACTTCGATGCAGCAAAGAAGTATCCTGCGTCACGAGAGCAATGTTTTTTCTTAAACTATCTTGGGTGACTTCATCAATCGCTTGGCCATCGATATAAATTTTACCTTGTTGGGTTTGATAAAAATGAAGTAGTAGTTGGATCAGTGTCGATTTTCCAGCACCAGACCGACCGACAATTCCAATTTTTTCACCCGGTTTAATTTCTAAATTCAAGTGATTAATAACATTTTTTTGATTATATGCAAAGCTCACATTATCAAATTTAATCGCACCAGAGTGTACCTCGAGTGGCAGTGCAGCTTCTTTGTCTTGAATTGCTATTGGTTTGGCTAGCGTGGTCATCCCATCTTGGATGGTACCAATATTTTCAAATAAGGCTGAAGTTTGCCACATCATAAAAGAAGCCATACTATTCAGCTTTAAAATCATGGCTGTCGTTGCGGCGATCACACCGATGTTTGCTTCACCAATAAACCAAAGCCAAACTGCTGTACCTAAAACGCCAAAAAATAAAATTGCGGTCAGTAGATTAATGCTAATTTCATAAGCAGTTCCCAGACGCATCTGGGTATACACCGTCTTCATAAAAAGTTGCATAGACTCTTTGGCATATTGGCTTTCACGACCAGCATGTGCAAACAATTTTACTGTTTGTATATTTGTATAAGCATCAGTCACACGACCAGTCATCACCGCGCGTGCATCAGCCTGCTTTTTTGAAATTTTTCCAAGTCGCGGGATAAAGAAGGATGCCGCGCCAATGAATAAAATCAGCCATGCCATCAGGGGAATAAGGAGAAGAGGGGAGACGTTTCCTAAAACCACACTGATGGTAATAAAATAAATCACCACATAAGTAACGATATCCCCCAAAATTACCCAAAATTCACGAACTGCAAGTGAAGTTTGCATGACTTTAGCTGACAATCGACCTGCAAAATCATTATGAAAAAAGTCCAAGCCTTGAAGAAGTAATAAATTGTGAAAACGCCAACGCAAGCGCATTGGAAAGCTGCTGAATAATATCTGATGCCTTATGATTGATTGCAAACTTGCAAAGAAAATATTAGCAAGTAAAAAACCAGACAAAATCATCAGATTTGTTTGGTTATTTTCGAGAAAATTTTGAGGCGTCGATGCGGACAACCAATCAACTAAATGACCAATTTGAGAGAAGAAAATAGCTTCAAATGAAGCTGTTGCTGCAGTAAATAACACCAACACCAAGAGATAGCGCTTAACTCCTGATGCTGCTTGCCAAACAAATGGAAAAAATTTCTTCGGCAAGGGCTGATTTAAATCTTTGGATGGATATGGATCAACGAGTCTTTCAAACCACTGCAGCATACGACTAATCTTAATTCATCTAATCAAAACTCAGTTTACTGTGTCTTGAGGAATCTTGAAATCATTCCCAGAAGGAATCTGGAATATTTTTAATCCAAACTCAGGAAGAATCGCCAAAAGATGATCAAAAATATCGGATTGGATCGCCTCATAAGCCACCCATGCTGTCGTATTTGTAAAAGCATAAATTTCTATAGGCAAACCTTCACCTGTCGGTTGTAATTGACGAACGATTAAGGACTGATTTTGTGCAATACCTGGATGATTTTTTAAATAGTATTCAATATATGCGCGGAATGTTCCTAAATTGGTTAAACGACGTTGGTTATTGACCCCATTATTTGCGTATTGCTGATTAAAGTTTTTTAACTCAGTTTGTTTCTCATCCAGATACTTTTCTAAAATCAGAAATTCTTTAAGTTTGCTGTATTCCATTGCAGATAAGAAGTGAACACTATTTTGATCGATATAGAGTGCACGTTTAATACGACGAACACCTTGCTCTTGCATACCTCGCCAGTTCTTAAAAGTATCTGTCACCAAACGATTGGTCGGAATAGTGGTATAGGTCTTATCAAAGTTTTGTACGGTCACCGTATGTAATGACATATCAATGACATCGCCATCCGCATTTAAGGTTGGCATTTCAATCCAATCACCAATCCGAACCATGTCATATGAAGAGATTTGAACTGAAGCCACTAGAGATAGAATTGTATTTTGGAAAACCAGCATGAGCACTGCTGCCATTGCCCCGAAACCTGCCAATAGCGTGAAAACATCTTTTTTAAGAAATGTTCCTATGACCATCAGTGCACAAACAACAAAAATAATGAGTTTAACTAACTGTAAATAACCCTTAATTGGCTTATTGTGAGATTTAGGATTACGTTGATAAATAATATTAAAAATGGTGAGAAGCTGACTAATTGCCAAGGCAATGGTTAAGAAAATGAAGGCTTGTGCAAACATCTGAATCAATGTAATGACTTTTTCAGACAGGTGAGGAACCGTCACAATTCCATTCATAATCACCAATGCTGGGACAATGTTTGCAATTCTTCGAATAACGCTATGTTCCGCTAAGACATCACTATAACTAAAACGTAGTTTGCTAATAATTTTGCGAATACCACGGACGACCACTTGTTTAGCAATAAAATTTGCGATAAATGCAATGAGAATAAGAATGCTCAGAGAGGTCAACATCTCTAACCAAGGAAATTGATCTGACCATTCTTGGATTTGAGTTACAAAATTTAATCTGTCCAACTTGATCACCTCTAAATGAATTGGCATTAGCTTAATGGTTTAAGTTATTAAATTTATTAGAGTTAACGTTTATCAAACAGAATAGATTAAATTAATTACTTGAAATACATTTTATGAAATTCTATTTTAAATAAAATTAATGTGAAATAAGTCACACTATAAAAATTTCGTAGATTATCGTCATTACATTTTCAAATTATAAAACCCATATTTAAATCTAATTTAATCTTTTTTATATCGATCTCTCTGTGTTCTTTGCTTTTTGCGAAAGCTCCTCAAAGAAGCATTATTGAACTTGCTCATCTTCAGCAGTTAGAAAATGAAAAAATAATGAGAGAAAGTCAATCCATTGATTTTTTTGAGCTCTCCAAAATACCATCGATTGAAAAAAAATCGAATCAGAGAATAGAAGACGAGCGCAGAAAATTGATAGACTCATCTCGTGATGATTGGAAGCAGCAATATGACTCAAAGCAACTTAATCGTGAATTTATACTTGCTGAACCGCAATCTGAATCACATATAAAGCGTTAAAAAAGCCTAATAAATTAGGCTTTAGAGTAATTTACCACATTAAATCATCTGGAATAACATAAGCTGCATATGGATCTTCCTCATCTGTAATAGCTTCATTTTTCTCAGCATTATTCACAATAATAAATCCTTCGACTTTTTCATTAATCCGCTCAGATAGCGCTCTTGGTAGAACTGCATAACCGGCTTGATCTTTAGCGATGACTAATGTGCCTGCCACGAGTGCATTGTAAACTTGTTGATTAATATAAATTTTCTTGATTTTATTTTCATCAACGAACTGGTAGCTGATTTCACCATCAATATCTTTGATTTTATGTTGACCAATCATTTGCACTACTGCTGCACGTAATGCTTTTTCATCTTGCTGGCGTTTGATTTCAAGATTAAGATTCTGATCTTTTTCTAGTTTTTGCTTTAAATCTTGTTCAATTTTAGCTTTAATCTCAGCTTCGTTGCTTTGACCCGTGCGTTGCTCATGCACAGCTTGTTTAGAAAGTTTTTTAGCCTTTTTTTGATCGACTAAACCAGCTTTGAGCAATTGTGCTTGCAAGGCATTTTTTACCATGAGTAATACCAACTACGATTTTTGAAAATAACAATGACGGAAATATAAAATCCAATAGATCAGGGTCAGTAAAAAACTTAAACCTGCAGGAATTAAAAACGCTTCTAATTGTAAATAAGGATAGCTGAATGCCGCAACAGTACTGCCAATAATAAAACCAAATAAAATCACTAAATGCAAAATAACTTTTCTGGATTCCGTTGTAAGACCTCTTACAAAATATCCAAATGCTAAACCAAGATCGGTTAAGACACCAGAAAGGTGAGTCGTGCGTATAATCGCACCTTTATAATGACTTACCATGGCATTTTGTACACCCATCGCACAACATGCCCATAGCAGTGCATAACGAGGATAATAGGGAATAAATACCCAACAGAGCAGAATAAAAAGAGTCACTAAACTCAATGGTAGACCATATCTGCGCCCGAGTTTAAATTGACTATTCCCCAATATCAGACCGCTAAAACTAGAGCCTAAAACATAACTCAGGATAATAAGAATAAGAAAAATTACAGCTTTGAAATCATGGTCAATAAGACCGATGGCAAGCAAACTTGCATTGCCTGTCATGTGTGAAACTGACTGATGTAATAAAGAAATGAGACCCAAAACGTTGATCATGCCTGCATTTACTGCAAGCATGAAAGCCCCAAATTGTACCCAGTTTGGAAGGAATTGAAATGGCATATCTTTCATTCTAAAAGTTTATGCCATGAATATATTATTTTGAAGGAGCGCGATCAACCGCAGCAGTAAACAATACATCTGTAGATGAGTTGAGGGCTGTTTCAGTTGAATCTTGTAGAACACTGATCACCATACCGATGGCTACAACTTGCATAGCCACATCTGGTGAAATATTGAATAAGCCACAAGCGACAGGAATCAATAACAGTGAACCACCCGCTACACCTGAAGCACCGCAGGCAGAAACAGTAGCCACAACAGAAAGAACAAGCATTGTAGTAAAGTCAACGGAAATACCAAGTGTATTCACCGCTGCTAATGTTAATACAGTAATCGTTACTGATGCGCCCGCCATATTAATTGCAGCTCCCAACGGGATTGCTACACTCGATGTCGATTCATTCACGCCCAAACGCTTGGCAAGATCCAAGTTCACCGGAATATTTGCTGCTGAACTACGGGTGAAAAATGCGGTGATCCCACTTTCACGTAGACATTGAATAACCAATGGATAAGGATTTGAACGCGTAACAAATGCCACCATAATTGGGTTAATTACAAGTGCAACAAAGAACATAGTCCCTAATAGAACAGACAATAATTGTGCATAACTTGCTAAGGTTTTAAGACCTGCATCTGCAAAAGTCACTGCAACAAGTCCCAAAATACCGAAAGGTGCAAAACTGATGACAAGACGAATCACGTGATTCACGGCATTCGCAGCATCCGTCAGACACTGTTTTGTGGTGTCTGTGGCATGACGAAATGCTATACCCAGTGCAACAGCCCAACCCAAAATCCCAATAAAGTTTGCTTCACTTAATGCAACGATAGGATTCGCAACAAAACTGAGTAATAAATTTTTAAGAATTTCAGTCAAGCTGCCAGGTGGTTGTAAATCAGCTTGCGCAGCGACATCTAAGAAAAGAGTGCTTGGAAATAAATTACTCACAATGACAGCAGTTAACGCAGATAAAAACATACCTACGGCATACATCATCATAATGGGTTTGATTTTCGCACTGCTGCTATCACCAACTTTAAAGTTTGCAATCGAAGAAAGGACCAAAACAAAAACAAGAATTGGTGCAACAGATTTAAGGGCTTTAATAAATAAATCACCCAGCAAGCTTAATTGTGGTGCAACTTGAGGAAAAAATATAGCCACCAAAACGCCAAGAATAATGGCGATAATGATTTTGGTGACTAAACTCAAACGTGCTAGAGCAGTGAACATAACTGAACCTAATAATGCCGAGTCTGGCTTAAAATCGGATAAATAAGTGGGGTATTCTATACTTAAAAATGATTTTAAATATAAAACTTATTCATAATAAAAATTAAGTGAATCAAATCACTGGATTTTTTTTGATAATTCTTACTTAAGAATATCAAATTCTTATGCAAAAGATGATTTATTTTCGCTGAAATGCGGGTCTAATTCATACACTGCTTGGAAATGAGTGAGGTATATTTTACCTGTCAGATGATGTATCCAATTGGTTGAATTTAAGCGATCCATAACAGGACCTTTAACTTCGCTTAAGTGTAGTTGAATATTGAGTTTAGATAACTCAGAATTCATTTCTTCAAGAGTCTCTAAAGCTGAATAGTCAATATTACTAATACTGGAACAGTTAATGACCACATGTTGAAGCTCATCATGTTGGCTAACCTCTGAAATAATAAATTCCTTCAGGGTGTTTGCATTGAGAAAACTCAAATTTTCATCAATTCTCACCGAAACGAGCCTTTTACTGGTAATAACCTGGTGTCTTGAAATATTTCTAAAATGCTGCGTGCCTTCAACGAGACCAATCACTGCAATATGTGGACGGCTAATTCTCCATAATAGCAACACAAATGTTGAAATAATACCCACCATTAAGCCTGTCGTAATATCTACACACAGCACTCCTAAAAATGTAAGAGTCATTGCTAAACCATCTGCTTTAGAATATTTCCAAGCCTCTATAAATGGTTTAATTTCAACAAGTTTCCATATCGACACAATGATTGTTGCAGCCAATACTCCTAAAGGTAAATATTCAAATAGGCTTGTAAAATATAGACTGACCACAATAATAAGTAGCGAGGATAAAACCCCAGCCATAGGTGTTTTTGCACCAGCATCAGCATTGACCACTGTACGTGATAAGCTACCAGTGACAGGAAATGCGCCACTGATTCCAGCGCCAAAATTTGCAACACCGAGCGCAACAAGCTCTTGATTACTGTTCAAATTACTACGTGATTGAAAAGCCGTAGCTTGCGCGATCGAAATAGATTCAACGAAACTCACCATAGCGATCATTACTGCGCCAGGAAGCAATATTTTTACCATGTCCCAAGTCCAGTACGGCATTTGAATAGGGGGTAATCCACTTGGAATTTCACCTACTGTTTTAATTCCATAGGCAGTTAAATCAAAGGATTGAACCAGTAAGATTGAAAAAAGCACTAAGCATAACGGTAATGCTTTTTGTACAAATTGCATTAATTTTTGATGATTTGAAAATGCTGGAATTTTAAGTAATTGTGGTAAATAAATGAGCGCTAAAATTGAAGCTAAACCCAAAGATAAGCTGGCCAAATCATATAAAGAAATATATTTAGCCAAACTCGTAAAAAATTCGATTAAATTACTGGATTGCAATGGAATATTAAGAATAAATTTTATTTGACCTAATGCAATTAAGACAGCTGAAGCAATGATAAAACTCTTAATCACAGGATGGCTAATGAGACGAATCAAAAAACCAAATCTAAATAGTCCCAATAAAAATGAAATTATGCCAACCATTACTGCTAGCAAATAGGAAGCTTGAATATAGACTGGTGAACCCACTTCATATAATGGCTTTAATGTAGCAAAAGTCATCATGGAGATTAATGCAACTGGACCAATTGAAAGGGTAGTACTCCCTCCAATCAATGCATAAGCAATCATAGGGATAATACTGGCATATAACCCCATAATTGGAGGTAAGCCTGCAATCATGGCATATGCCATGCCTTGTGGTACAAGCATTGCAAGCACGATCACAGATGCAAGAAGATCAGATTTAAAATCTTGAGTATTGTATTTTCTTAACCATTTCCAAGCTGGGATGATTCGTTCCACAGAATGCTTCGTTAAATCCATACAAATCTCTAAATCACATTTATGTATATATTATGCATAAAAAGTGATAAACAAGCACTGAGTATAGTTGATAAGGATCATCAAGAATTTGATTAATGATCCTTAGCGTATGAATTTAATCGAATATTTTTTTAAAAGGTTGTATCTGTTCAAGCTGATAAGCGAGATCTATCAGTAAACGTTCTTGTCCCAAATCAGCAGAAAGCTGAATACCTATCGGTCTTGAATCTAATTTGGTCATACCCATCGGCAATGATATCGCTGGAGCACCTGCGATATTTTGAATAGGTGTGAATGCCACATAATTCCTTAAACGCTCAAATAAAACATCAAATTCGAGTTGAGGTGAAAGATATCCAATTTGAGGCGAAACATGCGCTAAAACTGGCGAAAGGATGACATCATATTGTTGGAAGATTTGTTGATAGATGCGTTGGATTTGCTTTAAACGGTATAAAAATAAAGGGGTTTTATAGAAATTTTTCTTGTACAAGTTTGCAAGCCCAACTGTTAGATGATCTAACTCATTCACGTTAAAATCTTTGCTAAGTAGCGGTTTTCCAAACTGTTGAATCATAAATGATAAAAAACCCCAATAGTGGCTGAAATCATCTACAAACCAATCTGGAATAGGAAGTGAAAATTCTTCAATATGATGACCTAAATTCCTGAGTAATTGAGCAGTAGACTCAACAGTTTGACGGGTCTCAGCATCAGTATTGGTTTGTAATGAATCATAAACAAGACCAATCCGTAAAGGTTTGCTGGATGGATGCTGGATTAAGCCAATTTCGGGTAATTTTTTTGGCTTATATTGTTTTTCCATTTCAGCAAAGAAAAACGCGGTATCCCGCACAGAACGTGTTAAAACACCATCTGAAACAAGGTCAATTGGTAAATACTGCGAACCTTCATTTGGATACCAACGACCACGTGTCGGCTTTAAACCGACTAAACCGCAATTTGCTGCAGGAATTCGTATCGAACCACCACCATCATTTGCATGTGCAATTGGTACTACGCCTGAAGCTACTAGTGCCGCAGCTCCACCTGAAGAAGCTCCACACGAATAATCAGTATGCCAAGGATTGCGTGTGTAATCCCCAGACTTAAATTCTGTTGAAGCATTTAAGCCAAATTCAGGCATTTTGGATTTACCCAGTGCAATTAAGCCTGTATCTAACATTTGTTGAGTAATTTTAGAATTTTTGACCTTTTCCTTGGATTTGAACGATGTTGATCCTTGTTGCGTAGGAAAACCAATAAGATCCAAATTATCCTTAATAAATGTAGGGATTGCAGAAAAAATCTGATTTGGTTTAAAAGTAGGCGATTTAAGTATTTGTTCGAAGTTTTCGAATTCAATTGCATTTAGCAGAGGATTTAAGAATTTTGCGCGTTCAATCGTAGCTCTTATAACTTCATCAATTGAGATGTCTTTAGATTGAATTCTGTTTGAGAGCTCAATCGCATCACTCGTACCTAATATATCATCCGTGAAAGCGTGAATTCTTTTTTGATTTTCCATAATCGATTTTCTTTAAAATTGACTAAGCATATGTATACACATGAAATATTGATTTGTCGATTGACCAGAGATTGAATTACCACAATTTCGCATAATGTATATTATGTTAAATAGAGTATCTGGAACAACAACCCTTAACATTGGTTTATATAATTTGTGATGGCTAAGAATTCAGTATCAAGGAATCTTAGATAAAACCCGTCATTAAGAAAAAAATTTTGATGAAAGAATCAGATGTACTACATGCTCTGATTAAATATGACTTGAAGAATCTAAAAGCAGAAGAAGTTATAAAATGCCGAGAAGAAGTTTTAGGTAAGGAAGATTAACTGTCCTTTTATTCTCAAATTTAAGACTAGAGTCCACCATTAGATAACGTGGACTCCTTTTTTGTTCATAAAAAATCAATCTTCGCTGAAGTATTCACTTGTGCTTCCACCAGATTGATCACTTTCAAGAATATCTACAACGAAAGGAACATCAAACTCTTCTGGTACTGCTTCAGAATCATTTTGCGAAATATTTGGATCTATACTCATATCTAAGCCATTTTATAAAAGAAAATAAGAATCATAGATACCATAAAAAAGATACCTGCACCAATAGTAAACCTATATCCCCAAATCATTAATCCAGTTTTTTTCTCATTTTCTATGCGATATTTAGATATAATTTGAGCATAATTTTTCGCTAATGTTAAATAAACAGATTCTAATTTTTTCTCTTTAAAAAAATTGATAAGACTTTCATCTGAAGACATCTTTGCAACTGAACGAAGTTTTATGCTTGAGAGAATAAAGCCCCATGCAATACAGAAAAGAAAAAAAGTAATCGAAATAACCGCCTTAACTAATAAGAAATATAGATACTCTGGCTTTGAAGTCCACTCAAAAACCCATCTAACTATTAGGACATATGCAGTTATTGCTACAGTCAAAGCAGTTAAATATTTAGCTGCTTTATCTTCTAATTTACCAAATCTATTTTTTTCATCTTCAAGCTGAGCTTTTTGATATTCATAAAGAGCTTTATATTTCTCTCTATCAACCTTTGGTAACTCAGCTTTTGGTTCATCTTTTTTAAAAAAACGTTTAAATTTCATATTTACAATAGCTCAAACCATTTATTTAGGCACAGGTAAATCTGAAATTAATTTATAATCAATTCTACGTTGAATAAACTGTTCTTGCATCCATATAAGTAGCTTCATAACTAAAGTCACAAATACAATCATAATTTTCTTATTTAAATCAGCATCTTTATAAAGGTATTCCTGTTTTACTCGTTCACCAGTCGTCATGTTAGTTCCTTCTAAATATACACATAGCTGATCACAAGGCAGAAATCCACTATGACCTGAAGGTAAGGCATCAACTTTCAATCTAAGTGAATCTAAACGGCTATCTTCAAGTAAATATTGTCGACGATGTGAATATCTATTTCTTATGTCATTAAACTTGTCAATAGCATCGTAAAAATCTTCATTCAAACCTAGATTCTTAGATATATTTAATTTAGCTTTAAATGAAGGATTACTTCCTCGGCCTGAGAATAAATCATTTGTATGTGTAATTTTGGCACACCAAATATTAAGAAAATCTTCTAGAATTAAATGCCCACGTAAAATAACCCCCATAGTATCTGGGGAATTAATCATTGCACGATAATCATTATGATCAAAAACATTAGAGAAATCTCCTCCAATAGGTACATAGGTGGAATAATCTATTTGATTGTCAGTCATCTTTTTCTCAAGTATTAAGTCATTCTGAAGTCGCATAACTTCATTTTATGTTAAATAAAATATCTGAGACTGTAGGCCTACACAGTTTGTTTGCTGCTATGCTACAGCTCAGCAACATGAAAATTCACGTTGCTAAATATCTTAAGAAACATAATATAAGTTATTCAACAATCAGAATACCAGACATTATCAACTCCTATTACTTTATTTTAAACAGCACACCAATACTACCCATCGTCTTGTTACATGGCATAAAAGAACGAATGATTAGAATTCAAATTAGGAAAATTTTTTTTAAAACCAAAACACAATCTGTCATTTTTGATGGTTCATTGAGTATATACAGCAACGTTCTCAATTTTTAACTAGCTCAGGTTATAATGCTTATCTTAAACAATTCAGTTGATCAACTATGAACACCTCCAATGACCCTTTACATGGAAAAAAACTCGCTGACATTTTAGATGAGTTATTGGATTACTACGGAGGCTTTGAAGGATTAAGTCGTAAAATTGAAATTCGTTGTTTTTGCATCGACCCAAGTGTTAAATCATCTTTACGATTTCTACGGACTACTCCATGGGCACGTGAAAAAGTAGAAAGCTTATATTTGTATGTTCTCCGTCAAAAAGCTAAACAGAAATTGTAGCCAACAAAAAAACTCACGCTATGTTTAATCTTTTAGACCCAATCGTAGAATAGCCTTAATGAGTATCTATCGTTTTTGTTGACATCGTGTAGTTATGGGTGTAAGCCCCACTCTCCTACTACATAGGACAACGATCAATCATCTAAATCCAGTCTTATCAAGTCTAGAGCTAAAAGCTATAATATGTTTTTAAAAAGTTTTAGATCATATGCTCGAACTCATTCACTCATATCCTCAAGCCAAATTGGTGAATACCTTCCAAGCATTAGCGAATGAAGTTTTTGAAGACCATGTCAATGCTTTATGTTGGTATAGGCATTTAGATTACAATTTCAAAGAAATCGTTGAAAAACTTACACTCATAGAAGATATTACTGAAATTACCATCACTCAATTAGAGCAACTCAAACTTTCAGACTCTGCAATCAAAGCGAGAGACATTATCCTCAATGATATAATGTTACTCACCGAATTGGGTGCATCGCCGTCTTTAAACTTAATCAAAAAATATCAACGTGATGAAGAATTGAATTTTATCAGCACTGATGTATATTCTTTTCATGTAGATCGATCGCCATTAGCAACGGATACATATCTATGTACCTATTACGGGGCAGCTAGCGATATTATTTCCAATGATCAGGTTGAACAAAAAATTCATATTCCAGAAATCCGTCAAAAAATTAAATCATTGTTTGATGGCGAAGACCATGAGTTTGACGATTTTCTTGAAGAGACCTATATGGATCTTCACTATCAACCTAAAAATGGTGCAACACCTTTAAATTTAGGAATTGGTCATCTCTGGCGTTTGGCTGTAGATCATCCTGATCAGAAAGTACTTCCTTGTGTTCACCGTGCTCCAAAAGAAAATGCAGGAGAACTCAGATTACTCTTAATTTGTTAAGGAATTCCTTGCTCAATTTAGGCGAGCAATTCTTTTTCAGCTTCAAATGGATTAAAGAAATTACACCAAACGATTGGTCCTAAACTCATCTCCGAATCAGTAAGTAAACATTGATCAAAATTTTGGATTAATTGCTCTTTATCCATCTCTTGACCAATTAAAACAATTTCCTGTCTGGCATCACCCGTTTCTGGATGCCAACTCGATTCAATTTCCTGAATAGATTGCGTATCTTGTGGCCATTCCTCTTGTGGTACCGAAGCCCACCAATATCCTGCTTGACCATGCCGAGCCATACCTCCAGCTTGTGACCAAGACATAGCCATTGTTGGTTCCACAGCAAGCCAAAAAAATCCTTTTGAGCGTATAACACCTTTCCATTCTGAATGAATAAAATTGTAAAAACGTTGTGGGTGAAAGGGTCTTCTTGCTCTGTATACGAAACTTTCGATTCCATATTGTTCAGTTTCAGGCGTATGCTCTCCTCTTAATTCTTTTAACCAACCAGGTGCTTGTGAGGCTTCATCAAAATTAAAAAGCTCTGTGTTGAGTATTTTATCGAGTTCAACCTGACCAAATATGGATGCCTCAATTTTTGCTCTAGGGTTAAGCTTTTTGAGAATCGCATAAAGCTGGGACTTCTGATGCTCATCGATTAAATCAGTTTTGTTTAGAATAATAACATCACAAAATTCGATTTGATCTATCAGTAAATCCACAACAGTACGTTGGTCAAATTCTCCAAGTGATTCGCCACGCTCATGAAGAAGATCATATGAACGATAATCACGTAAAAAATTGAATGCATCGACTACGGTCACCATGGTATCTAAACGAGCGTACTCATTTAGAGATACGCCGTCTTCATCTTCAAACGTAAATGTTTCGGCTACAGGTAGAGGCTCTGATATTCCGGTAGATTCAATGACGAGTTGATCAAATTTTTTCTCTTCCGCTAATCGTCTTACTTCTACTAATAAATCTTCTCTCAAAGTACAGCAAATACATCCATTACTCATTTCAACGAGTTTTTCTTCCGTTCGTGATAATTCCGCCCCACCTTCTCTGACTAAAGCCGCATCAATATTGACTTCTGACATATCGTTCACAATTACTGCGACACGTTTTCCTTCTCTATTATTTAAAATATGATTTAAAAGTGTGGTTTTTCCTGCACCAAGAAATCCAGATAGCACAGTGACAGGTAATTTATACGGTTGTGAAGAATCAATATTCATGGTGAGTTACTCGTTTTCATGTTCAACCACATCATTTGATCGCTTATTGCAATCAATGAATGATCTTGATTTTTGAAATAACCTAAATCATAATTGCTATGTTATAACATTTCAATATGTTTATTATTTAGTTAAACTTTAATAAAATTTATTTATAGTGTTTCTAATTTGTATTCATCACTATAGAATCATAAGTAAAACTAAAGAATCTATAACTTAATTTTTATAATCATATGAGCATATAACAATGAATTTGACCGATCTCATTATTCGTACCACTTTAAGTACTTCTTTGTTACTTGGAGTTTCAAATGCGTATGCCGTGGTTGCAGGCGGAATGGTTTCGACTGACTACCATTGGAACAATATTCCTGCTAATGGCTTTGCAACACTCGAAAATCAAATCATCATTACCAATGAGCCAGGAAATGATGGTAATACATTTTGGGCCAATCAATTTTCAATCAAGCATGGTGATGGTGGCTATGTTGGATTGCAACAACGAAGCAATGATCAGAAATATTTAAATTTCTCAATCTGGAAAGCGACATCTTGGAAAACAGGATACCCTGCGTATTGCAGACAATTCGATCACGAAGGTGATGGCGTTCAATGTGATTTACCTTATGAATGGAAGGAAGGCACGAAATATAATTTTAAGATTGTGAAAAATAATGACAGTACAGTCTCAACCTTTGTTAAAGACATGAGTACTGGTAAACAACTTGAAATTGCAAAAATCAATGTGCCACAATTTTGGGGTGGTTTTGACAGCCTAACTACATTTACCGAAAATTTCAGACAACACAAACAAGCCAATGGCATTTATGGCTATAACAGCTGTGCTGATGTTCATACATCTGTTTCTGCGACCTATCCTGCAATAGCAAATTCTTCAATCAAGTCTAAATCACAAACGACTAAAACTTATGGAAACTGTGTACAAGTGGCATCAGCGCATTGCACGGATGATTCTACTTGTATTTCTACTGTGAATAATGCCAATTATACCCAGCAAAAACCTTTCATTTTGAAAAATGGTGCACGAGGTTTTTGTGCAGATAGCTTGAATGGTGGTCAACAAATGGGATTGTATTCATGTGATCTCAACAACGGTAATCAACGTCTGAGTACGGATCACACCCATCGCTTATATTTAACTCATCGGGATGCGTGTTTGATGGGCGATGTTAAAGATAATTTCGTTAAAGTTGCGCCGTGCAATAATGATAGTAGTCAACGATGGATGTATAGTCGCCACACAAGCCAATATATCAACTTAAAAACAGGTCTATGCCTTGATGCCGCTGATGGTGCAAATAGTATGGCACGCCTACAAATGATTGGATGTCAAAGCAATAATTCATATCAAACCTGGAAAATTACACGTTAACTTATTAAATTCAGAGCTTTAGCATTTAAAGCTCTGAATTTTAATGCTGAAATTTTAATTTTTTTGCTTTCTTTGAGTGACTCGTACTAATTTTAGTAAAATTAGATATCTAAATTAGAGATTTTACTCATAGATAAGCCAGCTCACTCAGGTTAAAAGCCTTCTTAATACTGGCTCAAAAAGCGAAATAAGTTCAATGATTTTAGGGAGATATTGTCTAAGGTATATTTGTAATATTGATGACAGCAATAAAATAAAAACAATTAAAAATATTCTTCATAAATCTTTGCTATTTTTCCGATAGCGCCGTTAATGATGAGAACAAAATTCTTCAAAATATTAAAACTTAATAAATGAGATTAGACGTTTAGTTATTTATCTCTGAAGATAGAAATCAAAAGCCCTATTTTAATATTGGAGAGAATCAAATTCTAACCTCATGTTTATTATGAACATTCATAGTTCTATTTTTTTAATCCATTGTCCTTCATGAATTATAAATTATAGGATATCTAGTTGATTTATGAATTTGGCTGAAATCAGTTAATACTTGAGCATAGTCATCTATGTAACAGCAAAAAATCTTAGTGAACTTTTTTCACAAGAACTATTTCTAAATAAATTCATGTGAAAAAATTGCGTAAAATTTTACTCTCCTCGTCATATTCATGACCTATTTTTGGTGAATGCTTTACTTCTATCACTCATTAAATAAACACTAAGTTGATAAATTTTTTACTAATAATCTTTGATATGTCGATATTTTATTTATTGATGAGTCTAATTTAAAAATTACACTTTTGCTTAGGCTATTTTGGTATTCAAAATTTAATCCTAAGCATTTGAAGATTTTCTTAAATTAGAAACTATAGGTGAAAGCCACTACACCTAAATTTTTCTGATTTTCGTTATAGCGGTTCTTACCACCAAAAATATATTGTCCACTCAATCCGAGTTCTGGTGTCAAGGCATAATCTAGCCCGATAGATGAGAAGCGATAAGCAAATTCTCGTTTTGTATCACCGAGCTCTAGACCTTCATATTTCCCATTATCATTAAAATAGCTCGCTGCAGCACTTGCTGTAGCAGATAATTTATCATTGAGTTGATGGGTATATATTACGTTTAGATAAGTATCCCCTTGGTTTGCATACACGACATCATATGTATATGCAGATAAACTGGTTGATAAAGAGTTTTTATCATTGAATTGGTGTGTGGCAGTTACCCCCATTTCATTGGAAGTTGTATTTGACGTGTTCGGATAGAAATAAGTGGCATTCCAAATATTCCAATTTGTCCTACCAGTATCAAAACTATAGCCGACAATAAAGTCGTGCTCTAATTTATCAGTTTTACGGCGCTTATCACCTTGAAGTTCAGCATAAGAGTAGCCTAATGTAGACCCCCAATACCCGACATAGAAGTTGTTATAACTGAGGTTTAGACCTGTTTGAATTGCGAGGTCATCATTTTCTGGTGCATTTGTTAAACCACGTGAAATGTATTTGGAGGTTAATGTGACATATCCATCAAATTGAATTGGTGAATTTGTTTCTTGATTCGTAGAGTTTGCATAACTGGGTAAAATAATAAAGCTAGCAGTGCTCAACAGCACTGCTTGAGTCGTTTTAATCATCATAAAATTTATAATTACGAAAATAAGGGTGAAGTTTCTGCACGATAAAATGGTGCATCTGAAGGGGTTAAAGCAGGTCGATTACGAATGTGATCAGCAATCTTCTCGGCCATCATAATCGTCGTTGCATTGAGATTACCAGTAATAATCAGCGGCATGATAGAAGCATCGACCACTCGCAACCCATCTATTTCATGGACACGACCGTAACCATCTACAACAGCTAAATCATCTTCACCCATTTTACAGCTACACGAAGGATGATACGCTGTTTCTGCATGATTTTTTACAAATTCATCAATTTGCTGATCTGTTTTTAATGCTGAATCTGGACTAATTTCTCTACCTCGATACTGATCTAATGCAGGCTGATGCATAATTTCTCGTGTAATTCTCACTGCATCACGGAATTCGCGCCAATCTTGTTCAGTGCTCATGTAGTTAAATAAAATGCTCGGATGATCAAAAGGATTTTTCGAGGTTAAGCGAATTCTTCCTCTTGACGGCGATCGCATAGATCCAACATGTGCTTGAAAACCATGTTCATTGATTGCATTGGTACCATTGTAGTTAATTGCAATTGGTAAAAAGTGATACTGGAGATTCGGCCACTCAAACTCATCACTAGAGCGAATGAATCCACCTGCTTCAAACTGATTGCTTGCACCAATTCCTTTACCCAAAAACAGCCATTCAGCGCCAATTTTAGGTTGGTTATACCATTTTAATGCAGGGTAAAGACTGACGGGCTTCTTACATTGGTATTGAAGATACATTTCTAAATGATCTTGCAGATTTTCACCCACTCCCGGTAAATCTTGCACAACCTTTACATCCAGTGACTCTAATAATGACTTAGCTCCTACCCCAGAGCGCTGTAAAATTTGAGGCGATGCAATAGCACCTGCGCACAGCAATACTTCTCGCTCAGCATAGACCTTGTGTAAATTAGTTACATCTTGACCAAGAATGTATTCAACACCGATAGCTTGTTTTTTTTCAAATAAGATTCGATTGGTTGTGGCATGCGTAATAATCGTTAAATTCTGACGACCTTTAGCCATATCTAAATAGCCACGAGCGGTACTGGAACGTCTGCCTTGAGGTGTCACCGTACGATCCATTGGACCAAAGCCTTCTTGTTGGTATCCATTTAAATCATCCGTACGTGGATATCCAGCTTGCACACCCGCTTCAACCATTGCATGAAATAACTCATTATTGTCTGACTTTGGCGTAGCAACACTTACTGGGCCTTGATCACCGTGATATTCATTTGCACCAATATCTCTAGACTCTGCTTTTTTATAGTAAGGTAAACATTCAGCATAGCGCCAATGACTGAGTCCTTTCATTTGAGACCATTGCTCTAAATCCATGGCATTCCCACGGATATAACACATACCATTAATTAATGATGAACCACCTAAACCTTTACCACGTCCACATTCCATACGGCGGTTATTCATATGTGGTTCTGGATCGGTCAAATATGCCCAATTATAACGTCGACCTTGTAAAGGATAAGCCAAAGCAGCAGGCATTTGAGTTCTAAAATCTAAACGGTAGTCAGGGCCACCCGCTTCAAGGAGCAGAACTTTAATATCTGGATCTTCGGTGAGTCTCGCTGCAAGTACATTCCCAGCAGAACCTGCACCTATGATAATGTAATCATATGTCATAGTGTTCTCCTTAGGCTTTAAATACAGATTGAAATGGACTTAATTCCACTTGTACCGATTTGATTTGCGTGTAGTGTTGTAAAGTCGTTAAACCATTCTCTCTTCCTACACCAGAATGCTTATAGCCACCGACTGGCATTTCAGCTGGCGATTCACCCCACGTATTGATCCAACATATACCTGCTTCAATTTGGTGGATGATTCGATGTGCTTTGACAATATCAGGGGTAACCACGCCAGCAGCTAATCCATAAGAAGTATTATTAGCGCGACGAATCACTTCTTCTTCTGATGTATATGTCAAAATACTCATCACAGGACCGAAGATTTCCTCTTGAACAATGGTCATCTCATCTCGACAATCACTGAAGATTGTAGGCAGTACAAAAGCACCATTTTTTAAATGATCATCTGTTGCTCTAGAACCACCACACACTAAACGTGCTCCCTCCCTTTTAGCAGAATCAATGAATGCCAAAATTTTATTCATATGCGCAAAGCTAGATACTGGTCCAAAATTTGTTTCTGGATCAAGCGGATTACCTAAGCGGATATAAGGAATACGTTCTAATAGCTTTTCTTCAAATTTTGGCTGTAATGATTCTGGAATAAATACTCGTGTCCCATTCGTACAAACCTGTCCAGAACTATAGAAATTTGCCATCATTGCAATATCTGCAGCTAAGTCTAAATCAGCATCTTCACAAATAATTAATGGTGACTTCCCACCCAACTCCATCGTGACTTCTTTAAGACTGGATTCAGCAGCTTGAGCCATCACTTTTTTTCCAGTGCTCACACCACCAGTAAATGAAATTTTCGCAATATCTACATGCTGGCTTAAATAGGCACCAATATCACCGCCCCCTGTTACAACATTGAATACCCCATCTGGCACTCCAGCTTCGGTATAAATTTCTGCCAATTTAAAGGCTGTTAATGGGGTAATCTCGCTGGCTTTGAAAATCATTGCATTCCCCGCCGCCAAAGCAGGTGCTGACTTCCATAAGGCAATTTGAATTGGATAATTCCATGCTCCTATACCAGCTACAATTCCCAAAGGTTCACGGCGTGTATAGACAAATGAATCTGTTCTTAAAGGAATCTGTTGACCCTCGAGTACAGGTAAAATTCCAGCGTAGTATTCGAGTACATCAGCACCTGTCACAATATCTACAGTCGATGTTTCACTATAGGCTTTCCCACTATCTAAGGACTCAATGGTGGCAAGTTCATCATTTCTTTCACGTAAAATAGCTACAGCTTTATTTAAAATTCTTGAACGCTGCATAAAAGTCATTTCTGCCCAAATTTTCTGTCCTTGTTGGGCAGATAGAATGGCTTGATCCACATCCTGTTGAGAACATGCTTGAATGGTCGCAAGAACTTGACCCGTGGCTGGATTAATCGAATCAAAAGTTTGACCTGATTGAGCATCGACGAATTGTCCATGAATATAAGGACGTTGTAACGGGAATTTATTCATACGATTAGCCTCAGATATAGTAAATATTAAAAATTATTGTGTAAGTTGCTGCTGGATAAAGGCATGGCAAAGACGGATAGAAAGATCGGTATCAATCTCACTTCTTGTTAATGCGCCCCTTAACCAGAACCCATCAATTAATGCAGCCAACCCTTGGGCTGCTTGTTCAGCTTTTATGGGGCTTAAACGTTTTAAAAACTCATGTTTTAAATTTGAATGTAGCCGACAGTGATTCACTTGCTGTAATCGTTGTAGATCGGGTTGATGCAAACTAATAGCCCAAAACGCGAGCCATACTTTCATCGCGGCTTGATTGGTCTGAGGAGTTGCAAAATTCGCTTTAACAATCGCCATTAAACGATCTTCTGGAGAATGCCCAACCTCTGATTTTAGATCCCTTACACTTTCTCCAAGTTGCTGTAGTAAATAGCGCATGGTTGCCTCAATCAATCCATTCTTGCCACCAAAATAATGACTAATAATGCCCGTGGAGACACCTGCTCTTTGCGCGATCTGTTGAATGGATGCATCAGCAAAACCGAGCTCATTCACAGTGGAGAGAGTGGCATCAATCAATTGTTGACGACGAATGGGTTGCATACCAACTTTTGGCATAAGATGACCTAAACCTACAGGAGATTATAATCAGCGTTTATCAATAAGAACGCTGTAACATTAGTAAACGTTTTTTTAATTGAACGATCAATCAATAAAAATTATAGTGCTATTACTTCCATGATGTACAGCTCAGTTTGTTTTGTATTTGCAAAAGTTTGTAATTGTGGATCAAGCAAGCTTCTATCAGGATATAAATCGAACTGCGCTGTAGATCATTTCATTACTCATTGAATGGTCACTGATTTATGCATAACAAAAATGATCAAACGCAGGATAGTTTGAATAAGGTCGTGTTCTATGTATCAGCATCATTGATACTTTTGTTTTCGATCACCACAATTTTGTTTAATGAAGCTGCTAATAACGTCATTACACAAACCCTCAATTGGGTAAGCAGAACCTTTAGTTGGTATTACCTGTTGGCTGCGACACTCTATTTTGTCTTTATTGTATTTATCGCATGCTCTCGATATGGCGAAATTAAATTAGGACCTAAACACTCTAAGCCTGAATTTAGTTTACTAAGTTGGTCTGCAATGCTCTTTTCTGCGGGTATTGGTATTGATCTCATGTTCTTTTCCGTGGCTGAACCTTTATCGCATTACATGAACCCACCTGTGGGCGAAGGACAAACCTTTGAAGCAGCACGTCAGTCTATGGTATGGACCTTGTTTCATTATGGTTTAACTGGTTGGAGCATGTATGCATTGGTTGGTGTAGCCTTAGGTTACTTCAGTTATCGTTATAACCTTCCCCTTACGATCCGTTCAGCTCTCTACCCTATTTTTGGAAAAAAAATTAACGGCCCTATAGGTCACACTGTAGATACAGCAGCCGTCTTAGGTACAATTTTTGGTATCGCGACTACCTGTGGTATTGGTGTCGTACAACTCAATTATGGTCTTCATGTTCTCTTCAATCTACCTGAAAATTTGTGGATTCAAGCTGGTCTAATCGGGATCGCAGTGGTTATTACTGTCATCTCAGTAACGGCAGGTGTGAATAAAGGGATTCGCGTACTTTCTGAAATCAATATCTATGTCTCGATTGGGTTACTCCTCTTTATTCTTTTGATTGGTAATACAGAATTCTTACTCGCAGGCTTAATCCAAAATTTAGGTGATTACCTCAGTCAATTCCCGAAATTGAGTTTAATGAGTTTTCCATTCGAACAACCTAAAGAATGGATGAACAGTTGGACGCTTTTCTTTTGGGCTTGGTGGATTGCATGGTCGCCATTTGTCGGTCTGTTTTTAGCACGAATTTCTCGTGGTCGTACCATTCGTGAGTTTGTATTTGGTACGTTGATTATTCCTCTACTATTTACATTGACTTGGCTATCCATCTTTGGAAATAGTGCGCTCCACAATGTAATTTTTGATGGTAATGCACAACTTGCAACAACCGTTTTAGAAAATCCAGCGCATGGTTTCTATGACCTACTTGCACAATATCCTGGTTTTACCTTCTTAGCAGGTATAGCAACAATTACAGGATTATTATTTTACGTTACTTCTGCAGACTCAGGCGCTCTTGTTTTGGGTAATTTCACAACAAAATTCACCAATATCGAGCATGACTCTCCAAGATGGCTTAGCGTATTTTGGGCTATAGCCATTGGTTTATTAACCTTAGCGATGCTGATGGCAAATGGTATTACTGCATTACAGAACACAACCATCATCATGGGTCTGCCTTTTAGCTTTGTCATATTCTTTGTGATGGCGGGTTTGTACAAATCCTTGAGATTGGAAGATTTCAGACAAGCCAGTACTAGCTTAAATGCTGCGCCAGTCGTGGGCAATGTGGATATTCTCAATTGGAAAAAGCGACTCAGTCGCGTAATGCTGCACCCAAGCCATGAACAAACATTAAAAATGTTAGATGACGTGTGTAAACCTGCAATGGATGCCGTGGCACAGGAACTTTTATCCAAAGGTGTCAAAGTCGATGTGAATACCAAGCGTCTTGAAGATAATGCTGAACTTTATCATTTGGACCTCATTATTCACTTGAATGAAGAAGAAAATTTCGTATATGAGATTTGGCCCGTTCGTTATGACACCCCTAACTTTAGTACCCGTGCTAAACGAACAAAGCGTTATTACTATCGTTTAGAAAGTTACTTGTTTGAAGGTTCACAAGGTAATGATTTGGTCGGTTACAACAAAGAACAAGTGATTAACGACATTTTGGACAAATATGAACGTCATATGATGTACCTTCATATTAACCGCATCAGTCCAGGTAAACGTCCACAATTTCCTGATCGTGACATTTAGTTAGTAGTAGCTCATCTAAACAAGGAAAATGACCATGTCAGAAAGTCTAAACGCCTTTGCTCTATTTTTTTCGTTGCTTAATCCCTTTTTAATGAGCATTTATATGCTTGGGATTATTCGAAATTCAGATGCAAAAGTTTTTAATATGGCGCTGATCCAAGGTAGTTTGATTAGCTTTGTGGTTTTTGTCATTTTTGCTAAAACAGGTGAAGCCTTCTTTAATGATGTACTTCATGCACGATTTGAATCTTTCCAAATTTTTGGTGGAATCATTTTCTTGGTGATTGGATACCGTTATGTATTTGAAGGTGCTGATACGATTGGGGTCATGCGTGGAGCACCAAACCATTTGGCTGGTACGATCGCCATGCCTTTTATGATCGGTCCAGGAACAATCTCTGCATCTGTAATCACTGGCATTCAATTAAGTTTATGGCAGACGATCACAGTCATCTTTATGACCTTATTCTTAACCTGTAGTCTTTTGATATTAATGAAATATTTGCATGATAATTTACAGCATAAATATTCTAATTATATCGACTTATATGTAGATATCGTGGGTCGTGTTGCTGCATTGCTTATCGGTACGATTGCCATTGATATGATCGTGACTGGTGTTACTGGGATCATCAATGGCTAATTGAAGGTTGTTGTTGATATTTATAAAAAAGGAGTCTTATCATTGACTCCTTTTTTTTAAACCCTAATATTTAGAATCTATATCCGATATTTAAACTATACACCGTTGGATCTACGTCCACACTTCCTACCTTTTCTCCATTTACTTTTACATCAGTTTTGATATCCGCATATCGGATATCAGCACCAACACTCCATTGAGGGTTAAATTGGTAATCTACGCCTATTTGACCAGCCCAACCAAAAGAATCTGAGAGATCGAACTTATCACCACTATATAATCGGTCATTAAAAAAATAGGTGTAATTTAAGCCCAGACCCACATAAGGTTGTAACTTTTCATTGGGTAAGAAGTGATATTGCACACTGAAAATTGGAGGTAAATGTTTTGTTTTTGCGACTTCATTACCAGCAACATTAATTTTATGCTCTGGTGGCAAACCGACTAATACATCAAATGCAATATTTGGTGTATAAAAATAAGAGATCGTGCCAGTGACTCCCCAAGCATCATCTATTGTGACGGGTGCTGTTTGATTAAAAATACTACCTGGAGAAGATGTGGGATCAATATTGCTAATCGCACCTCTTAGCTTCCATTTATAATCTGCGCTGTGCGCATTAGAACTTAATGCCACGGTACTCAATAAAATCGCGAATAAACCAAAACTTAATTTATCATTCATATCATTACCCATTTTTTATAAATATCTGAAATTTTGAAGATTGTTAATCAATTAAATTGAATGCTTTAGATCATATCGATAATTCTTTTTGTTGGTTATTTTTTATTCTGATTTGTTTTGATGATTTTTTATTTAAGAAAATTTATTCAATTTAAATGGATTTTTGGAATATTGTTTTTAATTTAAGTGAGGAAAGAACATACGCCTAAATTGGATTCTAATCAGTAATGATGAAACAAGAAACAATCTTATTGACCTTACCACAATGGGAAGGTTTAGAATGATCATGACCTTATTTCAATCAGCATATGGAGTTAAGTATGTCATCTACTTCAACTAAATCTATTCAAATCAAAATTGAAGGAATGACCTGTGCTGCTTGTGTAAGCCGAGTTGAAAACTCATTAAAAAAAGTCGAAGGTATTCAAAATGCCAGTGTGAACCTCGCCACTGAAATAGTACAAATTGAGTTAACAACAGATGTACAAGATCAACAAATCATTCAAGCCGTAAATAAAACAGGTTTTAACACTAAAAAATGGGCAACAATAAAATTAAAAATTTTAGGCATGACTTGTGCTGCTTGTGTGAGCCGAGTTGAACGTTCTTTACTAAAAATACCCGGTGTATTAGCAGCACAAGTAAGTTTGGCGACTGAGACAGCAAGCATTGATCTACTTTATCAAGTTCCTGTTGATCAAGTTATTGAGCGTATTGTAAGATCAGGGTTTGAAGCTGTACTTGAACAGCAAGCGATCACAGCACTTCCAGATCGCGAACTTGAATCAAAAAAAATTCTCAAGCATTTTATTATCGCACTTGTACTCAGTTTACCTATATTTATCATTGAAATGGGCTCGCACCTCTTGCCTTCATTTCATCATCTTATAGGTACTTACATCAGTCAGAATCAGAGTTGGTTATTCCAATTTATTCTTGCGACTTTAGTTATTTTTATACCTGGACGGCATTTTTTCACACAAGGTATCAAGTCACTGATAAATTTACATCCTGACATGAATTCTTTAGTGAGTTTAGGATCAGGAGCTGCCTATTTATATTCTATTGTTGCTACGTTCTTTCCAAGTTTATTGCCACAACAGTCAGTACATGTCTATTACGAGCCTGCAACACTCATTATTACATTTATTTTGTTAGGCAAATATCTAGAAGCACGAGCTAAAGGTCGAACTTCTGCAGCGATTCAACATCTGATTGGCTTACAACCTAAAACAGCGCGAGTTAGAGTATCTGACCTCCAGACTAAAGATATACCGATTGATAAAATTACAATCGGTATGCAGGTTGAAGTTCGGCCTGGTGAAAAAATTCCTGTAGATGGCGTGGTTATTTCAGGTGAAGGCTTTGTAGATGAGTCAATGATCAGTGGAGAATCTTTTCCAATCCACAAATTGATGGGTTCAGAAGTTGTTGGGGGAACCCTCAATCAAAATGGATTTCTTGTCATTGAAACCAAGCATACTGCTGAAAGTAGTATTTTATCTTCAATTATTCAGTTGGTTGAAAATGCTCAGACACAAAAGCTCCCCATACAATCTTTAGTCGATAAAATCACCTTATGGTTTGTTCCAGTTATCCTCTTGATTTCGATGATTACTTTCATCGCTTGGTTTGTGCTTGGACCTGAACCTAATCTCAGCTATGCTTTGATTAACGCCGTTTCTGTTTTGATTATTGCATGCCCTTGTGCGATGGGACTTGCAACCCCGATGTCGATAATGGTTGCGACGGGACGTGCTGCTGAACACGGAATTTTATTTAAAAATGCGACTTCACTTCAAAAACTTCGAGAAATTTCAACATTTGCATTTGATAAAACTGGAACATTAACAATAGGGCAACCTGCGATTAGTCATATCGAGATTTTCGCACCATTTACACATCAACAGGTTCTACAAACTGTTGCATCCGTTGAATATCATTCCGAGCACCCAATTGCTAAAGCGATTGTTCAATATGCATCCGATCATCATATAAAGATGATCGAAATTTCTGAGTTTAAGAGTATTTCAGGATTGGGCATTCAAGCACAATTGAATGGTCAGGATATTAAAATTGGATCTGTAGAATTTATTACTCGAGAAAATGCAAAGCTTTCTCATGCACTCTCTCACCATCAAAGATTACTAGATGAAGCTCAAACACCCATCGCGGTCTCCATCGATGGTGAGCTTGCATCAATTATTTTAATCACGGATCAATTAAGACCTGAAACCTACGAGGTAATGACTCAACTTAAAAAGAACGACAAGCACATTGCTTTGATTACTGGCGATCATCAAAATGCAGCGCAATATGTGGCGAATCAACTTAATATCAATGCAGTTTATGCACAGGTCAAACCACATGAAAAGTTAAACATCGTTGAGACCCTTCAAACGCGATATGGAAATGTTGCTTTTGTTGGTGATGGGATTAATGATGCTCCAGCACTTGCTCAAGCTCAAGTCGGTATTGCGATAGGTTCAGGTACAGATGTCGCCATTGAAACGGCTGACCTTATTTTAATGTCATCAAATTTAAATAACTTATCTAAAGCCATCAAATTAAGCGAAATGACCATTAGAAATATTCATCAAAATCTGTTCTGGGCTTTTCTATACAATATTTGTTTGATTCCGATTGCTGCAGGTATCCTTTATCCATTGACTGGTATCCTGCTCTCACCTGTTTTAGCTGCGATCGGAATGGCACTTTCTTCGATATTTGTATTAGCGAATGCTTTAAGACTCAAAACTTTGAAACTAAATTAGACGCTTAAACAAAGGAAAGATCATGAATATTGGCAAATTAGCACGACGTTCAGGCTTAACTGCTAAAATGATTCGATATTACGAAAAAATCGATCTCATTTCTGTTCCGATCAGAAGCGCTAGCGGTTATCGTGTTTACACAGAGCAAGACCTTTCGACTTTAAGTTTTATTAAACATGCTAAAGATCTTGGTTTTTCGATCGATCAAATCAAAAGTTTAGTTGAGCTTTGGAAAAATCCTGACAGAAAAAGTGCTGATGTGAAAAAAATTACAGATCAACATATCCACTTTTTGACAGAACAAATTCATTCGATGCAATCAATGATTTTAAAATTAAAGGCTGCGAGTCAGATGTGCTCTAATGATTCGACTTCAAACTGCAGTATTCTGAATAAAATTGAACATATTCAATCGTGACAGTGATAGATGTTAACTAACGCAAGAGGTTATTATGAAATTATTTATTGAAAATATTAGTTGTTCGGGTTGTGCTAAAGGTGTCACTGCATCTGTATTGTCACTTGATCCTAATGCAAGCGTCAATGTAGATGTTGCCAACAAAATTGCAGATATTCGTACAACATATAGCTTTGAAAAAATCGCTGAAGTTTTGACTGAAGATGGTTTCCCTCCTGAATTAAAAGATTAAATTGACATAAAAAAGGCGAAACATTGTTTCGCCTTTTTTGATAAAACGCATACCGTAGTATGCGTATTTTTAAAGAATTAATAAATGATTTGACCGTTTTGAAGTAACTGCTCCAACGTCAGATCTGCATTTTGAGGACCAATATTCAACAATTGAGTAGGTTCAAATTGTGTACCTTCACCATCGCGATCGATTGAAATTACAGAATCTTTAACAGTGATATATTTACTTAAGATATCCGCAACTTGATCAGTCGAATCTGTTGAGAATGTAGTTGAAGTATTAGCATCAACAAATAGTTGAGATACATCAATTACATCGACACCTGCTTCGAAATCTGACCACGTATCAAAACCATTTCCACCCGTTGCATCGGCTTCATCAAGTAAGTTGAAGATTAATTTATCCGCGATATCACTTCCAGTGAATGCGTCATTAAATTTCGAACTTGTAAATGATTTGTTTACATCAAAGCTTAAAGTAGCTGTTGAAGTCGTTCCACCAACTGTCGAAACAGTATAGCTAAATTCTTCTTTACCAAATCCTTTTCCTGATGGTGTATACGTATAGCTACCATCATTATTGAAAACAAGAGTACCAAATTTACCTTCGACAGTTACACTAGGATTACCACTATAAGTCGACGTCGTTAATCCATTAATAGTATAAGAACTAATAGAATTTAAACCTTCATCATTATTGGAAACGTTTCCAATAACTGGATCTAAAGCAACTGGAGTAAATTCATTCAAGTAAGTTGTATTAAACGTGATTGTAGAGTCCTCGAAATAAGCAAGGCCAGGATTAACAAGATTAGCTTGTACAGTATATACACCAGCGGGAAGATCATTTAACTGTAATACTTTTCCAGTAACAGCATTTAACTCACCAGTCTTAACTACTGTGCCATCTGCATTTTTCACTGTGTAACTAATACTTCGTGATGAAGTTAGAGATAGAGTACTTTCAAAAGAAATTGCAACTGTACTGACTGAGTTTTCAGCTATTGCAAATTTAGCATCGATAGTGCGTTGAGCCAGACCAATATCTAAAATTGTATCATTCACAATAGTTTCTGATTTATTTTGCATTACAATTTCAGATTCTTCAAAATCATCTTGCGCAACAGCTAAATCAATTTTAATCGTTAACGTTTCTAGTGAACTATTTCCATTCTGATCTTTAATGACATAAGTAAATGTCTCGATTTCACCATATGGTAAGCTTGTGCCTTCACTAGGTTTATTTACGAAGTATTGGTAAGTTCCATCCTTATTGAGAATTAATTTACCATAGACACCTTGAAGTTCTGATTCTTCAACAAGTTGAGTATTACCAGCAATAATGATTTCTGAACCATTAGATAATTCAATCTGACCTGAGGTTTGACCGACAAAATCATTGTCTGTTTTAACAGTCGAATAATCATAAAGTGTGTCTTTATTTACATATAGACCAGATCCACCAAGCACATTAAGTCCTGTTGGAACAGTCACTGCATAATAGTCACCCTCTGTAAATTTAAGTGTAACTTCATCAGATTTACCACCTAAAATTACTGTGTACCAGTTATTTATGCTGTGAACTTGGACATATTCATTGGTATCAGCGTTGAATTTATAAATAAATAACGAGTATGAAGTTAAACTTACACCGCCGCCATCGCCTTGGAAAGTCATTTCACGAACATTATTTTCATTCACTGTGAAATTCATGAACGAAGATAAATCAACTGCACCAGCTTTAATAACTGGATCTAACAAACTTACATCTAGAACTTTGACATTTGTTAATTTAGGCACTTCACCAGTGATATCTTTAATCTCAGGAAGTGGATTGATGATAACAGTGTCGTTGATTTCTGATTGTTTTACCTCAACAACTTTATTATCAATCGATATATTAAGCTTCGCAGAAGCTGTATTACCTAGTTCTGTTTTAACGTAATAGGTAAACTCATCTACTTGCCCGAATGGGCCTTTAAAGTCTTCATTAATCTCGTAACGATAGCTTCCGTCTTGATTAATAAATAACGTACCAAATTTACCTTCGATCGCGGTTTCAGAATTACTATTCAACGTAATTGCTGCATTAGAACCAGCCATAACTGACTCTACAATCGTACCAGTTGGCAGTACATCCTGACCATCAACAGCATCTGCATCTGTGATTACATTACCAGTTGCTTCGCCATCGACTGACACAACTTCATTATAATCCAGAATAATGTCATTCAATACCTTCAATGTATAACCACTTAATACTGTTACCCCAACAGAAGGTGTTAAGAATACAATATATTTACCTTCAGGAAGGCTCACGTTCAATTCTTCAGAAACACCAGCCAGTAAATAAGCTTTCAACCATTGTTTCTCAGTCATGTACTCTTTGTATTGACCAGTTTCTTCATCAAATTGATAAATTTTAAGATCGTACATCGAGACGATCGAAACACCACCTGATTGTGATTTCAATGTTAAGTTGCGAACTGTCCCATCAGCAACATCTACTGTTAATGAATTTTGAAGAACTTCTGTTAAAACATTAGCTTCGAGCACTGCACCCAAGCCAACACTTGCTACAGCAAATGCAGTTTTATCTTCAAGTTGTTGTTCTGCTGAAGGTAATTTAGTAGTCGGGTTAATCACTTCAGGAATGAAATTAACTGAGTTATCCGCTGGAAGTACTATTTCTTGAAGATCATCGACAATACCATTGTTATCTAAATCGTTCACTGCCGGTACTGCTGTATCCAGAGCATCTAAACGAGCATCTAGATCATCTTTAGCTGCTGATGCAGGTAATGCATCAACCAAGCCTTGTGCTGTACCTTTCAACGCATCCAATTGATCTTTGATCGCTTGTAATTCAGCTTGCGTTGCTGGACTGATTACACCATTTTTAGCAGCAATTGCCTCTACCAATTCATCATGCTTAGCTTCTGCAGTTTGAACCGCTTGTGTTGCTGCTGCAATCGCAGCATCAACATCATCAGCAATACCATTGCTATCTGTATCGTTCACTGCTGGTACAACTGTATCTAGAGCATCTAAACGAGCATCTAGATCATCTTTAGCTGCTGATGCAGGTAATGCATCAACCAAGCCTTGTGCTGTACCTTTCAATGCATCT